>JANNGS010000016.1:0-21561 GCA_031403995.1 Thermoanaerobaculia bacterium
CCCAGCCCCGAGTCGGGGACCATCGCCGCCGTGCCGCTCAAGATCCAGGATCAGATCGTCGGCGCCCTCGTCATCCTCAAGCTCTTCGACCACAAGCCGGTGCTGCGCCCGGACGACCGCGACCTCCTCGACCTGCTCTCGGCGCACGCCGCCTCGGCGCTCTTCGCGGCCCGGCTCTTCGCCGCCAAGGACCGCAAGCTCCGCACCCTCGAAAGCCTCGTCCGCCTCGCCCGCCGCGAATAGCGCGGCGCCCGGCGAGCGACGCGCAAGCCGCTCGCCGAGGTCGCCCGTCCGGTGCACGATAGAGTTCGTGCCCATGTTCCTCCGCAAGTTGGTCCGGTTCGTCCTCCTCGTCGCGATCGTCGTCGCGGCGCTCTGCACGGCGGTCTTCTTCTGGTGGAAGTCGCGCGGTCTGCCGCAGCGCGAAGGCGGCGCGACCCTCGCCGGTCTGCAGGCGCCGGTCGCCGTGCGCTGGGACCGCTGGGGGATGCCCTACGTCGAGGCGGGGACGGCGGCGGACGCCACGGCGGCGCTCGGCTGGCTGCACGCCAACGACCGGCTCTTCCAGATGGAGATCTCGCGCCGCGCGGCGTCGGGACGCCTGTCGGAGCTCTTCGGGGAACGCGCGCTCGGGCTCGACAAGAAGGTCAGGCGGCTGCGCATCTACGCCTCGGCCGAGAAGCTGGTGTCCGCGGCATCGCCGGAAAGCCGCGATCTGCTTGCCGCTTACGCGCGCGGGGTGAACGCCTGGATCTCGACCCGCAGCGGGAACCTGCCGCCCGAGTTCCGGCTCCTCGGGGCGGCGCCCGAGCCCTGGCGGCCGGCCGACTCGATGGGCATCGTTTTTCTGATGGCGCGCCAGCTCTCGGCCATCTTCGAGCCCAATGAAGAGGAGCTGTTCGGCTTCCTGCGCGAATTCGGCGCCGACCGCGCGCGCGAGCTCGCCGGCACCCCTCTTGCTCAGGTCTTCGAAGAGGTGAAGCGCCTCGCCGACGAGACTCCCGCCCTGGGAGAGTCGGTGGGCAGCAACCCGGAAGGGTCCGGGCTCGGCAGCAACAGCTGGGCCGTGGGTCCCGGCCGCAGCGCCTCGCGCTCGGCGCTGGTCGCCAACGATCCGCACCTGGGGCTGGGTCTGCCGGGGGTCTGGTTCCAGGCGGCGTTGCGCGCGCCGGACTACACCGTCTCCGGCATGACGATCCCCGGCGTGCCGGGAGTCGTTCTCGGGCGCAGCGAGCACCTGGCCTGGGCGATGACGAATCTCTACGTCGATGACGTCGACCTCTTCGTCGAGCGGCTCGATGTCACCGGCACGAAAGTGCAACGCGGCGAGGAGTGGGTGCCGGTCACGGTCGAGAAGGCGTCGATCCGGCTCGACGACGGCGAGGAGGTCGCCTTCGACATCCGGTCCACCGATCGCGGTCCGCTTCTCGAGCCCGATCCGGTTCACGGCCTGCCGGCGCGCACGATCGCCTGGTCCGGCTACGAGCCGGCCGACCAACTGCTCGCGCTGATGAATCTCGCCCGCGCCAGGACGATCGCCGAGGTGCCGGCGGCGGTGGCGCGTTATTCGTTCCCGCCGCAGAACCTGGTCGTCGGCGACCGCGAGGGCCACATCCTCTGGACCCCGATCGGCCGCGCGCCGAACCGCTTCGGCTGGGACGGCCGTTTCCCGGCGCCGGGCTGGAAGAGCGACGTCGGCTGGGCCGGGCTGCTGCCCGCCGCCGGCAACCCCGTGCTCATCGATCCTCCGGCAGAGGCGCTCGTCACCGCCAACAGCTTTCTGCCGGTGCCGCTCCCGGCCTGGTTCCAGGGTGAGTTCGACACCCCGTTCCGCGCCGACCGCATTCGCGAGCGGTTGGCCGAGAGGGACGACTGGACGCCGGCGGACCTCGCCGCGTTGCAGGGCGATGCGACTTCGCTGTGGGCGAAGTGGCTCGTCTCCCGTCTCGGTGGCGATCACGCCGGCGATGCCGCGAAGGCGTGGCTGGCGCTCTCGGGTTGGGACGGCGCGATGGGGGAGCGCGGCGCGCCGGCGCTCTTCGCGCTCGTCGAACGGCATCTGCATCGCACCGTCTTCCAGGACGAGGCGACCGCCGCGAACCTGGCGCGCTTCGGCACCCGCTGGCGCCTGATCCGGCTACTCGACGGCGAGATGTCGACCGCCTGGTTCGACGACGTGGCGACGCCGGCGGTCGAGAGCCGCACGGCGATCCTCGAGCGCGCGCTCGCCGACGCCTGGCGGGAAGGTGCCGCGCGCTGGGGAGAGGACGCCACGCAGTGGCCGTACGCCGGCATCCATCGCCTGAAGCTCGGCCACAACCTCGGCACGGCGCCGCTCGTCGGCCGCCTGTTCAACCGCGGGCCGTTTCCGCTCGCCGGTTCGTCGACCACGGTCATGGCGTTCGGCGGCCCCTGGGTCGGCGACGAGCTCGATGTCGAGTACGGCGCGTCGATGCGCCTGGTGAATGATCTCGGCGACCCCGACCGCGGGCTCTCGATCCTCCCCGGCGGCCAGTCGGGCCACCCGTTCGACCCGCACTACGACGACCAGCTGCCGCTCTACCTCCGCCGCGAAACCCGCCCCGTCCCCTGGACCGAAGCCGCAATCGAAAAAGCCACCATCTCGCGCCTCCAGCTCACGCCGTCCCGCTAGCGCCTCCGCCGGGCCGACACCCGGTACCATCGACGGGCGTCGCCGCTTGGACCAGCTCTGCGAATCCTCTCCACTCAAGAAGGTTTCTTGATTTTTTTGTCACGAATTGGGCCTCTGAGACAACTATCTCTATAGAGGGACCTGCGAATCGACGTTGGGTCCTGATCGACGGGGAGGGTTGGACATGCCGAGGATTTCGAACGTCACAGTAATAGTCCTGACTGGAGCTGCCCCGATTCGGTGGACAGTTTACGGCTTTCACTCATACGACCGGCTGTGGGCTTGTAGTGGAGCCTCGCAGGGGCTCCATCAGCCCTTGGTTCCCACGGAAACGCGGCGTGCCGCCGAGCTCGGCGGCTGAGACCGAGTTGGCGTGACGAGCTTCGAAGCGCATCGGGCTGATGTTTCCGATCGCCGAGTGCCGGCGCCGGGGGTTGTAGAAGCCTTCGATAAAGGAAAAGACCGCCATTCGGGCCTCGACCTGGGTACGAAAGGTCTTCCGATCGAGCAGCTCGCACTCGAGCGTGGCGAAGAAGCTCTCGCACATGGCGTTGTCGAAACAGTCGCCGACCGTGCCCATCGAAGGCCGGACATGCGCCTCACGGCAGCGTCTTCCAAATTCGATCGAGGTGTACTGGCAGCCCTGGTCGGAGTGGTGAATCACGTCCTGCGGTCTTCGTCGGTCGAGCGCCATCTCGAGCGCTTCCGCGACGAGCTCGGTGCGCAGATGCGTGCGCATTGCCCAGCCGACGATGCGGCGGCTCCAGACGTCGAGCACTACCGCGAGATACAGAAAGCCGCTCCAGGTCGGCACGTAGGTGATGTCGGCCACCCAGAGCTTGTTCGGGCCATTGGCGGAGAACTCGCGCCGGACGAGATCCGGAGCAGCCGAGGCTTTGCTGCTGCGAGTCGTGGTGCACACGAAACGGCGCCGGCTGACGCCTTGCAAGCCCAGCTCTTTCATCAGCCGAGCGACTCGCTTGCGGCTCACATCCAAGCCCTCATCGGCGAGATCGTCGAGGAGTCGCGGCGATCCATAGGTGCCGTCGGAAAGCCGGTGAAGCTCTCGAATCCGGGTCGACAGCGCCGCATCCTCGCGCGCTCGCTTCGACGGCTTGCGATCCAGCCACGCGTAGTAGCCGCTGGTGGAGACCTCCAGGACTCGGCACTGCGTGGCCACGGGGTATTCGGCCTGATGCGCTCTCACGAATTCGAAGACCCTGACGGGATCGAACCGGTCTCCCGAGCGAACCAGGCCGCGGCTTTTGACAGGATCTCTCGCTCGGTCTTCAGCTGCTTCACTTCGCGTCGCAGGCGACCGAGCTCGTCGCGCTCTGCGCTCGTCAGCCCGTCCGCTCGGCGGCCCTCATCGACGTCCGCCTGCCGAACCCAGTTGCGGATCGCCTGGCTCGACGGCTCGAACTCCTTCGCCAGATCTTCCGGGCTACGACCGGATCGAACTAACTCGACCATTCGTGACCGAAACTCGGCGGGGTACTGCGGGTGACTCTTCGGCATCCTGGCCTCCTCGCTCTAAAGAGCATGAAGCGTCCACGAAACCGGGGCAACTCCAGACTGCAAGTATCTGGGCAATGCCGTCGGGGGCTGTGGAGCCCTCGGCTTGTACGATCCCCGCCGGAGCGACGCTCCCGAGGTGTCATGAGGGTGCCGAAGTCGAGACCCAGAACTGCTGGCAACGTACGATCGTTGCCTCGCGCGCGTTGACGACCTCCTATCGAACGATGAAACTCAAGGTCACCTTTACGCATCCGCCTACGGGGCATACGAGGAGCGTCTATGCTTTCTACGACGGCGATTCAAGCGGGCGGGACATCATCCGCTTCCGCTCGTCTTTCAAGGACCTCGGAGCTTGGAACTATGGCTTCACCTGTGAGGACGGCGACTGCCAAGCTGGCACCGGCCTCACCAATGCAGAGGTCGCCAACCGGAGTTTGACGGTAACTAGCTTACAGGCGCCGTCCAGCAACCCGCTTTTCACGAAAGGGCACCCTACTGTTCAGGAACAGTGGACTGTCACGAACCCTCCGCAGCATTACGGCAATGGCCCTCTGATCTACGCCAATGGCGAACCCTTTCTCTGGGTTGGGGACTCGGCCTGGGCAGCACCGTTGCGCTCGCTGCCGAGCGAATGGGTCACTTATGTCAACGATCGCAAGGCGAGGAACTTCTCACTGGTGCAGATCGGCATCGCCCCGGAGTGGGCCGGTGGTTGCATCGAGAGCAACTCCGTTTCAGGTCGGCAGCCCCCGTTCTCGGACCAGCTTCGTGAGGGAGAAAATTGCGCGGCCGCGGTCAATGGGCTGACGGGACCGGAGGACGTCGAGTCCACCACTCCCGCGCCCAAGACGGCTACGACGATCTATCCGACGGCCGACTCGCTTCCAAACGCGACTTTCTGGAAGCGCTATGAAGAGATGGTCCAGTACGCCAACTGCCAGGACATCACGGTCCTCATAACCAGCGTGATGGCACCCGTCAACGGGTATCCGACCTTCGAAAACGTCGCGCCGTTCGCCCGCAATCTTGCCGCCCGGCTCTCCGGAAACGCGGTGATTCTCTCCCCCACCTTCGACGATGGGATCTCACAGCCGACTTGCGGAGACCCGCTTTCGGCTACGGACCTGCTGATCCGAGACGTCGGCAACGTGCTCGCCATGACCGCGCCGCATCTCCTGACGACGGGCCACTTCGGAACGATGGCCGGCACGGCGGCGGGGAGCTCGTCCGGCGCGACGCTCAACAGGATGTGCAACTACCGTTCCTTCTCGACCGATCCTTGGCTCGATTTCTGGATGGGCCAGAGCGGTCAGAACGGAAATCGCCTGAGCCGCATCACCGAACGTCCACGGACGCTGATCTCGGGCCTTCGCGGCCTCACCGATCCGCGCTTCAGATCCAACCGCCGGTCGGTGGTGAACGGCGAGGCGATCTACGACAACGGAATGGACCCGCAGGCCGTGAATCCGCGCCACAACAACCGGTTTCGCGCTCGCCAGGCCGGATGGCTCTCCTGGCTGAGCGGCGCCACCGGGTACACCTTCGGTGCGCAGGGGATCTGGGAGTGGGGGATCTGCGGCCTCAACCCTCCTCCTGCCAATCCTCCTTCGGATCCCGCCGTAGCCCCCGATTTCTGCAGCGAGGATGCCTACACCCACACTGCGCAGTTCGAGTCGTACAACCGGGCCATGGACGAGGCCTCGTCGCAAGACATGACGCGCCTTCGATATCTCATCTCGAACACTCGGTGGTCGAGCCTCGTCGTGAGCGAGCAGAAACGAATCAAGAACCAAGCCTGCACGTCCAACCCTTGCACTCCCGCAACGATCATCCAGGACCAAGCGATGGTCGTCGCCCGCGACTACAATTGGCTGGTGGTGTATGCCCCGCACAATGAGCGGCTCGACCTCCAGGTCCCTTCTGCGTATCGCACCTCGGGCACTTTCTTCACGCCGAGAGCGGACGACACCCTGAACGGCCCGGCCGCCGGAACGCCGGTCTCGGGCCAGCCTGGCGTCTTTCGATTCGGCAACCCTGGAAGCTTCAATCAGACCAACTATGGCAACGAGGACTTTGTGCTCGGCCTGCCGCGCAGCACTTCATTTGGCCTCGGATGGGCCGGAGCAAGCACCAATCGACTCGAGGCCCGCCCTCTCTCCGTGGATGCGGATGGGAGCATGGCGCTCATGGGTCAGCTCACGTCCGCCGCCGGCCTCGCCCTTTCGACCGAAAAGGAGGTCTCAAACCGGACCAAGGGGTTGCCCTTCGCCGCCCGCGCCGCGCGCGACGGTAGCGGCAATTTCGTCCTGGGCTGGCAGGAGAGCGGCGCGGACGACACGGACCGGAAGGTCTGGCTGCGGCTCATCGACAGCGGTGGCAATCCTCTGGCCGTTCAGATCAATCCGTCCCAATCCTCGAACCGGTGCCAGAATCTCTCGGTGGCCATCAACTCCGCCGGTGCGTTCGTAACCCTTTGGGAGGAGTGGAACCCAGCTTCCGACCGTTTCGAGCTCAGGGTGAGGGGCTACGCCGCGAATGGCACGCCACTCACCGATAGCCTTCCGTTTGTGTCACCGCCCGCGGGCGAAGCCGACAGGTCGCCGCTCGTGGCTTGCGATGCCAACGGAAGCTGTGTTGCAGCCTGGGAGCGCCAAGCGGACGACACCGCGACCGCGGCCCTTTGGCTGGCCTCGTTCTCGCTAGCTTCGCCCTGGAGCGTGTCGGCCTACGAGTATCGCGCCGCAACGCCGGAAGATGTAGCGGTCGAGAGCATGATTGCCGAAAGTGTCGGGGACTTCGAGCTGACCTGGGAGAAGCTGAGCTCAGGGAATGAGAGCCTCGGCGTCTCCGGGACTCAGCTCAACGCTTCGGCGCTTCCTGTTGGATACGAGTACGAGATTCGCGGGCCGTGGGGGGAGACGGAGTGAGCCGGGTCCAAGCACGGGTGTGCACGCTCGCCGGGTTCCTGAGCTTCCTGGCTTGTGCGTCTGTATTGGTCGGTCAGCAGGTGCTTGGTGGAGAAAAGACAGTGTCAGAGTTCGCTTCCGGAGACCTCAAAGATCCGGAAGTTGGTGTCGGGGTCGATGGCTCCTTCTTCGTGGCCTGGCAAGACAGCTCGGAAGTGAGGAGGCAAGTTGCCGGTCGAGCCTACGACGCCAACGGCGAGCCTCGCTCTGGAGCCTTTCAAGTCGAAGTGGATGCGAGCGGAGACTTCTATGAGTCGGGACCGGCGATTTCGTTCGATGAAAGGACCGGAGAATATCGCGCGGCGTGGACTAGCTATAGCGGGCTCGATGGTCACCGGCGAGTTCGCTCGCGAACGTTATCGGAGACTGGGGAGCCTTTGGGTACAGAGCTGACCGTTGAAGGAAACGACGGTGGCGCCGGCGCGCCAGCGTTGGGGCTCTCCGGAACGACTCGTTGGCTCTTGGCCTGGTCGAGTGGCGAGCCAAATGGAATCGATGTGGCGTCCTTTGCGCAGGTTTTCGACGGCGAACTGCCTGTAACGGCACCGCTACGCATGAATCAAGAGACCTTCGGCTACTACTCCGATGTTCGAGTGGCGACCGATTCTCTTGGCAACTCAGTCGTTGTCTGGCTCGCCAGCTACGACAGACTCATTCAACCCGTGGTGAGGGGCCAACGGGTCTCGCGCGACGGGGATCGAATCGGGACCGAGTTCGCAGTGGCTTCTGCGGACGCGGGTTTCCAGTTCCTCTGCGACGTCGCGATAGATTCCCAGGGCAATTTCGCGGTCGCCTGGGATCAGGGCGACTCGGTGGCAGGGGGGGGCTCGAACGTCTACGCCCGGCGATTTGGCGCCGATGGCGTTCCGCTCGGGGATCCGTTTCGCGTGCCGACCGAGAGCGCTGGCGCGCAGTACGACTGCGATCTCGCGATGAATCGGGAAGGGGACTTTGTGGTCGCCTGGATCCACAACCTGGGCACGGACGAGGATTCCGAGGACCTCTACGCTCGCGCCTATCGCCCGAACGGGACGCCCTACGGCCCGCCGGTCCGGGTCGACGAGCCGAGGCAACTGGGCGAGCACATCTGGATCACGGCCCACCCTTCGATCTCGATCAACGACGCCGGAGTGTTCGTCGTCGCCTGGGAAGGGGGTACGTCCGAGGGACCGCAGCAGATTTTCGCCCGCAAGTATGTGTTGCCGTGCTCCGGTTCGACCACCTCGCTTTGTCTGGCCGGAGACCGCTTTCGCCTGCACGCCGACTGGTGGGTGCGGGACGAGCGGACGAAGGACGGCACCGCGCTGGCGATTCGCGAGGAGACCGGGGGGTTCTGGTTCTTCACCGCTGACAATCCGGAGATCATCGTCAAGGTCCTCGACGGCTGCGGGTCGAACGACCATCACTGGATCTACGCCGCGGGTCTCACCGATGTCGAAGTGCACCTCTCGGTGACCGACACGGAAACCGGCGAGATCTGGTCGCGAGTCAACCCCTGGCAACAGCCCTTTTCGCCGCTGCAGGACATCGAGGCCCTGGGCGGGTGCCCCGCTTCGGCTTCCACATCCGCAGCTGAACCAAATTCGGTCGGCTGGATGGCGTCGAAGGCCATAGGCGAAAAGCTTCCGGTAAAGGGAAAAGGCCCATTGGCGGAGGGTTCCTGTGTTCCGGACGCCACGACGCTCTGCCTCTCCGGGGGGCGCTTCGAGGTGTCGGCGACTTTTGCGAGCTGGACGGGTGGAGCGACCCCGGCGTTCGCGGAGTCGCTCACCGCCGAGAGCGGCATGTTCTGGTTCTTCGCGCCGGACAATCTCGAGCTCTTCGTCAAGATCGTCGATGCCTGCGTCGAGTTCGATCGCTACTGGATGTTCGCCGCCGGGCTCACCAACCTGGAGGTCGAGCTCACCGTGCGCGATCGCTGGGCGGATCAGGAGGAGGTCTATCCCAACCCTCTCGGCAACGCTTTCGAGCTCATTCGCGACACGAGCTCTTTCGCCAGTTGCTCCGCGAGGACCCCTGCTACGCCGCTGCTATGATTTTTTGATGGTCTTCTCGGTCGGAAGGATGGCGGTCCAGCAGAAGCTCGTGGAGCGCCGGTTGAAAGTCCGCAGTGGGTTCCCTTTGCGCGCCGGGAGGTTCGCAATTCTGGCTGGGATCGCCCTGGTCCTTGGGGGTGCTTCAGCTTCCGCGGCGAGTGCCGCCGATGCGGTCGCGCCGCCTCTGGGGCATCTCGTGCTCAACGGCGGCGGCGGCGAGTCGGATCCGTTCTGGCCGCGGATCTTCGCGTTGGCGGGGGGGAAGGACGCGGCAATCGTCATCCTGCCGACCGCTTCGGAGCGCGCCGAGACCGGGCAGGAGTACGTCGACGAGCTCAAGGTGCTCGGCGCGACCGGGATGCAGGCGATCGAGCTGCGGACCCGCGAGGACGCTTCGAAGCCGGAGTTCCTTTCTGCGATCGCCGCGGCGAAGGTGATCTTCTTCACCGGCGGCGACCAGGCGAAGATCACCGCGGCGATCCTGGGGACGCCGGCCGAGGCGGCGATCCGCAAGGTCTACGACGACGGTGGCGTCCTCGCCGGGAGCTCGGCCGGGCTCGCCTGCATGAGCCGCGTCATGCTCACCGGCGAGGGCGACTTCACCGTCGTGCGCGGGGGCAACGTCGAAGTGAAGGAGGGGCTGGGCTACGTCACCGAGGCGATCCTCGACCAGCACTTCGTCGCCCGCCAACGGCAGAACCGGCTGATCTCCGTGGTGCTCGAGCATCCGGAGCTGCCGGGAATCGGCGTCGACGAGAAGACCGCGATCTGGATCCGTCCCGACCGCACCTTCGAGGTCTTGGGCGAGGGTTGGGTGATGATCTTCGACGCGCGGCGCTCGGCCGTCCGGACGGACGGCACAGCGGCGAAACCGAAACTGGCGACCGACGAGATGATGCTGCGCGTCCTGGTCTCGGGCGACCGCTTCGATCTGAAATCCGGGACCCTCCTGCCCAGGAACTGAAAGCAGGGCTAGACTCCCGGGAACCAAAGGGGGCTTCGTCCGTGAAGAATGTTCAGAGACTCGCTTTCATTCTGGGTGTCATGACGGTTCTGGGAGCGGCGCAGGCGGCGCGTGCCGAGGGACCCCCGTTTGCCGCCTCTCTCGCCGCGGGGAAGAAGCTGCCGCTGCCTTACGGTATCGGCATCACGGTCTACGACCAGAGCCAGGACTATGCGCTCGACAGCCTGGTTCTGGGCATCCCGGGCTTCGAATTCCTGCCCCTCGACCGGCTGGCGATCGACAACAAGATCACCGACTACAACGTCCAGATGGACGTCTGGCTCTTCCCCTTCCTCAATGTCTTCGGCCTGATCGGGGCGCTCGACGCCAGCACCGAAGTCGACTTCAGCCAGGTTCCTCTGCCCTTCCCGCTGGGCAAGGTGACGATCGACTACGGCGGGACGGTTTACGGCGGCGGGCTGACGCTCGTGGCGGGCGGCAACGTCTGGTTCACCTCGCTCACCGGGGTCGCGACCGCGAGCGACCTCACCGGGGACTTCGACTCGAGCGCCAACTCGCTGGTGGTGATGCCGCGCCTGGGGCTCTACAACGGCCGCGGCTCGGTCTGGGTCGGCGCGATGTACCTCGACACCCGCGAGGACCACAAGGGGACGATCGAGCTGCCCTTTCTCGGCCCGGTGCCGTTCGCCGTCGAGCTCAAGCAGAAGGATCAGTGGAACGCGCTCGCGGGCCTCCAGGCCAGTCTGGGCGAGCGCTGGACGCTCAATCTGGAGGGCGGTTTCGGCGCCCGCAAGAGCGTCTCGGGGACGGTTGGCTGGAGGTTCTGATCGCTCGGCCGCATCGCAGACAGAGGCAGGTCTCGACGCAGTTGGCGCCGCTAGCCAAGCTCGCTCCGGTCGCTTTGCTGGTTCTAGCCGTTCTCGGGCTGGCTGCCCCCGCGGTGGGCTACGAGACGGATCAGTATACGAATCGTCTGCAGACGATCGTGGATGCGCAGCCGGCGCTGGATCACATCGTCAACCAAGCTCTCGAAGAGGTGGTCGCCAGTTGGCGCGGTGGCGCGGACCGCGCCGGCTTCGCGACCGCGGTCTACCACAAGCTCGGCGGCCTCCATTGGGTCGACAGGATCGAACGTCTGGCGATGAAATCGCCGGAGATTGAGCGCCTGCCGCAGCACCGGCACCAGAGTATCTTCGACGGTCTGCCCCTCTACGCCCGCCGGGTCAACTTCGTCTTCGGCGTCGGCTACACCCTCCGCCTGGCGGGCTCGCTTACCGGCACCGACAAGCTCGGGCACTTCTTTTCTCAGGGCAAGAAGTACTACCTCTCGCGTCTCGCGGGCTGGCGGGAGGAGCACATCCTCGGCCGCGGCATCTTCAACGAGCGCTGGCTCTTCGGCCAGTGGACCACGAGCATCTACTCGAACGCCGACCTGGTGGCGAACTACGAGGGCTACCTCTTCTACCGCAGTCTTTTCGAAGACGGCATCGTCCCAGGCAAAGCCCCCATCGTGCAGTTCTCCGGCGACCGCGCCGAGATCTGGCGCCCTTTTTCCTGGAGCGACCACGTCAACGACTACTGGGACGAGGCGCTCAACCCCTCCTACATGAGCCCGGCGATGGCGCGGTCGATCCAGGGGGCCATTCGTCGCGTCTGCCCCGACTACGCGCGCGCGCCCGAAGCGTTCCGGACGCGCGACGAGGCGGCGCTGCGCGTGCGCTATGCAGGCATCGGACTGAAACCGACGCCGCAGAACGGCGTGCCCGCGGTCTGCACCGCAGCTTCGGCGGCGAACGCCGTCCGGTGAGGCCGGCGCACTCACCCTGGCCCCGATTGTGAAGCCGGGGCTCTACCAGCGCGCTTTGCGGGCGCGCTTGAACGAGGGGGCGGCGCCGGTGCGCTCGACGTAGGGTTCGACGCCGGGCGTGGTACAGCGCGGTATCGGCTGGGTGATCGCCGCCTCGATGTCGCGGATCTTTTCTTTCTCCATCCAGCTGGCGATCGACGACACCAGCCCGGTGGCGTTACCGCGCGCGGTGCGGCCGGCGCGATGGACGTAGTCTTCGACGGTCTCGGGCAGGTCGTAGTTGATGATGTGCTGGATTCCCGGCACGTCGAGGCCGCGCGAGGCGATGTCGGTCGCGATCATGATCCGGTGCTGGCCCTCGCGGAAGCCGTCGAGCGATGCGATCCGCTCCTTCTGCGAAAGATCGGAGTGGATGCGATCGACCGGATGGCCCTCGCGCAGTAGGGCGCGGTAGAGCCACTCGGCGTCGCTCCGGCGGCGGACGAAGACCAGCGTCGACCCGAGCTCCTGGTTGAGCAGCGAGAGGATGCACGGTTTCTTGTTTCCCGGATCGACGAGATAGAGCCGGTGCGAGATCCCGGCGGCGGCGCGTCCCGGCGGCAGGATGTCCACCCGCAGCGGGTCCCTGAGAAAGCGCTGTGCCAGCCGCTCGATCTCTGGCGGCATGGTGGCGGAGAACATCAGCGTGTGGCGGACCTTGGGCAGGTAGGCCAGGATGGCGTTGATCTGCGGCATGAAACCCATGTCGAACATGTGGTCGGCTTCGTCGAGCACCAGCTCCTCGACTTTGTCGAGTCGCACGGTGCGGCGCTCGAGATGGTCGAGGAGCCGCCCGGGAGTGGCGACGATGATGCAGGGCTTCTTCGCCAGCTCGTCCATCTGGTGCTTGATGTTGAGGCCGCCGATGAGCGATACGGTGCGCAGCCGGTGGCTGGCGCCGAAGTAGTCGAGAAAGGCCTTCGTCTGCAAGGTGATCTCGCGGGTCGGCGAAAGGATGAGCCCACGGATGCCGCTGCCGGCCTGGATGCGCTGGGCGAGCGGAATCGCGAACGCGGCGGTCTTGCCGGAGCCGGTCTCGGCGAGGCCGAGGACGTCGCGGCCGGCGATCGCCGCGGCGATGACGGCGGCCTGAATCGGCGTCGGATGGGTCCAACCCATCTCGGCGACGGCGAGCCGCAGCTCGGGCGTCAACCCTAAGTCATCGAAGGAGCTGGAGGTCTCGGGAACGGGATGTTGCGGGAGGAGGGCTTCTTGCATTCGGGCCCATTCTATTCCGGATCCGGAAAGAGCTCGGTTTGGGGGGTCTCGGTCCCCTCGTCGAGAAAATTGGAAACCCCGACCCCGGCGAGGCGGAAGCGTGTCGACTCGCCCTGCCCGAACTGGTCGAGCATCGCGACGGCGAGCCCCGCGAGCTCCTGGGCATCGGCCGGTGGTGCGGCCGGCGTCCGGCGGCGGGAGAGCGAACGAAAGTCGGCGGTCTTGAGCTTCACGGTGATCGTTCGTCCGCTGCGCTCACGGCGGCGGGCGACCTCCCAGACCTGCCGCGCCAGGCGCTCGATGGTCGCGGGGAGCGCCGCGAGCGGCAAGTCGTTCTCGAAGGTCGTCTCCGAGGAGATCGACTTGACCGGCCGATGGGCGACCACCGGATGGTCGTCGACTCCCCGGCTGAGCTGGTGCAACCGGCGGCCGAATTTCCCGAAACGCATCTCGAGCTCGACCAGCGAGCGCGACTTGAGGTCGCCGACGGTGGCGATCCCCATCGCGGTGAGCGCCTCGCCGGTGGTCTTGCCGACGCCGGGAAGCTTGCCGACCGGGAGAGGGGAGAGGAAGGCCTCGACCTCCTGCGGCCGGATGACGAACAGGCCGTCCGGCTTCCTCCAGTCCGAGGCGATCTTGGCCAGGAACTTGTTCGGCGCGACACCGGCGGAAGCGGTGAGCGCGGTCTCGTCGCGGATCTCGCGCCGGATGACGCGCGCGGTCTCGGTCGCAGTGGGGAGGCCGGTCAGCTCCTCGGTAACGTCGAGATAGGCCTCGTCGAGGGACAGCGGCTCGACGAGCGCAGTGTGGCGCAGGAAGATGGCGCGCACCTGGCGCGAGACTTCGCGGTAGCGCGAGAAGTCAGGCGGCACGAAGACCGCCTGCGGGCATTGCCGCTGCGCGGTGACCGCCGCCATCGCCGAGCGGACGCCGAAGCGCCGCGCCTCGTACGACGCCGCGCAAACCACCGACCGCGGCCCGGTCCAGGCGACCACCACCGGCTTCCCCCGCAGCTCCGGCCGGTCGCGTTGCTCGACCGAAGCGTAGAAGGCGTCCATGTCGACGTGGACGATCTTCCTCATGAAGCGCAAATCTAGCGTAAAACACTTCCCAAACACTTCCCCGGGGTTCCCCGGGGACACAATGACGTCCCTCCGTTGTGTCCCCGGCGCTATTCGCGCTGCGGCTTGACCATCACGGTCGTGTAACGCTCCAGGGTGACTTCTCCCGGCGGCTGGCCGCGGCGTTTCGAGACCTCGGCGCCGCGGGCCATATGGACGGCGACGCGGCCGGCGTTTCGGGCCTTGGAGTAGCCGGCGGCGAGCGCGGCGGCGTAGATCTCGGTCGGCTTGGGGAGGCGTTCCAGGTGATCCGGGTTGCGCACCACGACGTGCGAGCCCGAGTCGCCGGCGAGGTGGAACCAGAAGTCGAGCGGCTGGGTGAGCTTCGTCGACAGCTGGTCGTTCTCCTCGGCGGTCCTCCCGACCAGCACCGTGAAACCGTCCGGCGAGAGGAAGCGGCGCGCGATCCGGCGGCCGCGGTAGATCCCCTGTTCCGGGTCGGAGGGGGGCGGGGAAGCGGCGCCGGCGGAGGCCATCGGCGGGCAATCGTACGGCCTCGGGGCAGAAACGCCGAACCGGAGCCGGACCGTAGTAGACTGTTCACACTTCCGCGGGCGCTTTTGCCGCCGCCTTTGCGCCCGCCCCAAACGCTCGCAACGCATTCTCACGGAGCCCGCTTGTCTCGAAAAATGCTGATCAACGCCCGCAGCGCGGAGGAGCTACGCATCGCCGTGGTCTCCGACGCCGGGCTCGAGAACTACCAAGTCGAAGTCGGAGAGGGGGGTTTGACGCGCGGCAATATCTACCGCGGCGTGATCTCGAATCTCCAGTCCGCCCTGAACGCCGCCTTCGTCGACTACGGAACCGGCAAGAACGGCTTCCTCGCCATCCAGGACGTCGTGGCGGAGGCGCGCTACGCCGAGCCGACGCACAGCAGCCGCCCTGAGATCCAGGAGATCCTGCAGCAGGGCAAGCCGATCGTCATTCAGGTCACCCGCGAACCCGAGAACCAGAAGGGCGCCGCGATCACCACCAACCTCTCGCTCGCCGGCCGCTATCTTGTCTTCACGCCGTTCGACGACACCCGCGGCGTGTCGCGGAAGGTCGAGGACGAAGAGACCCGGGCCGAGTTGCGCGGCATCGCCGGCAAGCTCGAGCTCCCCGACGGCAGCGGCGTCATCGTGCGGACGAACGCCCTCGGCGAGACCCGCGCCGAACTGCAGAAGGATCTCGCGGCGTTGCTGCGGGTCTGGAAGCGCATTCAGACCGAGGCGCGTCGCGGCAACGGTCCGCGCCTGCTCTACAGCGACCAGGATCTGATCCTGCGTGCGCTGCGCGATCACCTCGACGTCGGCGTCGACGAGATCCTGGTCGACGACGAGACCGCCTTCCAGCAGGCCGCCGAATACATGCAGGCGTTCATGCCGCGAACCCGGGTCGAGCTCACCCATTACGTCGAGCGTGTGCCGCTGTTCTCGAAGTACTCCCTCGAGAGCCAGATCGAGCAGATCTTCGCCCGTACGGTGCCGCTTCCCGGCGGCGGCTCGATCGTCGTCGACTCGACCGAGGCGCTGACCGCGATCGACGTCAACTCCGGCCGGGCGTCGAGCAACGGCAGCCATGAGGACATGGCGCTCGAGACCAACCTCCAGGCTGCGCAGGAGGTGGCACGCCAGCTCCGTCTGCGCGACCTGGGCGGCCTGGTCGTCGTCGACTTCATCGATCTGCGCAGCATGAAGAACCGTCGCGCGGTCGAGAAGACGATGAAGGACTCGCTGAAGATCGACCGGGCGCGTTCGACGGTCGGTCGCTTGTCGCCGAACGGCCTGCTCGAAATCAACCGCCAGCGCATCCAGCAGTCGCTCAGGGCGCGGGCGCAACGCGCCTGCCCGACCTGCCAGGGAACCGGGCGTGTTCCGTCCATCGAATCCGTGGGCCTGAACCTCATGCGGCGCATCGAAGGGCGTGCGGCGACCGGCCGGCTCCTCAAGGCCCGGGTCGAAATGCACCCGGAGCTCGCGGAAGCGATGCAGAACGGGCGGCGCAAGGACCTGGCGCGACTCGAAAGCGAGTACAACATCGAGATCGAGATCGTCGCCTCCCATCGCCTGCACGGCCCCGAGGAACAGATCGAGTGGCGCGATCGTCAGACGCCGATCGCCATGGCGCCACACAAGGCGGCCGAGCCTGGCGTCCGGCGCAGCGCCAGCCAGACCGCGCTGGCCCCGGTGGTCTTCGAAGTCAACCCGTCGACGGAAGCGGAAGCCGACGGGGACGGTGAAGAGACCGGCCCCACCGCCGGCACTGCTGCGGGAGACGGCGCAGGCGAAGCGCGACGGGGTGGCAAGAAGCGCCGGCGTGGCGGCAAGCGCCGGCGTGGCAAGCGCGGCGATCTGCCGGTCGCCCAGGCGACGGGCGAGCCGCTGGTGCTGTTCGGCGGTGAGGCGAATTTCGACGACAACGGCGAACCGGAGGACGGGCAGCTGAAGGTGATCCGCCGGCTGCACGACGTTCCGGTCGAGCTGCCCGAGGTGAACGGTAACGTGGAGCCTTCCGCCTACGTTGCACACGCCGGCGGCGATCGTCATCTGCGAACCCGGCAGGCACCGCGGGGAGTCCCGGCGCCAGGTGCCGGCGGCGGTGACCGAAACGACCCGGCCGGTCGGCCCCGGCGCCGCGGCGGCAAGCGCCGCGGTGGTCGCGCCCGCCGGCCCGACGGTACGCCGATGCCGCCGATGCCGCCGCTGCCTCAGGAAACTGGCGCCCCCGGCCCTTCCAGCCCGGCGGCGAGTCCGGTCGACACGGAAAGCTGAAGCAGCCGTCCTGCCGCGCTGTGGCCTAGTCTCCCGGGTCCCGCCGCTGGGCAGGAGCCTCGCACCACGGTCTGGTCCGGCGGCCGGTCGAGCCGGTATTCTTCCTTCGAGCGCGGAGGCTCCATGGACGGCAGAGGCGACAGCGACAGGTCGGAGACCCACGAATGGCTGGAAGCGCTGGACGACGTCGTCGCGACCCGCGGCGACGAGCGCGCCCGCTTCCTGCTCGGTGAGCTGGCCGACCGTGCCTTCCGCCGCGGAGTCCCGCTCCCGGCGCCGGTCAGCCCGTACGTCAACACGATCCCCTGGTTCGAGCAGCCGCCCTATCCCGGGGACCGGGCCATCGAGCGCCGCATCAAATCGATCCTCCGCTGGAACGCCATGGCGATGGTGGTGCGCGCCAACAAACACGAGGACGGCATCGGCGGTCACATCTCGACCTATGCCTCGGCGGCGACGCTCCTCGAGGTCGGCTTCAACCACTTCTTTCGCGGCCGCGGCGAATCGGGCTTCGACGGCGACCTGATCTACTTCCAGGGTCACGCCTCACCGGGCATCTACGCCCGCGCCTTTCTCGAGGGCCGGCTCTCGGAGGCGCAACTCGAGAACTTCCGCCGCGACCTCGCCCCGGGCGGCGGACTTCCCTCCTATCCGCACCCTTGGCTGATGCCCGACTTCTGGGAATTCCCGACGGTTTCGATGGGTCTGGGTCCGATCTCGGCGATCTACCAGGCGCGCTTCAACCGCTACCTCGAGAATCGCGGAATTGTGGCCACCGGCCATCGCCGGGTATGGGCCTTCCTCGGCGACGGCGAGACCGACGAGCCGGAGTCGCTCGGCGCGCTGACGCTCGCGTCCCGCGAAGGGCTCGACAACCTCACCTTCGTGGTCAACTGCAACCTCCAGCGGCTCGACGGCCCGGTGCGCGGCAACGGCAAGATCATCCAGGAGCTCGAGGCGGCCTTTCGCGGCGCCGGCTGGAATGTCCTCAAGGTCATCTGGGGTTCCTCCTGGGATCCGCTCCTCGACCGCGACAAGGACGGCTGGCTGGTGCGGGTGATGAACGAGACCCTCGATGGCCAGTACCAGAAGTACTCGGTCGAAGGCGGCGCCTACATCCGCGAGCACTTCTTCGGACGCTACCCGGAGCTGGCGGCGATGGTGGCGGACATCCCCAACGACCAGATGCCCTACCTGCGGCGCGGCGGACTCGACCCGGAGAAGGTCTACGCCGCCTACAAGGCCGCCACCGAGACCAAGGGCGCGCCGACGGTCATTCTCGCGAAGACCATCAAGGGCTACGGAATGGGCAGCTCCGGCGAGGGCAAGAATGTCGCCCACCAGCAGAAGAAACTGAACGAGGAGGAACTGCGCGCCTTCCGCGACCGCTTCGACATTCCCGTCTCCGACGAGCACCTCGCGGCGGCGCCGTTCTACCGCCCGGCCGAAGGGAGCCCCGAGCTCGAGTACCTGCGCGCCCGGCGCGCCGCGCTCGGCGGGAGCGTTCCGGCGCGCAAGGTCTGGACGGTGCCGCTGGCGCAACCGCCGAAGGAGACCTTCGCCGAGTTCCTCGCCGGCGGCAATCGCGAGGTCTCGACGACGATGGGCTTCGTCCAGATCCTGCGCCAGCTCCTGAAGGACCCCGCGATCGGCGGACGCATCGTGCCGATCGTTCCCGACGAAGCACGCACCTTCGGCATGGAGTCGCTCTTCCGCCAGCATGGGATCTACGCCAGCAAGGGCCAGCTCTACGAGCCGGTCGACTCGAAGACGTTGCTATTCTACAAAGAGGTGAAGGACGGCCAGATCCTCGAAGAGGGGATCACCGAAGCCGGATCGATGGCCTCGTTCACGGCCGCCGGGACGGCGTACGCGAGCCACGGCGTCGACATGATTCCGTTCTTCATCTTCTACTCGATGTTCGGTTTCCAGCGCATTGGCGACCAGATCTGGGCTTTCGGGGACCAGCGCGGGCGCGGCTTTCTGCTCGGCGCGACCGCCGGCCGCACGACCCTGAACGGTGAAGGGCTGCAACACGAGGACGGGCATAGCCACGTTCTCGCCGCTACCGTGCCGAACCTGGTGGCCTACGACCCCGCCTACGCCTTCGAGGTCGCGGTCATCATCGAGGACGGGCTGCGCCGCATGTACCACGAGCGCGAGGACATCTTCTACTACCTCACGCTCTACAACGAAAATTACGTGATGCCGCCGATGCCCGACGGCGCCGCCCCCGGCATCCTCAAGGGGCTCTACCTCTTCTCGACATCGCAACTGCCAGCGGATCGCCCGCGGGTGCAGCTTCTCGGTTCCGGGTCGATCCTCGGCGAGGCGCTGCGCGCGCAGCGCATCCTCGAGGAGCGCTACGGCGTCGCAGCGGACGTCTGGAGCGCGACCTCCTACAAGGAGCTGCGGCGCGAGGCCCTCGAGTGCGAGCGCTTCAACCTCCTGCATCCGGGCGAGGAGCCGCGGGTACCGTACGTCACCCGCCTGCTCGGCGGGACGCGCGGGCCGGTCGTCGCGGTGACGGATTTCATGAAGCTCGTGCCCGACCAGATTGCCCGCTGGGTGCCGCAGGGCCTGCTGCCGCTCGGCACCGACGGCTTCGGCCGCAGCGAGACGCGCGCGGAGTTGCGGCGCTTCTTCGGCATCGATGCCGAGCATGTCGCCCTCGCTGCGCTCGCCGAACTGGCGCGCCGGGGCGAAATCTCACGCCATGTCGCCGTGCTGGCCGTGCGCGAGCTCGGCATCGATGCCGAGAGCGCGAATCCCCTGACCCGCTAGCCGGAAGTCCCCTGGAGATTCCCCCGGAGCCATCCAATGCGCCGACCGATCGCCCTCTTCGCGCTGCTCGCAACTCTCCTGCCGCACTCCCCGGCCGCGGCGACCTGCGGTGGCGGCGGCGGTGGCGGCATGGGCGGAGTCTCCTCCGGAAGCCTGGAGCCCGAGGTCTACCGGGTGCCGTGGAAGGTACTCGATGCCGGAGCCGCAGCGGCGCCCGGCGAATCGGGGCTCGCGGTGCTCTGGTTTCCGCTGTCGCGCGACGAGGCTCGCGCCTCGCAGCTCTTCGAATCGCGTTTCTTGACCGTTTCGATCGCCCCGTGCAGCGGCATGTGGATCGTGCCTTCCGACGGCGCGGCACTGCGACAGAAGTACGGCGTCGCGGCCGGAGCGCCGCTCGCGTTGCTCGTCGACCCCGATGGCGTCGAAGTGGCGCGCGTCGAGGCGGAGAAGGGGCAACTCCGGGTCGGCGGCCTCGAAAAGGTGCTGCGCGGAGAGCTCGACCGCCGGCGTGCGGTCGCGGAAGCACGGCTCGACGAAGCGCTCGCGAAGGAGAAGGCCGGCGAAGTGGACGCCGCAGCGGGCCTCTACCAGGAGGTTTACGCCCAGCGCTGTCTCCTCCCCGGCTCGGCGCGAAAGGCGCAGAAGGCGCTCAAGCGGATCGGCAGGCCGGTCGGGGACGAGGGCGCCGCGCTCGACACTCCGGAGCCGGACCTCTCGCCGGAGCGCTCTGCGGAGATGGCCGGGTTGCTCGCGGCGGGCCTGCGCGCCGAGTTCGAGCTCCGCATCGACGACGCCCGGCGGGTCTACGAACAGGCGCACGCCGCCGATCCCGCTGACCCGGTGGCGACGCGGTTTCTGGCCGAGTTCCACCGCCATCATTCCGGCGATTGGGAGCTCGCGCGCCAGCTCTTCGGCGAGATCCTGGCGCGCCGCGCCGATGCGCTCTCGCGCGCCGTCTCCCTCCACGGCCTGGGCAAGATGACGATCCACTCGGGTGAGTTCCTGCGCGGTGTCGGCATGTTCGAGGCCTCGATCGCGGAGTATCCGCTGCCGCTCACCTATCGCAATCTCGCGGTCTACTGGAACTCCGAGGGGCAGGTCGAGAAGGCCTGGGGCTTCGTCGAACAGGCGCTGACACTGGCGCCGGACGACCTCTACAACAAGATCTTTGCGGCGACCTACCTCGTCGGCCAGGGCAGGCCGGCCGAGGCCGAGCGGATGGCGCAGGAGAACGAGCCGGTGCTCGAAGCGTCGTACAACCTTGCGGCGATCTGGGCGCAGCTCGGCCGCAAAGAGAAGGCGCTCGAGCTTCTGGCACGGCACTTCTACCAGTACGAGCGCTTCGATCCGGTGCGCGCGCGAGAGATGCAGGAGGCGCGTGACGACATCGCGTTCGTGGCGTACCATCGCGACGGAGACTTCGTGGCGCTCACCCAGCTCGCGTCCAAGGACCCGGATTCGTACCACCAGGCGAAATAGTCTCGGCCTCTGAGGCTCTTGCTCGAAATAAATAGGGACAGGCACACATTTCCAGAGCAGTGGGTGGCCTCCCCACAGTTCTCCGGAAATGTGTGCCTTCCATGAGGGGGCCAGTCCGAGTCAAGCCGGCGGGAGAAGGGGCACCAGGACCACGCTTCCATACGCACTCTCGTGGGCTCACTGTGTGAGCCGGTGCAGTTTGAGGTCCGAGCGGCAAGGCGGG
>JANNGS010000017.1:0-117757 GCA_031403995.1 Thermoanaerobaculia bacterium
GGATGTCCTGCCGAAACCCAACGACCTTCTCTCTGCTAACCTCTTCCACGGCGTAATCCTCCTTCGCGGGAAACCGCGATGTGCTTTGGTCAGCAGGAGGTTACGCCACTTTCTTTTTCCACAGGATTCGGGACGGATCCGTAAAGAACGGATCTGTCGAGTCTCCTTGTCCAGACAGAAACGTACCTTCCGCCTCTGACCTATCCGATCCCTTGGCTCGTCTAGCGAGCGCGAGCTCTCTGTCACGCGATAGTTGTCATCCGCGGCCCGGCGGCTCCCCCTGTGACACCGATACACTCAAGTTAGCCGCGTGAGATCATCGGACCGCGTCGGCTAGCCGCCGGTGCCTGCCCCCTCGACGATGCCGCCTTCGGTCTGGGCGTAGGGGTCGAGGATGGCGGCGAGCTCGGCGGGCGGCAGGATCTGCTTCTCGACACAGAGCTCGCGCACCGTCTTCCCCGTCGCCACCGACTCCTTGGCGATCGCCGCGGCGGCGTCGTAGCCGATCCGCGGCGCGAGCGCCGTCACCATGGCGAGCGAGCGCTCGACGAGCTCCAGGCAGCGCTCGCGGTTGGCGGTGATGCCGGCGACGCAGCGCTCGACCAGGAGGTTGGCCGCCGAAGTCAGCAGCTGGACCGACTGCAGCAGGTTGTAGGCGATCACCGGCATCATGACGTTGAGCTCGAAGTTGCCGTTCATGCCGCCGATGGTGATCGTCGCGTCGTTGCCGACCACCTGCGCGGCAACCATCATGGTCATTTCGGGGATCACCGGGTTGACCTTGCCCGGCATGATCGAGCTCCCCGGCTGCAGCGACGGCAGCGAGATCTCGCCGATACCGCAACGTGGACCCGAGGCCAGCCAGCGCAGGTCGTTGGCGATCTTGTTGAGCGACACGGCGATCGTCTTGAGGGCCCCGCTCGCCTCGACCGCCGCGTCCTTGGCGGCCATCGCTTCGAAGCGGTTGCGCGCCGGCACAAACGGGTGCCCGCTGCGCTTGGCCATGCGAGCGATGACCGCGTCGGCGAAGCCGGGAGGGGCATTGAGCCCGGTCCCGACCGCCGTGCCGCCGAGCGCCAGCTCCGCGAGCCGCGGCCGCGCGGCGTGCAGACGCTCGATGCCGTTCGCGATCTGCTGCACAAAGCCGGAAAAATCCTGTCCGAGGCGGATCGGGACGGCGTCCTGAAGGTGCGTGCGGGCGATCTTCACCACGTCGTCGAACTCGACCGCCTTGGCGGCCAGGGCGTCGCGGAGCCGGACGAGCGCGGGCTCCAGGTCCTCGGTGATCGCGGAGTAAGCCGAGACGTGGATGGCGGTCGGAATGACGTCGTTCGAGGACTGCCCGGCGTTGACGTGGTCGTTGGGATGGACCGGCTTCTTCGATCCGACGACGCCGCCGAGCATCTCGATCGCCCGGTTCGAGATCACCTCGTTGGCGTTCATGTTGGTTGAGGTGCCCGAGCCGGTCTGGAAGATGTCGAGCGGGAAGTGGGCGTCGTGCATGCCTTCATGGACCTCGAGCGCCGCCTTCTGGATGGTCTCGGCGAGGCCGCGGTCGACGATGCCCATCTCGGCGTTGACCGCCGCGCATTCGCCCTTGATCAAGCCCAGCGCGGCGATGAAACGGCGCTGGAAGACCAGGCCGGAGACCGGAAAGTTGCGCCGCGCGCGCTCGGTCTGCGCGCCCCAGTAGACCTCCCCCGCGACTTCGATCTCGCCCAGACTGTCCTTCTCCATCCGGTGTGACGTCATCTCGGTTCTCCTCTGCCTACTTGCCCGCCTCGTAAACGCGATCGATCTGCAGCGCCGGTCCGCGCAGGGCGGTCACGGCGAGCTGATCGGCGCGTTCGTTCTCCGGATGCCCGTCGTGCCCCCGCAGCCAGAGGAATTTCACCTGGTGCATGTCGAGGAGCGCCAGGAGCTCCTGCCAGAGGTCGGGATTGAGCGCCGGCTTCTTGTCGGCCTTGCGCCAGCCGTTGTCGCGCCACTTTCTCGCCCAGCCTTTCTCGATGGCTTCGACGACGTACTTCGAGTCGCTCCAAATCTCCACCCGCCGGCGGCTCTTCAACGACTTCAAGCCGTCGATGACGGCGAGGAGCTCCATGCGGTTGTTGGTGGTCTTGCGGAACCCTCGCGCCAGCTCCTTGCGATGGGAACCCGAGACGAGCACGGCGCCATAGCCTCCTGGCCCCGGATTGCCGCTGCAGGCTCCGTCGGTGAAGATCCGGATCTCCGGCCCGCTGGCGGTCACCCGGCGCGCACCTTCAAAGGAGTGACTTCGGGGGACGGCAGGGGCGCGGCGATCTG
Organism: Thermoanaerobaculia bacterium; assembly: GCA_031403995.1. Classification (GTDB taxonomy): domain Bacteria; phylum Acidobacteriota; class Thermoanaerobaculia; order Multivoradales; family JAGPDF01; genus JAGPDF01. Next base: position 2,308 of record JANNGS010000017.1, read on the forward strand.
AGGATTGTGAGGGATGGGGGGGATGGGAAGGCGCGGAATGCGCATGCCCAACTCCTGGAGAGAGCGCACGGCCAGCCCGCCTTGCTTCAGCGCGGCGATGCCGTCGACTGCCGCCATGGCGCCAGAGAGGGTCGTGATGCATGGAACCTGGTAACGCACGGCCGTGCGCCGGATGTAGGCGTCATCGATGGCAGAGTCCCGCCCGACCGGAGTGTTCACGACCAGCTGGATGCCGCGATTGATCATGGCGTCGACGACATGCGGTCGCCCCTCGTGAACCTTGTTGATCCGGCGCACGGAGAATCCGCGGCCAGCCAGAAACCGCGCCGTGCCGTCGGTGGCAATGATCTCGAAGCCGAGGCCGATGAGACGCGCGGCGATCGGCACGAGCCCCGGCTTCTCTCGATCATGAACCGACAGGAAGGCCGTGCCCGCGAGCGGCAGCTGGTTGCCCGCAGCGATCCACGCCTTGGCGAACGCCCAGCCGAACTCTTCGTCGACGCCCATGACCTCGCCGGTCGACTTCATCTCCGGTCCCAGGAGCGGGTCGACACCCGGAAAACGTTTGAACGGGAAGACCGGTGCCTTGACGAAGATCGCCGGTGCCTGGGGCTCGCCGACGAATCCGATCCCCGCGAGGCGTTCGCCCGCCATTACCCGGCACGCGATGCCGACCAGCGGCACTCCGACTGCCTTGGCGATGAATGGCACGGTGCGCGACGCGCGTGGATTGACCTCGAGAACGTAGAGATCGCCGCGATGGCGGGCGAACTGCACGTTCATCAGCCCCGAGACGCCGAGACGCAATGCGAGCCGCTTCGCCACGACGCGCATTTCGTCGAGCTCCGCGGCGGCGGCGTGATGCGGCGGCAGCACTGCGGCCGAGTCCCCGGAGTGAACGCCCGCCTCCTCGATGTGCTCGAGAATGCCGCAGACCACCGCCTGTTCACCGTCCGCGATCAAGTCGAGATCGAACTCGGTGGCGTCCTCGAGGTAGCGATCGAGGAGTACGGGGTGTCCGTCCGAGACCTCCGCGGCCTGGGTCATGAAATGCGCCAGCGTCTCTTCGTCGTAGCAGATCGCCATGGCCCGCCCGCCGAGCACGTAGGAGGGGCGGACGAGCACCGGGAAGCCGAGCCGTCGCACCACTTCGAGCGCCTCCGGGAGGGTCCGCGCAGTGCCGTTTTCGGGCTGCCGGATACCCTCCTCGGCGAGCAGCGCGCCGAAGAGCTTGCGGTCCTCGGCGAGATCGATCGCGGAGGGCGAGGTGCCCCAGATCGGGATTCCCGCAGCTTCGAGCCCCTTCGCCAGCTTGAGCGGCGTCTGCCCGCCGAGTTGGACGATGACACCGTCGGGTTTTTCGGTCTCGCAGACGGCGAGCACGTGTTCGAGCGTCAGGGGCTCGAAATAGAGCCGATCCGAGGTGTCGTAGTCGGTCGAGACGGTCTCGGGGTTGCAGTTGACCATGATGGTCTCGATCCCGAGCTTGCCGAGCGCGAGGGCGGCATGCACGCAGCAGTAGTCGAACTCGATCCCCTGGCCGATCCGGTTCGGACCCGATCCCAGGATCATCACTTTGCGCCGGTTGGAGGGCTCCGCCTCGCTCTCGGCCCCGAAGGTCGAATAGAGATAGGGGGTCTCGGCTGGAAACTCCGCCGCGCAGGTGTCCACCCGCTTGAAGACGCGGTGGACTCCGGCGCTCTTGCGATGCCGGGCGACTTCCGGCTCGGAGGCGCCGACGAGCTGCGCCAGCCTCGCATCGGTGACGCCCATCGTCTTGGCGCGCCGCAGGAGCTCGACCGGCAGCGATTCGAGCAACCAGCAGGCAACTTCCGCCTCGAGGTCGACGATCTCGCTCATCTCGCGCAGGAACCAGGGATCGATATGAGTGATTCGGGCGACCTCGTCGACCGTCCAACCCTGGCGCAGCGCCGCGAAGACGGCATAGAGGCGCTCCCAGTTGGGCGTCGCCATGCGCTGCCTCAGCCGCACCGGATCGGCGGCCCGTTCTTCGCGGGCGCCCCCGCTGTCGAGCTCGAGAGAGGCGATGCCCTTGAGCAGAGCCTCCTTGAAGGTGGCGCCGATCGCCATGACCTCGCCCACCGATTTCATCGCTGTCCCGAGCGTCGTCGAGGCTCCCGGGAACTTCTCGAAGGCCCAGCGCGGAATCTTCACCACGGTGTAGTCGAGCGTCGGCTCGAAGGCGGCGAAGGTCTTGCCGGTGATGTCGTTCGGGATCTCGTCGAGCGTGAAGCCGACCGCGAGCAAAGCCGCGATCTTGGCGATCGGAAAGCCGGTCGCCTTGGAGGCGAGCGCGGAGCTGCGCGAGACCCGCGGGTTCATCTCAATGACGATGCGTTCGCCGGTGGTCGGCGAGACCGCGAACTGGATGTTCGAGCCGCCGGTCGCGACGCCGACCCGCCGGATCACCTTGAAGGCGTCGTCGCGCATCGCCTGGTACTCGGTATCCGAGAGGGTCTGTTGCGGGGCGACGGTGATCGAGTCGCCGGTGTGGACTCCCATGGCGTCGAAGTTCTCGACCGAGCAGACCACGATGGCGTTGTCCATCCGGTCGCGGATGACCTCGAGCTCGAACTCCTTCCAGCCGAGCACGGACTCCTCGACCAGCACCTTGTGCGAAGGGCTGGCCTCGAGCGCGGTGGCGGCGATCTCGTCGAGCTCGTCGCGGTTGTAGCAGGTGCCGCCGCCCTCGCCGCCGAGCGTGAAGCTCGGGCGCAAGATGACCGGGTAGCCGATTGCCGCGGCGATCTCGCGCGACTCCGCGACCGACATAGCGTGGCCGGAGCGACAGACCCGCAGTCCGATCTCCTCCATGGCGCGCTTGAAGAGCTCGCGATCCTCCCCGACCGAGAGCGCCTCGATGCCGGCTCCGAGGAGCTCGACGCCGTACCTCTCGAGCGCTCCGCGTTCGTGAAGCGCCATCGCCAGGTTGATGCCGGTCTGGCCACCGACCGTCGGCAGGATGGCGTCCGGGCGCTCTTTTTCGAGGATCTTCTCGACCACTTCCGGAGTGAGCGGCTCGACGTAAGTAGCGTCGGCCATCTCCGGGTCGGTCATGATCGTCGCTGGATTCGAGTTGACCAGGACGACCCGGTAGCCCTCGCGCCGCAAGACCCGGCAGGCCTGCGTTCCCGAGTAGTCGAATTCGCAGGCCTGCCCGATGACGATCGGGCCCGAGCCCAGTACGAGTATGGAAGCAATGTCGGTGCGCTTGGGCATGCGGATCCGGATCTTATCAGCCGCGACTCGATGATCTGCGGCGCTCGCCGGCGTCGGCGGCTCCGGATCCGCCGACGCGCCTGCCGCGCTCGCGCGCCGGCTCTAATCCTTGTAGCCGGTCACCACGTCGCTGTTGCGCTGCTGGGAGTTGACCCGGTCCTTGAGGTAGCAGACCCGGTCGATCGTGTCGTAGCTGTAGGCGCGACAGCGGTCGTCGCGCAGGCAGGTTTCCTGGCACTCGATCAGGTCGCGGACGCGAAAATCGCTGTAGTCGTTACCGCGCCGGTCCAGGCCCCGCTCCTCGGTGAGGCGGCTCTGGCCGCCGCCATCACTCCCGCCACCGCTTCCAGGACCGCCGCTCCACCCCTGCTTGACCCCCGAAACAACTTCGCGGTCGTAGCTCTGGGCCGGGGCCTGAGCCTTCAGGTAGCAGGTCCGGGTGTCGAGGTTGAAGGAGTAGGCCCGGCAGCGCGTGTCCCCTTCGCAGGTCTCCTGGCAGCGGCGCAGGTCCTCGCTCATGAAATGGCGATAGTCGGCTCCCCGGCGGTTGACGCCTGGCTCCTCGGTCATCCCCTGCGGCGGGGTCGGAGGCTGGGGCGGAGCCGGAGGGGGCGGTGGCGGCTCGAGATTCGCGCCCTTGGAACGGAAGCTCACGCCCAGCCGCACCGGTGTCTGGCCGTCGAATTCGATGCGCTCGAAGCCGCCGCGGCGGTCGAGCGAAATCCACCCTTTGGCGGTCGTCGGCACGCCGTCGAAGGTATCGAGGGCGATCGTCACGTGCTCGCGACCATTGAAGTCGGTGATCCGGCCGCGCAGCTCGAGCTGGACGCCGCGGCCCGAAACATCGATGGCGGCGCGCCCCTGGTCATCGAGGACGATACGCGCCTCGGAAAGAGTCCACTTTTCCTGGCTGCCGCGGTTCTCGTAGGTGCCGCCCCCCGCGTGGCGCGCCGCGAGGCGGGGATATTCCTGCGCTGCCGCGGGCGCCTGCGCTGCGCCAGGCACTACGCAGGCGAAAAAACTGCAAATTGCGGCCGAGGCCAGCACGACGGGGTAGGTTCGAAAGGCCTTTCGAGTCATGAATTCCTCCGTTGACGGGGCTTATGCAATCCAGCCGCCGACTTCATTTTCCTCCCTTTGGTGCGACTCGGCTACCCCACCAGCCGGCGACGAGGTCGGCTGCGACTGCGGCGCCCATTCGCGCGCCGCCCTCCGGTCCCGGGCGCTGCAGGAGCTCCGGCAGACGCTCGACCCACTTCCCGCTCTCGAGCTCGCAGAGGGCCACCGCCACCGTCGTCAGGCGCTCGCCGACATAGCGCTCCAGAACAGCCGACTCGCGAAATCCCGGGCGTGGGACGTAGAGCATCCGGCGGCCGGCGGAGACCGATTCGGCAACTGTCGAGTAGCCCAGCTTGCCGACCACGACGTCCGCCGCGCCGACCAGGTCCGGGTGGTAGATCGGAGAATGGTGCGGCAGCAGCCGGAGGTTTCCCTCCCAGTGCTCCTCAGCGCTCGCTCCCGGAATCACGAAGGTCGTTTCCGGACACTGAGTCAGGGGCGCCAGGCTGGCGAGCCGGTGCTCGACGCCGCCGAAGCTGACCAGAATGAAGGCGTCTCCCTCCGGGACTGCGAGCCGCACGCGGATCTCCTCCCGACTCCGGCGCGGCGCTCGCGCCACCGGCGGCACTGGCAACGCGCCCGCGGCGGGACTGCAGCAGGGTTCGAGCTGGAGGTGCAGATCGGCCTGGGCGAACTTGGCGCCCAATCTCTCTGCCCAGTAGGCGAACCGGGGCTCGCTCACGCCCAGCGGCTCGTAGATCCAATCCCAGGTGAAATTCTCTATCAGCGCCGCCGGCAACCCGGCGGCGCGGGCGACATCCAGGCCGAAGGGCGCGATGTCGCAGATCACACCCTTCGCGCCGGAGGCGATGACGGCCTGCGCTACCTCCCGGATCCTTGTCCGGTCGGCGGCGTTCCAGAACCTCTGGAGCGCCGCCAGGGAGGCCGGCAGGTCCTCCGCCACTGGACTCTTCTGGACCAATCCGACGTCGCACTCGAGCTCGTGAAGGAGATACGGAACGGTGAGCGATTCTTCAAAAAACCAGCGCGGAACGCTCGTCCACAGGTCGACCCGGCAGGCCGGCAGCCGGTGGGCCAACGCTTCGACGATCGCCGCCGTGCGGGCGGCATGGCCGAAGCCGTGCGGCGAGACGAAGTAGGCGAATCGCGTCAGCCCCGGCACTCGGCTGAGTCTATTCCGGCGGCGGCACTTCGCTCCTCGCGCTTCTTGCGCTATTCTCCGGGCAAGCCGCGCCTCCCCGGAGGCCTTCGCCGGAGTCGCCCCGAAACTTGCATACCGGAGTCCCGCATGTCCGAGCTCGAGAACAGCCAAGTCACGCCTGAAACATCCGACGCCGCGGAGGTCCACGCCGAGGCCGAGTCGTCCCCGCCTGCGGCCGCCGCAGAGGCTCTCCCCGAGGCCGTCGCTCCGGAGTCCCAGCCGGTCGCGGCGGAGTCGGTCGCGACCGACTCGGACGGCGCTGTGGAAGCTCAGGAAGCCGCGGAAGTCGTCGAAGCTGCGGCCGAGGGCGCGGCTCCGGCCGGCGAGACGCCGGCCAAGGCGGCGGGCGCACCGCGCGCCAAGAAGGCCGGCGCGCGCGCCCAGGGCGAGAAGGGTGACCGCAAGCCGCGCGAGAAGCGCCATCGCCCCGCTGGCAAGTCGGTCGACGAGTTCATCGTGCCGACCCCGGAGGAGCTCGCGCTCGTGCCGAGCGAGATCGTCCAGACGGCGATCGGCAATCAGGCCTATGTCGAGGGCAAGGTCATCGGCTGGAACCAGGGCGGGTTCCATGTCGTGGTCGACGGCATCACCTCCTTCTGCCCGCGCTCCTCGATGGAGCTGGGAGCTCCCAAGGAGCCGGCCCAGTACCTCGATCAGAGCTTCCTCTTTCGCGTCCTCCGGGTCGAGGAAAAGGGACATCGGCTCGTGGTCTCGCACGCCGCGGTACTGCGTGACGAGAAGGCTCACAAGACCGCCGAAACCCGCGCCGCCCTCACCGTCGGCTCGTCGGTCACCGGCAAGGTGATCTCGCTCACCGACTTCGGCGCCTTCGTCGATCTCGGCGGCATCGAGGGACTCATTCACGTCTCCGAGCTCAAGCGCACCCGGGTGACCCACCCGAACGAAGTGCTCAAGGTGGGCGACGATGTGACAGCCAGGATCATCAAGCTGCCGAAGGGCGGCGACCGCGTTTCGCTGTCGATGAAGGCGCTCGAGCCCGACCCGTGGGAGGGCATCGCGGCGCAGCATGCCAACGGCAGCAAGTTCACCGGCAAGGTGATGCGCAAGTCGGAGTTCGGCTGGTTCGTGGAGCTTCAGCCGGGTGTCGAGGGGCTCCTGCACATCTCCCAGCTCGCCCCGGGCATGAAGCCCGAGGATCCGAAGCTCGCGCCCGGCGAGACCCTCGAGGGCTGGGTGCGCGAGGTCGACCTCGCACGAAAACGCATCTCGCTGGCGCTGCGCGAGACGCCGCAGGGCAACCCCTGGGAGGGGGTCGAGGCCAAGTACCCGGAGGGTGCCAAGGTCACCGGAACGGTCGAGAAGGTCGAGAAGTTCGGGGCTTTCATCCTGCTCGAACCGGGACTCACCGGGTTGCTGCCCGCATCGGAGATGGGGTTGCCCAAGGGAGCCAATGTGGGCCGGACCTACGGCGTCGGCAAGAAGGTGACGCTGCAGGTCGCCCAGGTCGACGGGCGCAAGAAGCGCATCTCGCTGACCATCGAAGGCAAGACACTCGAGGGTTCGAAGTCGGACTACCAGACTTTCCTCAAGCAGTCGAAGAAGGCGACCGGCATGGGCGCTCTCGCGGCTGCCCTGCAGCGCATCCAGAAGGACGCCGGCTGAGCGGACGGCTGAATACGGTTGGGAGACTGGGCCTGCTTCGAGGTCGCTGCCGGGTCGGCTCCGCGGCGCACTGATCGCGAGCTCGTGGTGTTAGCATTTTCGCCGCTGTGACGGCCTCCTCGGGCTCTCCGGGCCCTCCCTCCGGAGGCGGGATCGATCCCCGCCTCAAGCGCCGCCTCCTTTCGGGCGCGGTCGAAGAAAATGTTCGCGTCCTGCAGAATCTGCCGCGACGCAAGCTCTACCGGCGGCCGCCGGTCGCCCGCTGGCTCTTTTTCGTCCTGTCCGGGCTGGGCACGCTCGCCGCGGCCTCCTGGGCAATCTGGCTCCGCCCGCCGACGATCGCCCCCAAAGCCCCTGCGGTCCTCGCCGACGCGCCTCCACAGGCGCCCTATGCCACGCTGCGCGGGCCGACTTCCCCCGCAGCCGATCCGGCGCTGCCGGATTCCCTCGCACTGCCCGATTTCGCCGCGGACACCGTGCCGACCCGACTCACGGCGGGCCTGTTTCCGGTCGCGGTTCGGCGGATCGTGCTCGACCCCGGCCACGGCGGCACGGACGACGGCACGCGTACGCCGGTCGGCCTGACCGAAAAGGTGCTGACGCTCGACATCGCGCAACGGCTCGCGTTGCTGCTCATGGGCGCCGGCTTCGAGGTCACGCTGACGCGCGACACGGACGCCAAGCTCTTCCTGCGCGATCGTGTCCGCTTCGCCAATCAGGCGCACGCCGATCTCTTCGTGTCGATCCACCTCAACTGGTTGAAGGACGGGCGCGCCAACCGCGGCATCGAGACCTACTACCTCGGCCCTTCCGACGACCCCTTCATCACCGATCTCGCGGGCGCCGAGAATCGCGAGTCCGGCTATTCTCTGGCCGATGTGCGACAGCTCCTGGACGGGATCTACAGCGACCTGCGCCAGCAGGAATCCCGCCGGCTGGCGGCGGCGGTGCAACGGCGCCTGGTCGCGGCGGCGAGCGCAGTCAGCAGCGAGGTCCGCGACCGCGGCGTGCGATCGGCGCCCTTTCTCGTGCTGGTCGAAACCGAGATGCCGGCGATACTCGCCGAGGTCGCTTCGCTCGCGAGTCCGGAGGAAGCACGCCTCCTGGCGCAGCCTGAGTACCGCGACCGATTGGCGCGCGCGCTTTTCGACGGAATTCGGACATACTCTCTCGCCACGGAGCAGCTGGCAGGCAGACAGGGGAATCGATGAGCGCCAAAGAAAAGTACTTGTCCGTCGGGATCGACCTCGGAACTTCCCAGAGCGCGATCTCCACCTCGAACGCCGGCCACTTCGTGGTCGACAGCTATGTCGGCTGGCCGGTCGACATGGTGGCGCGCAAGGTGGTCAAGAAACCGGTGCTGATCGGCGCCGAGGCGATCGAAAATCGAAGCCTCCTCGACCTCCACCGCCCGCTCGAGCAGGGACTCATCAAGGAGGGCTCCGAGAAGGACATCGCCGCGGTCAAGGAGATTCTGGGGCACCTCATCGGCCTGGCGGTCTCGGAGGGGGAGAGGGGAGGTGCCGCCAACCGAGAAGAGAAGGAACCCAAGGTGCGTGCGGTCGTCGGCGTGCCGGCCGAGACCCTGCGGGTCAACAAGCAGCAGCTGCGCCAGGTCATGAAAGGCATGGTCGACGGCCTGATCATCGTCTCGGAACCGTTCGCGGTGGCCTACGGACTCGAGGCGCTGCTCCACACCATGATCATCGACATCGGCGCCGGCACGACCGACTTCTGCGTCATGAAGGGGCACTATCCGACCGAGGAGGATCAGCGGACGCTGACCAAGGCGGGCGATTCGGTCGACGATCTGCTCGGCAAGCTGATCACCGAGCGCCATCCCGGCATCCAATTCTCCCCACACATGGTGCGCAGCTGGAAGGAGGAGTCCGGTTTCGTCGGCGACCAGAAGGAGAAGGTCGTCGTCTCCGCCCCTGCCATGGGCAAGGCGCAGAAGGTCGACATCACCGAGGAGATGCGCCTCGCCTGCGAGAGCCTGGTGGCGCCGTACTCCGAAACGATGCTCGACCTGCTGGCCGCCGTCGAGCCCGAGTACCAGGAGCGGGTGCGCAAGAACGTCATCCTCTCCGGGCGCGGCTCGCGCATCCGCGGGCTCGCTGCGGCGCTCGAAAAGACCCTGCTTGAGGTCGGAGGTGGCAAAGTGACCATCGTCGACGATCCGGTTTTCGCGGGGTCGAACGGCGGCCTGGCGATCGCGCTCGACGCCGACGAGTCGGACTGGGAAAAGCTTTCGGCATAAACTGAGGCCTGCCCATGGGGTCCGACGACAGCGTTTCCGGCGAGTTCCAACGCTCGACCCGCATGCCTCTCGATGCGGTCGTGCGCCTGCATTTTCAAGGCACGGTGGCCTATCAGAACGGCTTCGCCGCCAACGTGTCGGCGAGCGGCATGTTCGTCAAGCATCCGGCCCCACCGCCGCTTGGAACGAAGTTGGTGTTCGAATTCAATCTCGGCGCGGAGAGGAAGCCCGTCCAGGGCGCCGGCGAGGTTGTCTGGGTCAGGGAGAGGTATCTGGGACCCGGCCAGCCGGCGGGAGTCGGCATCCGCTTCCTGCAACTCGACAGCCAGAGCCGTGATCACATCGCGGAAGCGCTGTTCGACTTCCTCGAGCAGTCGCTCGCCGAGGACTCGCTCCTCGACTCGAGCGGTTTCGGGTTTGCAGCGGATGCGCCGACAGCCGTCGAGAGCGCGACCGCCGACGCCCGCGCTGCGGATTCTCCTGACGCCGACGACTTCCGAGGCGCGCCACTCTTCGCGCCGGCGGACGGCGACGACACCGCCAGCGCCAGCTCCGGCGCGCTTTCATCGCCGGACGCCGTGCCCACCGCGTCGTTCGACTTCCCGGATCTGGAGCGCCTGCCGCGACCCTCGGCGGCAGCGGCCCCGGCCGAAGGAAAGCGGGCGTTCTCGGTCTTCTCGCCTCTCGACGAGGCCGATTCGCAGACCGCGCAGATCGTTCGCGAAGCCCTGCGTCCCGAGCCGCCGCTGCCCTCAATGGCGGCCGCAGCGGCGGCGGCGAGCGAGCGCCCGGGCTCGCGCCTGTGGATCCTGCTGCTTCTGGCAGCGGTCGCCGGCGGCGGCTACCTGGCTTGGAACCAGTGGGGCGCGAGTTGGCTCGCTCGACCGTCGGCGGACGAGGACGCCCCCCTCTCGACCGCCGCGCCTGAATCGCCAGCCCCACGGCGGCCGGAGCCGCTTACTGCGGCGCCGGCGCCGGGGACGACCCTGGCGGAGACGATCGGCGTCGACCGGAAGGCCCTCTCGCCGGCGACAGCGCCGCCGCACTCCGAGCCTCCTATCGCCCCGCGCGAGGAGCCTTCCGACGTCGCCGCTGCCCTGGAGGAGCGCGCCGCGGCCGCCGCACCCGCCGATACCGAGCCGGCGACCGAACCGGCGCCGGCAGGGACCACGCCGCCGCGGCCCCCGGCAAACCTCGCGCCCGCCGCACCCATCCCCTCCGCGACAGCGCCAGCCGCCGGAGCGGCGCGCGCCCAGCGCCTGACCAACATCGAATGGCGAGAGTCGGGAGAGCCGCCCGGGCAGACCGCCTTGCTCCTCCACGGCGACGGCGTCTTCGCGCCCGGCACCTTCAGCTACTCGGAGATCGGCGGCGAGAATCCGCGCGTCCTGATCAAGCTCAAGGGAATGCAGAACCCCTACCGCGGGCCGGCTCCGCGGGCCCCTCAGGTCGGCGGCTCGCTGGTGCGCGGGGTGCGTACGGGGTTCCACCTCACCACCAACGGCAACGAGATCCACGTCGTCGTCGATCTCGCCCGCGGTGGGGTCAAGGTCGTAAGCCTCACGCCCGGAACCGCCGGCCTGACGCTGGCTCTGGCCCCCTAGCCCTGGCCGAAGACCGGCGACGCGCGGCGGCCGGCCTCGCAGCCCGGGGCTAGGCTCCCGCACCCGGATCGAGGGCCAACGCCATCAAAAGGTCGCGCTGAGGGTCGCTGCCGACGACGAAGAGGTGGCTGCCGACGACCTTGAAGCCGCATTTGCGATAGAAGGCGATGGCGCGCGGATTCTCTTCCCACACGCCGAGCCAGACGGTGTCGGCGTGGCGCTCGCTGGCACAGGCGAGCGCCGTCGCCAGGAGGTCCTTGGCGAGCCCGCGCCCGTGCCACGGCGCGTCGACATAGAAGCGCCGGATCTCGAACGGGCGGCTGCCGACAACCGCCGCCGGGGCTTCCCCCCAGCCGAGCAGCAGGTAGGCCAGCAGCTCGCCGGCGCGCTCCACGACGAAGGTCGCGAGATCCGCATCGAGGATCTCCGCTAGCTGGATCCCCTGGCCGTAGCTCTTCGCGCAATGAAGGGCGAGATCTTCGGGGCGGTTGCGCGAGCCGAAAGCGTCGACGAAAGTGCGTTCGGCGAGCACGGCGAGCGCCACCGCATCGTCGGCGACGGCACGGCGAATCGTCGCCTCACCTTTCATCAAGCCATCCAGCCTGCGGCTGCCATCGCCGCATCCTACAATCGGCAACCCCACCCGCTGCCGCGGCTGCCGCGCGAGCACGCTAGGGGCGAGCGTGCGCGCGGCCGGAAAGGCGTGACCCGACGACGAACTGCAGGCTCCAGCTGAGGCGCTTCAAACCGGCACTGAGGGCGGTCATTCCGAGGCTCCGATTTGGCGCAAGTCACTTTCGACAATCGCAGCTTGGATGCTCCCAAGAGCCTCGGAGTTTCACCCCGCCGAAGCGGCGAACAAACCAAGCCTCAGGGAGAGGACTGCGTCCAGGCCGTCAGATCGCCTTGTTCGAAGCGGTCGAGAAAGACCAGACCTCGGACGGCGGAATTCTCGAGCAGTCGGATGGTGTCGGCGAGCTCATCGAACAACGCCAGGTCGAGGTCGGTGAACAACCTCCCCGCGCCGGTGGCGGCGACGGAGAACTGGAAGGCGTAGCCGGCAGCGCGCAGCGGCGAACCGTCGACGGCCGAAAGATCGTGCGAGAGATTCACCAGCACCGTCTCGCCGGGCACGAACGGTCGGCCCGGGCGCAGGCGAATTCCAAGGCCGCCCGGCAGGAAGGTGAACGCCCCACTCACCGGTCCACTCTGCCTGCCATAGGCGCGAAGGCTCGCTGCGGAAACCGACGCCGCGGAAACCGCGCGATCGAAGTGGATCGTAATGGCGGAGGTCGGAGCGACGTTGCCGGCGTTGCGCGGCGGCTCCGTCGACTCCACGGCGAGCGTGCCGCCTTCGACCGGCGCGGCCGCCCACCCGCCGAGCAGAAGGAGAATTCGTGCGAGCTTCAGGCCTCCGTCGTCGAGCATGGTCGTCTCCCTCTCCACCTTCGGGATCGCTGCGTGACGCGGAGGAGAGGATGCAGGATGTCCGCGCCTGCGGCAGCGGCGGGGTCCATCGGCGCGCTGTGGAGTCGAATCAGCTGCCGAGGCCGAAGACCGGCAGTGCGACGCCGGTCACCGCGCGCGCTCCCGGCGAGGCGAGGAAGAGCATCGCGTCGGCGAGCGCCTCCGGCTCGACCCAGGCGCGCGGATCGCCATCTGGCATGGCGCGGTGGTTGGCAGGAGTGTCGAGCGTCCCGGGAAGCACGGCGTTCACCCGCACGCCGTCGCGCTTCACCTCGGCGGCCAGACTCTCGGTCAGCCGCACGACCGCGGTCTTGGCGATGCTGTAGGGCGCCGCGCCAGCGTCACCGCCGAGCGACGCCTTCGAGCCGACGTTGACGATCGCGCCGCTGCCGCGTCGGCGCATGCTCGGAACGACCGCGCGGGACAGATGCAGCGCTGAGAGGAAATTCGCCTCCCAGAGCATTCTCCAGGTGTCGTCCGGGGCCTCTTCGATCGTCTCACCGCCGCGATAGGTGCCGGCGATGTTGAAAAGGTGATCGATGCGACCGAGCCGGCTGAAGATCTGTGCGACCGTGCGCTCCACGGCCGGTCCCTCCGCGAGGTCGCAGGCGAAGAAGAAGAGCCGTGCGTCGGCCGCGGCGTCGAAGGCCTCGCCGCCCTCCGCTTCCGGCCAGAGGGCCGGCAGCCGGTCGAGCGCGCGGTCGATCAGGGCGAGCGTCGCGCCGGCTTCGAACAACCGCCGCGCGACCACATTCCCCAGCGCGCCCGAAGCTCCGCTCACCACCGCTACCTTGTCGGAGAAATCGAACATCCTGCCGCTCCATTCCGCCCGGTGAGCGCCGGCCGCCAGGTCGACTGCCGCGCGCTCCCGGATCGACGACTCGACTACTTGGCGGCCGCGACCGGCAGCCGGACTTCGGTGCGGATCCAGCGCAGCACCATGTCGGCGCCGGCGGCCGTCTTCTCGAACTCGAAGGTCAGCTGGTCGACCTCGTTGGCGGCCGCGAGAATCACCGGCTTCACTTCGACCACCAGCACATCGCTCTTCGGCAGATCGGCCGGGGTGAACTTCTCGGCCACCGGATCGAAGTGGCCGGTGCCGTCGAGGCCGAGGAGCGAATTGAAGTGGAACTTCCAGCTCTCCGCGCCGGGGGTCGTGAAGAGCGAGTAGGTGCCGGCCGCGAGCTTCTTGCCGCCGACCAGGACGTCCTTGGTGACCGTGATCTCGGTCGCCTCGTTGGCGCCTGTACGCCAGACTTCGCCGAACGGCACCACCGCGCCGCTCTCCTTGGTGCCGAAGATGTTGTCGCGCTCACGCTTGTACGGCTGACCGTAGGTCACCTTGACGTAGGCGTCGCCGACCATCGTCCGCGACATGCCCAGCGGGCTCTTGCGGCGCGAGGGGTGGAGGTCCTGCGCGGCGGCGATGGCGGGGACGAGCACGGCGGCAGCGGCGGCGAGGACGAGCAGATTGCGGAAGCCTCGGGTCATCGGATCTCTCCTTGGTGTTCTGGGTTCAAGTGGAGCGGCGAGTCGCTCGCCGCAGGCGACCGATCCTATCAATGACCGGCGCCCGGGCCGTCGGCGACGCCAGGCCGACGAGTCCAGCGACCGACCGGCGCTGCGAGGCGCCGCAAGGTGGGCGGCCAGGGCGCGACGGATCGCGTCTACGGCCGCGCCTGGAGGATCGCGCGGACGAGGTCGCTACCGAGCTCCGGCGGACGGGACTCGAGCTCCTCCCGCAGCGCCTCACGGCCGAGCCGGACCGTCGCCTCGTAGGTCGCGAGGTAGGCGGCGCAGGAGGGGCAGATGGCGAGGTGGCGCTCGAAGTTCAGCTGCCCGTCGGACGGGAGCTCCTGCGACAGGTAGTCGAGCAGGAAGGTGATCACCTCCTCGCAGGTGATGAACTCCTCGCCGCGGGAACGGACGGTCTTGCCGATGCGGGACTTCATGCCTCCCCCTGTCTCAGATGCGGATCCAACAGCTCGCGCAGCGCCTGGCGCGCCCGGTGCAGGCGGATCTTCACCGCGTTCGCCGAGATGCCCAGAGCCTCTGCGACTTCGCCCGTGTCGAGCTCCTCGATGTCGCGCAGCAGCAGAACGGTGCGATAGGTTGCCGGTAGGCGGTCGATCGACGCCCGCACCCTTTCGCGCACCTCGGCGCGCTCGAGCAGCCGGTCGGCGCTCTCCGGCCAGTCGACGTAGGAAATGGCGGAGTGTCCGTCGTCGAGAAAGGTCGGCAGGAGCGGCTCGATCGACTCTTCGGGGCGCGCACGGCGGCGGCGCAGCTTCATGAGCGCGGCGTTGACCACGATCCGGTGCAGCCAGGTTCCGAGTCGGCTCTGGCCCGCGAAGCGCGGCAGACCGCGAAAAGCGAGGAGAAAGGCCTCTTGCACTGCGTCCCGGGCCTCTTCGTCGTTGCGCAGCATACGCCGCGCGACGGCGAGCATGCGTCCACCGTAACCGTTCACGAGTTGCTCGTAGGCGCGGCCGTCGCCGACCCGTAGCGCCGCGAGCAGCGACGGCTCGTCCGCTGCGGCTGTGCCCTCCTGCTCCAGATGCCCTCCTAGTCGGCGGCCAGCAGCCTCGGCCAGTTCGCGTCCCCCTTGGCGATGTTGCCGGGGTTATCGGCTACCCACTTCTTCTGCACGTCGAGACTGTAGTTCAGAAAGAGCCGGCCACCCTCGATCTTCCAAGCGTCTGGGTCGATGTCGGCGGTGGAACCCTGCGAGACCGCCCAGGCGCAGTAACCCCCGTACTGCGGGGCGTAGCTCTCCGGCGCTTGGACGAAGAGCTCCCGGTGGGTGGCAGAGGCGAAACGCCAGGTGGCGCCGTTCCATTCGAACGAGTGCATCTTGCTCCCCTCGACCGGCCGGCCGTCGGCGAAGTAGGCGACCGGATCGTAGCCGTCGATCGCCACCCCGCCGAAGGTCGTCTTGTTGACCGGCGAGAGGGCGGCGGCCGGGATGGCGATCAGAAAAGAAGAAGCTGCACACAGGAACAGGACGGTCCTTCTCAGGCTCATCATCGGGCGGGCTCCTTTTCACCCCTTCGATGCCCCGCTCGGCTTGCGGTTTCAGCCCGTCCGATGCAGACCCGCGAAGCGCACCCTAGTCGGCCAGCAGGCGCCGCGCGGCGACGACCTCCGGCCGGGTCGACGTGGGGCTCGCGAGCGCCGAGACCAGATTGGCGAAAGTGCGCGCCCGCGCACCTTCGCCAGCGAGATCGGCCGCGCGCGCCGCTCCGGCGAGCGCGTGCAACCGGTTGGGAGCGACAGCGAGGCTCGCCTCATACTCGCGCAGCGCGTCACGCGGCCGGTCGAGCTCCAGGAGCAGGTCGGCGAGCAGCTCGCGTTGCGGCAGAACCGTGCCGGGGGTCACCGGGTGCTTGCCGACCTTGTCCGCCAGGTCGGCGCCCGACCGGAGCAGAGTCAACGCCTCGGCGGCGTCGCCGCGCGCATGCGCCAGGCAGCCAGCGGCGGCGAGACGCAGCGACTCGACGTTCGCCGCCCAGTCGTACGGCCCCGGGGGCGGTGCTTGCGCAACTTTCTTCTGCAACGCTGCGAGGTCCGCGACCGCGGACTCGGCGGCGACCCGGTCACCGCTCTTCGCCGCGCCGACCGCCCGCGCATAGGCGTTGATCGCCGCCATCTGCGGGAACTTCGTCCAGTCCACCCCGAGGTTCGCCGGCAGGGTGAGCGCCGCGGCCTCTGCCCACTGTCGGCGCTCGAGCGCGAACCGCGCCGGAATGGCGGCGAGACCGTAGGTCACCTGGAGCGCCGCCTCCTCGATCGCCGTCGTTCGCGCCACCCGCTCGGCGACGGCGCGCGCCCGGTCGTCGTCGCCGGACTGCAGGTAGGCGTACTCGAGGTAGTCGAGCGCGTGGAACTCCTCGAGCGCGACCCGGCCAGACCCGGCGCGCAGGGCGCCCGCGCGCGCCGATGCCGCGGAATCGAGGTTCGAGGCGATCGCCTCGGGCCACAGACCGAGGCGGATGAAGATGTGCGACGGCATGTGCAGGGCGTGCGCCGCCGCCGAAGCGATACGCGCATAGCGCCGAGCGGCATCCAGGCCGAGATAGGCGAGCTGCGGCGAGTCGAAGGCATGAATCGAATAGTGGGTGATGCCGGGGTGATTCGGCAGCCGGGGCAGCCAGTTGGCGAGAATCTCCGCCGCCTGCTTCTGCATCCGGTGCTCCGGGTCGGCAGGCGGCGCCGTGCTGAGGATGGCCAGGGCATGGAAGATCGCGGCTTCTGGATCCTCAGGAAAGCGCCGCGAGAGATCGGCCATGGCGTCGCGATAACGCCCGGCGCGGGCCTTGTGGTCAGCGAGCCCGGCGTCGGACCAGAAACTCCCGATCGCCGCGATGAAACCACTTTCCCGTTCGGAGACCGCCGAGACCCTCGAGACCGATCCGAAACCAGCGAGCTCGGAGGCGCGCGCGCTCGCGGCGAGCCCGGCCGCAAGCTCCGCGGCGGTCGGGGCGGCCCAGAGCGGGTGGTAGTGGCTCATGGCAATTCCCCAGTACGCCATGGCGCAGGCGGGGTCGTCCGCGGCCACGCGCTCGAACGCTTCGCGCGCGGCGGCAAACTCGAACGAGTGCTGCAGCGCCACCGCGCGCTCGAACGCCGGCTGCAGCTCGAGGCGGCAGCTGACGGGAAACGAGACCGCGCCCAACTCCTCGCCGGCGTGGCCGCTTTCCGCGGCGACCGCGCCTGTCACTCCCGGGACAAGCAGCATGGCGACGACCAGGTGCCGATGGAACATGGAGCCTCCAGAGAGAACGGCTGTAAAGGACTACCGCGACAATAGTCCCAACCGGCCACGGAGTGCAATCGCACCGACCCCGGATCCGACTCCGAACCGGAGCGCCGGGAGGGCCAGCTGTCATAGCCTTGTCATATGCCCAACTCGAACCTCCACCGCGCCGCCTTCCTCCTTTCCTTTACCGGTCTTTTCGCGCTCCAGCTCGCGACCACGCCACCGGCGTGCGCCGCTGGCTCCGATACCGCGCGCCCGGCGGTTGCGAACCCGCTCGCCGCCGAGATCGACCGCCGGGCGGCGGCGGTCGACGCGAAGATGATCGAGTGGCGCCGCCACCTGCATCAGAACCCCGAGCTCTCCGGCCGCGAGGTCGAGACCGCGAAGTTCGTCACCGAGCGCCTCAGAGCGATCGGCCTCGAGCCGCGCGCGATCGCCGGCACCGGCGTCATCGCGGTGATCGCCGGCGAGCGTCCGGGGGCGACGATCGCGCTGCGCGCCGACACCGACGCGCTGCCGGTCCGGGAGGAGGTCGACCTGCCGTTCGCGAGCCGCGCCACCGGGACCTACGAGGGCAAGAGCGTGCCGGTCATGCACGCCTGCGGTCACGACACGCACACCTCGATGCTGCTCGCGGCGGCGGAGGTCCTCGCTGGCCTGCGCGACCGACTGCCGGGCAAGATCGTCCTGCTCTTCCAGCCGGCCGAAGAGGGCGTCCCGGTCGCCGAGGGCGTCGCCGGCGCCGAACGCATGATCGCCGAGGGGGCGCTCGACGACCCGAAGGCCGACGCCGTCTTCGGGATTCATGTCTTTGCCGGCCTCGAGAGCGGCATCCTCGGCTATCGCCACGGCTCGATGCTGGCCGCCGGCGACCGCTTCGAGATCAACGTACAGGGCAAGCAGGCGCACGGCTCGAAGCCCTGGGCCGGGGTCGACCCAATCGTCGCCGGGAGCGCCATCGTCACCGCCCTGCAGACGCTGGTGTCGCGCGAGTCCGACCTCACCCGCGAGCCGGTCGTCGTCACCGTCGGCCAGTTCGATGCCGGGGTGCGCAACAACATCATTCCCGACCGGGCGCGGCTCGTCGGCACGATGCGCACCTTCGACGAGGCGATGCGCGCCGACCTCCAGAAGCGCATGCAGCGGATCGTCGAGCGCGTCGCCGAGGGCTACGGCGCCACCGCCAAGCTCACTTTCGACCCCGGCTATCCGGTGACCGCGAACGATGCGGACTTCGTCGCCGAGCTCCTGCCGACGCTCGAGCGGGTGGCGCCCGGGCGGGTGCACGAGGTGCCCAAGATCACTGGCTCGGAGGACTTCTCGCTCTACGCCAACAGGGTGCCAGGGGTCTTCCTCTTCCTCGGCGTAACCCCCAAAGCCGACGTCGCGACCGCGGCGAGCAACCATTCGCCGCTCTTCTACGTCGACGAGGCGGCGCTGCCGATCGGGGTGCGCGCCTACGCGCAGGTCGCCGCCGACTATCTCTTCGCGCATGCCAAAGCCAGGGGACGCTGAATGAGGCTCCAGTTTTCCGCCATCCTCTCCCTCGCCGGCGCGACGCTTCTCGGCGCCGCCGAACCGGCAGGAACGACTGTTCCGCCGGCTCCGACGCCTCCCGCCGTCACCCTCGCTCCCGCCGAAATGACGGCGATCCGGGACAAGACGGCGACGCTGCGCCTCGCGCCCGATCTGTCGCATCTCACTCCGGGAGAGCGCGCGGCGGTCGAGCATCTCCTTCAGGCCGGCGGCATCCTGCAGCGCCTGTACGAGGACGCCCGCCATCCGGCGGCGGAGCGCGAGCGCATCCGCCTGCTCGGCGAACCGCGCGCCGCGCAATCGGCGGAGTCCGCCAAAGAATCCGCTGCCGAATCCGATGCCGCGCGCCTCTTCCGCCTCTTCCAGGGTCCGATCGCCACCACTCTCGACAACCGGCGCGTCCCTTTCCTGCCGGTCGAGGCCGAGACTCCAGGCAAGAACGTCTACCCGGCCGGCATCACCGCCGCCGAGATCGAGACCTTCCTCGCCGCCCATCCGGAGGAGCGCACATCGATCCTGGGCGAGCGCACGGTCGTCCGCCGCGCGACCGCCGAAGCCTTGGCGGAGGACCTCGACACTCTGCAGCGCGTGCCGCTGGTCTCAGGCCTCCATCCCTTCCTCGCCGGAAAGCTCACGGTGCTCGCCGAGCATCCCGACCGGGAGCGGCTCTACGCGGTGCCGCAGGCCGTGGCGTGGGCGCGGCCGCTCGCGACCGCCTATCTGGCCCTCCTCCGCGCCGCCGACGCGGTGGAAGCGGACGACAGCGAGTTCGCCGGCTACCTCAGGAACCGCGCCCGCGACCTGCTGTCGAACGACTACGAGAGCGGCGACGCCGCCTGGGTGACCGGACGTTTCGGGCGGCTGAATGCGCAGATCGGTGCGTACGAGACCTACGACGACGCGCTCTTCGGCGTGAAGGCGTTCCCGTCGATGAGTCTCCTGCTGCGCGACGAGGCCGCAACCGCCGAGCTCGCGAAGTCGCTCGGCAGCCTGCAGGAAATCGAGGACGCCCTCCCCTACTCGCCGAAGAAGCGCGTGCGTCCGGAGATCCCGATCGGGGTCTACGAGGTGATCGCCGACTTCGGCCAGGCGCGCGGCACGAACACCGCCACCAATCTGCCGAACGACCCGCTGTTCTCGCGCCGCTACGGCCGCATCATCCTGATGCGCGCCAACATCATGCGGAACCCCGACCTGTTCGGCAACGCCGAGCGCCGCTTCAAGGCCGCGATCGCGCCGGGCTCCCGCGGCGGGCTCGCTGGCGACGGTGGCGGCGGAGGCTTCCAGCGCACCCTTTGGCACGAGATCGGGCACTACCTGGGTCCAGAGTGGACGCGCGACGGCCGCGGCCTCGACCAGGCGCTCGCCAGCTGGGCGGACGCGGTCGAGGAGATGAAGTCCGACCTGGTCTCGCTGTTCGCGATGCAGAAGCTTGCCGAGCGCGGCCTGGCGACCCCGGAACGCCTGTCCGCCGTGCGCGCCAGCGGGATTCTGCGCGTCCTCAACGACAACCGGCCACGCAGAGACCAGCCGTACCAATTGATGCAACTGGTGCAGTTCAACTGGTTCCTCGACAAGGGGCTGCTGACGACGACCGCCGACGGTTCCCTCGCGATCCACGACGAGAAGTACGCCGCGACCGTCGCGAGCCTGCTGACCGAGACGATCGCCCTGCAGCTCGGCGGAGACCCGGCGGCCACCGAGGCGTTCTTCACCCGCTGGACCGCCTGGAAGCCCGACCTCCACGAGGCCATCGGCAAACGGATGCGCGACGCCCAGACGACGCGCTACAACCTGGTGCGCTACGCCGCGCTGGGAGAGTAGCGGAGACTAGCTCCGCGCCTCAGGCCTTCGGCTTGGTCTCGGCGAAAACGTTCATCGCGGTGGCGATCATGGCGGCGACGTCGCCCACCGGCGCCGGGACGATCACGGTATTGGTCGCCTTCGCGAGGTTTCCGAACTGCGCGACCCACTGCTCGGCGACGCGTAGCTGGACCGCCTCGCGTCCGCCCGGGTTCTGGATCGTCTCGGCGACGCGGCGCAGACCTTCGGCGGTGGCGGTGGCGACCGCGAGGATCGCCTGGGCCTGACCCTCGGCCTCGTTGATCTGGCGCTGGCGGGTGGCCTCCGAAGCCTTGATCACCTGCTGCTTCTCGCCCTCGGCCTCGTTGATCCGCGCGTCGCGCTCGCCCTCGGAGGTCAGGATGACCGCGCGCTTCTCGCGTTCGGCGCGCATCTGCTTCTCCATCGCCGAGAGCACGTCCTTGGGCGGCACGATGTTCTTGATCTCGTAGCGCAGGACCTTGACGCCCCAGGGCTCCGACGCCTTGTCGAGCTCGGAGACCACCTGGCCGTTGATGTGCGAGCGCTCCTCGAAGGTGCGGTCGAGGTCGATCTTGCCGACCTCGCTCCGGAGCGTCGTCTGGGCGAGCTGGGAGATGGCGAAGAAGTAGTCCTGGACGCCGTACGAAGCGCGCTCTGGGTTCATCACCTTGAGGTAGATCACGCCGTCGACGCCGACCTGCACGTTGTCGCGGGTGATGCAGACCTGCTCCGGGATGTCGAGCGCCTGCTCCTTGAGCGACAGGCGGTAGCGCAGGATGTCGATGAACGGAAAGAGGAAGTGGAAGCCGGCGCCGAGCGTGCCGGCGTACCGGCCCAGTCGCTCGACGACATAGGCCGACTGCTGCGGCACGACGACGGCGGTCTTGGCGATGACGATGAGGACCAGGAGAGCCAATGCGACCGGGACGATCACCGACATGGTGAGGAGCGAGGACAGCGGCGAGCCCCCTTCGGGAGCGGCGGCCAGGACGAGAAAGTGCAAGGCGAGGTTCATGGGTTTTCGGGCTCCAGAAGCAGTTGCAGTCCGTCCATGCCGACGACGCGACACCGTTCGCCCGCGGCGAGCGGCCGCGTCGCGGCGTTGCGGGCGTTCCAACTCGTGCCGCGCAGCTCGACCTTGCCGACCGCGCCGGGGAGAATCGCCTCGACCGGCATCGCGATCTCGCCGTGGAGATCGTCGGCCTGCGGCGCCGGCATCTTGCCTTGGAGGCGCTCGAGCAGGGGCTTGCGGAAGACCAGCGTCGCGCCGATCGAGAGCGCGCTGAACAGCAGCCACTGCCCCCAGGCCGGCAGCGCAATGCCGCCCAGCCCGAGGAGGCCAACGACGATCCCCGCGAGACCGAAGAACAGGAGATAGAACCCGCCGGGCGTCAGCAACTCGGCGACGACGAGCAGGAAACCGACCAACAGCCAGGCCCACCAGAGCATCCTCACGCCTCCAAAACGGAAGAAAGAACCGAGATCATCTTACCGCTTATCCGGAGGCCTCCAGCCGGTACAGCCCCGCCACGCCGAACACTCCGTAGAAGACGAACTCCTGCGGATCCAATCCATCGCTGGTGGCGCCGAAGACGCCGTAGCCGGCCTCCTCGGGGACGAAGTTCCGCGCGTCGAGCCAGTCGTGAAAGAGGCAGAAGGCTCCGGGCAGGGTGAGGTTCGGCAGCTCTCGGCAGACCGGCAGCACCGACGAATAGGCATGGTCGTGATCGATGAAGGCGAAGGCGAAACGCTCTCCCGCCGCAGCAGCCTTCCGGCAGTAGACCTGCGCGTCGCTCTGCACGAAGGAGACGTTCCCGGCGAGCCCCAGACGCTCGAGATGTCCGCGGGCGACAGCCTGCGCCACCGGGTCGAGCTCGACCGAGAGGATCCGCCGGTCGCGGCCCTCCGACCCGGAGTCCGCCACCGCCCGCGCCAGAATCGACGTCGAGAGCCCGTGATACGACCCGATCTCGAGGATCGGCCCGCGCGCGAAGTAGGCGAGCTCGTACAACTTGAGCGCATCCTCCCGCCGCAACCAGCCGTCGATCCCGAGATCGATCAGATGCTCCTTCGCCGGACAGATCGAATAGAACCGATGCTGCTCGTTGATGAACTGACCCGCGAACTCGTAGGTCGGGAGATACGGTGGCACCTCGTCGAGAGGCACCGGCAGTGGGTGTCGAACAATTCC
The DNA here is from genome assembly GCA_031403995.1 of Thermoanaerobaculia bacterium. Taxonomy (GTDB): domain Bacteria; phylum Acidobacteriota; class Thermoanaerobaculia; order Multivoradales; family JAGPDF01; genus JAGPDF01. The sequence goes on from JANNGS010000017.1 coordinate 25,093, forward strand.
TGGAGTCGGCATCGGAAGGGAGCCTATGGGACGCTCTCGCCCGCGGCCGACTGAAGCGCTTGCCAGAGCGCTTCGACGTGGTGCCGCTCGGTGGCTTCCGCGCCGATGCTGACGCGGAGCATCTGGCGGCCTTTGAGCTCGGAGGGGGTCAAGTAGGCGGCGCCGCTGTCGTTGATGCTGCGGGCGATCTGCAGATTGTGTTCAGTGAGGGCCGGTTCGTCGCCGGCCATGGCCTGCGGCGCGTGGCGGATGCAGACGGTCTGCAGCGGCACCGGCGCGAGGCGCTCCCAGTCGGACGCGGCGTCGACCTGTTCTTTCAACCACTGGGCGTTCGCGAGATCGCGGCGCAGGCGCGCCTGGAGCCCATCGACCCCGATGTCGAGGAGGAAGAACCAGAGCTTGAGGGCGCGGAAGCGGCGGCCGAGCGGGATCTGCCAGTCGCGGTAGTTGGTGACCGCGCCGTCCTCGGCGGTGCGCAGGTAGGTCGGGTTGGTGCTCATCACCCGGATGAGGTGCTCAGGGTCGCGCACGTAGCAGGCCGAGAAGTCGCAGCCCACCCCCATCCACTTGTGCGGGTTGAACACCAGGCTGTCGGCGCGCTCGACACCGTTCCACAGCGGTCGGCACTCGGGGAGCACCATCGCCGTGCCGGCGAGCGCCGCGTCGACGTGCAGCCAGATCGTGTCCGGGCCAGCGAGATCGACGATCCGGGCGATCGACTCCAGCGGATCGACCGCCGTCGTTCCGGTCGTCCCGATCGTCGCGACGATCGCGCATGGCCGGCAGCCGGCGACGAGGTCCGAGGCGATCGCCTGCTCCAGCAGATCGACGCGCAGGGCGTGCACTTCGTCAGTGTCGATGAAGCGCAGATTCTCGCGCCCGAAGCCGGCGAGGAGGGCCGCCTTCTCCACCGAGCTGTGCGCCTGGCTCGAGAGATAGACCGTGAGCGGCGCGGCGAGCCCCTGGAGACCCGCGCCGCTCTGGCTGAAGCCCGAGGCGCGCTCGCGCGCGCAAAGCAGGGCACAGAGCGTCGCGGTGCTCGCCGTGTCGTGCACCACCCCTTTCCACTCCGGGGAGAGTCCGACCATCTGCCGCAGCCAGTCCATCACGACCTCTTCGATCTCGGTCGCCGCCGGGCTCGTCTGCCAGCTCATCCCCTGCGCCCCGAGCCCGGCGGCGACGAGGTCACCGAGGATCGAGGCGTAGCTCGTGTTCGACGGGAAGTAGGCGAAGAACGACGGATGGTTCCAGTGCGTGATCCCCGGCAGCACGAGACGGTCCAGCGCCGCGAGCGCCGCAGGCAAGCCCCCACCGGAGCGCGGTGGCTCCGCCGGCAGCCCCGCCCGGATCTCCCCAGGCCGCACCGAGCTCCGCACCGGCAGACGCTCGATCCCCTCCCGGTAGGCCGCCACCCACTCCACCATTTCGTGCCCCAGCCTGCGAAACATCGCTGCGTCCATGCGTGTGCTCCTCGAAGCGGCTCTGCTGACGAATGAACCATCGACAATAGCGAGTGCGGGGAAAACGAGGAAAAAGAACCGAAAAGACCAGCAAAGGGGTTGTGAACCGCTTTTCCTTTACTGGTCCTTTCTTCCTTCGCCGAAGATCGCGCGCCAATGCGCGATGTCGCTGGCGTTGGGGGCCGGCTTGTCGGCGGCGGCGTGGGCGCTGCGGGCGGCTTTCGATTTCGCCTTCGGCTGGGCGGTGCGCCTGGCGAAGATCGAGGCGGGCTCTACCTTCGCGCCGTGGTCGCGGCAGTGGCGGGCGAGGGTCTGGTCGTTGGTGACGACGGTCCAGGACTTGGCCCCCTTGCCGCCCTCTGAGATCGCCGCGAGCCTCTTCGTGATGATGTCGTCGGCCGAGCGGCTGCCGCTCCAGACGATCTCGACGCCGCCGAGGTGGGTGGCCATGCCGGGGCGCTCGGGCCCGTCGAAGACGACTACCACTTGTTTCCGCTCGCGCGCCCAGGGGAGGAGGGCGGCGAGGATCGCCTCCGTGTTGCGCGCCCCCGCCGCCCCGCCCAGAACTCCGCCCAGATTCGCGGCGTCGATCAGCCAGGGCAACGGGGGTCTCGCTTCCTCGCCGTTAGACCCGCACCATCACCAGATCTTGCAGACGTTGGCGCGCACCATCGGCTGCCCGGGCTTGCAGGAAAACGCCTGCGCGAACTCCGGCATGTTGGCGACGACGCCGTTGATCCGCCAGACGCCAGGGCTGTGCGGATTCGTCGCGGCCGAGAGCCGGAGCTCCTCCGGCCGCTGGTTCTCGCACACCCACTGCGCGAAGCCGACGAAGAAGCGCTGCTCCGGCGTCAGGCCGTCGCGCGGCTCGAGCGTCTGCCCCGCCACCGCCTTCCCCCACGCCTCCCAGGCGAGAATCGTTCCGCCGAGGTCGGCGACATCCTCGCCCAGCGTCAGCTTGCTGTTGATCTTGAGGTCATCGACGATCGGATACTGCGCGTACTGGTCGGCGACGCACTGCGCGCGCTCGACGAACTTCGCGGCATCCTCCTTCGTCCACCAGTCCTTGAGATTGCCGGCGGCGTCGAACTGGCGACCTTCGTCGTCGAAGCCGTGCGTCAGCTCGTGCCCGATCGTGCCGCCCGTGTTGCCGTAGTTCGGGGCGTCGTCCATTTTCGGATCGAAGAGCGGCGGCAGCAGGACGCCGGCCGGGAAGTTCATGTCGTTCATCGACGGGTTGTAGTAGGCGTTGACGGTCGGCGCCGTCATCTCCCACTCGCCGCGATCGATGGGCTTGCCGATCTGCGTGAGGCGACGGCGCTTCTCGAACTCGGCGGCGCGGCGCACGTTGCCGAAGTGGTCGCGCCGATCGACCTGCAGCGCGGTGAAGTCGCGCGAAACCTCCGGATAGCCGATCTTGTCGCGCATCGAGGTGAGCTTCTCGAGGGCGCGCGCGCGCGTCGGGGCGCTCATCCAGTCGAGCGCCTGCAGGCGCTCCGCCATGACCTCCCGGATGCCCAGGACCACGCGCTCCGCGGCGGCGCGCGTCTCGGGCGTGAAGGCCCGCGCGACGAAGGCCTTGCCCAACGCCTCGCCGAGATCGCGGTCGACCGCCTCGACACAATCCTGCCAGCGCGCCGGGGGCTCCGGCACGCCGCGCAAGGTCGCGGAGTAGAAGTCGAAATCGGCCTGGCGGAACGGCGCCGAAAGCTCGGGGGCGACGATGCGCAGCAGGTGCCAGCGCAGGTAAGTGCGCAGGTCCGCAAGTGAGCGCTGGGCGACGACTTTCTCGACCGCCTTCAGGAACTCCGGCTCGTTCACGTTGACGACGAAGGCGGCCGGCGCCACCTGCAGGCCGATCGCCGCGAGGTATTCGGTCCAGGGGAAAGAGGGCGTCAGCTTCTGCAGCCCCGTGAGGTCCATCCGGTGATAGACCTTCCGCGGATCGCGCCGGTCGACCCGCGAGAGCGAAACCTTCGCGAGCTCGGTCTCGATCTGCATCACGATCGCGGCGCTCTCTGAAGCCCAGTCCGCGGGCTCTCCCATCAGCTTGAAGGTGCGTTCGAGGTGCGCGGTGTACTTCTCGCGCAAGGCGACCGTCGCGGCGTCGCTCTTCAGGTAGTAGTCGCGGTCCGGCAGGCCGAGCCCACCGGCCGAAACCACCGCGATGCGCTGTGTGGCGTCCCCGGGATCCTGCTCGCTCCCGAAGCCAAAAAGCATCCCCCGTCCACTGAGCCGGGCATGAAGACCGCCGAGCAGCGCGGCGATCGCCTTGCGCTCCGGAACCTGGTCGATCGCCCGGACGTCGGCCCGGATCGGATCGATCCCGGCCTTGTCGATCGCGGCGAGGTTCATGCAGGCGTCGAAATGGTCGCCGAGTTTTCGCAGCTCCGGATCGGTCGCGTCCGTGCTCCGCGCGGCCTCCTCGAGAAGGCCCCAGAGGAACTGCTGGTTCTCGTTGGAGAGCTTGCCGTAGACGCTCCAGCGCGACTTGTCGGACGGGACCGGATTCTGAACCCGCCAGCCGTTGCAGGAATAGGCGTAAAAATCGACGCAGGGGTCGACCGACCGGTCCATGAATCCGGGCTCGAGGCTCGGCGTGTACGGCAGCCCGGCGAGCGGACGCGAGCTCCTGCCGGCGCCGCCCGCGGTCGCGGCGGCACTGGAAGAGGTAGCCAGCGTCGGCGCCGGCGAAGCCGTCGCGGCGAGAGCTGTTGGGGCGATCGGCGCCAGTTGCGCCATTGGCGCCGATGGCTCCGCTGGCGCCTGGGCCGCGGCCGACAGCGGCGCGCAGAGAGCGAGAAGCGCCAGTGCCGACAACGACGTCGATCGACCCCCGGCCTCGAACATCAATTCGCGACCTTGACGGCGAATCCGACGGCGACCTTCTCCCAGCGCATCTCGACCCGGTCGCCGGCCGCCGCGTACTCGAGCGTCTCGACCGAGTCGTGGGGTGCCGGCTTCACTTTGACCCGCAGCGCGTCACTCGTCGCGTCGTACTTGTAGGCGCCCCACTGTTCGGCCACCTTGTTGAAGATCACCGTCCATTCGCCTTCGGAGGGGATCAGGAAGAACGCATACCGGCCGGCGGCCAGCGGCTGCCCCTCGATCGTCACGTTCTTGTCGAAGGAGACCGTCGTGGCCTCGTCGGCTCCCGCCCGCCAGATCTCGCCCCAGGGCACCAGGGCACCGAAGATCTTGCGGCCGGCGGCGTTCGGCCGGCCGTACTCGACCACCACCTGCGCTCCGCCCACCGTCGCCTCGATCTTGCCGTTCTTGCTCTTGCGCTCCTTGTCGTCGCCGCGCACCGCCCAGCTCGCCCCTGCCAGGGCGAACAGTCCGAGCACCAGCCAGCAGGCCGTTGTTTTCTGTCGCATCGTCGCAACCTCCGGTTCGAGCGCGCCCGAAGCGGGCGCTCGTCGGGTTCAGTTTATCGAATGCGGCGCGACGCGGCGGAGGCAGCACCCCCGGGGTGCTATCGTTCGCGCTTCGCGCTCCCTGCGGCCGAGGCGCGCCGCTGGCCCGGATTCCCGCGGCGCTGCGTATCGGTAGACATATGAGCTCCTTCGACCCGAACTCCACCCTCGCCGCGTCGCGTTCCACTTTCGGGTCCGTTCCGAAGACCCCGACTACACCAATCGAGGTCGCCCGCTGGCCGACCGAGAAGCCGCTCTTCGTTCTCGTTCTCCTGTTCTCGCTCGGACTCTGGGCGCTGCTCGCAATCTCGATCATCGGGCTGGCCTACGTCGCTCTGATCGGCCTCTTCCTCTTCTTCGTCCATCTGGCCTTCGTCACCCACCTGCGCGGCAGCGCGGTCCACCTCGGACCCAGTCAGCTGCCGGAGCTCCATGCCCGCGTCCAGCAGCTCGCGAGCGCAGCGGGGCTCGCCCGCGAGCCCGAGGCCTACCTGCTCGAGTCCGGCGGGAGTGTCAACGCCCTGGCGACGAAGTTCTTCCGCGGCCGCATGATCGTGCTGTTTTCCGACCTCCTCGACGCCTGCGGCGACGACACCGCGGCGCGCGACATGGTGCTCGGCCACGAGATCGGCCACCTCAAGGCCGGCCACCTCGATCACCTCCTGCTCACCGCTCCCGGCCGGCTGATGCCGTTCCTCGGCGCCGCCTACTCCCGTGCCTGCGAGCGCACCTGCGACCGTTGGGGAGCGGCGCTCTGCGGCGACCCCGGCGGGGCCGTGCGCGGGCTCGCCATCCTCGCCGCCGGCGGCACGCACGCGAAGCGGATCAACCTCCAGGCGTACGTCGCCCAGCGGCGCGACCTCGATACCGGCTGGATGACCCTGGGCAGCTGGCTGTCCGCCTATCCGCCGCTCTCCGAGCGCGTCGAGCTGCTCGATCCGGCCCTGGGTGCCGGCCTGCCGACGAACGCGCGCGGCGCGCAGCGTGCCGCCGGAATTCTCGCCCTGCTCATCGTGCTGCCAGCGCTTGGATTCGCTGCCGCCGGCGCCGTCTGGGTGATGACGGTTTCCAAGCTCGCGCGGATGGGCGACTTCGGCGGCCTGCAGCAGGCGGCCGCCACAGGCGCCGCCACCGCGGAACCGCAGATCACCGATCCGGCAGCGGTCAACGCCGCCCGCCTGCAGGTCGCGGCCGACCTCGAGGCGATCGCCGCGGTCCTGCGCGAGCACCACGCCGCCACCGGCAAACTCCCGGAGCTCGAATCGGAGGTCGGCACCCTCTGGGCGCGCTATCGCGGCGAGACCGCTTTCCCGGCAGATCCGTTCTCCGGCCAGAGCTACAACTGGGTGCTCACCGGCGAGGCGGCCGGCCTCGTCTATTCGGCCGGACCCGACGCCGAGACCGCGACCGACGACGACATCGACTACGCCCTCGAGCTCGCAGAGGAACCCAAGTCTTGATTCGCAGCGCCGGAGCGCAAGCCGTCGTGCTTCTCGCCGGGACGGTCATTTCTGGCTGTGCGGCGTTGCGGCCCGCGACCGTTCCGATGCGCACGGTCGATCTCGCGCGCGGCTCCGGGGTCCGCTGCCTCGTGGTGCTTCTGCCCGGCCGGTTGGACGCACCCGAGCAGTTTCGCGAAGCCGGTTTCGCGAGCGCCGCGGCGCGGCGGGGACTGCCGATCGATCTCGTCGCCGTCGACGCGCATCTCGGCTACTTTCGCGCCCGAACGGTCCTCGAGCGCCTGCGGGCGGACGTCGTCCTTCCCGCCCGGGCCGCCGGCTACGACACGATCTGGCTCGCCGGGACCTCGCTCGGAGGAATCGGCGCCCTGCTCTATCTGCGCGACCATCCGGAGGACCTTGCCGGCGTGCTGGCGCTCGCACCCTACCTCGGAGAAGACGAGGTGATTCAGGAGATCGAGCGCGCCGGCGGACCCGGGAGCTGGAAGCCGCCGGCGACGATCGCTGAAGGGGACGTGGGAAGGGAGCTCTGGAGCTGGCTCGCTGCGCGGGCGAAAGAGGAACGGCCGCTGCCGCTTCATCTTGGGTGGGGTACGGGCGATGACTTCGACCGCTCGAACCGGATGCTGGCCGACCTCCTGCCCCCCGAACAGGTCTACAACCTGCCGGGAGGCCACGACTGGAGCGTATGGGAGCGGCTGTGGGAAGCGTTTCTCGACCGCTCCCGGCTCTGCGCCCCCGACTCCTGAGTCAGCCGGCGGCATGGCGCAGGCCGCCGACGAAGACCGCCTCGGCGCGCGCCGCGAGCTCGGTCGTCCGCTGCCAGGCCGCGTCGGCCCGGGCGAGAAGCGCCGCTGCCGCCTGCCGCTCGGAAAGACCCGGAAGATTGATGCAGACGTTCTGGAAGGCGCCCGACGCCGCCGCCCGCGCCATCGCGGCACCGGTGCCGGCATCCGAAAGTGAGGCCTGGAGGCCGATCTCGCCGACCTCGAGGCAAAGCTCGACGATCTCCGTGCAGGCTTCGAGCGTCGCAAGCGGCACCTCGATCGTCGCGATCGTCGCGACGACCATCGCGGCATCGCGCAGGGCGCGCTCCCCGAGGCTCTCCTTGGGCAACCGCATTGCCGCCAGGAAACGGTCGAACGCGGCGGTGTCCGCGTCCACCGCGGCGAGCAGGCGATCCTTGAGCGCTTGGCCACGCACTGCGACCTTCTCCAGCGCCGGCTGCTTGGACTCGAAGCCCCGCTTGGGATGGGAAAGATTGGCCACCATCGTCGCCAGACCGGCGGCGAGCGCTCCGGCATAGGCCGCCACCGAACCGCCGCCGGGCGCCGGCGAGTCGGAAGAGAGCTCGTCGGCGAAGCCTTCGAGCGTCAGGGCGACGAGCGGCGCCGGCGGAGTGAGCCGGGCTTCGATGATCGCCGCCCGCGGGTCGAACGGCTTGACCTCGGAGAGTCCGAGGGTACGCACCGCGACGTGAACGAGCGCGCTCTCCGGCACGCCGGTTGATCGACCCATCCGCGCGAGGTAATGCCGGCCGGCGGCGAGCAGCGCCGCCCGCGGCACGAGACCGACCAGCTCGGAGCCGGTCACTCGCAGGCCGTGCGCCCGCGCGCGCTCCTCGCAGGTGTCGAAGACGACATGGAGCGGCGTCGCCTCGAGATCGGTGACGTTGATCGAGATCTGCGCGCAGCCGAACTCGGGGATCGTCCAGCCGACAGCCTTGATGCCGGTGAGGAGACCCGGATCCCAGATCTCGACGCCCGAGGCGTCCTTCATCGCCTTGCCTGCGCCGTCGAGGCGCTTCTTGCCCTTCTCGCGGATCTCGCCGGCGATCCGCGTCGCGAGACGCTTGTCCACGGTGTTCAGGTTGACGTTGTAAGCGACGAGGAACGGCCGCGCGCCGATGACCGTCGCACCGGAACGTGGCACGAAGGTCGCCGGCCCGGCGTCGGGCTGCCAGGCCGGATCGGCGAGCTTCTTCGCCAGCCCCTCGTACTCGCCGGCCCGGATGTCGGCCAGGTTGCGGCGCGCAGGTGAAGTCGCCGCCTGTTCGTAGAGGTAGAGCGGAATCCCGAGCTCGCGGCCGGCGCGCTCCGCCAGCTGGCGGGCGAGCTCCACGCACTCCGCCATCGTGACCTCGGAAACCGGCACGAACGGCACCACGTCGACCGCGCCGATACGCGAGTGGGCCCCCTTGTGGGTGCTCATGTCGATGCGCTCGAGCGCCGCGACCATCAATTGAAAAGCCCCTTCGAGCACCGCTTCGGGTTCACCGACGAAAGTGATCACCGTACGATTGGTCTCCGCGCCGGGATCGACGTCCAGCACCGTGACTCCGGGCACCGCCCCCGCCGCCTTCGCCACCGCCTCGTAGACCTCCGGGCGCCGCCCTTCGGAGATGTTCGGCACGCATTCCACGACCCGCATGTGACCTCCAATCGATTCCAAGCGAATCGTAGCAGTCGAGGCAAAGCGAGGGATCCTGGAGCGGTTGTGAGGCCCGCCGGCTCGCGGCACAGTTGCATCGGTGCTACTCGGCCGGTTCCACCAACTTCTCCGGTGAGACTCTAGAAGGTGGCGTTCGGCGATCGTTCGAGGTTCTGGTATATTGCGCCGCTCCATGCGGAACGCCCGTCACATCTTTGCTGCACTCGCGATCTTGGGCTTCCTGGCCCCCCTCGCGCACAGCTCCTTTGTGACCGCACACGTGCTCCTCGAGGCTTTACACGAGGCACACGGTCATGCGGCTGACCTGGAAGTCTCTCTCCACGGCCACGCTCACGACGTCGTCACGCCTTCCCATTCGCACAGTTCCATCGCGCCGACGCCGGCCGCGCGCCTCTCTCCGGCTTCGGCCCCCACCGACGCGCTGTCGGTCGACCTGCTCGCAACTTCACCCACGGTTCAGCCCCCCCGGGGCGATCCGGCGGCTCGATGGCCCGGCGCTCGATCAAGCCCCGGCCGCCTGCCACCTTCAGTCCTCTCGCCAATCCTTCGTATTTGATGTCTCGCCCGCGCGAGGCGACGCCCGGCCCTTGATGGAGCCGGGCCGCCTCGCGTCGTAGGCGCGAAATCGAATCTGCCCTTGCGCGCCACGCAAGGGTGGAGCGCATCGCTGGTCGGCCACGGCCCCGCCATGGCTGGTTCCGGCCACCGTCAACGAAGGACATCAAAACTGCGGGAGGACGTTTACATGAAGGAAGTCAAGGCCATTCTCCAAGCCCATGCGCTCGACCGGGTGATGGACGCCCTCCACGAGCTCCCCCACTTTCCGGGCGTCACGGTCAGCGACTGCCAAGGGCAAGGGCGCGGACGAGGAGCCAACCGGAAGTTCATGCCGGAAGAAGAGACCATCTTCTTCAAGAGGAAGTGCAAGCTCGAGATCTTCTGCTCGGACGCCGCATGTGACGAGATCGTCGGTGCCATCCAGAAGGCCGCCCACACGGGCAATCCCGGCGACGGCCTGATCATGGTCGCCGACCTTCCACGAGTCGTGCGAATCCGCACCGGCGAAGAGCAGGACGACGCGGTATGAGCCGCGCGACCTTTGGCGACCAGCGCCAAGTGCCAACAGACCACCGCGTCAAAGAGCCCAGCCCATCTTCCCCTCAACAAGGATCGGCAATCCCTATGGCCAACACACGAACCACCGGACCTGGCAGGCGATTCGCGATGCTGGTTGCGCTCGCCGCCTCGTGCGCGCTCGGCGTTGCAGGTTGCGGCAAGACTCCCACACCTCCCGCGGGTGAAACGCAGGACGCCGCCGCCAAGGAGTACGAGCGCGGGCCGCATCGAGGTCGACTCCTGTCGGATGGCGAGTTCCAGGCCGAGATCACCATCTACGAGCGCGGCGTCCCGCCGCAGTTTCGCGTCTATTTCTACGAGAACTCCAAACCCCTGCCTCCTGGCGATGTCACCCTGTCCATCGAACTCTCCCGCCTCGGCGGACGATTGGACCGTTTCGGCTTCGCACCTGAAGGGGACTACCTGCTCGGGTCGGGCGTCGTCGAGGAGCCGCATTCCTTCGACGTCGCCGTCGTCGCTGAGTACAAAGGAGCGCAGCACACCTGGAAGTACTCTTCGTTCGAAGGTCGGGTGCAACTTTCCGACGAAGCGGTGCGCACGTCGGCGATCCAGATCGAAACGGCCGGCCCGGCCAATCTGCGGTCCATCCTCGACCTTCCGGGCGAGATCGCCCTCAACGGCGACAAGGCGACGCACGTGGTTCCCCGAACGCCGGGGGTGATTCAGGAGATCCGTAAGAGCCAGGGCGACCCCGTTCGTCGGGGCGAAGTGATCGCCGTCATCGACAGTCGCGAGCTCGCCGAGGCGAAGCGCAACTTCATCGACACCGCTAGCGATCTGGAGTTCGAGCGCCAGGCTTTCGAGCGCGAGGAACGCCTGTGGAAGCGCAACATCTCGTCCGAGGCGAGCTACCTCACGGCGCAACGCGCCCACCACGAGGCCGAGCTGCGGCACCGGTCGGCCCGCCAACAGCTCGGAGCCCTTGGCATCGGCAAGGACGCCCTGAAGTCGCTGCTCGAGAACCCCGACAGTGTGCTGACGCGCTACGAGGTGCGGGCGCCGTTCGACGGCGTAGTCGTCGCCAAGAACGTCGCAGCCGGTCAGGCCGTCACCGAGGACGAGGACCTGTTCACGATTGCCGACCTCTCCACCGTTTGGGTGAACGTCACGGTCTACGCCAAAAACTTGAACGCGGTGAAGGTCGGGCAGGAGGTCACCATTCGCTCGGAAGCCCTCGGCGCCGAGGCGCGAGGGAAGATCGTCTACATCGGATCGCTCGTCGGCGGCGAGGCGCGCGCCGCGACGGCGCGCATCATCCTTCCCGACCCGGATCGTCTGTGGCGGCCCGGCCTCTTCGTGACCGCCGCAGTCGTCCAGGAGGAGGTCACGGTGCCGGTCGCGGTCAAACGTGACGGCCTGCAGAAGTTCCGCGACTGGGATGTCGTCTTCGTGCGCGTCGGCGACCTGTTCGAAGCGCGGCCTCTGGAGCTCGGACGCCAGGACGGTGAGTGGATCGAGGTCGTGTCCGGGCTGCTGGCAGGCGAGCGGTACGCCTCGGCCAACAGCTTCATCCTCAAGGCCGATGTGGGCAAGGCCGGGGCCAGCCATGACCATTGAAGCGGGACGCGGCGCGAGGGAGACAGGTCATGATTGAGCGCGTCCTCGAGTTCTCGATCCGCAGGCCTTGGGTCATTCTGACCCTGACGCTGGCCATGGCAGCAATCGGCGCTTACAGCTATTCGCGGCTTTCGATCGACGCCGTTCCCGACATCACCAACGTCCAACTCCAGATCAACACCGAAGCCTCAGGCTACACGCCGCTCGAGGTGGAGCAGCGCATCACCTTCCCGGTCGAAACCGCGATGGCGGGCCTTCCGGCCCTGGACTACACGCGCTCCATCTCCCGATACGGCTTGAGCCAGGTGACCGTCGTCTTCGAAGATGGTACGGACATCTACTTCGCCCGCCAGCTCGTCAACGAACGCATCCAGTCCGTTCGCAATCAGCTCCCTCCCGATCTGGTGCCGACGATGGGCCCGATCGCAACTGGGCTCGGGGAGGTCTTCCTCTGGACCGTCGAGGCAGAACCAGGGTCCAAGGGGGCCGATGGGGAGCCATACACCGAGGCCGACCTACGGACGATCCAGGACTGGATCGTCCGGCCGCAGCTCCGCAACCTCCCCGGTGTCGCGGATGTCAACACCATCGGCGGCTATGTCAAACAGTTTCACGTCACCCCCGACCCGCAGAAGCTGATCGGATTCGAGCTCGGTTTCGACGACGTGCTGGAGGCTCTGGCGACGAACAATGCCAACGTCGGCGCCGGCTACATCGAGCACTCCGGCGAGCAGTACCTCGTTCGCGTTCCCGGGCAGGTCGTCGATGAGAAGGAGATTGGAAGCATCGTCGTTGGCAATCGCGAGGGCGCTCCGATCCATCTGGATGACGTCGCCACCGTGGCTCTCGGCCGCGAACTACGCACCGGAGCGGCGACGCGCAACGGAAAGGAAGTGGTCCTCGGGACGGTCTTCATGCTGATCGGGGAGAACAGCCGCGACGTCGCTCGCCGCGCCGCCGCCAAGCTGGAGGAAGTCAACCGCACCCTACCCCCGGGTGTCAGCGCCGAGGCAGTCTACGATCGCACCCTTCTGGTCGATGCCGCGATCGCCACCGTGCGCAAGAACCTGCTCGAGGGCGCCCTTCTCGTCATCGCGATTCTCTTCCTGTTCCTGGGCCAAGCACGGGCCGCCGTCATCACGGCACTCGTCATTCCGCTCTCCATGCTCTTCACGATCACCGGCATGGTCGCCAACCGAGTTAGCGGCAATCTGCTGAGCCTCGGCGCGCTCGATTTCGGCATCATCATCGATGGCGCGGTGGTGATCGTCGAGAACTGCATCCGGCGCCTCGCTGAAGAACAGCACCGTCTCGGCCGAACTCTCTCCACCGCGGAGCGCCTCGGAGTGGTGTTCGATGCCGCGAAGGAGGTTCGCGGCGCGATCATCGCCGGCCAGCTCATCATCATGGTGGTCTACATTCCGATCTTCACGTTGAGTGGCATCGAGGGAAAGATGTTCCACCCGATGGCATTCACCGTCGTCGGTGCGTTGCTCGGCGCGATGATTCTCTCGCTGACGTTCGTACCCGCTGCGGTGGCTCTTCTGCTGACCAAGCGCATCTCGGAGAAGGAGAATCCGGTCATGCGCTGGGCCAAGCGAGCCTACGTTCCGAGCCTCACCTGGGCTCTTCGTCGCAAGGCGGCGGTGATCGGCGGCGCCGTCGCGCTCCTCGTTCTGACCGGCGTCCTGGCGAGCCGGATGGGTAGCGAGTTCCTGCCCAGCCTCGACGAGGGCGACCTGCTGGTTCACGCCCTGCGGATTCCGGGAACCAGTCTCACGCAGGCCGTCGAGATGCAGCACGTGCTCGAGAACCGCCTCACCGAGTTCCCGGAGGTCGCGTCCGTCTTCGCGAAGATCGGTACCGCCGAGATCGCGACCGACCCGATGCCCCCGAGCGTCGCCGACGTCTACGTGATGATGAAGCCTCGGAAGCAATGGCCCGACCCGTCGCGCAGCAAGGCGGACCTGGTTCAACACATCGAGGAGGAGCTGCGGAAGATCCCGGGCAACAACTACGAGTTCATCCAGCCGATCCAGATGCGCTTCAACGAGCTCATCGCCGGCGTCCGCGCCGACGTGGCGGTGAAGATCTTCGGCGACGATATGGAAGTGCTCCAGGAGGCCGGCGCCGACGTCGAGGGCATCTTGCAGGAGATCCCAGGGGCTTCGGACGTCAAGATGGAGCAGGTGACGGGTCTTCCCGTGCTCACTTTCCATCTCGACCGCGGCGAGATGGCCAGGTACGGTCTCAATGCCGCGGACGTGCAGGAAGTCATCTCGGTCGCCGTGGGGGGGAAGGTCGCCGGACAGGTGTTCGAGGGCGACCGACGCTTCGACATCATCGTCCGCCTGCCGCCTGGGATGCGCCAGGACGTGGATACCTTCAAGGCACTTCCCATTCCCCTGGCACCCGGAGGGCCGACCCGCTACGTCCCACTCGGCGCCGTCGCGTCTTTCGAGGTCACACTCGGACCGAATCAGGTCAGCCGGGAAAACGGCAAGCGCCACATCATCGTCACCGCCAACGTCCGCGGGCGCGACATCGGCTCGTTCGTGGCGGAGGCCGAGGATCGCATCAGCGGAGGCGTCGAGATCCCACCGGGCTACTGGGTGACCTGGGGCGGCCAGTTCGAGCACCTGATCTCCGCAACCCGCCGCCTGGAGATCGTCGTACCTCTGGCCCTGCTGCTCATCTTCGCACTCCTCTACATGACCTTCGGCGGGGTCAAGGACGCCGCCCTGGTCTTCACGGGCGTGCCACTGGCCCTCACGGGCGGGGTGGTCGCCCTCTGGGTTCGAGGAATCCCTCTCTCGATCTCCGCTGCCGTGGGCTTCATCGCCCTCTCGGGGGTCGCGGTGCTGAATGGGCTGGTGATGATCTCGTTCATCAAACGCTTGCGGGAGGAGGGCAAGGACCTCGATACCGCGGTCATGGAGGGGTCGGTCACGCGACTGCGCCCGGTCCTGATGACGGCGCTCGTCGCGTCCCTGGGCTTCGTGCCGATGGCGATCGCGGTCGGGACCGGCGCGGAAGTGCAGCGTCCCCTGGCGACGGTCGTTATCGGCGGCATCCTGTCATCCACCGCCCTGACCCTTCTCGTGCTGCCCGTCCTCTATCGTGTCTTTCATCGCGAGCGCAAGGTCCCGGCTTCTTCAGACCAGTCCGAACAGGTGCCTGCCCATGCGCAGTGACAACAACCCTTGGAGCAATCCAGCGTCCGTGTCGGCCGACGAAGCCCGGTCGTGGCGAGCGAAACAACTGATTCGAACCGGAGGTCGAGCAAAGATGCCCCCGTTCCGCTTTTTCACGGTCCTGGTCGTCGTGATGCTTGCATCGGGCACAGCCCAGGCCGAACAGGCTTCCTTGACACCGGACGAGGCCGTGCTGCTCGCCCAAGCCAACAACCCGGATCTCCAGATGCTCGCGGCGGAGGTCGACGCGGCCAAGGCGCGGCTGGCTGGCGCATCGTTGCTCTTTCAGGCGAATCCGAGCCTGACGGTGACGACAGGTCCCCGTTCGAGCCCGGTCGGCGAGAGTCGGGACGACAGCATTCAACTACTTCAACCCATCGAGGTCGGTGGCCAGCGCGGCGCTCGCATCGAAGCGGCAGAGGCCCTGGTTGACGCCGCTGAAGCTCGACTGCGAAGACGTCGGGGTGAAGTCGCCGCGGCGACCCGCGAAATGTTTGGCCGGGCCCTCGCCGCTGAGCAGAGAGACCTCCTGGCGGCCGAAGCGCTGGCCGTCGTGCAGGAGGGCCTGGCGGCGGCGGCGGAGCGCTTCGAAGCGGGTGCGGCTGCCTTGCTCGAGGTCAACACGGCGCGCGTCGAGGTGGGTCGTATGGCCCGAGACCGTTCCGAGGCGGCACGCCGCAACGCCGAGACTCTGGCGGACCTTCACCTCTTGCTGGGCCTCGATCCAGCCAGAGTCCCTGCGCTCGAGGGTGAGCTTGGAGTCGAGGAACGAGGCGTTCTCGACGAGGCGCAACTGATCGCGCAGGCCCTCGCAAGCCGGGCGGATATCGCCGCGGGCCGCCGCACCCTGGACGCGGCGAACGCGCAGGCTCGCCTCACGGCGCGCGAGCGGATCCCCACACCGAGGGTCGGCGTGAGCTACACGCGGGAAGAGGAGTCGGACACCGATATCGTTCAGGGCCTTCTGAGCTTCGACCTGCCCCTCTTCAATAGGAATCAGGAGGCGCGGGGCGTCGCCGCAGCGCGCGTCAGTCAACTCGAGACCGAGGTCGCCGCCACGAGCCGCCGGGTGCGACAAGAGGTCTCGACCGCCGTGGCCCGTCTGCGAGCCGCCCGCTCGGCCGCCGACGGCTTCGCCAGCGACGTGGTCAAGGCCATGCAGGAGAACATGGAGTTGGGTACCGAGTCCTACCGCGCGGGCAAGATCGACTTCCTTCAGCTCCTTCTCATTCGCCGGCAGACTTTGGAGGCACGCAACGAGCACATCAACGTCCTCGAGGAGTTGACCGCCGCGCGGGCCCAACTCGACCGCGCGACCGGGGGCTATCCATGAATGTGACTGGCTTCGGGCTTCTCGCGTGCCTGTCGAGCCGGAGAACCCGATGAGGAGAACCAGCTGGCTCTGGCTGTTGGTTGCCGCCCTGGCGGTCACCAGCCTGCCCACCGGCGCTCTTGCTCATGGTGTCACCGACGGCGACAAGGGCTACATTCAGGAGACGAGCGGAACCCAGATCCTGCCGTTCGTCTACCTGGGTGCCAAACACATGGTCACCGGCTACGACCACCTGCTGTTCCTCGTCGGCGTCATCTTCTTCCTCTACCGGATGAAGGACATCGGCATCTACGTGACGCTCTTTGCCTTCGGCCACTCCGCCACGCTCCTGCTCGGTGTGCTGACCGGCGTCAACGTGAGCTCTCATCTCATCGACGCGATCATAGGCCTGTCCGTGGTCTACAAAGCGCTCGACAACCTCGGCGCGTTCCAACGCTGGTTCGGATTCCAACCGAGCACCAAGGCGGCGACGCTTGTCTTCGGCCTCTTCCACGGCTTCGGCTTGGCGACGAAAATCCTCGACTACGAGCTTTCTCCCTCCGGGCTGGTGCCCAACCTCCTGGCGTTCAACGTCGGCGTCGAGATCGGGCAGCTGCTCGGACTCGGCGGAATCCTCATCGCGATGAGCTTCTGGCGTCGCACCCAGGGCTTCGTGCGTCACGCCTACACCGCCAACGTGGCGCTCATGACGGCCGGTTTCCTGCTCACCGGTTACCAACTCGCCGGATTCATCATCAACGACATCGGATAGGAAGAGAGCCATATGCCCGACATCAGCAACTCCGTTCCCACCAACCTGCCGTCGACTCGCGCGCTGACGCGGTCGACCGTGATCGCACTCGCGGTCGCCGGCCTGATCCTCGGCACCGTCGTTCTACCTGCGGAATACGGTGTCGACCCGACAGGCGTCGGTGGCGCTCTCGGACTGACGCGGATGGGAGAGATCAAGGTCTCTCTCGCTGCTGAAGCCAGTTCTTTAGAGCCGGAAGCGATGTCGGCCTCGGAGGTCCAGAGTGAACCGTGCGCCGAAGGCGCTTCAGCTGTGGAAGCGATTTCCGCGCCGCTGGCCGCGACGCCGATACCCGAAGGCGTTGCGACACCCCGGACCGATACAACCACCATCACGCTGGAGCCAGGTCAGGGCCGCGAGGTCAAGCTCTCGATGCGCGAAGGTGCGCGTGTCGCGTACTCCTGGTCGACCGACCGCGGCGTGGTGAACTACGACCAGCACGCCGACTCCAGGGAGCCACGCCGCGACTATCACCCCTACCGCAAGGGATTGGGCGTGGAATCCGACGAAGGCGAGCTCGTCGCGGCGTTCGAGGGCTGGCACGGCTGGTTCTGGCGTAACCGCGAGACCCAGCCGCTCACCGTCACGCTTCGCGCGAGTGGCGACTATCGAGAGATCAAGGAAGTGAAGTAAAACCGTGCCTACGACCCTCCTCGTACAGCGCCCGGTGAGTCCGCGCAGCTGACTCCCATGGGAGTGCTACGCACACTGCTGACCCGCGAGCACCGGTTGGAGATCCTCCGGATCCTCCTCACCGGCGCCGCGGCGCTGCTCTTCTGGCGCGGGCTCCTGCCGCTTCCGGGCCTCCTCGGGGCGGTCGCCATGGGTCTCTATCCGCTGGCCAAGACCGGGCTCCGCTCCCTGCTTCGCGAGCGCCGGGTCGGGACCGAGGTCTTCATCGTCATCGCGACGGTCGTCGCCATGTTGGGCCGCGAGTACGTGGCGGGCTCGGTCCTGCTGGTGATCATCCTGATCGCCGAGCTCATCGCGGAGCTCAACACCGAGCGTGCCCGCGCCTCCATCAAGTCGCTCATCGGGGCGGTACCCCAGACGGCGCTCGTGCGCCGCGGCGACGGCGAGCGCTCCGTCGCGCTCGCAGAAGTCCTCCCGGGCGATGTGGTCATCGTCCGGGCTGGGGAGCGGATTCCGGTCGATGGCACCGTGCTGGCAGGAGCCGCCTCGGTCAACCAAGCCCCGATCACCGGCGAGAGCTTGCCGCTCGAGAAGCTCGTCGGATCGGCGGTGTACGCCGGAACCGTGGTCGACGTCGGAGCGATCGACGTCGAAGCTCACAAGCTGGGCGGCGACACGATGTACGCGCGAATCGTGGCGCTGGTCGAGAACGCCGAGGAGCAGAAGGCGCCGGTCCAACGGCTCGCCGACCGCGTCGCCGCGTGGCTGATTCCCGCCGTCTTTTTGTTCCTGATCGCCGTGTACCTGTACACCCGAGACGTGAGGCTGGTCATCACGCTGCTCGTCTTCACCTCGCCGGCAGAGCTTGGCTTGGCCACGCCGCTGGTCATCATCGCTGCGGTGGCCAGGGCGGCCCGCTCCGGAATCCTGGTCAAAGGCGGCCTCGTGCTGGAGCAGCTCGCCAAGGTGGACACCCTGGCACTCGACAAGACCGGCACGCTCACCCTCGGGAAGCCAGCCGTTGCCCGTATCGAGGTCAGCGATGGATCGGCCGACGAAGAGAGGGTCCTTCGGCTGGCAGCCTCCGTCGAGCGGCGGTCGGCTCATCCCCTGGCGGAAGCCATCGTCGCGTTCGCGAAGGGGCGCGGCATCGCCCTGATCGAGCCCAGCGAGTTCGCGGCCGTTCCCGGTCGGGGTGTTCGAGCTGTCGTCGATGGTCTGTCGGTGCTGGTCGGTAACCACACCTTCCTCAGCGAGAACGGCGTGCGCCTCTCGCAGTCGTCGGCGCCTGAAGGCCGCGCGGCTGTGTACGTCGGTGTAGAACAACGACTCCTCGGCGTCCTCTACCTCGAAGACCGGGTGCGACCGGACGCCCGGGCAGCGCTCGATCTGCTGCGCACGATGGGCATTCGACGCCTGGTGATGCTCACCGGCGACAGCGAGGCGATCGGGCGCCGCATCGGCGCCGAGCTCGGCCTCGACGAGGTCTTCGCCGAGCTGTTGCCGGAAGACAAACTGAAGATCATTCAGCGGCTCCAGCAGGAAGGCCGCCGCGTGGCCATGGTAGGGGACGGAGTCAACGACGCACCGGCCTTGGCTCAGGCAGACGTGGGCATCGCGATGGGCGTCGTCGGCACGCAAGCCGCCATCGAGGCCGCCGACGTCGCCCTGATGACCGACGACATCGGCAAGATCGCCGAGGCCCGGGCGATCGCCGCCCGGGCTTATCGCACGATCGCGGAGAATCTGATCTTCGGCGTCGGCGTGGTCCATGTCCTCGGCATCATCGCCGCCCTGCTCCGGATCATCGGACCCGTCGAAGCCGCGGTACTGCATCTCGGCCCGGACCTCTTGGTCTTCTTCAACTCAGTGAAGCTCCTCCGTGTCCCGATTCGGGGCGTAACCGGTGCTTCAGCACGATCCACCGCGTAGGGGGCAGCAGGCAACACCTGAGGACCTACATCGCCGGTACACGGCAGGCTCCGGACGTCGACCATCCTCAACGCGGTCGTCGGCCCCGCCCCTACGAGCACCGGGGTGACGGCCGGCGGGAGGCCGCGCCCGAGCTCGGGGACGCGGCTCCCGCGGAGGTCCACTTGGGCTCTCGAACCAACGGCGTCGTCCAATACCGCAAATGGCCGAACTGGCAATCATCGTCCTGCGCTTGGTCTTCAACGGCGTGTTCGCGATGGCGGAGCTCGCCCTCGTCTCCGCCAATCGCGCCCACCTGCTGCAGCGAGCCGCCGGAGGGGATCCGCGTCCCCACCGGCTACCGGATCGAATTCGGCGGGCAGTTCGAGGAAGCCAACGAGAGCGCGCGGCGGCTCGGCTGGCTCGCGCTCGCGGTGCTGCTCGCCGTTTGGGGCATTCTCTGGCTCGCCTTCCGCGATCACCGCCAGGTGGCGATCGTCCTCGTCAACCTGCTCCTCGCCCTGGTCGGCGGCGTCGCTGCCCTGGCTCTCACCTCGGCCACCCTGAGCATCGCCTCGATGGTCGCCTTCGTGACGCTCTTCGGCGTCGCGACCCGCAACGGGGTGCTCCTGGTTTCGCACTACCGGCATCTGATGGCGAAGGGAGCACCGCTCGAGGAGCCGGTCCGCAACGGTTCGCGCGAACGGCTGGCCCCCGTGCTCATGACCGCGCTCACCGCCGCCCTCGCGCTCATTCCGCTGGCTCTCGCCGGCGACCAGCCCGGCAACGAGATCCAGAGTCCCGTGGCCGTCGTCATCCTCGGCGGCCTCCTGACCTCGACCTTTCTCAACCTACTCGTCGTGCCGGTGCTCTTCCGGCGTTTCGGTGCCGGCGCCAGGTAGACTGCGGCGCCTCGATGGAAAGACCCGAGCGCGCGCCGGCAAAGTACCTCGACTCCACCGTGCCGCCGCGGTGGGATCGCACGACGCTCGTTCTCGTATTGGCTCTCTGCGCCGTGAAGGCATTGGTGCATCTCGCGGTCGTCCACCGCTACGGATACCACGGCGCCGAGCTCTACTTTCTCGAGTGCGGCCGCCACCTGGCGTGGGGATACGTCGACCATCCGCCGCTCATCCCGTGGATCGCGCGCCTCGCAGACGAGCTCGGCGGCAGTCTCGCAGTCCTGCGCCTGCCGGCGATCGCGGCCGGAGTGGGTACGATGATCTTCACGGCTCTCCTCGTGCGCGAGTGGGGAGGCGGCCGAGCGGCGCAGCTCCTCGCGCTGCTCTGCCTGCTCGTGGCTCCCGCCCACCTCCGGCTCGCGGCGATGCTCGACATACCGGTCGTGGAGATCTTCTTCTGCACGGTTTCGGCGTACCTCGTCGCGCGCGCTCTCGCCAGAGGCGAACGATGGACCTGGATCCTCGCCGGTGGCACGCTCGGTCTCGCGATCCTCGCCAAACACAGTTCCCTCCTGTGGGCCGGCGCCCTGGCGATCGGACTTCTCGCGACTCCGGATCGGCGCGCGCTCGCCGGCCGCTGGCCCTGGCTCGGAGGATTCGTCGCCTTGCTCCTCGTGCTTCCCAATCTCGCCTGGCAGGCTCAGAACGAGCTCGCCACGCTGGAGTTCATGCGCACACTTCGCCTGGAGATCCTCGCGGGGCAGGGACGCGGTCTGTTCGTCGCCGGGCAGCTCCTCTACTTCCATCCCTTCGCGCTGCCGGTCTGGCTCGCCGGTCTGGTCTACGCCTTCCGCCGCGCCGGGCTCGCGACGCGCGCCGCGACTCGGCGAGCGCTCGTCGCCTCGCTGGCCGCCACCGGCGCCGCGATCGGATTGCTCACCCTGCCCGTACTGCCGCTCCGGACGATCGACGCGACCCTCGGCGCGCTCCTCGGATGGGCGGTGCCACCGATGGCGCTGACGCACGACCTGCACGGCATGTTCGGTTGGGAAGAACACGTTGCCACGGTCGAGCGCGTTTACCGCTCCCTCTCGACAGGCGAACGAGAACAAGCGACGGTTCTCACCGGCGACTATTCGCAGGCCGCGGCACTGAACATTCTTCGGCACGAAGCCTCGCCCCGCGCGGTCAGTGGCAACATGACCTACTACCTGTGGGGGCCAGACGCCGACCGCGGAAACGTGATGATCGCCTACGGGCTGCCACGCGCGCTCCTCGAGCTCCACTATCGTTCGTGTACCGAGAGCGCGCGCATCGACGCACCTCTGGCGCGCCCCTGGGACACCGACCTGCCGGTCTACGTCTGCCGCGAGCCGCGGGGCACGATGGCCGCGCTCTGGCCTCATGTTCGTCGCTTCGGCCACACCCTTCCCTTGCCGCCCAGAGTCGAGACCCGCGACTAGAACCAGCGCCAGAGCCAGGCTTTCTCGTAGAGCACCTTTCCCATGTGCCAACGCCAGGCAGGCGGGTGCAGCGCGACCTGCGGCAGGGGTTCGGCGTAAAAGTCTCCCCTGCCGAATCCGGCGCGGCCACCACCGGTCTCGACGAAGCACTCGCCGTGGCCGTCGAAGGCGGCGGGCGCGCCGCGGCCGGTGATTTCGCGCGCGATGTTGCGCGCCACCACCTCCGCTTCGGCGTGGGCGAAGACGCCCGCCTTCGGCAGCGGCTTGCCGATCTTCAGGGGAATGCTGGTGACATCGCCGATGGCGAAGATGCGCTCGAACCGGGTCGCGAGCGACCGTCGGTCGACCGCGATCCAGCCGTTGTCGCCCGTGAGCCCGGCGTCGCGGACGACCGCCGGAGGGCGCAGCGGCGGCACATGAATCAGCAGGTCGTAGCCCGACTGCACACCGTTCGCGAACGTCAGCCGCCGGGCCGCGGCGTCGACCGCCACCACCTGGTGCTCCGGGTAGTAGCCGATGTCCTTCGCTTCGACCATCGCCCTGACGCCCGCCGAGACCTCCGGGCCGGCGACGCCCATCGGTCCGGGCTCGGCGGCGTACAGGACGATCTCGGTCCTTTCGCGGAGTCCCCGGCGCCGCAGCCAGTGATCGAGCAGCATCACGGCCTCGTACGGCGCGGCAGGGCACTTGTAGGCGGGTGCCGCGGTCAAGAGCACCAGACGGCCACCTCGAAACCCCTCGAGCGCCGCGCGCACGGCGACGGCCCCAGCGCCCGTGCAGAAAGTCGAGCCGCCAGCCGCGAGCCCCGGCACGACCTCCGGTGCGAAGTCAGCGCCGAGAGCGACCACGAGAAATTCTGCCTGGAGCACCTTGCCGTTCACTCGCACGGCACGATTCACCGGATCGATCTCCTCGATCTCGCCGCGCACGACTTCGATGCCCTTGCGCCCCAGAGGCGCGAGCGGGCGCGACACCGAGGCGAGCGACCGATCGCCGGTCATCACCCAGAGGAGGGAAGGGGCGAAGACGTGGCGCGCCTCGCGCTCGACGAGCACCACCCGGTATCTCGCGGGCAGCGATTTGCGGAGGCGGTGCGCAGCCACCAGACCGCCGACACCACCGCCCAGGACGACTGCGGAGGCCGTGTCCGGGAGCGCCATCAGAAGGCCAGCACCTTCTCCGCCTCGACTACCCAGGTGGTCAGCTCGTCCATCGTGCCGCGGTGGACCCCCTCCATGAGCTCGCCATCGCCGATGCCACGTGCGTCGAGGCAGGTGCCGCACACCGCCACTTCGCCACCGTGACGCGCGACCGCGGCGACCATGTTCTGGACGTTGTAGAAGCCCTGCGGCACCTTCTGGCCCGCCTTGGCGGCGAGCGCGGAGTCGCCCATCAGGAAGAGGCGAACCGCCACCCCCTTACGGGCCAGGGAACCGGCAAGGCGCAGGCCGTTGTAGACCCGCTCGAGGCCATAAGGTGCGTCATTCAGAATCATCAGGGTCGACATCTCTTCCTCCAGTGGTAAATCGAGACGACTCTCGGGCCATCGTTCACCGCCTGCCTCGGCGGGCTGCGGCGATCGACGGCTCGTCTCCCGAGACGATCGCCAGGCCACGCGCCCGCCACTCCCACACACCGTCTTCGAGTCGATGGGCGGTGCGTCCGTGCTGGCGCAGAAGCTCGACGGCCTCGACGGCCAACACGCAGTAAGGTCCGCGACAGTAGGCGACGACCTCCCGGCCGACAGGCAGCTCCTCCAACCGTCGGGCGAGATCGGGAAGCGGAACGGAACGCGCCCCGGCCAGGTGGCCGGCGCGGTACTCCTCGGCCGGGCGCACGTCGATCAGCGCCACCTCGCCGCGCCGCACGCGCGCCGCGAGCGTCGCGCGATCGACCTCTTCGCGCGGCCCGCTGCCGGCGAGGTCCCGCAACGCCCGCGCGACCTCGGCCAGATTCGCCTCGCCCAGACGATGCAGTGAGGTCAGGAACAGGCCGACATCCTCCCCTCTCAGCCGATAGACCGACCGCGTGCCTCGGCGCTCGACGTCGACCAGACGAGCGCCGCGCAGCACTTGCAGGTGGTGGGAAGTGTTGGCGACCTCTAGCGCGCTCAAGCGCGCCAGCTCGTCGACGCTGCGCGGACCCTGGGCCAGGAAATCGAGCAGCTCGAGTCGAACGCCGCTTGCCAGGGCCTTGCCCACGCGGGACAGCTCGGCAAAGACGACGCGCTTCGGAGACCCCGATGAGCGCTCGGCGGGAGGGGTGGGGTGACTTCGCATATTCCAACAATAACTTGAATGAGATCTCTTGGGAAGCCCGTCGGCAGCGCGGGAGGCCCTCTCGGCGCCGATGCTCATCGAGCTCGGCGGCGCTCGGAAGTCCGCCGCCCGCGGGCATTCGATACGCTTCTCTCTTGCGGCGATCCACCCGCGCACTCTGGAGGCTTCTCGATGCGTCGATCTGCTGTCCTGCTGCTCTGCTCCGCGGAGATTCTCGCCTCCGCTTGCCTCGCCGCCGCCGCGGAGATTCCGTCGGCCACCCGCATTCCTTCGGGCCTCGTCCCCGACCTCGCCCAGCCGATCGATGCCGACGCCACGCAGCGCATCCGGCGCTACACCACCGCACCCGAGTTCAACTCGCCGCTCACCGACTACCTGCCCGCCTCGAAGAGCGTCCCGGCGCCACAGGTCGTGCTCGGCGACGTCGCCGGCGCTCCGGGATACCTGCCTTACTCCGCGGACGTCCACCGCTACTTCCGCCTCCTGGCCGAGGCGAGCCCCAGAGTGCGGGTGGTCTCGATCGGCATCAGCGAGGAGGGCCGCGAGCGGATCGCCGTGGCGGTCTCCTCCGAGGAGAATCTCGCTCGCTCGGAAGAGAACCGGGCGCGTCTCGCCCAGCTCGCGGACCCGCGCACGCTGGCGCTCGACGACGCGCGCGCCGAGCCCCTGATCGCCGCGAGCGTTCCGGTCTACTACATCACCGGCGCCATCCACTCGCCCGAGACCGGCTCGCCCACCGCTCTGATGGAGCTCGCCTACCGCCTGGCGGTCGACGAGAGTCCGTACATCCGGAAGATCCGCGAGAACCTGATCACGCTCATCACCCCGGTGGTCGAGGTCGACGGTCGCGATCGCATGGTGGACGTCTACCGCTGGCACCTCGCCCACCCGGAGTCGGCCTGGCCGCGGCTCTCCTACTGGGGTCGCTACGTCGCGCACGACAACAACCGTGACGCCATGGGGATGACCCTCTCGCTCACCCGCAACGTCCTCGACACTCATCTCGGCTGGCAGGCGCAGGTCCTCCACGACCTGCACGAATCGGTGCCCTTCCTCTACGACAACACGGTGGGCGCCGGTCCCTACAACGCCTGGGTCGACCCGCTACTGACCCACGAATGGCAGCTCTTTGGCTGGTCGAACGTCGCCGAGATGACGAAGATGGGAATGCCCGGCGTCTTCACTCACGGCGAGTTCGACACCTGGAGCCCCGGCTACCTGATGTTCCTGGCGGCGATGCACGGGAGCATCAGCCGCCTCTACGAGACCTTCGGCAATGGCGGCGCCGACACCGAGGTGCGCGAGCTCACTCCGGAGCAGTACTCGCGCACCTGGTACCGTCAGGATCCACCCTGGCCGCGGGTCGAGTGGTCGCAGCGCAACAACAACAACTACCAGCAAACGGGGCTCCTCGTCTCGCTCGCGTTCGCGGCCGACAATCGCGCGCAGCTCCTGGCCAACTTTTACGCCAAGGCCAAGCGCGCGATCGAGAAGCCGCGGCGCGAGGGGCCTTCGGCCTGGGTCTTTCCGGCCGACGACCGCCGCCCCGAGGCGCAGGCCGAGCTCCTGCGGGTGCTCGGCAGGCAACACGTCGAGATCTCGCGCCTCTCGCAGCCCCTCACGGTGCCGCTCGCGCCGTCCCCGGGCGCCGACGCCGGCAAATCGCCAGCTTCCGCATCGCCCTCATCGTCCGCATCGTCCCCATCGTCCAATGCCGCGCCCGCCGCGGCGGAGCCTGACCAAGGCGCACAGCCGGCCGTACGCCTCCTTCCGGCAGGCAGCTTCGTCGTGCGCATGGACCAGCCGCACAGCCGCGTTGCCGACGCGCTCCTCGACCGCCAGTACTGGAGCCCGGACGATCCCCAAATCCACCCGTACGACGACACCGGCTGGACCTTCGGCGAGCTGTTCGATGTCGAAGCGCTGCGCGTCGTCGACGGAAAGATTCTCGCAGCAGCGATGGATCCCGTCACCGAGCCGGTGCGTCCCCCGGCGCGCGTCAGCGGCACGGGCCCGTTCTTCCTGGTGGCAAACCACGGCGCGGACGCAATGCTGCCGCTGCGCTACGCCCTCGGCGACAACGGCTCCGCAGTGAGGGTCGAAGCCGCGACGGCGTCCTTTCGCGCCCTGGCGCGGGATTTCCCGCCCGGCAGCTGGATCGTGACCGGCGCCGCCCGTGAGGTCCTGGGAGAGATCGCGACCCGGCTCGGCATCGCCATCGTCGCCACCGTCGACCGCCCAGCGGTTGCCGCGCGTCCTGTCGCTCGCCCCCGGCTCGCCCTGCTCCACAGCTGGCTCAGCACCCAGACGGAGGGCTGGTGGCGACAGCGCCTCGATCTTCTCGGTGTCCCCTACGACTACATCAGCACGCAGGACGTCGCGGTGTCGCCCGACCTGGCGGCGAAGTACGACGTCATTCTCTTCCCCCCGGTCGGCGCCGGTGAGCCGCAGCGAATCGTCACCGGCCTGCCGATGTACGGCGATCCACTGCCGTGGCTCGCGACTCCGGAGACGCCGAATCTCGGCACGATCGACGCCACCGCGGATCAGCGCCCCGGACTCGGTTTCGCCGGACTCGAGCATCTGCGTCGCTTCGTCGAGGCTGGCGGACTCCTGGTCGCGGTGGAAGACACGGCGCGTCTGCTGATCGCCAACGGTCTCACTCCCGGAGTGCGTGTCACCGACACCGACGACCTCAGGGTCGCCGGGAGCATCCTCGACGCCCGCTTCCCGCCGACGGCTTCGCCGGTCACCGAGGGCTTCGGCGACCGTCTCTCGGTCTACAGCGCCGAAGGGATGAGCTTCGAGCTCTCCCGCCTCGCGAGCGGCGGCTTCGCCAGCGACGACGCCGCTGGCAGGCCGACCGGTCGCGGATCGAAGAGCGACCCCGACACTCCCCAGGGCCGCAACTTCCCGGTCGCCACCCCGGCTCCCAAAGCGGAGCGCTGGGATAGCCTGCCGCTCACCCGCGAACAGACGCGGCGCAATCCCAACGTCATTCCGGAGGCGCTCCTGCCGCGCGCGCTGGTGCGCTTCGGCGATGCCGGTGAGCTGCTCGTCTCCGGCCTCCTCGACCACGGCAGCGAGCTCGCGCGGCGCGCCGCGGTCGTCGACGTGCCAGTCGGCAAGGGGCACATCCTGCTCTTCGCCATCAACCCGATCTGGCGCGGCTCGACCGTCGGCAGCCATCCGCTGGTGTGGAACGCGATCCTCGCCTACGACCGGCTCTCGCCCTGACCCGGGGCGGGGTCAGGGCAGGACGACCGACCAGGCCGACGTGCCGCCAGTCTCGAACCCGTCCGAGAAGAGACCGTAGGGGACGAAGAGCACCGCGATGCCCCGCGACAGGCAGCTCATCCAGAGCTCGTAGCCGCCCTGGACGATCCGCACCTCGAGGTCGGCGATCTGGGCGTGCGGTAGCCCGCCCCACTGCGGGCCGCCGTCGCGCGGCGCGGAGTAGATCCCGGCGGTCTGGCCGTCGAACCACGCCAGGCCGTGCGGGCCCGTGCCGTAAGGATCGAAGAGGTCGAACCAGAGCCTGCCGTCCGGCGTGAACGCCAGCGGGCTGGCACCGATCGCCGAGATGCCGCCGAGCGTTTCGAAGTACTGGTAGTTGCCGCTGTTGGCATCGAGCCGGAAGAGGCCCTGCGTCGAGCCGAGCCAGGCGATGCCGTCCGGCGCCGGCGCCACCGTCGTGAACAGATCGCTCTGCGTGTTGAGCTCGGGGAACTGGCTGTAGTCGCGGGAGTAGCGGTAGGTGCCGTCGGTGCGAATGATCTCGGCATAGGTGCTCGCCCAGACCGTGCCGGGACGGGTCGGGTCGCTCTGCAGGTTGTTGCCCCACGAGCCGTTGTTTTCGACCGCGATCCAGGCCCCGCCGTCCCGGTAGCGCAGGTCGTAATAGGGCCCCAGCGACCACAGCCTGCCCGTCGAATCCTCGACCAGACCGCGGCTCTCGCTCATGCCGGCGAGATCGAGCCAGCTCGAACCGTCCCACTCGTGCAGGCCGGCGTAGGTCGGGTTCGCGACCACGCCGCCGGTCGACGAGCGCACGCCGATCGTCTGACAGTTGTCGGCGAGAAACGGGAAGGGATGCCCGAGCCCGTACTGCAAGCCATTGAAGCCCGTCCACCGGAGTCCGTCGAAGCTCGTCATGCCACCGGCCCCGGGTCCGGCGTTGGCGCAGGCGTGAACCGCGCCGCTCGCCGGGTCGAGCGCCAGATCCGCGTTGAACAGGTCGTACTGGCTGGTGTTGGTGACCCGATGCCGCTGCCAGACGCCGGTCACGGCATCGCGCTTCGCCGCGCCGCCAGTACCGGTCGCCCAGACGTTGCCGGCGCTGTCGATGGCGAGATCGTCGCTGGCAGTGCCGGCTCCCCAGACGCCGAAGTCCTCCCACACGGCGCCGTCGAAGTGCCACACCCGGCTAAAGCCGTCGGCGAGCAGCGCCTCGCCGTCGCCG
Source organism: Thermoanaerobaculia bacterium (assembly GCA_031403995.1). GTDB lineage: Bacteria > Acidobacteriota > Thermoanaerobaculia > Multivoradales > JAGPDF01 > JAGPDF01. The sequence goes on from JANNGS010000017.1 coordinate 53,541, forward strand.
TAGGAGCGAAAGGCCCAGATCGGCGGATCGACAGCCGGCAGCACCGGCTGGGCCGGCACCACCCAGTCGCCGGCCGGCGTCCGGTAGTCGAGGGAGTAGATCGGCGTCGAACCCGAGAAACCGACGAAACGCCGCGCCCAGAAGTTTCCGCTGGCGTCGACGCAGTCCTTGCCGGGCATGTCGAGCAGAGCACCGGGCGTGAAGGAGAATTCGTGGTGCGTCCAGAGCTCGGTCGTGCTGTCGAAAGAGACCAACGCCGAGCTGTTCTCGCTGTCCGCCCAGACGATGTAGCCGCCGCCCGGCTGCGGCTGGATCGACAGCCGGCGCACCAACCAGACGAGCTGCGGCCAGTTGTTCCCCCCTTGCGAGGCCACCCCGCCGCTCCAGTAGTGCCAGTCGGAGGTCGCCGGCGTATGCCGGATCACCCCGCCGAGGTCGCCGCCGAAGCCGATCAGCGCGAACCAGACCGTCCCGTCGGGAGCCACGGCCACGTTGCGCGCGCCGCCGTTCGCGAGCTCGGGGCTCGCACCCGCGAAGTTGACCAGGGAAGCGGCGCCGATGTCGGGGTCCATCTTCCAGGCGCCCCGCCAGGTCGCCAACCAGAGATCGCCCTGCGCGTCGGCGGCGATGTCGCTGACCCGCGTCGTGCCGGTCATATCGGGGTGCCCGATCACCGGATAGTCCACGTTCGAGATGTTGATCCAGCGGTTCTCGGCCTGCACGAACCTGGCCACGCCGCCCTCCTCGGAGCTCGGGTCGTAGCCGCCGATCCATGGATCGTCGTCCGGGCCGATGTGGATCGCATGGTTGTAATCACCCTGGATGCCGGTATTGGACGGCCGGTAGTAGCGCCAGACCGAGCCCGGGATCGCCTGCGCGCCGGCTTCGATGGAGCAGAGGAACAGGAGAGGCAGGGCAACAACGAGTCGAGTGCGCATCCAGAACGTCCTTTCGAGTCCGATAGGACCTCACCGCGAGCGCCATGCGGCGCCGCTGCGAAAGTCAGACAGTCGGCGCCGTCACGTGGAACAGCGCGCCGCCCTGGGAAAGATTCTCACCGGTGCAGACTCGCGCCCAAACCACCCGGGGGAGTGGGAAAGCCAACGCTGGCGAGAAATGCGGGCTAGGAGCCTGCGCGGCAGGAACGGCCTCGGGTGACATTCCTTCGCTTTCGCGGGGCCCAAGCAGGGCCGACGTGCCTACATTTGGGGACATACTGCGGGGGGCCAGAGACGCTAGTACTCGCCGCTCCGCTGCACCCCCGCTGTGTGTCCCCGAATGGTCACGAGAGCGGCGTCGTCCAATGAGTTTTTCCTTCAGGAATCGAGTTTCGATGAGGCCATCGGCGGAGTAAACTTCGCCATGCCCACGACGTTTCGGCCCTACGCCCCGGATCAGTCGTTTCTGCTTCCCCCCTCGCCGCGCGACTGGCTGCCCGAAGGGCACCTGGTGTACTTCATCTCGGAGACGGTCGATTCGCTCGATCTGTCGGAGTTCTATCGCCCTTACGAGGGCGACGGTCGGCGCAATCAGCCGTTCGACCCGAGGATGCTGGTCAAGGTGTTGCTGTACGCCTACGCGACCGGGACTTTTTCTTCGCGTGGCATCGCTCGCCGCATCGAAGAAGACGTGGCTTACCGGGTACTGGCCGCGGATAACTTTCCGGCGCATCGCACGATCTGCGAGTTTCGGCAGCTGCACTTGGTGGCTTTTGGAAAGCTGTTTGTACAGGTGGTGCGGATCGCGCGCGAGGCCGGCGTGGTGAAGATGGGCACGCTGGCGGTCGACGGCTCAAAGGTGAAGGCGAACGCCTCGAAGCACAAGGCGATGAGTTACAAGCGCATGCTTCAGGAGGAGCGGAATCTGCGCGAGCAGATTGCGGAGCTCACGGCAAAGGCGGCGGCAACCGACGCTTCGGAGGATGCCGAGCTCGGCCCGGACGTGCGCGGTGACGAGCTTCCGGTAGAGCTGCAGCGGCGCGAGCAGCGGCTGGAGAAGATTCAGGAAGCGAAGAAGCGGCTGGAAGCGCGCCAGGCGGAGGAAGACAAGGCGCAAGGCCGCTCGAAGGACGACGATCGCAAGAGTCCGCGCGGCGGACGTCGTTTCAAACGCGATTTCGGAGTCTCTGAGGATAAGAAGCAGGACAACTTTACCGATCCGCAGAGCCGGATCATGAAGACGACGAGCGGCTATGACCAGTGCTACAACGGCCAGATCGCCGTGGACGAAGACTCGCAGCTGATCGTGGCCACGGCGCTGACGAACAACGCTGCCGACAACAACGAGCTGATCCCGCTGCTCGATGAAGCGGTGTTGAATCTCGGACAGGGTCCAGAGCAGATTCTGGCCGACGCGGGCTATCGGTCAGAGGCGAATTTTCAGGTGCTCGAAGCGCGCAACATCGACGCCTATGTATCGCTGGGTCGCGAAGGGAAGAAGGCGCCGACGGCGGCTACGTCTCCGGCATCGCAGCGCATGGAAGCGAAGCTGGCAAGCGAAGCCGGCAAGAAGCGCTACCGAAGACGGAAAGCGATCGTCGAGCCGGTCTTCGGCTGGATCAAGGGCGTGCTGGGCTTCCGTAGATTCAGCTTCCGCGGCCAAGAAAAGACCGAACAGGAATGGAGCCTGGTCTGCCTGGCGGTCAACCTGAAGCGCTTCCATGTCCTGCAGGGCGCCGGATGAGGCCGCTGAAGGCCCCCGAATGCCCACAAACCACTCGGCTACGCTCTCGTAGTCGAAAAACCCAGCAGCAGCGCACCCTGCTCCTGCGACCAAGGCAGGAAAACTGAATCCAGCCACCTCATGAAAACAGCCATCTACCGAAATGTGATCCCTCGGCTGGCGTCCTGCCGCGCAGGCTCCTAGAGCCAGCCGCTCTTCTTGAACTGGCGGTAGAGGACCAGACAGACGAGCACCATGCTGCCGACGATCAGGGGATAACCGAAGCGCCAGCCGAGCTCGGGCATGAACCGGAAGTTCATGCCGTAGATCCCGGCGACCATGGTGGGGACGGCGATGATCGCCGCCCAGGCCGCCAGGCGCTTGGTCTCGTCGCTCTGCGCAACGGAGAGCAGCGAGAGGTGCGCCGCGAGCGCCGAACGGTTCATCTCGGAGAGGCCTTCGAGCATCTCTTGGATGCGCATCAGGTGATCGTGGACGTCGCGGAAGTAGACCTGCATGCTCTCCGGCAGCGGCGCCCCTTCGAAACGCTCGAGGCGCTGCAGGACGTCGAGCAGCGGCGAGACCGCCCGCCTCATCGACTGGAGCTTGCGGCTGAAGTCATAGAGATCCGCCGTCGTCTCGCGGCTGCTCTCGCCGTCGAAGACGTCGGTCTCGATGGCTTCGAACTGTCTCTCGAGCTCCTCGGCGATCGGAAAGTACTGGTCGACCACGAAGTCGAGCAGGGCATAGAGCACGTAGCCCGACCCCAGCGCGAGGCGATCGCTCTCGAGCTCGCAGCGCCCGCGCAGGCCGACATGGTTCTTGAGCGAGCCGTGGCGCACCGTGACGACATAGCGCGGGCCGACGAAGAGGTGGGTCTCGCCGAGCTCGAGCTCGCGGTGATTGGCGGCGGCGACGGCGACGGCGGAATCTGCGGCGTTGGCGGCAGCGGCGGCGAACTGCGCCGTGCGCAGGACGATGAAGAGCGAGTCGCCGTAGCGTTCGAGCTTCGGACGCTGGTGGGCGCGATGCGCGTCCTCGACCGCGAGATCGTGCAGATGGAAAGCGGCCTGGACCTCGTCGAGGAGCACCTCGTCGGGCTCAAAGAGGCCGAGCCAGACGAAGAGCGACGGATCCGCGAGCGCCGCCGGGATCTCGTCCATGGCGAGGGTCGCGACCCGCACGCCTTCGCGATAGGAGGCACAGTCGATGACACCCGACATGCGCGAGGACTCGTTCACCCCCGGAGCCTACGTCGAGAGCGGACGGCAGCCAAGCGCTGTGAGCGCCCGACGTTGTAGGCTCTCGCCGGTTCTCCCCCGAATGCCGACTCGATGAGCACCCTCGCCCCCGGCACCCGCCTCGGCCCCTACGAGATCCACGCCAAGATCGGCGAGGGAGGCATGGGCGAGGTCTACCGCGCCACCGACTCGCGCCTGAAGCGCGAGGTCGCGATCAAGGTGCTCCCCGCCACCTTCACCGAGGACAAGGAGCGGCTGGCGAGATTCGAGCGCGAAGCGCAGCTCCTCGCCCAGCTCCACCACCCCAACATCGCCTCGATCTTCGGGCTGGAAGAGTCCGCAGGCGTGCGCGCCCTTGTCATGGAGCTCGTCTCCGGCCCGACGCTGGCAGAGCGCCTGGAGGCGGGAGCTCTTTCCATTACCGAAAGCCTTTCAGCCGCGCTGCAGATCGCAACGGCGCTGGAAGAGGCCCACGAGAAGGGCATCGTCCACCGCGATCTCAAGCCCCAGAACATCAAAGCTTCCAGTGAAGGAAAAATCAAAGTCCTCGATTTCGGGTTGGCCAAGGCGATGGATTCCGCCTCGGGCGCTGCCTCCGCAGCGGACCTCGCGCGATCGCCGACGCTGGTGAACTCACCCACCCTCACTGCGGCGCACGGCACGCAGCTGGGCATCATCCTCGGCACCGCGGCCTACATGGCGCCAGAGCAGGCCGCAGGTGGCACGGTCGATCGCCGGGCAGACATCTGGTCGTTTGGCGTCGTCCTCTACGAGATGCTCACCGGCCGGCGGCTCTTCGAAGGAGAGACGGTGTCGCACGTCCTCGCCGGCGTCCTCAAGGACGCACCCGACTTCTCGGCCCTGCCTTCCGGCACGCCGCCGCGCATCGTCGAGCTCGTTCAGCGCTGCCTGCGCAAGAAGCCGCGCGAGCGGCTGCAAGCCATCGGCGACGCCCGCCTGGCGCTCGAAGAGGCGCTCGCCGATCCGCATCTCGGTGAGCCGATTCAGCCGACCGGCCCGGCCGCGGGCGCGCCGGCGCCGCGTCTCTCGCGGTTGCCCTGGATCGTCGCTGCGGCCGGCATCGCTGCGGCGGCGCTCTTCGCCGCGCTCTGGCTCGGCGCCGGGAGCACGGCGGCGCCGCAGAGCCCGGTTCACGCGGCCCTCGTCGCCCCGGAAGGCAATCGCTTCGGCGACACCTTCGCCCTCTCGCCCGACGGCCGGCGCATCGTCTTCGAGGCGGTCGACCAGAAGACCGGCGCGCGCGCGCTCTGGCTGCGCGAGCTCGAGCGCGGCGAATCGACCCGGCTCGAGGCCGCCGAGGGCGGCGAGATGCCGTTCTGGTCGCCCGATGGCAACCAGCTCGCCTTTTTCGCCGAAGCGAAGTTGAAGCGGCTCGATCCGCGCGGTGGGCCGGCGCAAACGATCTGCGACGCGCCGACGCCGCGCGGCGGCGCCTGGGGGCCCGACGGCCGGATCGTCTTCAGCCCCTCGTTCCGGGTCGGCCTGTCGATCGTGCCGGCGAGCGGCGGAGCTCCCGAGCCGCTCACAACCCTCGATGAGGCGCGGCAGGAGAAGAGTCACCGCTTCCCGCGCTTCCTGCCCGGGGGCAAGACGATTCTTTTTCTCGCGCAGACGGCGGAGGGGGGGACGCGCAACGACGCGAGCGCCATCGAGGCGCTCGACCTCGCGAGCGGCCGCCGTACGCGCCTCGTCGCCGCCAACTCCTCGCCCCTCTACTCGCCCGCCGGGCAGCTGCTCTTCTGGCGCGAAGGGACGCTCTTCGCGCAGGCGTTCGACTCCGCCGGGCTGACGCTCTCCGGCGAGCCCGCGGCGGTCGCTGCGCCGGTCGCTTTCACCCAGAACGAGCACGCGCTGGCGTCGATCTCGGACCACGGCACGCTGGTCTATCACCGCGGCGCTCGCGGCACCTTCTCTTCGCTCGTCCTGCTCGACCGCAAGGGGCTCGGGATGAAGGTGATCCGCGACCGCGAGCTCTTCGCCGACTTTGCCCTCTCGCACGACGGCAAGCGGCTGGCCTACACCTTCAACGCCGCGGGGCAGGGCGCGACCGATCTCTGGGTGCAGGACCTCGAGCGTGACCTGGCGAGCCGGCTCTCCTTCGAGGAGGGCGGCGAAAACTTCCCGGTCTGGTCGCGCGACGACCGGTTTCTCTACTACAGCAGCGACCGCACGAACGACGGCACGATCTTCCGGCGGGCCTCCGACGGTTCCGGTTCGCCCGCAGAGGTCGGCACGACGCCGAGCGGAGTGTGGCCGCTCGCCGCTTCCGGCGACGGTCGCTGGCTCGCCGTCGGATCGGTCACCAGCGCGACGAGCCAGGACATCCTGCGCTTCGATCTGGCGACGAAGGAGATCACGCCGCTGGTCGCGACGCCGTTTGTCGACGAGTTCCCGGCAATCTCCCCGGACGACCGGCTGCTCGCCTACGCCTCCGAGCAGTCGGGGCGCTGGGAGGTGTACGTCGCGGCACTCGAAGGAGCGAGCGGACGCTGGCAGATCTCGAGCGACGGCGGGCTCGGGCCGGTCTGGCGCGCCGACGGCCGCGAGCTCTTCTACCTCTCGCGCCCGGACCGCCTGATGGCGGTCGCGGTGACGCCGGGCGAAGTGCCGAGCTTCTCGGCTCCCTACGAGCTCTTCCGTGAGCCGATGGAGAACTTCGACGCCGCGCCCGACGGACAGCACTTCGTCGCCCTGCGCTCCGCAGATACCGCCACCAACCGCCCACTGACGCTGGTCACCAACTGGCCGCAGCTGCTGCCGCAGCGTTGATCCGCCCGCGCTGATCCGCGCGCCCCGGTGGCGCCTCTAGCCGGAGCGCCCGGTCTTCCGTCAGGGCGCCGCGGGATTGAGCTGCACCATCACCGAGAAGGGGCTGCCGTCGCGGAGCAGGTCGATGCCGACCCGCCGGCCGGCCAGGGAACGGACGAGATCCGGCACCGCACGCACATCGACGAACGGCTGACCGTCGATCGCGACCAGAACGTCTCCGGCCACGATCCGGGCAGCGGCGGCCGGCGAGCCGTTCGCCACACTTTCGACCACGATGCCGTTCGCCCGCTGAAGCCGGACCTGCTCCTCGCCGTTGAGCGGCCGCGACACGATGCCGAGAATCGCCGGCCGGGTCTTTCCCCAGTAAGTCGCCATCTGGTCGTCGGGACCGAGGCCGGAAACCAGCGGCATCGCCGCGGCGACGGCGCCCGGGGCCGCCGGGCGCGGCCGGAACGGCAAGAGCTCGAGGGTCTCGCCGGGGGGCGGCACGAAGTGACCATAGACCACCACCACCGCGGCGCCGACCTGCCGGCCCTGGTCGAGCGCCGGCTCGGGGTCCGAGCCGTGCTCCACCCGCGCGGCACCGAGCAGCGCGTAGTTGTTCTCGTAGAGGGCGGCGACGTCGGCGGCGCTGTCACCGGTGCCGAGGTAGAGCTCGGGGCTGCCGGAAGCCGGCAGGAAGTTGGCCCCCACCAGCGCCGTGGGCTCGAAGCGGTCACGGTAGGGATTGCCCGACGAGACCGTGGCCGGCGCCGGTCCGCCGAAGTCGACCGCGACCAACGCCGGGTTCTTCGGGTCGTAACGCACCGGAACGGTATTGCCGGGCTGGAACTGGGGGGTGGCGATGCGCGAGATCGTGGTCTTCTCGATCGTCGCCGTGAAGGCCGGGCGGTCGGGCGGCAGGACCAGCACTTTCATACCGATCACCGGGTTGTCGTTGATGGTCCAGCCGGTGTCCCAGACCTCCTCGATCCTGGCCCGGGCCGAGACACCGCTCTGCTGCAGTTCCTCGGACATGCCGCCGCCGAAGTGGGCGACCATGCCGGAACAGCCCGAAAACCCCAGGCAGGCAATCACGATGGACGAGTGCAACGTGCCGGACAGCGATCGCAAGCGCGTCATGAGTCATCTCTCCTCAGCCAGGTCTTTCTTCCGCGAAGTCTTGCAGTCTTTGCAAGTCCTGCGCCGCCCCAAAGGGAGAGGCGTCCCGCAGCTCCAGGCGGGGCCAAAGCGTGGCGCCGCGGACGGCGGAATGTATAGTCGGTCGCTCTGTGACGCTCACGCCCGCGCCCGGTACCCGCCTCGGTCCCTACGAGATCACCGCCAAGCTCGGCGAAGGCGGCATGGGCGAGGTCTATCGCGCCACCGACTCGCGCCTGAAGCGCGAGGTGGCGATCAAAGTGCTGCCGCCAGCATTCACCGCGGACAGGGAGCGCCTCGCGCGCTTCGAGCGCGAAGCACAGCTTCTCGCCCAGCTGAACCACCCCAACATCGCGCAGATCTACGGCCTCGAGGCGAGCGGCGAAACGCGCGCCCTCGTCATGGAGCTCGTCGACGGACCCACTCTCGCTGAACGGCTCGAAGAAGGAGCTTTTTCCATTACTGAAAGCCTCTCTTTCGCGCAACAGATCGCGCTGGCGCTCGAAGAGGCCCACGAAAAGGGCATCGTCCATCGCGACCTCAAGCCCCAGAACATCAAAGCTTCCAGTGAAGGAAAGGCCAAGGTCCTGGATTTCGGGTTGGCCAAGGCGATGGACGCCACGCCTGGCGCTTCCTCCGCGGCGGATCTCGCGCGCTCGCCGACGCTGATGAATTCGCCGACCTTGACCGGGGTGCACGGGACGCAGCTCGGGGTCATCCTCGGCACGGCGGCCTACATGGCTCCCGAGCAGGCGCGCGGTGGCACGGTCGACAAGCGGGCCGACATCTGGGCGTTCGGCGTCGTGCTCCACGAGATGCTCACAGGCAGGTCGCTGTTCGCGGGACCGACGGTCTCCGACACCCTCGCCGGCGTCCTCAAGACCGAGATCGACTGGCGGGCGCTGCCGGCCGAGACCCCGGCGGAAGTCCGGCGCCTCTTGCGACGTTGCCTCGAGCGCAATCCGAAGAATCGGCTGCACGACATCGCCGACGCCCGCCTCGTGCTCGACGATCTCCTCGCGGGACGGACGGACGCCGGCGAAGCGCCCCCTGCGGGCTCGGGTCCGGTCGCGACCCGCAGCGCCGGCTGGCCGGTGAAGCTCGCCTGGCTCGGCGCAGGTCTGGTGGTCGGCGCGCTGGCGATCGCCGGTCTCGGCCGGTCGCTCTTCCAGCCGCCGCCGGCGCGTCCGCCGGTGGTGCGCTCGCTCACTTATTCGGGAACGAGCGGCAGCGCGAGTGTCTCGAGCGACGGCAAGTTCATGGCCTTCGTCTCGTCGCGCGATGGCACCGCCCGTATCTGGCTCAAGCAGCTGGCGAGCGGCGAAGAGGTCGCCCTCACCGCCGGCCGCGATTTCTGGCCGCAGATCTCCCCGGACTCGGGATCGGTGCTCTTCCGAAGGGCCGAAAAGGACAGAACCGATCTCTATCGCGTGCCCCTGGTCGGCGGCGAACCGCGCCGCCTGGCGAGCAACATCGACCTCGCCGGCTGGTCGCCGGACGGGAAGCGGATCGCCCTGGGGCGGAGCCACGATCGGGGCAGCCAGCTCCTCTTGATCCCGGCCGAAGGCGGCGAGGAGCAGCTGCTCCTCGACCGGGACACGGGCGTGCGCACTCTCGACTGGTCGCCGGACGGCAACTCCCTCCTGCTGGTGACCGCGGCGCGGGTCAACTCGATTTCCTCGACCGCCCTCGAGACGGTCGAGGTCGCCACCGGAAAGAGCCGTGAGCTCTACCGCTTGCCGGCCGGGAGCGTGTGCAGCGGAGCGCGGTGGGACGGCAACGGGGCGGTCCTCTTCGCCTGGTCGCCGTCGCAGGCCGGGCGGGGGGAGACGCTCCTGCAGCGCCTGGAGCTCGGCGAGTCGACGCCGCGTCCGGTCTTCTCCTTCACCTCGCTGCCGCAGCGGATCGAGCTCGCCGGCCCCGGAGCCCTGCTATTCGACGCCGGCGGGATCCACCAAAACCTGTTCGAGATCGGCGACGGAGCGACGCCGGGAGAGAACCTCGGCAGGGGGTTGACCGGCGGGCCGACCCGCGACCGCCAGCCGGCGTTCTCGCCCGACGGGCGCCGGATCGTCTTCACCTCGGATCGCTCGGGGAGCCTCGATCTCTGGTCGCTCGAGCTCGCCAGCGGCGCCATCCGCCGGCTCACCTTCGACGCCACCGACGACTGGGATCCGCAGTGGAGCCCGGACGGCAAGCACCTCCTGTGGAGCTCGAACCGCGGCGGCCACTTCGAAGTCTGGATCGCCGAGCCGGACGGCACCGGCGCCCGTCAGGCGAGCGCCGACGGGCGTGACGCCGAGAATCCGACGATGTCCCTCGACGGCGCCTGGATCGTCTATTCGTCGAGCAACCCGGCCGCCCCAGGAATATGGAAAGTCCGCCCGGACGGGCGCGACGCCACCCGGCTCCTGGCCGGCGCCTACACCCTGCCGGAGCTCGCGCCGCAGTCGGGCTGGATCGCGGCGGTCGAAACCGGCACCGAGAATGAGCGCACGGTCCGCATCGTCCGCCTCGAGGACGGCGCCGCCGTCGCCGAGCTCTCCGTCGCCGGCCGGCGACAGAACCCGGGACGGTCGCGCTGGCTGCCGGACGGCCGGACCCTCGTCTTCTACGGCGACGACGACTCAGGGCGGGCGGCCCTCTTCCAGCAACCGATCGTGCCCGGCCGCGACACCCGGAGCGAACGGCGGCGGGTGGCCGTGAGCGACGAGCAGCGGGTGATCGAGTCGTTCGGCGTCTCGCCGGTCGACGGCCGCATCGTCGTCTCGGCCGGCTGGGCCGACAGCGACATCCTGCTCGCCGAGGGGATCCCGGGCATCGGCGCGACGCTGCCGAAGAGGGCACCGTGAGCGGCTCGTCGTCGGATATCCGGTTTCCGGACGCAGCGCGCCAGCCAGCACTGGGCCTCGACGCCCTGGTCTCCGCCGCCGATGCGCTCGACGGCGTCCGGCGGCGCGATCTCGCACCCGGCGATCGGCTCCTGGTCTCGACGAAGAACTCAATCTACCTCCTGCTCGCCCGTGCCGACGGACGCTTCGATGTCTCGGGCGGCCGCTATGCCCGCGATCCGGAGGCGACTGGCGGCGAGCGCACCCTCGAAGTCAACGGCTGCAGCGCCGGAGGCCACGCCCTCTTCACCACGATCGTCGCGGCGCCGGGCCTCTTTCTCGAGCTCGCCGACGGCACCCGCACGACCCGCATCCGCAAGGTGCGCCGGATCCCCGGCGAGCCGTCCGGAAAAGCTGGGGACCCCAGGGGCGAGGTCCAGTGAGCGGCGCCCGATGATCGGAAACCGGTTGGGCCCCTATGAGATCACCGCCAAGCTCGGCGAGGGCGGCATGGGGGAGGTGTACCGCGCCACCGACACCAAGCTCGACCGCGAGGTGGCGATCAAGGTGCTGCCCGCAGCCTTCATCGAAGACAGGGAGCGCCTGGCGAGATTCGAGCGCGAAGCAAAGCTCCTCGCCCAGTTGAACCACCCAAACATCGCCCAGATCTACGGCCTCGAGACCAGCGGCGCGACCCACGCCCTCGTCATGGAGCTCGTCCCCGGCCCGACACTCGCCGAGCGCCTCGAATCCGGGCCTCTTGCATTTACTGAGAGCCTTTCCTTCGCATTGCAGATCGCACTGGCGCTCGAGGAAGCCCACGAGAAGGGGATCATTCACCGCGATCTCAAGCCACAAAACATAAAAGCTTCTGGTGAAGGAAAAGCCAAAGTCCTGGATTTCGGATTGGCCAAGGCGATGGACTCGGCCGCCGGCTCGGTCGCCTCCGCGGCCGATCTCGCGCGCTCGCCAACGCTGATGCACTCCCCCACCCTGACCGCGGCGCACGGCACGCAGCTCGGCATGATCCTCGGCACCGCCGCCTACATGGCTCCCGAGCAGGCGCGCGGCGCCGCGGTCGACAAGCGGGCCGACATCTGGGCCTTCGGCGTGGTGCTCTACGAGATGCTCACCGGCGCGTCGCTCTTCGCCGCCGACACGGTGAGCGACACCCTGGCCGGGGTGCTGCGCGCCGAGATCGACCTCGCGAAGCTGCCGGAAGCGACGCCGCCCGCGATCCGCCAACTCCTTCGCCGCTGCCTCGAACGCAACCCGAAGAACCGACTGCGCGACATCGGCGACGCGCGGATCGTGCTCGAGGAGGCGACCCGCGGCGGCGGAGAAGTCGCGGCCACAGTGCGGTTTCCGGCAGCGACTCCCGGCGGAGCGAGATCGGCGCGCGCCGGCTGGCTCGCCGCGGCGGCCCTCGCTGTGATCGCCGGCGTCGCCGGAGTCGTCGCGTGGCAGCTCGTGACCGCTGTGCCCGCGCCGCCGCGCTTCACCAAGCTCACCTTCGCTCCGCAGTTCATCTCCAACGCCCGCTTCACGCCGGATGGCCGGAGTGTCGTGGTGAGCGCGGCGCGCGATGGAGCGCTCTCGGAGCTCTTCATCCGTCGCCCCGAGGATGCGCAGCCGGTGCCGCTGGGGAAGCCCGGAGTCCAGCTCCTCGACGTCTCGTCGAAGGGAGAGCTGGCGCTCCTCACTCAGGCCCGGTATCAGTCGCACCGCACCTACAAGGGGACCCTGGCGCGCATGGCGCTCGCCGACGCGGCGCCGCGCGAGGTTCTGGAGGATGTCACCGCCGCCGCCTGGTCCCCCGACGGCACCGAGCTCGCGATCGTCCGGCAGGTCGAAGGCAAGAGCCGGCTCGAGTACCCGATCGGCAACATCCTCGCCGAAACGACGAGCTACGTGAGCGACGTCCGCATCGCTCCGCGCGGCGACTTGATCGCCTACATGCCGCACGAATTCACCAACGACAACCGCGGCCGGGTCGTGGTCGCCGACCGCGCCGGAAAGGTGGTGGCGACGTCGCCCGAGTACTGGGGCGAGGAGGGTCTCGCCTGGAGCGCGGACGGCGAGAGGGTTCTGTTCTCGGCGTCGGAAGAGGGCTCGAACCCTTCGATCCTGGAGCTCGCGCTCGACGGTTCGGTGCGCACCGTGCTGGCCGCGCCCGTGGGACTCATTCTTCACGATGTCTCCGCGGACGGACGGCTGCTCGTCTCGACGGACCTTCGGCGGTCGAGCATCGCAGCGCTTCTCGCCGGGGCGCCGTCCGAGCGCGAGCTTCCCTGGCTCGAGGCGTCCTACTCGCCGAAGCTCTCGCGCGATGGACGGAGCCTGCTCTTCGGCGACTCCTCGGAGCTTTCTGGCCACCTCTATTCAGTCATGTTCCGGCCCGCCGACGGCTCTCCGCCGGTGCGGCTCGGCGACGGCACTCCCGCCGACCTCTCGCCGGACGGATCGTCGGCCCTCGCCGTCGTCATGGACGACCCACCGCGACTGATGGTCTATCCGACCGGCGCCGGCGAAGCGCGCGACATCTCGGCCGCCGGCTTCGTCGCCTATGACTTCGCAGACTTCGTGCGCGACGGACGGAGCGTCTGTTACTTCGGCAACGAGGCCGGCAAGGCGTCGCGCGGCTACCTGCGCGATCTCGAGAGCCCCGGCGGCGGGGGCCCCGGGCCCGCCCGCGCCATCACTCCCGAGGGGACGATCCACGGCCGCTGCTCACCCGACGCCACGTCGGTCGTCGCGCTCGCGGCCGACGGCCGATTCCGCAGACACCGGATCGACGGTTCGCCCGGCTCCGCTGGCCCCGCTGGCCTCGATACCGACGAGGGCGTTGCCGTCGCGGGCCTCGACGCGCGCGACGAGATCCTCGGCTGGCGCGCGGACGGTCGCTCCATCCTGGTCTATCGCCCCACCGAGATCCCCGGTCGCATCGATCGCCTCGACCTCGAGACCGGCCAGCGCACGCTCCTGCGCGAGCTCGCGCCCGCCGACCGCGCCGGCCTGCTCAACTTCGAAGGGGCCTCGATCTCGGCGGACGAGGAGGCGTACGCCTACGGCTTCACGCGCATCCCCGGCACGCTCTACGCCGTCGATGGCGTGCGATGAGCGGGACGGCGATCCCGCTGCGCCCAGCGCTCGCCCGACGGCGACGGATAGAGTGCCGACCCATGAGCGGCGCACGATGATCGGCACGCGCCTCGGCCCCTACGAGATCACCGCCAAGCTCGGCGAAGGCGGCATGGGCGAGGTCTATCGCGCGACCGACACCAAACTCAAGCGCGAGGTGGCGATCAAGGTACTGCCGGCGGCGTTCACCGAGGACAAGGAACGCCTCGCCCGCTTCGAGCGTGAAGCCCAGCTCCTCGCCCAGCTCCATCACCCGAATATCGCCTCGATCTTCGGCCTCGAAGAATCCGATGGCGTGCGTGCCCTCGTCATGGAGCTCGTCCCCGGTCCGACGCTCGCCGAACGCCTCGAATCTGGGCCTCTTTCCCTTACTGAGAGCCTTTCTTTCGCGCTCCAGATCGCCCAGGCGCTCGAGGAGGCCCACGACAAGGGAATCGTCCATCGCGACCTCAAGCCCCAGAATATAAAAGCTTCCAGTGAAGGAAAAGCCAAGGTCCTCGATTTCGGCCTGGCCAAGGCGATGGACTCGGGCGCTGGCTCGGCCGCCTCGGTGGCCGATTTCGCGCGCTCGCCGACGATCATGAACTCGCCGACCCTGACCGCCGTGCACGGAACACAGCTTGGGGTGATCCTCGGCACGGCGGCCTACATGGCGCCCGAGCAGGCGCGCGGCGGCGCGGTCGACAAGCGGGCCGACATCTGGGCGTTCGGCGTGGTGCTCTACGAGATGCTCACCGGCAAGTCGCTGTTCGCCGGGCCAACGGTTTCCGACACCCTCGCCGGCGTCCTCAAGACGGCGATCGACTTCGCGGAGTTGCCCGCCGACACGCCGCCGGCGATCCGCCAACTCCTCCGCCGCTGCCTCGAGCGCAACCCGAAAGACCGCCTGCACGACATCGCCGACGCGCGCATCGTGATCGCGGAGACGATCGCCGGCAAGGGCGAGGAGTTCCCGCCCGTCGTCGCGTCCATGGCTGCGCCCGCTCCGGCACGTCGACATGGCAGGTGGATCGCGCTCGCCGCGCTGGCGGCTCTGGCGGTCGGCGTCGGCGCAGGGCGGCTGATGTTCACAGGCGCGGGCGCCGGCGGCGACGCGGCCGTAGCGGCGACCAGCTTCGAGCGCCTCACCTTCAGGCCGGGTCACTTCACCAACGCCCGCTTCGCTCCCGACGGCCAGACGGTCTTCCTCGCCGCGGACTGGAATCGCACCGACCGGGAGATCTTCCAGGTGCGCCCCAAGGTGGGCGAGCTCGCGATCGGCCTCGCCGGCGTCGAGCTCCTCTCCGTGTCGAGCTCGGGAGAGCTGGCGGTGCTCCTGCCGCGCATCTCGTACGGCAATGCCTACTCCAGGAGCGGGACTCTCGCGCTGGTGTCGGCGAGCGGCGGAACGCCACGCGAGCTGGCTGACAACGTGCTGGGTGCGGACTGGGCGCCGGACGGCAAGAGCCTCGCGGTTCTCCGCATCGCCGAAGGCAAGTGGCGGGTCGAATTTCCGCTGGGCACGCTGCTCTACGAATCGCCGGTCCGGATCTACTGGATCCGCGTCTCACCGAAGGGCGACGCGGTGGCCTTCTTCGAACGCGAGCCCACGGGGCTCCTTTCGGTCGTCGTCGTCGAGCGCACCGGCGCCCGCCAGGCCTGGTCGACCGACTGGGCCGACTGGTGGAATCTCGCCTGGTCTCCGGATGGCGAGGAGGTCTGGTTCGGCGCCTCGCGGGCCGGCGCGGCGGCGAGTATCTATGCTGTCGATCGCCGCGGATCGCTGCGCACCCTACTCGGCGCTCCAGGCACCCTCGAGCTGCACGATGTGGCGCCGGATCGCAGCTTCCTGCTGGCCCAGGTCGATACCCGCAATCGCGCTTTCGGGGCTCGTTCGGAGAACGCCGTAGTGCGCGACCTTTCGTGGCTCGAAGACAGCACCATGACGGATCTCTCGTCCGACGGAAATCAGGCGCTGCTCGAGGTCACCTCGGAGCGGGAGCCGGGCGGAACGGCGATCTACCTGCGGTCGATGGACGGAGCGGCGCCGGTGCGGCTGGGTCCCGGGATCCCACAGGAGCTGTCGCGCGACGGGAAGTGGGTGCTGGCGATTCGCGGCAGCGCGATCGTGGCGCTGCCGACCGCGGCCGGAGAAGAGAAGGTGATCGAGACCAAGCTCCCGGGGCTCATCGAAGCGCGCTTTCTGCCCGACGGAATTCGCGTGCTGGCGGTCGCAAGAGAGCCGAGCGGCTGGAGCAGCGTGAGTGAGATGAGCTTCGCGGGCGGCGCCGTGCGCAGCATCGTTGCGGGATGGCAGATCGGCCCGGCGCTCCAGAACCCGAGACGCCTGCTCTCGCCGGTCTCCCCGGATGGACGCTTCGTTGCCACCGCGATGGCGAGCGGACAGGTCGCCATCCTGCCGCTCGACGGCGGCGCGCCGCGCCCCCTGCCGGGGAGCGGTCCGAACGACTATCCCATCGAGTGGTCCCCGGACGGGCGGGATCTCTACCTGTTCGATCCGAGCACGCTCCCGACCCGAGTCTTCAAGGTCGACGTCGCGAGTGGCCGCCGCGAGCTCTGGCGGGAGATCCTGCCGATCGACCAGGTCGGCGTTTCCGGCATTCAGAGGGTCGCGGTCACGCCCGACGGCTCGGCATACGCCTACTCGTACCAGCAGGTGCGCTCGAATCTCTATCTGGTGAAAGGCCTGCGGTGAGCGTCGGCGTCGGCTCCCGGCTCGGCCCCTACGAGATCACCGCCAAGCTCGGCGAGGGCGGCATGGGCGAGGTCTACCGCGCCACCGACACCAAGCTGAAGCGCGAGGTGGCGATCAAGGTCTTGCCGGCCGCCTTCACCGAGGACAAGGAACGCCTTGCGAGATTCGAGCGCGAGGCGCAGCTCCTCGCCCAGCTCCACCACCCCAACATCGCCTCGATCTTCGGCCTCGAGGAGTCCGGCGGAACGCGCGCGCTCGTCATGGAGCTCGTCCCCGGCCCGACACTCGCCGAGCGCCTCGAATCCGGGCCTCTTTCATTTACTGAAAGCCTTTCCTTCGCTCTGCAGATCGCACTGGCGCTCGAGGAAGCCCACGAGAAGGGGATCATTCACCGCGATCTCAAGCCACAAAACATAAAAGCTTCTGGTGAAGGAAAAGCCAAAGTCCTGGATTTCGGCTTGGCCAAGGCGATGGACTCGGCCGCCGGCTCGGTCGCCTCGGCGGCCGATCTTGCGCGCTCGCCGACGATCATGAACTCGCCGACCCTGACCGCGGTCCACGGGACGCAACTCGGAGTGATCCTCGGCACGGCCGCCTATATGGCGCCGGAGCAGGCGCGCGGCGGCGCCGTCGACAAGCGCGCCGACATCTGGGCCTTTGGTGTCGTGCTCTACGAAATGTTGACGGGCAGGTCGCTCTTCGCCGGTCCAACCGTTTCGGACACCCTCGCCGGCGTGCTCAAGACCGAGATTGACTGGAAGGCCCTGCCCACCGAGACGCCGGCGGAGATCCGGAGGCTGTTGCGGCGCTGTCTCGAGCGCAATCCGAAGAACCGCCTGCACGACATAGCCGATGCGCGCATTGTGCTCGACGAGCTCGTCGCCGGGCGCGGAGAGGAGGGCGGGACCCCGGTGGCAGCGGCAGCGAGCGCTGTCGCGCCACGCCGCGCCGGCGCCGCGCTCGCCGTCGCCGCGGCGGTCGCGCTCGCTCTCGCTCTCGGCGGCGGCTGGCTCTTGCGCCAGCCTGAGCCGCCACCCCTCGGCGCCGGCGCGCGCTGGGCGTTGGCGGTTCCAGAAGGTCTGGCGCTCTCGACCGACCAGGTGGCGCAGATTGCGCTCTCCGACGACGGCCGCCTCCAGGTTGCGGTGGTCGTCGACGAGGAGGGCAAGACGCGACTCCTCCTGCGATCGGTCGACGAGCTCACGCCGCGGCTCGTGCCGGACACCGAGGGCGCGGTGGCACCGTTCTTCTCGCCGGACGGCGCTTGGATCGGTTTCTTCCGCGAGCGCGCGCTCTTTAAGATTCCGACCGTCGGTGGAGCGGCGGTGCGAATCGCGGCGATTTCTGGGCAGGCGATCCAGGTCCGCGGCGCCTCCTGGGGCCGCGACGGCTCCATCTACTTCGCCCCCAACGTCTCGCATCCGATCTCGCGGATCTCGGCGGACGGCGGCGCGACCGAGGAGGTCACGAAGCTCGATGTCGCGCGCGACGAGCGCACGCACCGCTGGCCGCAGGTGCTGCCGGACGGCAAGGCGTTGCTCTACACCAGCGACACGACGGCCTCGACCGAGTTTTACGATGATGCGCGGATCGAAGCGGTGGTGCTCTCGACCGGCGAGCGGCGTGTGCTGGTCGAGGGCTCGAGCCAGGCGCGCTGTTGCGCCGGCGGCCGGCTGGTGTTCGCGCGCGGCGGCACGCTCCTCGCCGTGCGTTTCGACGAGAAGACGCTCGCGGTGACGGGCTCGCCCGAGCAGGTCGTGCAGAAGGTCGCGACCGATGTCTCTTCGGGCGCGGTGCAGTTCGCGCTTTCGCCCTCGGGCGCCGCGATCTGGGTTCCCGGCGGCCTGCTGGCGCAGTACGAGCTGCACTGGATCGAGCGCGACGGCAGCTCGGCGCCGGTGCCGATCCCGCCCGCGCAGTACAACGAGTCGGCGCTCTCGCCCGATGGCCGCCGCGTGGCGCTGGTCGGCGGACCGGGCGGCAATTCCGAACTCTGGGTGGCCGAGCTCGAGCGCGGAGTGGTGTCGAAGCTGACCCGCGACGAGTCGGTGAGCAACCCGGTCTGGACACCGGACGGCAGCCGGATCGTCTACCGAATCCGCGCCTCGGGCGCCCAGAATCGCCGTGAGCAGATCGCCTGGCGCATAGCGGACGGCAGCCGCGAGGCGGAGACGCTGTACGAATCCGGAGCGCAGGCGGTGCCGAGCGGGTTCACCCCCGACGGCAGCCGGCTGCTGTTCAACGAGCTGAAGGCGAATACCCTCATTTCGGACGTTTTCGTTCTGCCGGTCGCCGGCGCGCGCACCCCCGAGCTGCTCCTCGGCGGCGAGGCCGGCGAGCGCGACGCCGTGATCTCGCCCGACGGCCGCTTCGTGGCCTACGGCTCGAACGAGAGCGGCGCGATGAACGTCTTCGTGCGGCCGTTTCCGTCCGGCGAGGGGCGCTGGCAGATCTCGGCCGACCTCGGATTCGAGCCGCGCTGGGGCCCTGACATGAAGGAGCTCTACTTCCGCCGCGCCGCCGCGATCGTGCGGGTTCCGATCGAGACACGCGGAGGATTCCGCGCCGGCCGACCCGAGATCGCCGTCGGCCGCACCTCGGCCGCCGGCGGAATCCACACCTACTCGATCGCCGCGGACGGCCGGATCCTCACTCCCCGCTCGCCGGATCCACTCGACGGCGCGCACATCCTCCACCTCGACCTGGGCTTCGCGCAGCGCCTGGCGCAACGCGGCAGCGACGAGCGTTGATGCGCCCCCCTCCGGATCCTCGACCGGCGATGAGGGGCAAACCGTAGGCGACAGCAGGTCCAGCGCCTGATGAGCGGAGCCCGATGATCGGCACTCGGCTGGGCCCCTACGAGATCACCGCCAATCTGGGCGAGGGCGGGATGGCAGAGGTCTACCGAGCGACCGACACGAAGCTAGAGCCCGAGCGCGGCGCACGCCCGGTCGCCGGTTCAGCGACCGAAGGCGAAGCGCAGCGCCTGCTCGAGCTCGCGATCGCGCTCCGCCGCCGGCGGGAACTCGTGGCCGAGGCCGGGATAGATCCGCACTCGCGCCGCGGCGCCCGATCTCCCCAGGATCTCGGCGGCGCGGCGATTGTTGGCAGCCGCTTCGTCACGCTCGCCGTTCATCAGGAAGAAGCGCGGGAAGGTCGGCAAGACGTGCTCCGGCAAAGTCGCCAGCCGTTCCTCGAACCAGCCCGCGACCGCGACCACGCCGGCAAACCGATTCGGATAGCGGGTGGCCAAAGTCATCGCGACACCCGCGCCCTGCGAGAAACCGGTGAGCACGACCGGACCGACCGGTCGTTCCTTGGCCGTGCGAGCGATCGCCTCGAGCACCAGGTACTCGGCCTGCTCGACGACGCCCCAGCCGAAGCCGTTGCCGACACGCTCCTGCCCGCGCGGGACGACCAGCAGCGCCCCGAGGCGGGAGGCCGAGGCGCGATACACCTCGGCAATCGGCTCCGGAGTACCGCCGTAGCCGTGCAGCGCGACGATCAGCGGCAGGGGCTCGTTCGACGCCCCCTTCGGCGTCCGCTTCGGCGCGAAGGTCAGCAGCGGCGCGCTCGCGAGGCGCGACTTGGCGAGCTCGAGCGCGGCGGCGTTGTTCCCGCGGATGCGCTCCAGGGCCGCGGCGTAGCCGCGCTGCTCGCGAATCGGATCGAGGTCTTCGTCCCGGAGCAGCGTCGAAGGGAAGGCGAAGCCGAGCTCGGCGCTCTGCATCAGGGTCGCCACCGCCTCCTCCAGCCTGCCGGCGCGCGACAGCATGCAGGCGAGATTGTAGGCGTCGGGCGCCGAATCGGGGCGCGCGGCCGTGAGCTGTCTTGCCACCGCGACGGCCGCCTTCCAGTCTTTCCTCTCCGCCGCGCGCACGAGGTCACGGGAGAGCGCCTCGCCGGCGACCGCTGCCCGCTCCTCGGGGAGGGCGAAGACGGAACGCTGCGCGAACGCCAGCCCGAGCGCGAGCGCGAGCCCCATGGCCAGCTGGCGGTGGATCGCTTTCGGACGCGTGCGCAGCGGCATCTCCCTCCGTCTACGCTGTCCGCCCAGTCGGGGTTTCTTCGCCCTCTTGGGCAGGAACGGCCATTCGCGCTCGACAGTCGCTATTGTCCTGCCCATCATGACTCCGATCACCCGCCGTACCTTCGCCTGGCTCGCGGCGCTCGCACCAGCATCGCTCAACCGCGCCTTCGCCGCCATCTGGAACGACGTCGGCCGGCTCGGCGGCGGCGAGCACGAGCTCACTCTGCTCTACACCAACGACTTCCACAGCGCCTTCGACCCGATTCCCGCCTACTGGCTCCCGGGGTCACCTAGGCTCGGCGGCGCGGCGCATCTCGCCACCCTGATCGACCGCCAGCGCGCCGCGGCGAAAACCTCTTTTCTCCTCGACTCCGGCGACATGTTCACCGGCACGATGTCGGTCCTCACTCAGGGCGAAGCCTTGATGGAGATGATGACCGTGATGGGCTACGACGCCATGGGCGTCGGCAATCACGAGTTCGACTACGGCTGGGAGGTCTTCGAGCGCCAGATCACCCGGGTGCCCTTTCCGGTGCTGTGCTGCAACGTGCGCCACCTCGGCGCGCGCTCGCGCTTCTGCCGGCCGTACACCCTCCTCGAGCGCAACGGCGTGCGCCTGGGCGTCATCGGCGTGATGGGCAGCCGGGCGGCGAAGTACACCATCATGCCGTCGAAGGTCGAGGCGCTGCAGTTCACCGATCCGATCGCAGAGACCGCCGCCTGCGTCGAGGAGCTGCGGCCTGCTGTCGATCTGATCGTCGTTCTCGCCCACCAGGGGCTTCCCGGGCCGATGCAGACCGACGCCGAGAACGACCCGGAGGTGCAGCGCCCGCTCGACGAGGATCTCGCCTTCTGCGGCGCGATTCCCGGCATCGACGTCTACATCGCGGCGCACTCGCATCACGGGCTCGAGACACCGCTCGTCCATCCCGAAACCGGCACCCTGCTGGTCCAGACCTACGGCTACGGCACGCGCCTCGGCGCGCTCCACCTCAAGCTTCGCGACCGGCGGGTGGTCGAGCACCGCGGTGAGCTGCTCAAGGTCTGGAGCGACGAGCTGCCGGCGCACGGCGCGGTGGCGGCGCGCGTCGGCCACTACCAGAAGATCGTCGCCGGCGAGATTGGCGGCGACATCGGACGCGCGACCGCTCGGTTCGTCCGCAAGTACAACACCGAGTCGCCGCTGGGGAGCTTCGTCGCCGACGTCATGCGCGAGCGCGCCCGCTGTGAGGTCGGCATCACCAACGCCGGCGGCCTGCGCGCCGACCTCCCCGCCGGCAGCCTTCATCGCGGCCATGTCCTCGACGCGCTGCCGTTCATCAACACGGTCGTCGGCCTCGAGCTCTCCGGCAGCGACCTGCGAGCCGTCGTCGAGCAGGGCGCGTCCCTCACCGCCGGAATGGTCCAGGTGTCGGGTCTGCGCGCCGTCTACGACCTCTCGCGTCCGGTCGGCCGTCGGGTGCTCGACCTTCGGGTGGGCGACCGGCCGGTCGAGGACGGCCGGAGCTATCGCGTGGCCACCAACAGCTTCCTCGCTGAAGGCGGCGACCGCTACGAAACGTTCCGGAACGGTCGAGAGCTGTCGCGCGACGCCCTCATCAGCGACTGCGTCATCGACCACGTCCGCGTCGCCGGCACCATCGAACCGCCGCCCCCGGGCCGGCTGGTGCCCGAGAAACCTGCCGGCTAGCTCCGTTCCGGGCCGACAAGCGCCCTTGTAAGCGAACAGATGGAGGCCAGCCGAGCTGCTGATCGCGCCGTCGGGTAGGATCGGCGGCGAATTGATCGGCACACGACTGGGCTGCTACGAGATCACCGCCAAGCTCGGCGAAGGCGGCATGGGTGAGGTCTATCGCGCCACCGACACCAAGCTCGAGCGCCAGGTGGCGGTCAAGGTGCTGCCGGCGGCGTTCACGGAAGACAAGGAGCGCCTGGCACGCTTCGAGCGCGAGGCGAAACTCCTCGCGCAGCTCAACCATCCGAACATCGCCCAAATCTACGGCCTCGAGACCAGCGGCGCGACCCACGCCCTCGTCATGGAGCTCGTCCCCGGCCCGACGCTCGCCGAGCGCCTCGAATCCGGGCCTCTTCCCTTTGCTGAAAGCCTTTCTTTCGCGCTGCAGATCGCGCAGGCGCTGGAAGAGGCCCACGACAAGGGCATCGTCCATCGTGACCTCAAGCCCCAGAACATAAAGGCTTCCAGTGAAGGAAAAGCCAAGGTCCTCGACTTCGGACTGGCCAAAGCGATGGATCCAACCGGCGCATCCGCGTCGGCGGCCGATCTCGCGCGCTCGCCGACGCTGATGAACTCGCCCACCCTGACCGCCGCGCACGGGACGCAGCTGGGCATGATCCTGGGCACCGCGGCCTACATGGCGCCGGAGCAGGCGCGGGGTGCTTCGGTCGACAAGCGGGCCGACATCTGGGCGTTCGGCGTGCTGCTCTACGAGATGCTCACCGGTGAGCGCCTGTTCGAAGGCGACAGCGTCGTCGACACGCTCTCTGCCGTGATGCGCAAGGAGATCGATCTCGGCCGCCTGCCCGCCGGCACGCCGGGAGCGATCCGGCAACTCCTCCGCCGCTGCCTCGAGCGCAATCCGAAGAACCGCCTGCACGACATCGCCGACGCGCGCATCGTGATCGAAGACGTCGTCGCCGGCCGCTCCGAGGAGGTTCCGGCGCCTGCGGATCCGGCCGCCGCGGCCGCACCGTCGCGTTCGCTCGCGGCGCGTGCTCTTCCCTGGATCGCCGGGCTGGCGCTGGGCGCCGGACTCTTTGCGGTCGTCGAGCGGGCAGTTTTCGCTCCGGCGCCGGTCGAGCCGCCGACACTGGTTTCTCTGACCTACAGCGGCAAGGATCTGACGCCCGCCGCCTCGCCCGACGGCAAGATGATCGCCTTCGCCTCGACCCGCGACGGCAGCGCGCGCATCTGGCTGAAGCAGCTCGCGACCGGCGAAGAGGTGGCGATCACTTCCGGGCCGGCGGACTCGGTCCCCAAGTTCTCGCCCGACGGCAGCTCGCTCCTCT
This sequence comes from Thermoanaerobaculia bacterium, assembly GCA_031403995.1. GTDB lineage: Bacteria > Acidobacteriota > Thermoanaerobaculia > Multivoradales > JAGPDF01 > JAGPDF01. The sequence continues at coordinate 77,097 of JANNGS010000017.1, forward strand.
TCCTGCGCGGCACGGCAGCGCCGTTCGAGCTCTACCGCGTCTCCACCGTGGGCGGCGAGCCCCGCCGGATCACCGGTGGCGTCGCGAGCGGCCCCAGCTGGTCGCCCGACGGCCGGCGCATCGCCATCGGGCGCTCGACGACCTCGTCCGGGCTCGCCGACATCCTCGTCACGCTGTCGGCCGAAGGCGACGAGGAGCGCGAAGTCGCCCGGGTCAACGACTTTCTGCTCCTGGCGCTGAACTGGTCTCCGGACGGCGCCACGATCGGCGCATGGGCGCAGCTGCGCTCGAACTTCGCGGCGCAGCAGTCGATCGTCGAGTTCGATGCCGCGAGCGGGGACCGGAGGACGATCTACCAGGCCAACGGGGGGACGCTCCTGACCGGCTGGGCCTGGTGCGGTCCGGGCGCGATCGTGGTGGCGGAAGCCGCCTCCCAGTCCGGACGCGGCGGGAACCTCCTGCGGCGAGTCGAACGCGGCGGCGGGACGCCACGCACGCTGATGTCGCTGCAGAATCCGGTGGCCTGGCTCGATGTCGCGGGACCCGGTCGCCTCGTGGTCGGCCAGGCATCGCCGACCCAGAACCTCGCGGAGTGGGCGCTCGCCCGGAACGCTGGATCCGAGCCGCCGGGTCTGCCGTTGCGCTGGCTGACGCGCGGCGCCAGCGTCGATCGCCAGCCGGTTTTGTCGCCCGACGGCGCGCGCCTCGCCTTCAACTCGGACCGCGGCGGCAATCTCGACATCTGGGAGCTCGAGACGGCGACCGGCGCCGTCCGGCGTCTGACGATCTCTGCCAGCGACGACTGGGATCCGGCCTATACGCACGACGGCAAGCAGCTGCTCTGGAGCTCGAACCGGAGCGGCAACTTCGAGGTCTGGATCGCCGCCAGCGACGGCAGCGGCGCGCGCAAGCTCACCGCCGACGGCGTCGACGCCGAGAATCCGACTGCGACGCCCGACGGCAAGTGGATCGTCTACGGCTCGGCCAATCCAGCCCAGAACGGAATCTGGAAGATCCGCTCCGACGGCGGCGGGGCAGAGCGCCTGGCGGCCGGGCCGATGTCCGTTCCCGAGCTCTCCCCCGATGGCCGCTGGATCTCCTTCGTCGACATCGATGCCAACCGCCTGCGCGTCATCGCCCTCGACGGCGGTGCCGAGATCTTCGCGACCGGCCTGCCGCCGCCGGGTTTCAGCACCTCCCAGTTCGGCCGCAGCCGCTGGCTGCCGGGTTCGTCGAGCCTGGTCTGGCTCGACAACGATCCGACGGGAGCGACCTCCCTGGTCGCGCAGGAGATCGCACCCGGGCGCGACACGAGCCCGAGCCGGCAGATTCTCGCCCGCGGCACCCCGGACGCGCCGATCGAATCGTTCGCGATCTCGCCCGACGGGGAGCGCCTGTTCGTCTCGATCGCCCAGAGCCGGTCGGAGCTCCTGCTGGTCGACGGCCTGCCCGGCGTCGAGCGCTGACCCGGAGGTCGGCCGGACCCCTGAGACTCTCTTTCACGACGAGAACGCCAGCGACCGGCTGCGGCTTGACAGGATCGAGACCGGCGGGACAGTGTAGCGCCCGCCGTTCCACGTAAATCGAGGAGCACCTATGAAGCTTTCCACCACGACCAGGGGAATCCTGGCCCTTTCCACCCTTGTCGCCGCGACTCTCGCCCTGCCGCTCGGCGCCACGCCTCCTGCCGCCCAGGCGCAGGCAGGCGCCCCGACCGCGGCCTCGCTGGTCAAGAAGCCGGCGGCGCCGAAAGCCAAGACCTACACCAAGCCCACGGTCAAGAAGAAGCTCGAGAAGAGCAAGGGCGCGGTCGCGGAGCGCGACTGGACGGTCATGTACTACCTCGACGCCGACTGCAACCTCGAGGCGCCGATGCTCGACGACATCGACGAGATGGAGATGATCGGCTCCACCGACAATGTGAATCTCCTCGTGCTGCTCGATCGCACTCCCAGGCACGACAAGCGCGACGGCAACTGGGCCAACAGCCGCCTGCTCTTCGTCACGCGCGACAACACGAACGGCAAGATCAAGTCGCAAGTGCTCGAGAATCTCAAGGAGATGGACACCTCCAATCCCGAGACCCTCGTCGGGTTCGTGGCCTTCGCGATGCAGAACTTCCCCGCCAAACACTACGCCCTGGTTCTCGGCAACCATGGCGGCACCTGGATGGGGATGCTCAACGACGACACCGACAACGAGGCCGGGATGCGGCTCGCCCCTTTCATCGACGGCCTGGCGGCGCTCAAAGCGGCCGGGGCCCCGAAGCTCGACCTCATCGCCTTCGATATGTGCCTCATGGCCCAGGTCGAGGTGATGGACGCCATCGCGCCCTATGCCTCTTACGGCGTGGCCTCCGAAGAGCTCGAACCGGGCAACGGCTATCCGAATCACCGGGTTCTCCACGCGCTCACCAGCAACCCGAAGATGTCGCCGCGCGAGTTCGCCCAATCGATGGTCCGGGAGTGGACCGCCTCCTACGCCGAAGAGGGCGAGGCGACCGTGACCAGCTCGGCGACCGACCTCGGCAAGATTCCGGACCTGGTGACCGCCATCGACGCTCTGGCCGCCGCCCTCGGGCAGGCGCCCGAGTCGGTGCAGGTGGCGGCCGCCCGGGCGCGTGCCTCGACGCACTACTACGGCGGCGAGCAGGGCGGCGGCGACATCGCCTCCTTCGACCTCGGCGAGTTCGCCGGCATCCTCGCCAGGATGCCGGAGGCGGCCGCCGTCAAGCCGCAGGCGGACGCAGTCGCCGCCGCGGTGAAGGCCGCCGTCGTCGAGCACGGCGAAGGCGAGGCCCACAAGGGTTCGACCGGCCTGGCGGTCTACTTCCCCGCCAACCGCAAGGTCCATGCCGACTACGCCTCGATCCCCTTCGCGCGCGGCGGCTGGGACGAGTTCCTGAAGAAGGGCTTCGCCGGCGCCGCAGCGGCGGCCGCCACGGTGACGATCTCCGCGCCCAACCCTGCGCAGGATCATCGGCTGGGTCAGGGTCTCAAGGTGACCGGCCAGGTCTCGGGGGCTCCCGCCAGCATCCGGGCCTCCATCGGAATCCGAGAAAAGGACGGCAGCATCACGACGATCAGCGACGAAGAGGTCGCGAGCCCCGGCGGCTGGAACGACGGCACCACGTTCACGTACACGGTCCGGCCGAAGGTCCGCGGCATAGGAGACGGGAAAAACACGCGCCTTGCGCCTACGACGCCCCTGTCGCCGGGAAGTCCCTACCTGCGCGCCGACGCCTCCTACAACTCCCTGATGGGCGACTTGCAGGTTGCGACCATCTTCGATTCGCGCTCGGGCAAGCTCGAAACGATCTTCTGCCTGAACGAGAAGGGTGCCAATTCGACGACGGCGGTGCATCCGGTCAAGGGGGAGAAGCTCGTCTTCTACCAGACGGTGTCGTCCGGCGACGACAAGCCTCTGCGCTACCGCCCGGTGCCTGCCCTGGTCAGCTCCGGCAGCCAGCAGGGGAAAGCCAAAGGGAAACCGAAGGACGGCTCCGGCCTGCGGTTGGTCGACACCGGACTGCCCGCCGGCGCTTACGTCCTGTCGCTCACCGCCTACAACAGCGCCGGTACCCCGATGGGTCGCTCCCACCTGCGGCTGACGGCCGGAGGCGAGGCGGTCGCGCCGGGCGTCGGCTACCCCAGCTACGGCTACCCGGCGGTGCACGGCTACGACCTGCAGTATGTGGACCTCACCCAGATCATCCCGGTTGCGGAGTACGGTCAATTCGAGGCCACCTGGAGCGACTACAACTTCATGGCGGCGGCGCAGGCCGACGACTACTCGACCCAGGATCTCGTCTACCTCCAGGAAGTGGCGCTCGACCCGCAAGAGCTCGCCTTCGACGAAGCCAACTGGTCCGACGAGTTCGAAGACGAGTCGTTGGAGCACGACGGCGATGTCGATGACGATGGGACTCTGGACGCCAGCGACCTCGACGACGACAACGACGGCTCTCCGGACGCCAGCGATCTCGACGATGACAACGATGGCGAGCCGGACGCCGAGGACGAGGACGAAGACAACGACGGCACCGCGGACGACGAAGATCTGGACGACGACAACGACGGCTCTCCGGATGCAGAAGATCCGGACGACGACAGCGACGGTATTCCGGATGTCGAGGACGAAGAGGGCGACGAGGAAGCCGAGGCCGAGGGCGAAGACGAGGCTGAAGGCGAAGTCGAAGACGAAGGTGGCGACGAGGCGGAAGACGAAGGTGAGGACGAAACCGAAGGCGAGGACGAAGGCGAGGACGAGGCCGAAGAGGAGCCGGAAGACGACTACGAGGAAGAGGCTGAAGACGACGGCGGCGACGACGGCGAGGAAAAGGCCTGAGTGAAGCTCCCGCCCATCGAGTAGGATGCCGGACGAATTGATCGGCCATCGGCTGGGCTCCTACGAGGTCACCGCCAAGCTCGGCGAAGGCGGCATGGGCGAGGTTTACCGCGCCACCGACACCAAGCTCAAACGCGAAGTCGCGATCAAGGTGCTGCCGCAAGAATTCACTGCGGACAAGGAGCGCCTCGCCCGCTTCGAGCGTGAAGCGCAGCTCCTCGCCCAGCTCAACCACCCGAACATCGCCCAGATCTACGGCCTCGAGACCAGCGGCGCGACCCACGCCCTGGTCATGGAGCTCGTCCCTGGACCGACGCTCGCCGAACGCCTCGAGTCTGGAGCTTTTTCCACTACTGAAAGCCTTACTTTCGCGCTACAAATCGCGCAGGCGCTCGAAGAGGCCCACGAAAAGGGCATCGTCCACCGCGACCTCAAGCCGCAGAACATCAAAGCTTCCAGTGAAGGAAAAGCCAAAGTCCTCGATTTCGGCTTGGCCAAGGCGATGGACGCGACACCCGGGGCCGCTTCCGCGGCCGATCGCGCGCGCTCGCCGACGATCATGAACTCGCCGACCCTTACCGCGGTCCACGGTACGCAGCTCGGGGTCATCCTCGGCACCGCGGCGTACATGGCCCCCGAGCAGGCGCGCGGGGTCGCGGTCGACAAGCGGGCGGACATCTGGGCTTTCGGGGTCGTCCTCTTCGAGATGCTCTCCGGCCGGCGGCTGTTCGAAGGCGAGCTGGTGACCGACGTCCTCGCCAACGTGCTCAAGACGAACGTCGATTTCGGTGCACTGCCGGCGGACACACCGGCGGCAATCCGCACCCTTCTCCGCCGCTGCCTGGCGCGCAATCCGAAGAACCGCCTACGCGACATCGGCGATGCGAGGCTCGTGCTCGAAGAGCTCGCCTCGGGCAAGGCCGACGAGGGAGCGCCGGTCGGTGCGACTGCCGTGGCAGCGCCGCCGCGCCCCCTCGCGAGGCGATTTCTGCCGTGGGTCCTCGCCGCGATTGCCTCCCTCGCGGCGATCCTCCTCGCCGTCGGACAGACGCGCGCCCCGCGCTCCGCAGCGCCCCGCCTGCTCCGGTTCCAGATCGCCCCGCCCGCGTCGTCGAACACTTCGCGACGCGGGAGCGGCTTCGAGCTCTCCGCCGACGGGCGGTATTTCGCGATCGCGTCGGCGGGCGAGCTCTGGGTGCGCGCGCTCGACGCGGTCGCCTTTCGCCGGCTGGAGGGGATCGCGGAGGCGACGTATCCGTTCTGGTCCCCCGACGGTGCCTGGATCGGCTTCTTCGCCGACAATCAGCTGAAGAAGGTCGCGCGCGACGGCGGCCCGGCGCAGAAGATCAGCGACGCGCCGGAGGGTCGGGGCGCGGCCTGGGGCGCGGACGGAGTCATCGTGTTCAGCGCCGGCGTGGGCGGCGGCGGTGGAGGGCTGTCGCGCGTCAGCGCCCAGGGTGGCCAGCCGGCAGCGCTCACCCACCTGCCCGCCGGAGGCGTCAACCAGTATCACCGCTACCCGCAGTTCCTGCCCGGCGGGCGGAGCTTCCTCTTCCAGTTCCTCAGTCCGTCGCCGGAAGTCGCCGGAACCTACCTCGCGTCGGTCGACGGCGGCGAACCCGAGCGCGTACTCGACGGCGGTGACCAGGCGCGCTTTGCGCCCGCCGCGGACGGATCGGGAAAGGGGTATCTTCTCTTCCGGCGCGACAACACGCTGATGGCCCAGGCCTTCGATCCCGGCCGGCGCAAGGTCAGCGGCGAGCTCATCCCGGTGGCCGACGGCGTCGGTTCCGGCGGCAATACCGGCTCCGGCGCCTTCGCCGTCTCGGGAAACGGCCTTCTGGCGTGGAGCGGCGACCTCCTCGAGAGCGGCGAGCTCACCTGGATCGGCCGCTCGGGCGAGAGGCTCGGATCCGTGCTCCCGGACACGCGCGAGATTCAGGGGCTAGCGCTCGCGCGGGGCGCCCGGCGGCTGGCGTTCGGCGTCGGACGTCCGTCCGACATCTGGATCCAGACGCTCCCGGGAGGCACGCCGTCGCGGTTCACCTTCGGTTCGGCACCGGGCTGGGCCTATCCGCTCTGGTCGCCCGATGGTACCGAGCTCATCTATACGACTTTCGATCTGGTGGGTTTCCCGCAGTACGAGATCCGCCGACGGCGTGCGGATCGCGCCGGCGGCGAAGAGACGCTGGTCAGCGCGAAAGCGGTGCTCTACCCCTGGGACTGGTCGCCGGACGGCGGTTCGCTCCTCTACGGCGACGAGGCGAGCGACCTCTGGCTGCTGCCGCTCACTGGCGAGCGCAAACCGATCGCCTTTCTCGACTCCCCTGGTCGCCTCACGTTCGCGCAGCTCTCGCCCGACGGGCGCCTGGTCGCCTACGTCAGCGACGAGCAGGGGCAGGCGGAGGTGTTCGTCACCACCGTGCCGCCGAGCGGCGCGATCTGGCAGATCTCGACCAGCGGCGGCACCATGCCGCGCTGGCGGCGCGACGGCGGCGAGCTCTACTTCCGCGCCGCCGACGGCGGCCTGAAGGTCGTCGAGCTTGGCGCAGGGACCGGCACCGCCGCGATCGAGGAGCGCAAGGCGCCGCGCACGCTCTTCGTCGGCATTCCGACCTCCGGGAACACGAGCCTCTACACCTACACCGCCGCGGACGACGGCCAGCGTTTCCTCGTCTCCTCGAGCAAGAGCTCCGCCCGGCCGCCAATCACGCTGGAAGTGAACTGGCAGAGCGCGCTGCAGCGGGGCGCCAGCGACGGGACCACCAAGGCAGACTAGCCCGCCACCGCGGATGGGCAGCGCCGCAGGGGCGCTCAGAGGATGAGCGTCGGCTCGAGATCGTCGGACCAGTAGCCATAGCGCGCACTGGTCTCGATCAGCGCGTCGACGGCGACGGCGTCGAACTGAACGCCAGCCTGGCTCCCGAGATAGCGCTCGACTCTGTCGAAGTCCCAAGCGGCGCGATACGGTCGCGCGGCGGTGAGCGCTTCGAATACATCGGCGACCGCCACCAGGGCCGCCTCCGGGTCGATCTCTCCACCGCGCAGGCCCTTCGGATAGCCGGATCCGTCGATGCGCTCGTGGTGCTGCCAGACGATGGGCAGAACCTCGGCGAGCCCGGCGATAGGCTCCAGGATCCGGGCGCCCTTCTCGACATGAGAGCGCAGGATCGAGATCTCGGCGTCGTCGAGTGCGGTCCGTTTGTCGAGCACGGCGTTCGGCACTCCGATCTTTCCGAGGTCGTGAACCAGACAGCCGCGGCGAATCCGGCGGATGCTCAGCTCGGTATGCCCGGTTTCAGTGGCGATCGCCGTGGCGATCTCCGCCACCCGGACGGAGTGACCGTGGGTCCAGGCCGACTTGGCGTCCACCGCCCGCGCCAGTGCCGTGAGCGCTCCCCAGTTGGCTTGATCGAGCTCTTCGATGAGTCGCACGTGAGCGAACGCCAGCGCCAGCTGATCGCATGCACCGTTCAGCAGAGCGGCCCGCGCATCGCGCTCACCACTCTTCGCGCCGAGAAGTCCGACCATCGCCAGCGTCTCCCCGCCGCGCTTCAGACTGCGCCACGCGGAGCCATCCCCCCCCGTCACCCACCGGTCGCTGGTGCGAAGATCCGTCGGCAGCACGAACCGCGACAGATCCTCGACCTCGCTCTGCGCCTGACGAGAAGTTGAGAAGGTCTTACGGATTCCCCCCGAACCGTCTGCAAGAGCGACCACGACTTCGACGCCGCTGGCGAGCGGGACCGCATGGTCGACGAACACACGTGCCACCTCGTCCCTGCTGGGGATCGCCGCCAGCGCGCTGGCGGCGATGTTGCGGGTCCCCTCGACCTCATGGAAGCGCCGTTCGAGCTCGTTCGCCATCTGGTTGAAAGCTCCGGCGAGCCTGCCGACCTCGTCGCGGTTCCCCACCTCGACACGCGCCGAGAAATTGCCGGCCGCCATGAGTCGCGCGCCCTCGGCCAGTTTCTCGAGCGGCCCGAGATCCGAGCGCAGTCGACGAATGCCGACCAGTGCCATGAGCAGCAGCGAGCCGAGCGCCAGAAGAAAAAGGGAGCGACGGATTTCGGCGACCGACTCCCCGACACGGTAGGGCTCGCTGACCAGCACGGTCAGACCTGGATGGCCGAACTCGAAGCCGAGAGGCACGGTCCAGAATCGGGCGGAGAATGTCCTGCTGGAGGCGTCTCGCCATTCGAATTCGCTGCCGGCGGGATCGGCGAGCGCTTCGACGTGGGCGAGAAGTCCCGCCGGGAGATCGGGTGATGTCGCGATCGGACGGCGGCGATCGGAGGCGAAGAGCAACCAACCCTCCCCGTCTCCCGCTTCCACCGCGAGCTCAGGCCAGACCCAGTCGAGCCGCGCTCTGCCCCAGACCAGCTCCGAGCGCGAGCCACTCCGAGGCGAGACCAGCCAGAGCGAAGGTCCCATCAGCCCGACCTCGTCCACCGCCAGTGCGGCGAGCCCATCGCGTAAACGAGCGCGCGCGCCCGGTCCGAGCTCAGGCGATCCCGGCGGGCCCGACGCGTCCTCGGCTGCAGTGAGGACGAGACTCTCGAAACGATCGTTCCAGCTGGGCCGTGTCGTGAGCAGGTCGACGAACCGGTCGGAAGGCGCGACACCGGCGACCGCCGCCGCGAGATCCGAGCGCAGCGACTCCAGGCGTTCGAAGATCGCGAAACCGGCGGACTTGGCACGGCCGGTCAGACGATCTGTCGCTTCGAGCTTCAAACGTGACTCGTACACCCTGAGCGAAATCCACGACAAGAGAACGAGTGGCAGCCAGGTCGCCACCACGATCAGGCCCAGAAGCCTGCGGCCGAGCTCACCTCCCGCGCCGACGCGGGCCGCACGCATGGGCGGGCTACCCTAGAAGTCCCGGCCGAGACCGTAGAAGGCACCGTCGTTGGCACGCACGACGTCGTCCAAGCTCCTGGGATTCTGCAGCGGTGGTCGGCTCTCGCCGTCTCTCCCTACACTGTACAGGTCGAAGGAGCTGTTGATGGGCACCAGGAACCGGTCCTTCCGGGCCTCACCCCTCCAGCCGGGGCCGCCGAACTTGAAGTACACGTAGGCGCGGCCCCAAGGATCGATGCGAGGGGGCTGGTCGAGATCGTCGAGACTCTCGGGAAGGTCCTCGTTCTGATCTTCGTAGCGCTCGACCTCGAATTCGAGGATTGCCAGGTCGGCGATCGCCCGCCGGATCTTCACCCTTTCCAGCTGTTGGTAGAGAAGCGGTGCCCCGAGCGCTGCGATGATTCCGATCAGAGCGATCACGATCAAGAGCTCGATCAGCGACAGGCCGAGCTCGCGCTCGTCTCGTCGCCACGCGGACGCGAAGCGCCGCTGACGGGCGCTCAGCGCTCGACTGTCCACAAGACTCCGGGCTGGCTCGCGATGCGGAGACCCGAGGTCCCGACGAGAACCTCGAGCTTGCCCTCGGCTTCGGTGATCGCGTCGAGTCGATAGCGAAGGTTGAATTGCGCGCGGTCGTCCGGACCGGAGGTGCGCACCACCCCGAGCACCGGATACCTCGCCTCTCCCTCCTCACCCTGGCCGAAGACGATCTCCTGGGAGCCAATCTCGAGGTAGCGATCGGCGTAGCCCGGGGAAGTCGTCCTCCAGGTCCCGGCCAGCTCCGGCGTCACGCCGCCTTCTGACTCCTGCCCGCCGCCGCAAGCTCGCCAGCCGACGAGCCCCGCTGCAACCAGCGCCAGAACGACCAGATAGACCCTGGTGCGCATCGACTCGAGCTCCCTCCATCGACTGTCACGAGCACGGTCCTGCATCTCCGCACACCGAAAGCCTGAGCAGCAGCACTCACTGCTCCAGGCTTGACAGCGCAACTTTCCAGAACCACCGTGAATCCTACTCCAGGAGGGTGGATTCCGCACCGGTGGGTCCGCGCGCTGCGGGACCGCCGATTGCGCTCGCGGTCGAGTAGGATCCGCAGCGAATTGATAGGCCATCGTCTCGGTTCCTACGAAATCACCGCCAAACTGGGCGAAGGCGGCATGGGCGAGGTCTATCGGGCGACCGATACCCGTCTCAAGCGCGAAGTCGCGATCAAGGTCTTGCCCGCAGCGTTTACGGAAGACAAGGAGCGCCTGGCGAGATTCGAGCGTGAGGCGCAGCTCCTCGCGCAGCTCCAGCATCCGCACATCGCGTCGATCTACGGGCTCGAGGAGTCCGGCACGACGCGCGCGCTGGTGATGGAGCTCGTCCCCGGTCCGACGCTCGCCGATCGGCTGAGTGCCGGCGCGCTGCCGATCGAGGAGGCGCTCCCGATCGCGCGCCAGATCGCGGAGGCTCTCGAAGCGGCGCACGAGAAGGGGATCGTGCATCGCGATCTCAAGCCGCAGAACATCAAGGCCTCGCTCGACGGCACGGTGAAGGTGCTCGACTTCGGCCTGGCGAAGGCGCTGGAGGCGGTCGCAGGGTCGTCGGTCGATCCCGCGCGCTCGCCGACGCTCATGAACTCGCCGACCCTCACCGCCGCGGGGACCGCGTTGGGCGTGATCCTCGGCACGGCCGCCTACATGGCGCCCGAGCAGGCGAAGGGGAGAGCGGTCGACCGGCGCGCCGACATCTGGGCGTTCGGCGTCATTCTCTGGGAGATGTTGAGCGGCCGGCAGCTGTTCGCCGCCGACACCGTCGCCGAGACTCTGGGTTACGTGATGACGCGCGAACCCGATCCGGCGCTGTTGCCGCGCGCGACACCGGCCGCCCTGCGCGCGCTCGTTGCGCGCTGCCTGGTGCGCGATCCGCGCCACCGCCTGCAGGCGATCGGCGATGCGCGCATCGCCCTCGAGGAGATCGTGGCACGGCCGCAAGCGGAGCCGCAGGCGGCGCCGCACCGCGGTGGCTCGCCGCTCGTGCTCGCCGGCGCGGTGGCGTCCGGCATCGCCGCCACCGTCGGAATCCTCGCGCTCGGCGGCTGGCTGCACGGCGGCAGATCGGACTCCACCGTGTCGAGCAACCGGGTCGCGCCGCACCGCGCAGAGATTCTGGGCCTCTCCGTCGTCGACTCCTCGAACGCCGCCATCTCACCCGACGGCCGCGAGGTCATCGGCTACGACATGACGCCGTCGAAGCCGGCGCTCCTGCGCCGCGCGGTCGACAGCTTCGAGGTCCGCGCGATTCCGGGTTCCGAGAGCGGCTTCAACCCGTTCTACTCCCCGGACGGCCGTTCCATCGGATTCTTCTTCAGCGGGCAGGTCTGCGTCCTCGAGCTCACCGGGTCGACCCGCCGCTGCCTCGCCGAGGCGCTCGGCTTCGCCGCCGGGAGCTGGGGTCGCGACGGCGAGATCGTCTTTTCGAGTCAGCCGCCCACCGGCGGCGCCGCGGCCGGTCTCTGGCGCGTGCCGAGCGCCAGCGGCGAGGCGCAACGCCTGACCACCGTTGATTCCGCAAGCGGCGAGCGCGCGCACGTCTACCCGCAGATCCTGCCCGACGGCCGCACTGTACTCTTTACGATCGTGAGCGAGGCCCGGAAGGACCTCGCGGTCGTGCCGCTCGCGGGCGGAGCACCACGCACGCTGCTCGCCAACGCCGCGCGCGGGCGCTTCGTGCGCTCGGGCCATCTCGTCTACTGGGACGAGCCCGGCGGCCGGCTCGCCGCGGTGCGCTTCGACCTCGATCGTCTCGTCGGCGTGGGCACGCCCATCGAGCTCAGCTTCGAGCTCAACACCACAGGTGACACCATCGTCTCGTTCGACGTCTCCGACAACGGCACGCTGGTCTACTCCCTGGGCGGGATGTTTGGCGGCGACTTCACTGTCGACATCGTCGATCGTCGGGGCCAGCGGAGCCCGGTCGTCGAGGAGCGCGCCTCGTGGGGTCAACCGCGCCTTTCGCCCAGCGGCAGGCAGCTGCTGCTGCGACGGTCGGCGCAGCCCGACTGCTCGATCTGGCTCTTCGACTTCGATCGGCGATCGTTCTCGCGCCTCGGCCTCGACGGCGACCTGCACAATCCACTCTGGCTCGCGGACGGCGAGCGGTTCCTGATCAGCCGCGACGCCTCGGACGGTAGCAACCGTCAGGTGTTCGAGGAGCGTATCGACGGTGGCGGCGCTCTCCAAAGAGTGGTCAAGGCCGACTTCGGCGCCCTGGCCGAATCCGTTTCGGCGGACGGACGTTACATCGCGGTCACCCACGACGACCGGCGCGACCGCAACGACATCCTCGTGCACGATCGCGAGAGCGGGGAGACGCGGCCGTTCCTCGCCACCGAGTACGACGAGGACCACCCCGCCTTCTCGCCGGACGGACGCCTCCTCGCCTACGCCGCGAACGACTCCGGGCGAAGCGAAGTCTACGTGCGTCCGTTCCCCGGCTCTGGCGGCAAATACACGATCTCCAACCACGGAGGGACGGGGCCGGTCTGGTCGCGCGACGGGCGGGAGCTCTTCTACGCCGAGGGTGACAAGCTGATGCGGGTAGGGATCGAACGCGCGCCGCGCTTCGCGGCCAGCGCTCCGCAGATCCTCTTCGAGACCCCCGACTTCGTCTGGGAGCGGGTGCGCAACTACGACGTGCTGCCCGACGGCAGCGGCTTCGTCATCGTGCGCCGCGGCGCGGGAACGCCCGCGACGCGCACCCTGCGCGTCGTCTTCGACTGGTTCGCTGAGCTCGAGCGCCTGGCTCCAAGAGGTGCCCGATGATCGGCGCGCGATGAGGCCTCTGCGAGATCACCGCCAAGCTCGGCGCGGGCGGCATGGGGGGAGGTCCAAGGGATCTGGTGCGCCAGAGAGTTGACCAGGTACGCAGCGCGCGCTAGACTTTTTGCATCAGTGTGATGCAGAGATTGCATCACAAATCGGAGAGGTTCGAGGCGGGAGGCGAGGGGAAATGGACGCCATCACGTTGCGCAAGCTGCCGCCCCGAGTCGGAGCGGCGGTGCGCAAGCGAGCCGAAGAGCGCAAGACGAGCCTGAACAAGGCGGTGATCGGGCTGTTGGAAGAGTCGACCGCCGTGGTCTCCGGGTCGCGGACGCATCACGACCTGGACGAGTTGTGCGGCGTCTGGTCGCGCGCCGAGGCGCGCGCTTTCGAGACCGCGCTTGCGGAGCAGCGCGTCGTCGATCCAGAGCTCTGGAAGTGAGGCGGGTCCTTCTCGACACCTCCGCTTACTCGGCACTGCTACGAGGCGACGAGCGAGTCCGCGACGCCCTGCGCAATGCCGACGAGATCCGGGTCAATCCGGTTGTGTTGGGCGAGCTCCTGGCTGGTTTCCTGAGCGGTCGCCATCGGAAGAAGAACGAAGAGGAGCTGCGCCTCTTCCTCGGTTCCCCGCGTGTCGCGGTCGTCCCTATCGACGAGCAGACCTCGGAGCGCTATGCCCTCGTACTCGCCAGCCTGCGCCGACGCGGCCGGCCCATTCCGTCGAACGATCTCTGGATCGCCGCCTCGGCTGCCCAGTACGGCCTGCGGCTGTTGACCCTGGACGCGCACTTCCTGGCCGTGGAGCAGATCCTGGTCGAGCATCTCGAACTGGCCGAGCGCCCATGAGCGTCGCCCTGCAAGGCAAATGATCGGCTCCCGCCTCGGCCCCTACGAGATCACCGCCAAGCTGGGCGAGGGCGGCATGGGTGAGGTCTACCGCGCGACCGACACCCGGCTCAAGCGCGAGGTCGCGATCAAGGTCCTCCCCGCGGCGTTCACGGCGGACAAGGAGCGCCTGGCGCGCTTCGAGCGCGAAGCGCAACTCCTCGCCCAGCTCCATCACCCCAACATCGCCTCGATCTTCGGCCTCGAGGAGTCCCAGGGTGTGCGTGCCCTCGTCATGGAGCTCGTCCCCGGCCCGACGCTCGCAGACCGGCTCGAGTCCGGGCTTCTTTCCATTGCTGAGAGCTTTTCGTTCGCGCTCCAGATCGCGCAGGCGCTCGAGGAGGCGCACGACAAGGGGATCGTCCATCGCGATCTCAAGCCCCAGAACATCAAAGCTTCCAGTGAAGGACAAGCCAAAGTCCTCGATTTCGGCTTGGCGAAAGCGATGGATCCAATTGGCGCATCCTCGGCTGCGGCCGACCTTGCGCGCTCGCCGACGATCATGAACTCGCCGACGCTCACCGCGGTCCACGGCACCCAACTCGGCGTGATCCTCGGCACCGCTGCGTACATGGCACCCGAGCAGGCGCGTGGCGTCGCGGTCGACAAGCGCGCCGACATCTGGGCGTTCGGCGTGGTGTTCTTCGAGATGTTGACCGGCGAGCGGCTCTTTGCCGGCGAGACGGTCTCGGACACGCTGGCGGCGGTGCTCCGCCAGGAGATCGACTGGAGCACGCTGCCCCCGTCGACGCCGGCGTCGATTCGCACCCTCCTCCGCCGTTGCCTCGAGCGCAACCCGAAAAACCGTTTGCACGACATCGCCGACGCGCGCATCGTCCTCGAGGAACTGGCCGCGGGTCGAGGCGACGAGACCGCCAGTGCCGGCGCGGTCCTCGCGGCGCCGGCCGCCGGTTGGCGCACCACCTGGCTGCCATGGCTGCCATGGCTGGCCGGTTTCGCTCTCGGAGGCGCGGCGGTCGCGATCGCTGCGTTCGCGCTCCGTGGCCGCGCTGCGGCGCCGCGCCCGGAGCTCCTCCGCTTCGCCATCTCTTCGGCCAGCGGAGCGATGATCTCTCCCGGCGCCGGCAACGCCGCCATCTCACCCGACGGCCGCAGGATCGCCTTCGTGGGCAGCGATAACGACGGGCGGCGGGGGCTCTGGATCCAGGAGCTCGACCAGGTGCGCGCGCGCCTGCTGGCGGGAACCGAAGGCGCGAACTATCCGTTCTGGGCACCGGACAGCCGGCGCGTCGGATACTTCGATCAGGCGAAGCTGCGCAAGGTCGCGATCGACAACGGGCAGATCGAGCTGATCTCCGACGCGATCGAAGGCCGCGGCGGGAGCTGGAGCCGCAACGGCACGATCGTCTTCGCTCCGACGGTCAGCGGCGCGCTCGCGGCGGTTTCGGAGAACGGCGGCGTGCCACGGCCGGCGACGCGCATCGAAAACCCCCAGGAGGAGACCTCACACCGCTTCCCCTCCTTCCTGCCCGATGGCCAGCGTTTCGTCTATATCGCGGATCCCGGCGCCGACATCGAGGAGGGACGGGTCTACCTGGCGTCGCTCGACGGCGGCCCTCGGCGACTCCTCTACCGTTCACGCCGTGCGCCGGTCTATGCCGAACCCGGCTACCTCATCGACGCCATCGGCGATCGGCTCGTCGCGCGGCCGTTCGACCCGAAGGCGGGTGCACTCGCCGGCGAGCCGCGGCGGCTCGAAGAGAAGACCCCCACTTTCGTCAACACCCAGGACCGCGCGGCCTCGGTCTCCCTGTCGGGGACTCTCCTGGTCGCTGCAGCGGGAAACGAGCGGACGAAGGTCGTCTGGCTCGACCGCCGCGGGCGGCCGCTCGGGGAGATCCCCCTGCCCAGAGGTGCGTTCGGCACGCCCCGGCTCTCCCCCGACGGCAGCCGGCTCGCCCTGGTCGGCGGAGACTCGGGCCAGCAGAAAGAGGTCGACCTCTGGATCGTCGAGCTCGCCTCCGAACGCGCCAGCCGGCTGACTTTCGCCGCCGGCTCCGAGAGCTACCCGGTCTGGTCTCCGGACGGCTCGCGCCTCGCATTTCAGAGCAATCGTTCGGGAGTCAACGACATCTGGGTCCGACCCTCGGTCGCCGGCGGCGAAGAGCGGGTTCTCTACGCTTCGCCGACGGCTTGGAAGGAGGCCCGCAGCTGGGTCGGCGACACCATCGCTTTCAGCACCACCGAGCGCGACACCGGCTTCGACACCTGGCTGATGCATCCGGATCGGCCGGGAGAGCCCGCGGTCCGCCTGCTCGGCTCCCCCGCCAGCGAGTTCGACGCAGCGATCTCCCCCGACGGACGCTGGCTGGCGTACGCCTCGAACGAATCGGGGCGTCATCAGGTCTATGTCCTCGAGCTCCCGGCAGCGAGGACGAAGTACCAGGTGACCACCGAGGGAGGGCGGCATCCGGTCTGGACCGGGAAGGGGAGCGAGCTCTTCTACCTCACCGCCGAAAACTCGGTCGCCGTCGTCCCGGTCGCCGCCGGCGCGGCGCTCGCATTCGGCGCTCCGGTCACGCTCTTTCCGCTGCCGCGCCTCGGCCGGGGAAGCGGCTCGGACGAAGTACTCTTCGACGTCGCCGCCGACGGCAGCCGGATCGTTCTGCTCGAGCCCGAAGGCGAAGGCAGCGAGACCCTCACGGTGGTGACCCACTGGCTCCGCGAGCTCGACGCGGGCGAAAACAGGCGATGATCGGGACCCGATGATCGGCCAGCGCCTCGGCCCCTACGAGATCACCGCCAAGCTCGGCGAGGGCGGCATGGGCGAGGTGTATCGGGCGACCGACACCCGGCTCAAGCGCGAGGTCGCGATCAAGGTCCTGCCGGCGGCGTTCACCGCGGACTCCGAGCGCCTCGCCAGATTCGAGCGTGAAGCGCAGATCCTTGCCCAGCTCAACCACTCGAACATCGCCCAGATCTACGGCATCGAGACCAGCGGCGCGACCCACGCCCTCGTCATGGAGCTCGTCCCCGGCCCAACGCTCGCAGAACGCTTCGAACAGGGGCCTTTTTCCCTTACTGAAAGCCTTTCACTTGCCTTGCAGATCGCCCAGGCGCTCGAAGAGGCCCACGACAAGGGCATCGTCCATCGCGACCTCAAGCCCCAGAACATCAAAGCTTCCAGTGAAGGAAAGGTGAAGGTCCTCGATTTCGGGTTGGCCAAGGCGATGGATCCGGCTGGCGCATCCTCGTCTGCAGCGGATCTCGCGCGCTCGCCGACGCTGATGAACTCGCCCACCCTGACCGCCGCGCACGGGACGCAGCTGGGCATGATCCTGGGCACCGCGGCCTATATGGCGCCAGAGCAGGCGCGGGGCGCGGCCGTCGACAAGCGCGCCGACATCTGGGCGTTCGGCGTGCTGCTCTACGAGATGCTCACCGGCGTTCGCCTGTTCGAAGGCGACAGCGTCGTGGACACGCTCTCCGCCGTGATGCGCAAGGAGATCGATCTCGGCAGCCTGCCCGCCGGCACACCGGGGGCGATCCGGCAGCTCCTCCGCCGCTGTCTCGAGCGCAATCCGAAGAACCGCCTGCACGACATCGCCGACGCGCGCATCGTGATCGACGAGGTGCTCGGCGGCGGGCTCGACGAGCTGGCTCCACCTGCGGGCGAAGCGAGACTGGGCGCTCGGGCGCGAGGGTGGACGTGGGGGCTGGCTGCCGGGGCGCTCTTCGTCGGTCTCGGCCTCGGCGCGCTCTTCTTCCGCGCCACCGCGCCGCCGGTCGTCGCGACGCAAGGCGCCGCGCTGCATGCCGAATTCGATGTCGCGATACCCACCGGAACCACCCTGGTGAGTGGACTGGCGCTGTCGTCGGATGGCCGGCAGATTGCCTTCGTGGCGCGCGGCAAGGATGGGCGTACGTCGCTCTGGGTGCGGGCGCTCGCATCGACCCAGGCGAAGGAGCTGCCGGGAACGGTCGACGCGCGCTTTCCGTTCTGGTCGCCCGACAGTCGCCGCATCGGTTTCTTCGCCCAGCGCCGGCTCAAGGCGACCGATCTCATCGGCGGCTCGCCACGAATCATCGCCGAAACCGGCACGACCCAGGATGCCCGTGGGGGCTCCTGGGGCGCCGACGACCAGATCCTCTTCTCGCCGACCTTCATCGGGCCGATCTTTGTGGTCAGCGCGAACGGTGGGGAGGTGGCGCCGGCGACCCGGCTGCCGCAGGACGGCAGCGTCGGGACGCAGCGCTTCCCGGTCTTTCTGCCCGACGGCAAGCGCTTCCTCTTTTTCGCTTCGAGCGGCACCGGGATCGAGCCGGGTACGCTCTGTCTCGGGCGGCTCGGCTCCCTCGAGAGCAAGACGCTCGGACGGGTCACCTCCGGCGCCACCTACGCGGGACCGGACTCGGTGATTTTCGTCCAGGGCGAGGCTCTGGTGGCGCAGAAGTTCGACGATCGGCGGGAGGAGCTCGTCGGCGAGCCGATCCCGCTCGGCATCTCGCTGCCCGGAAGTGTCAGCGTCTCCGGACAGCGGTCGCTGGCGGTCTCCGCCAACGGCGTGCTGACCTATCGCACGGACAAACGGAGCGCGATCCGGCTGGTCTGGGTCGATCGCCGCGGCGCACAGAACGGGGTGATCGACGACGACGGTGAGATCTGGCACTACTCGCCGGTCCTGTCCCCGGACGGAAAGACGCTGGCGATCGCGAACTACGACCCGGGCGCCACGAGCGGTGGCATCTGGATTCACGACCTGGCGCGCAACTATGCGTCGCGGCTCACCAGCGGCGAAGAGGGCGACGATACGCTCCCGGTCTGGTCGCCCGACGGGCGCGAGATCGCCTTTGCGCGCGCCGGTCCAGGCGGAGCGAGCGGGATCTTTCGCGTCGACCCGCGCCAGCCGGGGCAGGCTCGGCCGTGGATCACCGCGGACACCGTTCTCTGGCCGAGCGCCTGGCTCGCCGACGGTCCCACTGTGGTCTATCAGTCCTTCGATGCCGCGGGCAGGGGCTCGCTCTGGAAGCGCTCCTTCGCGACAGAGGCGCCGGCGGAGCGGTTCGGATCGGAGCTCGCCTCGGAGTGGGGCGCCACGCTTTCGCGCGATGGCCGCTGGCTGGCCTACTCGTCGGACGCCACGCGCCGCATGGAGGTTTACGTGCGCCGACTCGACGATCTCTCGCGGACCTCGGTGCGCGTCTCGCCGGACGGTGGCGTGACTCCCGCCTGGCGCGGCGACGGCAGGGAACTCTACTACGTGGACGATGCCGGCCGCGTCATGGCGGCGACCTTCGAGCCCCTCGATCCGCCACAGGTTGGAACGCCGGTACCCCTCTTCCAGGGCGGGCTCGAGGAATCGGGCGACCGGCAGTTCGACGTCACCGCCGACGGCCAGCGCTTCATCCTCAACCAGAGCTTCGTCGCCGAAGGAGAGCCGATCCAGGTCGTCCTCGGCTGGCGCGAGCGGATGAAGGAGAGCCACCAGCGATGATCGGCAGCCGTCTCGGCCCCTACGAGATCACCGCCAAGCTCGGCGAAGGCGGCATGGGCGAGGTGTATCGGGCGACCGACACCCGGCTCAAGCGCGAGGTCGCGATCAAGGTCCTGCCAGTAGCGTTCACGCAGGACAAGGAGCGCCTGGCGAGGTTCGAGCGCGAGGCGCAGCTGCTCGCGCAGCTTCACCATCCGAACATCGCCTCGATCTTCGGGCTCGAAGAGAGCGGCGGGACGCGCGCCCTCGTCATGGAGCTCGTCGAAGGTCCGACGCTCGCCGAGCGCCTCGAAGCCGGGCCTCTTTCCTTTGCTGAGAGCCTTTCTTTCGCGCTGCAGATCGCGCAGGCGCTCGAAGAGGCCCACGAAAAGGGCATCGTCCACCGCGACCTCAAGCCCCAGAACATCAAAGCTTCCAGTGAAGGGAAAGCCAAGGTCCTCGATTTCGGGTTGGCCAAGGCGATGGACGCTACGGCCGGTTCCTCTTCCGCGGCAGACCTCGCGCGCTCGCCGACGATCATGAACTCGCCGACCCTGACCGCGGTGCACGGCACGCAGTTGGGCGTGATCCTCGGCACGGCGGCCTACATGGCGCCCGAGCAGGCGCGCGGCGCGACGGTGGACAAGCGGGCCGACATCTGGGCCTTCGGCGTCGTTGTGTTCGAGATGCTGACCGGCCGCTCGCTCTTCGCCGGCGACACGGTTTCCGACACCCTCGCCGGCGTCCTCAAGACCGAGATCGACTTCGCGCGGCTGCCGCCCGCTACCCCCTCCGCGCTGCGCCAGCTCCTGCGCCGCTGCCTCGAGCGCAATCCGAAGAACCGCCTGCACGACATCGCCGACGCGCGCATCGTTCTCGAAGAGCTGCTCTCGGGCCGCGGCGAGGCCGACACTGCGCCGGCCGCCGCCCGGCCCGGGCCGGCCCGGTTTCCCTGGACGGTCGCCGCGAGCGCCATCGCCGTGGCGGCTGCGCTGGGTTTGGCTCTCGCCTTCGGGCTCGCCGGCCGCAGGGCGATCTCGTCCCCCTCCCCGACCGTCCGCTTCGAGCTCGAATGGCCGGGAAAGGGCGTCGGCAGCGGCATCGACGCCGACTACCTCGAGATCTCCGCCGACGGCCGGTTCCTCGCTGTGGTCACCCAAGGGCAGATCTGGGTGCGCCCGCTCGATGCCGTCGAGGCAAGGCCGATCGCCGGCACCGAGGGGGCGACCTATCCGTTCTTCTCGCCCGACGCCAGCGCTGTCGGCTTCTTCGCCGGGGGCGAGCTGCGCCGCATTCCGCGCGACGGCGGCGTGGCGCAGAAGCTCTGCGACGCCCCCGACGCCCGCGGCGCCGCCTGGGGGCCCGACGGCACCATCGTCTTCAGCGATCGCTTCGGCAAGGAAGGACTCTTCCGGGTTGGCGACCGCGGAGGGAAAGCCGTCGCGCTGCCGCGGATCGCCGGCGCGAGCGCACCCGGCGAGGATCGCTACCCGCAGTTTCTGCCCGACGGACGGCACTTCCTGTTCATGCGTCTCTCGGGCGCCGCCGCGGAAGCCGGCGTCTACGTCGGCGATCTCGACGGCTCGACGCCGGTGCGCGTGCTCGACGGGTCGGAGAATGCGCTCTACGCCCCCGCTCTGCCTCCGGGCGGCTCCGGCCACCTGCTGTTCCGCCGCCAGGGGATGCTGACCGCCGTGCGGTTCGACGCCGAGCGTCTCCGCACGGCGGGCGAGTCGTTCTCCCTGGCGCTGCGGATCGGCGCCTCCGGCAACACCGGACACGGCGCCTTCGCGGTCTCCACCAACGGCATCCTGGTCCACTCCGAGCTCTCCGCCGAACGCGAGGTCGTGAGCTGGCTCGACCGCGAGGAACGACAGGTCGCACCGGTCACCGGCCGGCTGGCCCTGCGCGGCTTCGAGCTCTCGCCCGACGGGCGTACGCTGGTCTATGCACACGGCGACTTCTCCGTGCGCCGGGACCTCTGGCTGCAACCGTTGTCCGGTGGCGCGCCGTCGCGCTTCACCTTCGGCGACGGCCCCGGCTGGGCCTTTCCGGTCTGGTCACCCGACGGCGCCGAGCTCGCCTACGCAACCCAGGATCGCGCCGGCGAGGGGCGGTACGAGATCCGCCGGCGACGTCTGGACCGCTCCGGCGCCGAGCAGACACTGTTCGCGAGCGATCGCCAGGTCTTTCTCTGGGACTGGTCGCCCGACGGGCGCCAGCTCGTCTACACCGACGACCGCGACTCCAGCCTCTGGCTGCTGCCGCTCGCCCCGGGGGCGAAGCCCGTCGCTTTCGCGAGCCCGCCGCAGCGCGGGGAGTGCGCCCAATTCTCTCCTGACGGCCGCCATCTCGCCTACGCCACGACCCTCGAGGGGCAGAGCCAGATCTTCGTCCAGCCGGTGCCCCCGAGCGGTGCCCTCTGGCAGGTCACCTCGACCGGCGGCGAGATGCCGCGCTGGCGCGCCGACGGCCGGGAGCTCTACTACCGGGCTCCGGACGGGGGGCTGATGGCGGTCGCCGTCGATACCGGAGCCGGCGCCATCGCCTTCGGCACGCTGCGCACTCTGTTTTCCGGCATTCTCTCCATCGGCAACACCGCGGGCTTCAGCTATCTGCCGGCCGCCGACGGCCAGCGCTTCCTGGCCAGCCAGTGGGACGAGGCGAGCCGCTCGCCGATCGTGGTGACGCTCCACTGGCAGAACGACTTTTCCGATGCCGGAAGCACACGATGACGGGGACCGCGTGATCGGACAACGCCTCGGCCCCTACGAGATCACCGCCAAGCTGGGCGAGGGCGGCATGGGAGAGGTCTACCGCGCGACCGACACGCGGCTGAAGCGCGAAGTCGCGATCAAGGTCCTCCCGGCGGCGTTCACCGAGGACAAGGAGCGCCTGGCGCGCTTCGAGCGCGAAGCGCAGCTCCTCGCCCAGCTTCACCATCCGAACATCGCTTCGATCTTCGGCCTCGAAGAGTCCCAGGGCACCCGTGCCCTCGTCATGGAACTGGTCGAAGGACCGACGCTCGCCGAACGCCTCGAGTCGGGAGCTCTTTCCATTACCGAAAGCCTTTCCTTCGCACTGCAGATCGCGCAGGCGCTTGAAGAAGCCCACGAGAAAGGCATCGTCCACCGCGATCTCAAGCCTCAGAACATCAAAGCTTCCAGTGAGGGAAAAGCCAAAGTCCTCGATTTCGGATTGGCGAAAGCGATGGATGCAACCGCGAGTGCAGCTTCCGCGGCCGATCTGGCGCGCTCACCGACGCTCATGCACTCCCCCACGTTGACCGCCGTGCACGGCACGCAGCTCGGCATGATCCTCGGCACGGCGGCCTACATGGCGCCCGAGCAGGCGCGCGGCAAAGCGGTCGATCGCCGGGCGGACATCTGGGCCTTCGGCGTCGTCCTCTACGAGATGCTCACCGGCCGGCGCCTGTTCGCCGGCGAGGAGGCGTCGGACATTCTCGCCGCCGTGATCCGGCAGGAGGTCGATCTCTCGACGCTCCCCGCCGAAGTGCCGGCGCGGCTCCGCCGGCTCCTCGCGCGCTGCCTCGACCGCGATCCGAAGGCCCGCCTGCGCGACATCGGCGAGGCGCGGATCGAGATCGCCGCGCTGCTGCGCGGCGAGAACCTCGGGATGACACCGGTTCCCGGCGAGGCCGCCAGCGCTCCCGCCAAGTCGTCACATCGCGAGCTCCTCGCCTGGGCGCTCGCCGCAACTCTCGCGGCCACCGCAGCCGGGGTCTGGTTCACGCGCGGCACCGGAGAATCGTCAGCTGCACCCGCACGGACGATCCGCGCCGTGCTGCCGCTGCCGCCCGGCGTGTCGATCGAGCTCGACGGCGAGCGCGCCGGCATGCCGGCGCTCTCCCACGACGGCCGCCTCGTCGCGTTCGGCGCTCGCGAGGGCGCGGGTCCGATGCGGATCTGGGTCCAGGAGCTCGCCAGCGGAGCGGTGCGCCCGCTGCCCGGAACCGAGGAGGCGTACCGCCCGTTCTGGTCGCCCGACGACCGGCGAATCGGCTTCTTCACCTGGAGCCATCTCGCGACGACACCCGCCGACGGTGGCGCCGTCGCCCGTCTCGCCCGGGCGCGCGATGCCCGCGGCGGAACCTGGAACCGCAAAGGCACGATCCTCTTCGCGCCGCATCAGGTCGGCCCTCTCTTCACCATCCCGGAGGACGGCGGCGAGATCCGCGCGGCGACTGCCCTGGCCGGTAAGGCGCAGACGGGCACCCACCGGTTCCCGCAGTTCCTGCCCGACGACGAGCATTTCCTCTATCTGGACCGCACCGCGCGATTCGGACAGGGGCGGGAAGCGAGCGTGAGGCTCGGCCGGCTCGGCTCGGTGGAACCGGGCGCACGGCTGCTCGACGGCGCGACCAACGCCGCGTACTCTGAAGGGCACCTCCTCTACGTCCGCGACGGCGCACTGTTGGCACAGCCGTTCGACCTCACGCAGCGCAAGCTCGCCGGCCAGGCGCAAACGCTGGTGGGCGACCTGCTGTTCAACCAGCGCTTCACCTTCGGCGTCTTCTCGGCGAGCGACAGGGGGCTCGTCGCCTTCCTCACCGGACACCAGAGCGATCGCAGCCAACTGGTCTGGCGCGACCGCGCCGGGCGGCGTCTGGGCGAGCTTGGCGAGCCGGGGATCCTGTCGGGCTCCGGCGGCCTGGCGCTGTCGCGCGACGGCCGATGGGCGGCGGTCTCGCGCATCGAAGAGGGGACGAGCGAGGCCGACATCTGGATCTATGACCTCGCACGCGGCACCGAGATGCGCCTCGCCCGGCCGTCGCACGACGACTACAGTCCGACCTTCGCGGCCGATGGCAGCTACCTGGTCTTCACCTCGAGAGGAAGCGTCGCCACCGAATCGGTCCTGGTGCGGCGGGATCTCGCGACCGGCGCAGAGACCGACCTCCTCACGGTCGCTGACCGGGTTCTCATGCCGATGTCGATCTCCAAGGACGGAGCGTTTCTGGTCTACGACCTGGGCGACGAAGGAAAGGTTGGCGAGTTCGACGTCATGGTGCGTCCGCTGGCGGGTGGCGGCCGGGAGCGCCTCCTCGCCGGTTCGCAAGCCGACGACTCTTCAGGCCAGCTCTCGCCCGACGACCGCTGGGTCGCCTGGGCCTCCGACGAGTCTGGGCAGTACGAGGTCTACGTCGCCCCCTTCACTGGACCCGGAGCGCGGGTCCAGGTCTCGCGCGCCGGCGGCGTGCAGCCGCGCTGGAACCCCTCCGGCGGCGAGCTCTTCTTCAAGACCCCGGACAACACCCTGACCGCAGTGCCCATCGAGAGCGCCACCGGCACCTTCTCCGTAGGCGCGCCAGTGCCGCTCTTCCAGATCGTCGAGTTCATCGGCTGGACCTACGACGTCACCCCGGACGGCCAGCGATTCCTGGTGCGCGAGCCGCTCGGCGAAGGAGATGTCTCGCCGATCACCCTGCTCACCGACTGGACCGCTCGACTCCAGCGCCGATGACCGTCTCCTCCGCGCACCCGTCTCGGCCCTCACGAGATCCCTGGCCAGATCGCCAAAGGCGGCATGGAAGAGGTCCCAGGACGAAGATCCTGGCAGCTCCCCGCAAACGATGCTTATGTTAGCATCACGAAAATGAAGCGGACGACGATCTACTTCGATCCCGAGCTCGAGGCGCTGCTCAAGGCCGAGACGCTGCGCCGGAATCAGCCGATGGCGGAGCTCGTTCGCGAGGCCGTTCGCGAGTACATCCTCCGCAGCCGGCCGGGCTCGCCGCCGGGTGCCGGCGAGTTCGCCAGCGGGCGCTCCGACACGGCCGACCGATGCGAGGAGATTCTCACCGAAACCGGCTTCGGGACGAGTCGCTGAGTGGCGGTTCTCCTCGACAGCGGAATTCTCTATGCCTACTACGACCGCAGCGACCGCTGGCATCGTGCGGCGGTCGAGCTGATCACCGCCGAGTTGGGTCGTCTCCTCCTGCCCTCACCGGTCGTGCCCGAGGTCGATCACCTGCTCGGAACCCGGCTGGGAAGAGCGGCACGGCAGCAGTTCTACCGCGGACTCGTCGAGGCGAGCTTCCTGCTCGTCGACCTGCCGCAGGAGCGGGTGGCTCGCATCCGCGAAATCGACGAGCAGTTCTCCGAGCTCGATCTCGGCTTCGTCGACAGCGCGCTGGTGGCCCTGACCGAGACCACCGGAGTGAAACGCATCGCCACCGCCGACCGCCGACATTTCGAGCCGCTCGCCCGCGCCTTCGACCTGACCCTGGTGCCTACTCCGCCCGAGACGGAAGCGCGCCAGTGATTCCCGACCCCAGATGATCGGGTCTCGGCTGGGCCCCTACGAGATCACCGCCAAGCTCGGCGAGGGCGGCATGGGTGAGGTCTACCGCGCCACTGATACCCGGCTCAAGCGCGAGGTCGCGATCAAGGTCCTGCCGGTGGCCTTCACCGAGGACAAGGAGCGCCTCGCCCGTTTCGAGCGCGAGGCGCAACTTCTCGCGCAGCTCCACCATCCCAACATCGCCTCGATCTTCGGCCTCGAAGAATCGGACGGGATCCGCGCCCTCGTCATGGAGCTCGTCCCCGGCCCGACGCTCGCCGAGCGCCTCGAATCCGGGCCTCTTTCCCTTACTGAGAGCCTTTCTTTCGCTTCGCAGATCGCGCAAGCGCTGGAAGAGGCCCACGACAAGGGCATCGTCCATCGCGATCTCAAGCCCCAGAACATCAAGGCCTCCAGTGAAGGAAGGATCAAAGTCCTCGATTTCGGTCTGGCCAAGGCGATGGATCCAACGGCGGCAGCCGCCTCCGCTGCCGACCTGGCGCGCTCGCCAACAATGATGCACTCCCCGACTCTTACCGCGGCGCATGGCACGCAGCTCGGCGTGATCCTCGGCACCGCGGCCTACATGGCGCCGGAGCAGGCGAAGGGCGTGGCGGTCGACAAACGCGCCGACATCTGGGCGTTCGGCGTGGTGCTCTACGAGATGCTCGCCGGCGGCTCGCTCTTCGCCGGTGACAGCGTCGCCGAGACGCTCGCCGGGGTGCTCAAGACGCAGATCGATTTCTCACGGCTGCCCGGGGAGACGCCGGCAACGATCCGGCAGCTCGTGCGGCGCTGCCTCGAGCGCAATCCGAAGAACCGCCTGCACGACATCGCCGATGCGCGGATCGCGATCGACGAGCAGCTGCGCGGCGAGGGGGCGACCGAAGCCGCGCAGACCGTCGAGGTCCCTCCCCGCGGCGCATCGCGGCGTGAAAAGTTTGCCTGGGCCGTCACGTTCCTCGCTGGGTTGGCGGCCGTTGCCACGTTCGTTCTGCGCCCGGAAGCCCCGGACCGCGCCGACGGCGCAGCGATCCAGGTGACCCGCTTCGCGGTCGTCCCCGCGGAGGAGGGGAGCCTCCAGGGCTATCCCGCGCTCTCGCCCGACGGCCGCACGATGATCTATTCGCTCCGGCCGGACGAAGGGCCCGCCGTGCTCTGGGCGCACTCCTTCGAAAGTGGAACGAGCCGGACGCTCGCCGGAACGGCGGGCGCCCTCCAGCCGTTCTGGTCTCCGGACGGCAAGAAGCTCGCTTTTTTCGCCGGCGGTCAGTTAAAGCGCCTCGATTTCGCGACCGGTCTCGCCCAGACCGTGGTCCCGGCTTCGGATCCGCGCGGCGGCAGCTGGAGCGACGACGGCGAAATCTACTACTCGTCCGGCGCGTCGTCGGCGCTCTCGCAGGTTCAGGCGTCCTCGGGACCGAGCCGCCCGGCGACCGAGCTCGATTCGAGCCGCGGCGAGCAGAGCCATCGCTTCCCCCTGGCCCTGCCTGGCGGCGCGCTCATCTACACCTGCCACGGAAACGCCGAGGTCGCGGGAATCTACTGGCGCGGCCCGGGGGGCACACCCTCGCGGCGCATCCTGCCGGAGGTGTCGCGCGCCTCCTACGACCAGCGCGGCTATCTGCTCTGGGTCCACGACGGGGCGCTCGTCGCGCAGCGCTTCGACCCGGCCACCGGCACGCTCTCCGGAGAGATCAGCCCGCTCGCCGCGCAGATCGGCGCCGAAGAGCAGGCGGCGGCCGAAGACTGGTACTCCGCTTCGGCGTCGGGAACGGTCGCCCTGCGCCACGGAGCGCGGGAGAGCACCGAACTGCGCTGGTTCGATCGCCGCGGAACGCCGCTCGCCGCCGTCACCTCCCCGGCGAGGATGATGGAGCCCGCGCTTTCGCCGGACGGCCGGCAGGTCGCGGTCCAGACGGTGGCGCTCGGGCAGAAGGGCCAGCTGTGGGTCTTCGACGGCTCCGGTCTCGACCAGGGCCGGCGGCTCACCTTCGACGCCGGTGGCGAGACTCCCGCCTGGTCTCCCGATGGACGAGTGATTGCCTACACGTCGCCCCGCACCAGCGGCTGGGCGGTCTTCCGCAAGGCTTCGGACGGGAGCGGCGGAGAGGAGCTGCTCTTCGAATCGGGCGTCGGATGCTGGGTCGACTCCTGGTTTCCCGACGGGAAGAGTCTTCTCCTCGAGTGCTACTACCCGGATCGCGGCGCCGACCTCTGGATTCTGCCGCTCGACGGTTCGAAGAAAGCAGTGCCGTTCCTCGAAGGCCGCGCCAACGAGGCGCACGCCGCGATCTCGCCAGACGGGCAGCTGGTCGCCTACGTCTCGGACGACGGCGGCGTCGGGCAGATCTACGTCCGCGCTGTCGCAGATCAGGGAAGCAACTGGCAGGTCTCGCGGGATGGCGGCGACTGGCCGCACTGGCGCGCCGACGGCAAAGAGCTCTACTTCGCTGGGCACGACCGGGTTCTCAAGGCAGTGCCGGTCACCAGCGTCGATCCGTTCTCGTTCGCGACGCCGATGCCGCTCTTCCGGCTGCGCACCCCCGAGCCGAAGGTGACCTCGAACAGGACCTACTTCAGTCCCTCTCCCGACGGGCAGCGCTTCCTGGTCAATCAACTGGTCGGCGAAGCGGCCGACGCCCGGATCGAGGTTTTTCTGAACTGGTCGCCAGCGGCGGGGCCGCGATGACCTTCGGCGGAGGTCCGGCTGATACGCCGGACGGAGCGGGTCTCCGGGCCTAGGAAGCGGCCTCGGACGCGGCTGGGGGCATGGGGAGGATCCAGTCCCAGATGCCGCCGCTGTCGTCGCGGTCGATCTCGACGAACGACAGGCCCGTGCGGAAGACCGGGATGAACCGATCGGCGCTGCGCTCGACGCGGGTCACCGAAGCCCAGCGGACGACGGCTTCGACGTTCACGCGATGGCCCTGATGGATGAGCTCGACGAAGCAGCGTTCGCCGGGAACGATTTCGCCGATCGCCTCGGCGGCGAGACCGGTCACGCTGAGATCGAGAATGGTGAGATCGCCCGGCGAGCGCCGGGTGCCCAGAACCCCGGCGATCTGGCGACGCGGAGCGCGCCGCCGGTCGTCGTTCCCGGCGTCAAGGCGGGCTGGAGTCGGAGCCGGTTCGGCTTGGATCATGGCGCTCATCTTCCCGTCTACCATAACCTAAGCCTCTGGCGGGCGAACGTCAAGACTTCTGCACGGAAGGGCACCCCGATGCCGACGCGCGCGGGTCCGGCCGGCTCACCGCTCGAGCAGCCGGTTCCAGTTGAGGAGCACGGTGGTCGGCGGATTGGCCAGGTCACCCTGGGGCGCCAGCACGAGGAAGCGCTGGCCGTCGGGCGCAATGCGGTAGCGGTTGCGGATGGCTATCGGCGCGAGCGTCGCGGCGAAGAGGGGCTCGGGCACACTGGCGTCGAAGCTCGACCCGGTCGTCACGGCGACCCGTATCATCTTGTTCTCGGGCGAAAGGTAGAACAGCTCCTTGCCGTCCGGACTCCACGCCGGCTCTTCGCCACCGCGGGACGAGATCTGCCAGCGGCCCGACGCGCCGGCGATGCCGACGACGTAGATCTCGGCCACCCCCGACTCGTTCGACTCGAACGCCAGCCAACGCCCGTCGGGAGCGAGTGCGGCGCGGGCGTTGGAGAACTCCGAGGCAACGAGCGCCTTCGCCTCCCCGGGCTGACCGATCGGGAGAGTCCAGATCTGCCACCTCTTCTCGGGTGGTTGGTGCTGGAAGACCAGGATCTTGCCGTCAGGAGAGAACGCGGACGGCGCGGCGCGACCCGGAGCTTCAAACAGGACTTTCTCCTCGCCGGTGCGATCGAGGGCGCGCTCGACGATCCGCGCCGGCTTGCCCTCTTCGAGACGCTGGAACAGGACCCGGCGGCTGTCACGCGAGAAGAGCGGGTTGCTTTCGCCCCCCTTCTCGAAGGTGAAGCGCGACGAAACGCCGCGCTTCAGATCGCGCACCCAGAGGTCGCCGTCGGTGCCGCTGCCGACCTGGTAGGCAAGCCAGCGGCCGTCAGGAGAGAGATCGGTGTTGGCGAACGCGGCCGGCTCGGCGGCAAGCTCGCTCTTGTTCCCCTTGCGATCGAGCCAGACGTACTGCGACTGCCCGGCGCGGCCGACGCGGAAGGCGAGGACCCCGTTGCGCGAGACCGAAAAGTCGGCGAGACCGACGGTGTCGATGCCGAGACCCTCGGCGACCGGGACCGGATCGCCGGTCAACGTCCCGCTCCCGGCGTCGAAGTGCTGCGCCACGAGCGTGGCGTCGCGCACGAAAAGCAGGTAGCCCGGCGGCGCGTACTCGACGCGCGACAGGCCGCCGATGACTTCACGCACGTTCCTGCCATCGAGGTCGGCGATCCGGATCCCCTCTTTGCCTTCGCTGATGTCGACGTAAAGGAAGCGCTTGCCGCCGGGGAGGAACTGCGGCCAGCCGACGATGTTCTTCGGGCTGCCGACGAAGTCGGTCGCGACGCCGCCGGCGGCGGAGACCTTCTTGATCGGATCGTCGTTCGCGCCGTCGAACAGGATCGTGCCGTCCTCGCCCCAACTCCCGTCGGCGCCGGTCGGCGCGTCGCAGATCGTCTGCGGTGGGCCGCCGGTGACCTCGACCTTCTTCAGCTTGCCGCCGGCCATGAAGCCGAGAAAGCGGCTGTCGGGCGACCAGAACGGGCGCGTCGTGCCCTCGGTACCGGGCAGCAGCTGCGCCTCGAGCGCGTTCATCGCCCGCACCCAGAGGCGCGTCACACCCTGTTCGTCGGTGCCGCTGAAAGCGAGGTAGCGGCCGTCGGGCGAGAGCTTCGGCGAGCCGACGATCGGCAGCTTCGGCGGCTGCGGAACTTCGAAGCGGACGAGCTCGGCGACGACCGGGGCGCGCTGCGCGTAGCCCACGGCGAAGAGGATCGCGGCGGCGGTCGCGGCGGCGGCGAGGCCCCACGCCAACCGCTCGCGGTTTTTGCGGTGGTGCGCCACCGGCGCCGGCAGCCCGAGCTGCGAGCCGCCCTCGGCGATCCAGGCGAGCTGCAGCCGCACGTCGTGCGCCGTGTGCCAGCGGTCCTTCGGGTCCTTGGCGAGGCAGGTCGAGATCACCCGGTCGAGCGCCGGCGGCGAGAGCGGGGCGATCGACGAGACCGGCGCCGGCGAGGCGCTCATGATCGCCCCAATGAGGCTCGCCTGGCTCGCGCCCGAGAAGGCCTTCTGGCCGGTGGCCATCTCGTAGAGCACGCAGCCGAGCGCGAAGAGATCGCTCCGTGCGTCGGTCTCCCGGCCTTCGAGCTGCTCGGGGGCCATGTACTGGAACGTCCCCATGATCGTGCCCGCCGAAGTCAACGGCGCCGAGTTCTGCTGCGTCGGCAACTGGCCGAGCAGCGTCACGCCCGACTGCGGCGCCGCAGCGTGCAGCTTGGCGAGGCCGAAGTCGAGGAGCTTCGCGCCCCGGTCGGTGAGGAAGACGTTGCCGGGCTTCAGGTCCCGGTGGACGATGCCCGCGCCGTGGGCCTTCTCGAGCGCGTCGGCGATCTGAATGCCGAGCCGGAGCACCTCCTCGATCGGCATCGGCCCCTTGGCGATCCGGTCGGCGAGCGACTCCCCTTGGAGCAGCTCCATGACCAGGTAGTCGATCTCGCCTTCGCGGCCGACGTCGTGGAGCGTGCAGATGTTCGGGTGTTGCAGCGAAGAGATCGCCCGGGCCTCGCGTTCGAAGCGCTGGCGAACCTCGTCGGACGCCGTGAGATGGTCCGAGAGCACCTTCAGCGCGACCGAGCGATCGAGCCGCGTGTCCTTCGCGAGATAGACCTCGCCCATTCCGCCGGCGCCCAGGGGAGAGAGCACTTCGTACGGTCCGAGGCGAGCGCCGGCAGGCAGGGTCACAGTCGGCGAACCTTACAGCAGTCGACCGTCGTCGTGCGAGCCCAGGGGCGACCCGGATCCGCAATCGGCTAGACTCGCGCCCCGTGATCGGACAGACGCTCGCCCACTACCGGATCATCGCCAAGCTCGGAGAGGGCGGCATGGGCGAGGTCTACCGCGCCACCGACACCAGGCTCGACCGCGAGGTGGCGATCAAGGTGCTGCCGCCACACCTCGCCGCCGACGTCGAGGCGCTGGCGCGCTTCGAGCGCGAAGCCAAAGCGGTCGCGGCGCTCTCGCATCCCAATATCCTGGCGATCTTCGATTTCGGCAAAGTGGGTGAAACCGCTT
Source organism: Thermoanaerobaculia bacterium (assembly GCA_031403995.1). GTDB lineage: Bacteria > Acidobacteriota > Thermoanaerobaculia > Multivoradales > JAGPDF01 > JAGPDF01. Next base: position 108,951 of record JANNGS010000017.1, read on the forward strand.
TCGCGGCCATGGAACTGCTCGACGGCGAGACGCTGCGCGAGCGCCTGGTCGCCGGCGCTCTGCCGCCGCGCAAAGCCCTCGAGATCGCCGCGCAGGTGGCGGCGGGACTCGCCGCCGCGCACGCCCGCGGCATCGTGCATCGTGACCTCAAACCCGACAATCTCTACCTCACCCGTGACGGGCAGGTGAAGATCCTCGACTTCGGCCTCGCCCGCCAGACCGACGTCCACGGATCGAAGAGCCAGCTGCTCGCGGCACCCACGCAGGGACCGGGCACCGAGCCGGGCGCGGTGCTCGGCACCGTCGGCTACATGTCGCCGGAGCAGGTGCGCGGCGAGACAGCGGATCACCGCTCGGACCTCTTCGCGCTCGGAGTGGTGCTCTACGAGATGCTCACCGGCCGCCGGGCGTTCGCCCACGGCTCGGCAGTCGAGACGATGTCGGCGATCCTGCGCGAGGAGCCACCGGAGATCGAGACTCTCGGCGAGAGGTTCTCCCCGGCCCTCGCCCGGCTCCTTCAGCACTGCCTCGAGAAGCGCCCCGACGAGCGCTTCCAGTCGGCGCGCGACCTCGCCTTCGATCTGCGTTCGCTGGCGTCGGGAGGCTCGTCCACCAGCCAGAGTGGAGGCTCCGGACTCGCACCCGTCGCGGCGACGGGCGGCGCGCGCCGGCGCGTGCTCCTTGCCGCGGGGCTGATCCTCGCTGGAGGCCTCGCCGGCTGGCTGGCAGCAGGCCTCCTGCGAAGGCCCGCCATGTCCACCACGCCTGTCCTGCGTCCGACCTTTCGCCAGCTGACGAAACTGCCCGGCGGCGAGGGAAATCCGACCATCGCCCCGGACGGCGAGAGCTTCGTCTTCGTCAAACGCGACGCCGGCGACGCCGATCTCTTCCTGCAGCGGATCGACGGCACGAAGCCGATTCCGCTCACCGCCGACTGCGCGCAGGACGACTCCGACCCCGCCTACTCGCCTGACGGGCGCTCGCTCGCCTACCGCTCGGAGTGCGGCGGCGGTGGCATCTTCGTCATGGGGGCGACCGGTGAAGCGAGCCGGCGGATCGCCGACTTCGGCTTTGCGCCGGCGTGGTCGCCGGACGCCTCCGAGATCGTGGTCGTCACCGAGAGGACCGGACCGCCGACCTCGCGCAACTCGCTCAGCGAGCTCTGGGCGGTGCGGGTCGACACCGGCGTCCGCCGGCGTGTGAGCCTCTACGACGCGATGGCACCGACCTGGTCGCCCGACGGCCGCCGCATCGCCTTCTGGGGCCTGCGCTACGAGACCTTCCAACGCGATCTGTGGAGCGTCGCCGCCGACGGCTCCGAGAGCGCGCCAGAGGCTGCAGTCTCGATCGTCGACGATGCGGCGATCGACTGGGCGCCGGTGTACTCGCACGACGGACGGTGGCTCTACTTCGCCTCGACACGGGGCGGTACCTTCAACCTCTGGCGTCTGGCGCTCGACCCCGCATCCGGCAAACCCCAGGGCGAGCCCGAGCCGCTCACTGCGCCGTCCTCCTGGGCCGGTCCGTTCGACCTCTCCGCCGACGGCCGCCGTATCGTCTTCGTCGACCGCAACGCGCAGACCGAAATCGTGCGCGCCGCGTTCGATCCCGCGCGCCAGGAGCTCGCCGCCGCGCCGGCGCCGCTCTTCAGCGGCTCGTTCGAGCTCCGCGAGCAGCAACTGTCGTTCGACGGCAAGTGGATCGTCTTCACCAATGAGGATATGCCGCAGCACCTCCACCTGGTGCGCGCCGACGGCTCCGGCTACCGCCAGCTCACCACCGGCGACGAAAGAAACCGGCAGGGCTCCTGGTCGCCGCAAGGAGACTGGATCGCCTTCCAGACCAACCAGGGGGAATCGAGCCTGGCCGCAATCCACCCCGACGGCGGCGCCCGGCAGCCGATCGCGGTCGGACGCGGCTTCACCAACCCGCGCTGGTCGCCCGACGGCAGGGCGCTGCTGACCTTCAATACCGGAATCGGCGGGATGATCCTCGACCTCGCCGCCGGATTTGGCTCGCCAGTCAAAAAGGATCTACCGCCGGTTGCACCCGGAGTGCTTTTCTGGCCGATCGCCTGGTCGCCTGACGGCGCGCTCGTCGCCGGCACCGCGGTCACCGCCGGGCAGGTTGGCGACATCCATGTCTGGTCGATCGCTGACCGCGCCTACCGCAGGATGCCTTGGCAACGCGGCGATCAGGTCGACTACAGCCTGGTCTTCATCGACCGCGACCACCTCGTCTACGGCTCCAGCGGCGAACTGTGGCTGGGCAACATCCGCGGCGGCGAACCGAGGCGGATCTACACCAGCCCGCCCGGGCGCCGTATCGGCAATCTCTCCGGCTCGCGCGACGGCCTTGCGCTCACCTGGATCGACAACGCCGACGAGTCGGACATCTGGCTGATGACGCTCGGCGAGAAGCCGACTTCCTAGAGTTTCCGGTCAGACCGGCGTATCGAGCGCGGCCGGCGGATCGGGAGTCGCGGCGCCGAGGAAGTAGGCAAGGCCTACGACGATGGACGAGCCGAGGGGCCGCGCCGAAGAGGTCCTTCTCAAGCCGCTCCGGACAGGCGAGAATGGCGGCTTCTCGCCGTCGATCCGTGGATCCCGCCGGCTCGGAGACCTCGCGATGAGTCAGCCTCGATCGACCAGATCCCAAGTCGCGATAGAACTCGAGATCGCCGGCCGCGAGGAGGTCCTCCGCGTGCTCCTCAAGGCTGGCGCCGTGGTCGTTCTGGGGACGCTCGCGCTGCTCGCCCTGTTCGAAGGCGGACGCATCGTTCTCTGGCCGTATGGGGCGCTGCTCGTGAGCCATTTCGCTGCTTGGGCGCTCTTGCGGTCCCGGCGACTTCGCCTCGCAGTGCTGACGCACGCCACGCTCTACATCGCGACGATCCTCCTGGTGCTCTTCCTCTACGGTGGCCTGCGGTCTCCCGCGAGCTTCGTCCTGTCGCCGATCGTTCTGCTGGTGGGACTCACCTGGAACGGGCGTGCGGCGATCGTCACCGCCGGCGCCTGTTCGCTCGGGATGCTGGGGCTGGTCGGTCTGCGGGCAATCCAGGACCGGCACGAACGGGGAGAGCTCACCTACTGGGTGGTGGCGACCGCGGTGCTGGCCCTCACCAGCGTCGTCCTGGCGATCGCGCTGCGCGCCATCGGGCGCGCCCAGGCGCACGCTCTGGAGGCGGAACGCGAGCGCTGGTCGCTGCAGGAGCAGCTCCTGCGGTCGCAGCGGCTGGAGACGGTCGCCAAGCTCGCGGCCGGAGTCGCCCACGACTTCAACAACCTTCTGAATGTGATCATCGGGCAAGCCGGTCTGCTCGCCCGCCATCCGGACGAAAAGACCTCCGCGCAAGCCCACCAGATCGAGAGCGCAGCGTGGCGCGCCGCGGATCTGACGCAGAAGCTTCTCGCGGTCGGCCAGAACCGCGCACTCGAGACTCGCGAGCTCGATCTGAACGAAATCGTGCGCGGGATCGAGCCCCTCCTCCGGCGGAGCGTCACCGGACCCGACGGCAGCGCGCGCTCGGACGGCGCCGATCGGCTTCATTTCGACCTCGAGCCGTCGCCGCTCCCGGTTCGCGCCGACGCCGCGGGTCTCGAGCAGATTCTCATGAACCTGGTCCGGAACGCGAGCGACGCGACCCGCAACGGTGGGGAGATTCGCGTCGTTACCCGCCGTGCAGGGGCGACGGAAGTCGCGCGTTTGACAGGATTCGAAGCCACGGCAGGAGGCGCTATCCGGCTCGAGGTCGCCGACTCCGGCGTCGGTATGGACGCCGAGGTTCAGGCCCACCTCTTCGAGCCGTTCTTCACCACCAAGCCACCCGGCGAAGGCACCGGCCTGGGGCTCGCTTCGGTCTACGGCATCGTGCAGCAGTGTGGCGGGGCGATCCAGGTGGAAACTGCCGCCGGACGCGGGGCCGCGTTTCGTGTCTATCTCGAGAGTGCCGGCCTGTCTTCAGAGAGCTTCCCGCCCACCCGCCCGGACGGTGCGACCCGACACCGGCGCGCGTAACCTGAACCGGCGATGGAGCGACCTCCGCGGCTCATTCTGACCGGCGCGGCCGGCTTCCTCGGCAAGCGACTCATCGAGCGCCTCGCCGGTCCCTGGCAGATCGAGGCGGTCGATCGCGAGCCGCCGGTCGCCGGCATTCTCGCCCATCGGCCCGACGTGCGCTGGCACCGGATCGACCTCACCGACGGCGAGGCGGTCACCGGCCTCTTCGCGGCCCTTCGCGCCGACGGCGGCGCCACGGCGGTGGTGCATCTCGCGGCCCACTACGACTTCACCGGCGAGCGCCATCCCGACTACCAGCGCACCAACGTCGAAGGCACGCGCCGCCTGCTCGATGCCTGCGACGGCCTCGGCCTCGAGCGTTTCGTCTTCGCGAGCTCGCTCGCCGCCTGTGAGTTTCCGCGCGCCGGCCGGATGCTCGACGAATCGAGCCCGCCCGACGGCGATCACGTCTATGCCGAGAGCAAGCGCGCCGGCGAGGCGATGATGCGCGCCGAGGTCCGCTTCCCCACCGCCATCGTGCGTTTCGCGGCGCTCTATTCGGACTGGTGCGAGTATGCGCCGCTCTTCTCCCTCTTGCGCACGTGGCTCTCCGGGAGCTGGAACTCGCGCATCCTCGGCGGACGCGGCCAGTCCGCCGTGCCTTACCTGCACGTGCGCGACGCCGGCGTCTTCGCCGAGCGCCTGCTCGACAAACGACGCGAGCTCGAGCCGGCCGAGGTCCTCATCGCGAGCCCGAACCGGGTGACGTCGCACGCCGACCTCTTCCGTGCCGTGACCGCCTACGTCCGCGGCGCACCGTTGCGCCCGATCCGCACCCCGCGAACGGTCGCTGCCCTCGGGCTTCGCCTGCTCGATCTGGCCGGCCGCATGAGCGGAGATCGGCCGTTCGAACGTCCATGGATGGGCAAGATGATCGACCGCCGCCTCGAGGTCGACCCGCACGAGAGCTTCAGGCGGCTCTCCTGGACGCCGCGCCCGCGGCTCGACATCGTGCGGCGGATCCCGTTCCTGATCGAGAACCAGTACAGCGAACCGGGAACCTGGGCAGCGCACAACGAAGCCGCACTGCACTCCACCGAGCTGCCGCCGCAGGTGCAGATCCTCCGTCTGTTCGAGGCCCACGAAGAGGAACTGTTCGAAGCTGCCACCCGCGCACTGGTGGCCGATCCCGTGCACTTCCCCCACTATGCCCGCGTCGGGTCGAACGAACACGACTGGAATCACCGCCAGTTCCTGCGCAGTCTGGCGCAGTCGGTACGCACCCGCCATCGCGGCTTCTTCCGCACCTACTGCTACGACCTGGCGCGACGGCGCGCCCAACAGGGCTATCCCCAGGACGAGCTGCGCGCCGCGCTGCACTCCTTCGAGCGCGTCTTCCACGACGTCCTGTCGACCGATCCACGTGCCGCCGCGCTGCAGTTCCACCTGCACGAGCTCGTGACCCGCACGATCGAATTCGGGATGGACGGCCTCGAGGCCGGCTACGAAGAGGCCGGCGAGCCGCCGGCTCTGCCGGTCTAGCATCCCTGGAGTACCAGCAGGACCGTACCGCGGCCGACGAGCGGGCGAACAACCGAGAATTCGGCGTCCCAGTGGAAGCCGGCTTCGCAATGTCCTCCCAACCTCGGTATCCTTCTGCTTCCGAACGACTTCCGAAGAGGAGGATCATGCGCCTTCGAGCCTGCGCCGCAGCTGCACTCTTTCTTCCCAGTCTCGTCATTTCGAGTACACGACTCACGTCACGGGCGTCGTCATCGACGGCGAGCTGGTGAGCGACAAGCACCCATGATCGCACTGCCCGGGCGCCCGCGACCCGCGTCGTCGCATCTCCCGCCGGCGGGGCCAGCGGCGGAGACGATGGCGGTGAAACTCAGCGTGATCGTGCCGGTCTACAACGAGCGCTCCCTGGTGCGCGACCTGCTCGCCCGTGTCCTGGCAGTCGAGGACCCTTGCCTCGCCGAGCTCGAGGTGGTGGTCGTCGACGACGGCTCCACCGACGGCACACGCGAGGTTCTGCGCCAGTTGGCGACCGAAGAGCCGCGACTGCGCTACCTCGAGCACACGCACAACCAGGGCAAGGGCGCCGCTGTGCGCACAGGCATAGCCGCCGCGACCGGCGACCTGACACTCTTCCAGGACGCCGATCTCGAGTACGACCCGAGGGACTATCCGCGCCTCATACGGCCGTTTCTCGAGGACGGCGCCGATGTGGTCTACGGCTCGCGATTTCTCGCCGCCGACCGCCGGCGGGTGCTGCACTACCGCCACGCGCGAATCAACCGGTTCCTCACCGGGATGAGCAACTTCTTCACCGATCTCGACCTGACCGACATGGAGACCTGCTACAAGGTGTTCCGCACCGAGCTCTTGAAGTCGCTTCCGCTGCGCTCGAACGACTTCTCTCTCGAGCCCGAAATCACCGCCAAGATCGCCAAGCGCGGCTTCCGGATCTTCGAGGTACCGATCAGTTATCTCGGGCGGACCCACCTCGAAGGCAAGAAGATCGGCTGGTGGGACGGGCTGAAGGCGGTCGCCACCATGTTCCGCTTCTGGCTGGTCGACGACGCCTACGCCCCCGACGAATACGGTTCGCACATCCTCACCAGCCTCGAGAAAGCGCGGCGCTTCAACCGCTGGATGGCGGACGAGGTCCGCCCGCATGTCGGCGCCAGAGTGCTCGAGATCGGCGCCGGCATCGGCAACATCACCGTCTGGCTCCTGCCGCGAGACAGATGGATGGCGAGCGACATCAATCCCAACTACATCCACTACCTGCAGAACCTCACGACGGCGAAACCCTACCTCGAGGTCGCGAAGGTCGACGTCGAGCGCAGCGACGAGTTCATCGCCCTGCGCGGCCGCTTCGATACCGTGATCTGCCTCAACGTGCTCGAGCATGTCGGCGATCCGCTGCAGGCGTTGCGCAACATGCGCTCCGCCCTCGCTCCGGGGGGCCGCCTGGTGCTCTACGTGCCGCACGGCCAGCGCCTCTACTCGACGCTCGACGAGGTGCTCGGCCATCGCTGCCGCTACGACCGCGCGATGCTCGAGCGCGAGCTCGCCGCCACCGGCTTCGAGCTCGTCCACGGACGCTTCTTCAATCGCGCCGCGGTGCCCGGCTGGTGGTGGAACGGCAAGGTCCTGCGGCGGCGCTCCTTCAGCCGCCTGCAGCTCAAGCTCTTCGACCTCGCCGTGCCGCTGCTCCGGCTCGTCGACCGGTTCCTGCCCTGGAACGGACTGGGACTCGTTGCCGTCGCCCGCCGCGTCGAGCAGCCGGCTCCCTGACCGGCCGCCGGCCCGTTTCCCTCTCCCGGCCGGTCCGCCATTGTCCCAATCGACGCCGGGGGGCTCTTTGGGTCATTCTTGGCTCCTCCGGCGGGGCGTATGACGGGCGAAAGTACCGGTCATCATTTGCTCCGAGGTCGCCGACTCGCCGGAGCTGACCGAGGTCACGGCCGTGGACACGCAAGAGAGAGTGGGCAAGCTTGGGGAGGTATCCTGCAGAGGGCCCGCGGGTCGCTCCAGGCTCGCCGTCATGCGCCGGATCGAGGACGGAGCCTTCGGCGTCGGCATCACCCTATTGGCCTTTTTCGCCGGCGCGAAGGTCGATCAGGCGGTCGCCCGCGCGATGCAACTTCCCGCTTTCGACGCCGCGCACAGCGCGGGGGTGGACACGGCGCACCCCGCGGGCCCCGATCAGAGTCTGTGGTCCGAAGCCCGGATCGCGAAGTACAAAGAGAGCCTGAGTCAGGCCTTCGCGCCCCCCCTCGCCGTGCTCCGGATTCCGCGCATCGGTCTCGAAGTCCCGGTCCTCCCTGGCACCGACGAGCTCACGCTGAATCGCGCCGTGGGCGCGATCGCCGGAACCGCACTGCCGGGCGAGGTCGGCAATGTCGGTATCGCCGGCCATCGCGACGGCTTCTTCCGCGGCCTCAAGGACATCGAGTCGGGCGACCGTCTCGAGCTCGAGACCCTTGGCGGTAAACAGGAGTACCGGGTGACCTCGATCCGGATCGTCGATCCCTCAGAGGTCCATGTGCTCGCTCCGACACCACGACAGGTTGTCACGCTGGTCACCTGTTATCCGTTCTATTTCGTCGGAAAAGCTCCACTGCGGTATGTCGTCCAGGCAGAGGCCCTGCCTTCTGGCGGCACAAGCGAAGTACGCCAGAAGCGGTGATGGGTGCCTGGCTTCGGTCCACCCGCAGGTCCATGGAGGAAGAAAAGATGGCCAAGAACCTGCCGCTCGTCGGCCTGACCGGCGTGGCGTTCCTCCTGGCCGGCGCGGTCGTCGCCGGAATTCGCCGCCGCAAGAACTGAAGCAGGTCAGCCTCGGATCCTGTCGCCCCGGTCCTCGAGGGCGGCGGGATCTTCGGGGCTCGCTACATCCGCCTCACCCCTCTTCGCCTCACCCCTCCTTGCGGATCAGCTTGCCGAGCGCTTCGCGGTCTGCCGCGAGAAGCGTCTCAACCCGTGCCCGGTCGACGTCGGCGACGATGATCTGGCCGACTTCGGTGTCGACGCGCTCGAACAGGCCGTGCGTCTTCATCTTCGCGGTCTGGTACTGGTTGTCCTCGGTCGGGCTGACGTAGTGCACGGAGTCGGCACGGTAGCGGTGGATGAGCCAGAGGTGGACGAGGGTCATCAGTCGCTTCTGGCGCAGGGCCTCGTCGAAGGTGTTCTGGTCGCGCACCGAGAGGATGCTGCGGCCGCGCCGGTCGCGAATTGGCGCGAAGACCACGTTGGCCTCCTTCTCACCGTTCTTGCCGACCAGCGACAGTTCGAGC
>JANNGS010000018.1:0-196589 GCA_031403995.1 Thermoanaerobaculia bacterium
CGGAGCTGGCGCACCAAGATCCACACCGACTTGCGCACGGAGGCGACTAAGGAGTAAAACTCACCCGTCTCGGTCCCCGGCCGGAAATGGCCGGTTTTGACCCGTCGACAAATGGCCGGTTTTGAAGTGTCCACCGAGGCGGATTCGACCGTGCGCTCTCGATTAAACGCAAGATGGACCTGGGATTCAGTCTACAGGAGCAGGTTCGAGACGATCCCCGGTATGCCAAGGCTAGCGACAAAGAGATCGAGCAGGCGATCAAAGAGCTCAAGGCCGATTTCCTCTCACCGCTAGCGTGCGTTGATCGATATCTTCAGCTGTTCTGTCGCACTGGGCTTTACGGGACAGTCTCATCCGGTCACGGAGACAAGGAAGGCAGCTCTTACCCGCAGCCTGAGATCTGCCAATTGCCGATCCGTGGCCCTCGTACACCACTTGACTGGACATGACCAACGCGCACAAGTGCACAATGTGCACAGATCCCACCGGTTGCAATCCCCATCTACTGGGAGAACCACTCATTTAGCATCAACGCGAACAGCGCTGCGAAGAGCAATCCTAGGATGCGCTGGAGACGAACGCATACAATCGCCGACCTCCTGAGCCCTGTCTCGCTAATAGCGCTGCCGAAGAGCCCTCTGACGCTCAAGTCCACCGAGTCGAAAGCACGCAGCCAACGGCCCCTATTCTCGTACAAACCCCAAGTTCGGCCGAAACTCACATACACAACCGTGAACGAGACAATCAACCCGATAAGCCAATAGATTCCGCTCCCAAAGGCATCGCTCAGGATACGCAGGAATAGAACCGGTCGGCCCTTCAGGCCAGCGGTGATTCTTCGCTCTGTCCGGCCCACAGCAAGGGCGTCTCGCATACGACCTGTATTCTCATAGCTTGCTCGCGCCAATCGAAGCGATTCGCCGAGTTCCTCGATGCCCCGAGCATCAGCCAGCCTCGCATTTGCCATCAACATCCCCTTTGCTCGGTGCCACTCTGGTAACAGTAAGAGTGGCATGATGCATCGTGAGACCTGAATCGTAGGTAGCTCGCCGGGTCCCACCGGAGTCAAGACCACACCCGCACCCACACTCAAGTCTGAAAGACGAATCTCTGCTGCTCCACCAGCGTTCGCAGGCTCTCCATCCTTCCCCCACTGCTTGTCGAATCGCGACCCGTCAAATCGAATTGTTCCCTCTACCGAACCTCCGTCAAACCGCAACACGTTCCCAGAACCAAACTCGCAGTCTTCGAACCGCAGGTTCCTGTCAATCTCAGCATCTCGAAATCTAACTGCTCCGAGAATCTTGCTCCGCCGAAATTCCATACCGCGGCTCGCGGAGGTGCTCTCCACGTCCACTGAACCGAGCGTACTCGCGCTAATCTGAAACTCGCCAGCAAGCACACTCCCGTTCATAACAAGCCCACCTCGGACGATGCTTCGATCGAGCAAAAGCGGTCCACCCAGGTGCGACTGAACAATCTCCAACGCGTGGTGAAAAACACAGCGATCGAACCGGATGACCTCCTTCGTCCTAGCCGCGCGAATGTCAACATGGCCGTAGAACTCGGACTCCTGAAACAGAACTGAACCCGGAACCTCCCCCATCAGAACAGTCTCATCAAGGAATCGGCACCGGACAAAATGGATCGGCTTCCCTCGCGAAAGTAGTGCGCGGAAATCACTTCTCGAGATCGTCGAGTCCTCCACGAGCTCTCCTGCAGTGTCGACCACAATGGGCGACAGCTCTGCAGGATCTCGGCAAACCGATCTCAAGGCATCTGTCAAATCTTCCGATGCGAGAACCAGGTATGGCGGAGCGCGCTCCGCACATTCTGTGTCGCTACTGAGAACCTGTTCCGCGCAGGCGAGACCGAACAGGAAGATTCCGATCCTTCTCACCGAGAATTCCCCTTCCTAGCTCCTTAGAGCTACGGGATAGCCGATATGGGCGCGTGCGAATGAGCCTTGAAGAACGGCCGCCACACCCTCTTCGTATGGATCGACCCCGAGGTCTCGCTTAAGGAGTCCTCTCAGGTCATCGTCTTGGACGACTGCTTCTAAGAGCAGAGTCTCTCTACCAGGGTAGCGCGCTAGAGAGAGGAAAAAATCGCCGCCCACAAATCGGGAACTTCTAACTTCGAACCACTCGCCGCCTTGTCGCGGTTCTCTGGACAATGCGACTATGTTCACGTGAGTCGCCGGGATGAAGATTGTTCCGTCAACGAGTGGCGCTTCAGCGCTAACCAGCAACTCAACATCGCCGACGGAGAAAGCGCGCTCCCGATACACATCCTGCTTGACAGAAACCCTCGCCATCCCTTCGTTCACGGGAGCGGCGTCTACGGAAAAGATATTGGTATGCCCGAGAAATACAGCAAGCTGCTTCGTCTCAGGTTTGTAGTACAACTCGTCGGGTGGACTGTCCTGCGCAATCCGCCGATCATTCACAAACCACACTCGGTCCGAAATCTGGAGGACGTCCGCTCGATCGTGCGAAACGTAGATCACTGTCATCCCAAGAGACTTCGAGAAGCTATGTACCCAGTCCCTGACCATACCCTTGAGAGGCTGGTCCAGGCCACTAAAGGCCTCGTCGAGAAAGACAATGGGTCGACACAGAAGGAACCAGCGCAAGAGGTGTACACGCTGAGCCTCTCCTCCACTAAGTTGGGAGGGGAGACTGCCCATCCTTTGGGCAAGTCCCATAAACTGAATCAATTGGCCGATAGGGCAGTCCCATGCTTTGCGGTCAGGCTGCCCCTTAGCCATCCAACGCCAGTCCAAAGGGTTGGCACCCTCGTCGAGGTCGAGCAGCCAGTGAATGTACCTTCGCTTGAACTCACCCGTTGAAGTTAGCGGCGCTTGAACTAGGCGCGCCCACTCCCGACGCAGTCCAAAAAGAATGTTCTCCTCCGCCGTCATGTGTTGCATCAACAAGGGCCGCTGAGCGACATAGGCTGCCAGATCCTCGATCCTCCTTGTCGCAGATGGCCCGTTCGTGCCACAAAGTTCCTCCCCTCCTACGCGAATACTCGAGACCTGTCCAGGATCGGGACTATCGGGACTTACAATGCCGAGAAGCAACTTCAGAAGTGTCGACTTCCCCGCTCCGGATCGTCCGATAACAGAAACAAACTCACCTCTGAGGACCTCTCGGGGTGTGTCCCCGAGTTCCTCAAATGCGGTCCTATCCTCATATGACTTCCGTATCTGATAGATCGAGACCACGCCGGTCGCTTTTCCTAGCCACGAAATGTCTCCCCAACCGTTCCCGAGGCCGGAGCACTGTAGAGCACGCTCAAAGGCCGTGAGGCAACCGAGTTGTTCCTCTACGACACTGCGTTCCTGGACCGGAGCTGCTGCACCGATAACCTGCCTCCGGCCGCGACCAAGGAGTCGCAACTCGATGGTGCGGACCACCAGCTCGAAAACTACGACCAATGCGCTCGTGTAAACGAGGAACGCAAGCAGCGACGGGATCTTGAAATCACCCGTGACAACGTTGTACATGTAACCGAAGCTCGGGTGCTCTCTCGGACCTCCGTTACCCTCGCCAATGATTAGCACAATGAGGCCGATCACGAACCCTACCCGCAGATTGACCAAAATGGGCGGGAGAACCAACGGGAGTTCGACGAATCGAATCTGCTCCAGCCGTGACCGTGCGCCAAGGAGCGTGCTCGAGATCCGGTACTCGGCGTCAATGTTGCCAATCGTATGTGCCGTCGCGGCCATCGTTGGCCACATTACAGCCCAGGTCGCCATAGCCACGCCCAGCTTGAAAGCGATCTCCCCATCAGTAACGAGGAGAGGAACCCACCGACCGCGAACCAGCTGTTTGAACACCTCCGTAAGAAAGAACGGCGGAAGGGCCGAAACAATGGCTATGTGCCAAACCGTCCACTTTTGAAGTGCCCTAAAGTGTGCCAGGACGTAACCAAGGCAGCCACCCAGCAAGGTACCGAGAACGAGGGCTTGACCAATATGCCAACCACTTCTAAGTAACGCGAAGCTCAGATCTGGGCCCAACTGTTGGAGGTTCTGAGCCACAAGCTGCGGCGGAGCGAGGAATGGTCGAGCCCATCTAAGGTCCAGCTTGCTCCCCACTACTACTGCCATCAGCCAAAGAACCGACGTTACGAGCGTCGCGCCGAGGAGGGGTTCCAATATCTCCGCTCGCTTGGCCCCTTCCTTGGTCAATTGCAGCCTTAAGGAGTCCTCCGAGCTATCAATGTGCGGCGCCCCTATGCTACGTGTGGCAGCGACCTGAACACTCAGCGCCCGGCTGCGCACAACACTGGCGCGATGGAGGTAGATAAGAACAAGAGTAAAGAGCGCTGACAGCGCCAGCGTTGTGGGATATGAGAAAAAGAAGGCCGCCGGAGAATCGAACTGTACGTCGCTCCACTCCATATGGGACGGGAGAAAATCCAAACGACTCTCGTCCTCCGCACGAAACTGGAGTCGCGCTGCAGTCGTGACAAAAGTCTCGATGATGCAACCGACGAAGAGCACCCCAAGAGTGAACAACCCAACGTGGCTGATTTGAGTGCGCATCAAGCTCGTAGCGCGAAAGTTCCCTCTACCGAAGACAAGCGCATTGCTCAGCGGGCGACTTGGCACATGCCTCAGCCGCACGTTCCTCGCAGCCGAGTCTCAAATAGGCCAGCTTTAGGAAGTGGTCACTTGTCTTCTTGGCTACGTGATCGCATTCATCAGGCTGCATCAGCTTGGCGCTCTTCATCGCCTCGAGGTACTTCTCCACTCCAGTCCTGTCGAGGTCCGGATTCAGTGTCGTCCTGGGATTGGCACCGAACACCTCCAAGTCGAGTTGAGTGTCCGAAAGCGTAGGCAAGTATTTTCGAATTGCAATGCGGAGACGCTCCTGAAGCGCCAGCTGAGACTCCGCTTTCTCCAGGGCCTTGAAAGCCCTTAGGATTCCAGCAAGGTAGGCAGCAGTGGCATCGGGGTATTGCGCCAAGAATTCATCCCGCGCCACCTGTCGGCAGCACACGTGATTTGGAAGGATCTCGTACATCCAGATGGCTATCTTTTGTCCTTTCGCTTCTGCGAGCGTCATGTGTGGCGACCAAAGCAGTCCGGCATCCAGGTCGCCATTGAGCAGCCCATTCACAATCTCTGGGGGCTTTGCGTATTCCCGAATGTCAATATCCTTGTCCAGGAAGCCAGCTTGCACGAGCCCTTGCCTGAACACTGCGAGTCCAGTAGATCCCCGTACGGCTCCCACCCGCTTCCCGCGCAAGAGCTTCAACTTTTCGGTGACTCCCTTGACGCGGTCGGCTGCATCAGCCAATGCTTTCGGGCCAACCAGAGCGGCAGACTGCGTCGCCGCACCGCCAATAATAGTCAGCGCGGCGCGCCCTCCAATCTCCGATGCAGGCGTTGCGACGCCGGGAATCCCAATGTCCAGCAGCCCGCTTTTTAGGTCACTCAGGATCTGAACAGAGTTCTCATAAGGCTTGAGTCTGACGTCAATCGATTTCATATCGAAAAGTTCAAGGTCCTTGGCGATGAAGAGCAGAGTGTCGTGAGTCGCCGGAAGGTAACCAACACGAACTGGGACTGCCGCTTCAGCCGCTGCGCAAGGAGACGCAAGAGCGCCAAGAAACAATGAAAGAAGAAATGTGCATCTGCCCATCTTCATCCTCCTGTTGGAACTCTTAGGATGACAAGCATTCTGCGTACTAGACCTACCCGGCCCAGTCGCCTGTCGCTCCTCACGGGTTTGCGCCAGTCTACTTGCGAGAAAATGGCACTGTACAACAACTCCTCATGCACGGATCGGAAGCATCCTAACTTCAAGCGTGACTTGGCTCTGGGCGAACAGTGCCGATCCGCTGCTGGCGCGGTGGACAAGCCCCTACCACTCGACGACGTCGATGCGGTTACAAGCGCAGCGGCTTAGGATCGACAGAGTCGCCAAGTATCACTTCGGCCCGCCTGACCACCCACCACCTCAGATTGTCGACTGAGTTCCTTCTCGATCTCAAAAAACAGAACGCACCGCTCCGCAAGACCTAACGCCGAATTGGCGCTCAGCTTCAGAACTCATGGGATCTCACGAACACAGGAACTAAGCCTTGAGCGTATTCATTCGACCATCGTCACCCCTGAGAGCGAGAGATCAACACCCAATCTCGTCGAAAGCGAGGCCATGCCCGGACGGGCTCTACTTGCGGATCCAATCTCGAGCTCTTGCAACAAACTCGGCTTCGTCGAGGATCTCGATACCGAGGGACCGCGCCTTGTCGAGCTTCGAGCCCGCCTCTTCGCCGGCGACGACGAAGGAGGTCTTCTTCGACACCGAGCCGGCGACGCGAGCGCCGAGCGCTGCGAGGCGCTCGGCGGCCTCCTCGCGGCTCATCGACTCGAGCTTGCCGGTGAGAACGACCGTCTTCCCGGCGAGCGGCAAAGTCGCGGCGGTTGGGCGCTCGATCGCCGGCGGTTCCACTCCGGCCGCCGCGAGCGCTGCCAGACGCCGCTGCTGACGCGGATCGGCGAAGAAGGCGCGCAGGCTCGCCGCCACCTTGGGGCCGATCTCCTCGACCACCTGAAGCTCCTCTTCGCTCGCCTGGGCGAGCGCCGCGAGCGACCCGAAGTGCTGGGCGAGGAGCTTCGCCGTGCGTTCGCCGACCATGCGGATGCCGAGTCCGAACAGGAGCCGGGGGAGCGGTCGATGGCGGCTCGCCGCGATGGCGGCGAGGAGATTGTCGGCCGATTTCTCGCCCCAGCCGGGAAGCGCTGCCAGGGGCTCGCGCGTGAGGTGATAGAGCCCCGGAATGTCCGTCAAGAGCCCGTCGGCCACGAGCTGGGCGATGCGCTCGTCGCCCAGGCCCTCGATGTCCATGGCATTGCGCGAAACGTAGTGCCGGATCGTCTCCTGCCGCACCGCCGGGCATTCGGGGTTGACGCAGCGCGAGGCGACCTCGCCCTCGAAACGCGCGACCTTCTCGCCGCATTCGGGGCAGTGGGTCGGCATGCGGAACGGCTCCGACCCTTCCGGGCGGCGGTCGAGTCGCACCTCGACGACGCGCGGGATGACCTCGCCGGCCTTCTCGATCACTACGGTGTCGCCGACCCGCACGTCCTTGCGCGACAGATCCTCGTAGTTGTGCAGGGTCGCGCGCCGCACCGTCGAGCCGGCAACGAGCACCGGATCGAATTCGGCCACCGGAGTCAGCACCCCCGTTCGTCCGACCTGCACCACGATGCCTCGCACCTGCGTTTCCGCCTGCTCGGGTTCGTACTTGTAGGCCACCGCCCAGCGCGGCGCTTTCGAAGTCGCGCCGAAGCGCTCGCGCAGAGCAAGATCGTCCAGCTTCACCACCACGCCGTCGGTCTCGAAGCCGAGGCTGTGGCGCCGTTCGCTCCACTCTGCGATGAACGACTCGACCTCCACCAGTCCATGGCACTTGCGCCACGAGTCGTGCACCGGGAAGCCCCATTCGATGAGCCGCTCGAGATTCTCGGAGTGGGTCGCGCGCTGCGGCCCGTCTGCGATCTGGTAGACGATCGCGTGCAGCCGCCGGGTCGCGACCTGGCGGCTGTCGAGCTGGCGAATCGATCCGGCGGTGACGTTGCGGGGGTTGGCGTAGAGCGGTTCGCCGGCCAATTCACGCTCGCGATTGACGCGCTCGAACTCGGCCCGCGGCATGTAGACCTCGCCACGCACCAGGAGCCGCGATGGCGCCCCCGCCGGGAGGCGCAGCGGCAGCGCGCGCACCGTCCGCAGATTCTCGGTGACGTCGTCGCCGACCGCACCGTTGCCGCGCGTTGCACCACGCACGAACAGGCCGTTCTCGTAGAGCAGCGAGGTGGAGACCCCGTCGACCTTGAGCTCGGCGACGAACTCGAAACCGTCGCCCGCTTCGGCGAGGGCGAGCCGTTCGAGCCGCGCGCCCCACTCGCGCAGCTCGTCGAGGTTGTAGGTGTTGTCGAGCGACATCATCGCCGGCTCGTGACGCACCGGCTCGAAGCCGGCGAGCGGCTCGCCGCCGACGCGCCGGGTCGGACTGTCGGCAATCGCGAGCTCCGGCCGCTCCTTCTCGAGCGCCATGAGCTCGGCCATCAGCCGGTCGAACTCGCGATCGCCGATCTCCGGCCGTCCGAGGGCGTAATAGAGACGCTCGTGGCGCTCGATCTCGCTGCGCAGGAATGCGGCGCGACGAGCTGGGTCACGAGGATTGGCGGCGCTCATGGTCGCTGGCCTAGAAAGTCCGCTGCACGCCGGTGGGGTTGGGACCGTCGCCTGTCGAGGAGACCGGGAGGTGCAGCGCGCCAGAGTCGATGGCCCGTCGCGGAAGGAATCGTGGCGCTCGCGTACAAGAGACCGCTTTCTACCGCGTGCCACCGCGCCGGTCAAGCACCGGCTCGATCGCGGGCGCAGGCGCCGGCCGGACTCAGGTCTCCCTGTCGGGGTCGTCCGGCGCCGGTGCCTCCGGCTTCCCTGCGGTGACCGCGGTCGCCGCGGTCGCCGCGGTCGCCGGGGCCGCCGGCACGTCAGCGGAAGCGACGCCGGCCGCGGCAGCCGGAGCGGTCGGGGCGATCGGAGCGATCGGAGGGGTCGGCGCGGTCGGAGCCGGCGGCGGCGGAACGGACCCTGCGCCCACCTCATCGGCCGCGCGCAGAGTCCGGGCGGAGCTCCCCGGCTCGGCGTCCGGGCGCCGCCAGTCGCGCCCGAGGAGCGACAGGGTCATGGCGCCCAGGCCCATCGTCCAGGCGGCGTACTTGAGGAAGAAGCCGAGGGCGATCAAGGCGAAGGCAAAGAGGCCGAGGAAGCCGCCAGGCAGGCCGATGATCCGCGCCACAATCGTCACTCCTTGAATCATCGCCACGCCGACGACGACCGGCATGAACGGCTCGGCGAGGTGCCAGCCGAACCGCGCCGCCGCCCAGCGGCCGAGCGACTGCGCCACTGCGGCAAAGCCGAGCACAGTGGCGACGAGCAGCGCCAGCACCGCGACCGGAACCAGAACGAGGAGCGGAATCCCGACGATCGACACCGCCAGGATCACGGTGACGAAGAGCAGCACCGGGAAGAACAGGAGCTGAGTCAGGAGACCGGCGAAGATCGCTTTCCACGGCTCGTCCGTCAACCGAAGCGAAGTGCGCTCCATCGTTCCGCGTGCCAGCAGCACCGAGACGCAGCAGAGGAGAATCAGGAACAGCGTGCGCAGGATGCTCCAGAAGAGCTCGCCGGCGTCGCTGTCGAACATAAAGGGCCAGCCGAAATCCACGCCGTTGCCCTTGTGGTTCCAGCCGTCTCCCCAACCGACCGTCGAACGCTGCCCCTCGACCGTCGCGCCCTCCTCGGCCTGGACGCTGCCGCCGATGGCGACGGCGTCCTGCTCGACCGTGGCGCCCGATTCGAGACGCACTTTGCCGCCCACGGCGACCGCGCTCCCTTCCACCAGCCCGCTGCTCTCGACGGTGACCGAGCCGCCGATCGAGACCGCATCCCCCTCCACGTTGCCGGATACGGTCACCGAGCAGCCGATGCAGACCGCGTCGCCGGTGGTCTCGCCGGCCTCGATCTCGATCGCCCGGCCGAAGGAGACGCGATCATCGCCGTCACTTTCGATGCGGATCTGGCCGAGGCCAGGCACCGGCGGCACCGGCGGGACGCCTGGCATGGGAGGAACCGGCGGGAATCCCGCGCCGGCGACGCTGTCCACTTCCACCCGCCCGCGCGATTCGTCCGCTTCGAGACCGAGCGCGGCGCGCCGCGCCTCGGCATCGAGTGCCGCGAGCTCTGCAATCAACTCACCATCCTGGCCGAGGAAAGCGCGCAGTTCTTCGCCGGAGAACGCTTTGCCGTTGACCGAGGCCTCGTCCTCGCCGTCTTCGAGCTCGATCGATCGGATCGCCGACTCGGCTTCGAGCGGCCGCAGGCGAATGCTCTCCTCTTCCACCCAGACGCGGAACCGTTCGTGAATCCGGACGCCCAGGCTGGCCTGCACCCCGGCCTCGGCGGCCGTCGCCACCGCTACGCTGGTCAGCGCGAGCAGCAGGAGCATCGAGACGACGAGACGCGGGCGCTCACCCGCTCGCCGAGCGAACAGCGAATCAGACCGAAAGCGCGACAGGGACGGCATGGGAGGGACTCCTTTGCGATGAGAGCGCGACCAGCCCGCGGAAAGCGGCCAGCGCGAGCGCTGCATTCAAGGCGAGCAGAACGAGGAATGGAGGGAGAGCGAAGGCGCGTCCGAGAACTCGCCCGACATTCGCGAAAGTGCTCCAGGTCGCGATACCTGTCGTCAGGTGCGACGCCAGGTCCGCGATCGAGCCGATCCAGAGATTGAGCACACCCGCCAGACCGACCAGCCGGGCCAGCGGCAACAGCGCCGGAATCAGGAAGCCCGCCGAAAGTGCGACCGCGGCCAGCGCCGCGACCGTCATCCCGCGGCTCCAACGCGACTCGAGCCAGCTGCGCCGGGGCAGAGCCGCCATGACCCGCAGCACGAACCCGGGCCTGGGGCCGCGCTCCGGCAGGAGAGCGAACCAGGCCGCGAGCGCGGCGTCGTCGGAGACCGCGAGCGCGGCGTCGTCGGCACCCTCGCCGCCGCCCGCACGTGCCGGGTGCGGCGGGAGGGGCTTGTCGTCGACGGAATAGGGCAGGCGGCTCATGTCAGCTCTCCAGTCGGCCCTACGGTTCGCCCGGCCCCGGGTTTCAGCGCCGGACCCTCCGGATCGAGGCCGAGCGCCCGCATCTCCCTGAGGAGCTCGGCACGGGCGCGAAAAATGTGGATCTTCACGGTTCCGAGAGGCAGACCGAGCACCTCGGCGATCTCGTCGTAGGACATCTCCTGGGCAAAACGCAGCTGCAGGATTCCCCGGTAGGCCGGGCGCAGGCGCGCCACGGCGCGTTCGAGGACCCGGCCCGACTCCCTGGCCAGGGTTCGCAGGAGCGGGTTTTCCGCCGCAAGGTCGGCCGGCATCTCCGGCGGTTCCTCTTCACCGGGGAATGGGGCATCGAGCGAGACCGTTTCGAGCCCGCCGCGGCGCAGCTCGTCGAGGGCGCTGTTGTGGGCGATCTTGAAGATCCAGCTCGAGAACCTGCGTCCCGGATCGAACCGGGCGAGCGCCTTCCAGGCTTTGAGAAAGGTCTCCTGCGCCAGGTCCTCGGCGAGCTCCGGCTGGCGCACGATCCGCACGAGCAGCGCGTAAACCGGCCGGTGAAAGCGCTCCACGAGCTCGCGGAAGGCCTCTTCCGAGCCGTGACCCGCTTCCACGGCGAGCCTTTCGTCGCTCTTCGCTCCGCTCCTGCCCACCTCTCTGGCCCCGGCCACCGGCCGCCAAGCCTAGCGTACCTGCGGTTGTCCTCCGGGTGGCCGCCCCAACGCAGTGGGCAGCGGGGGAACCGGCCCGGATATGCTCCAGAGATGCCCGACGCCCCACTCGTGCTGCCGCTCGATGGGCACAACCAACGACTGGTCGACAACGTTCATCCGGCGAGTTGGGAGAATCCCGCCCCCGCCCCCGCCTACCATCTCGTCGTCCTCGGTGCCGGCACCGCCGGGCTGGTGGCGGCAGTCGGAGCCGCCGGACTCGGCGCCCGGGTCGCCATCGTGGAAAAGCACCTGTTGGGAGGCGACTGCCTCAACTCGGGCTGCGTCCCGTCGAAAGCGGTGCTGCGTGCCGCCCGCGCCGTCCGGGACTCCCGGCGGGCGGCCGAGTTCGGAGTCCGCGCGACACCGGACGGCAGCGACTTCGCCGGGGCGATGGAGCGTATGCGACGGCTGCGGGCCGAGATCAGCGCCAACGACTCCGCCTGGCGTCTGCGCGACCTCGGCATCGACGTCTTTCTCGGCGAAGGCCGATTCACCGGCCTGGATGCCCTCGAGGTCGAGGGCGGCCGGCTCCGCTTCCGCCGGGCGCTGGTCGCGACCGGCGCCCGGCCTGCGGTACCGGACCTCCCAGGACTCGCCGACGTCGGCTTCGTCACCAGCGAAACGGTCTTTCAGCTGACCGACCTGCCGCGACGCCTGGCGGTCATCGGCGGGGGCCCGATCGGCTGCGAGCTGGCGCAGGCCTTTGCCCGGTTCGGCAGCCAGGTCACCCTGCTGGTGCGCGGAGCCCACGTGCTGCCGCGCGAGGAAGAGGATTGCGCCGCGGTCGTCCACCAGGCCCTCGAAGGCGATGGAGTGCGCATCGTTGCCAACTGCCGATTCCTCGGTGTCCAGCGGCCACAGCGCAGCAAGGTCATGCACTTCGAGCTCGACGGGAGAGAGCATCAGTTGCCGGTGGACGAGATCCTGGTGGCCACCGGGCGCGCGGCCAGCGTTCACGGCCTCGGCCTCGAAAACGCGCGCGTCGCCTTCTCGCCGCGCGGGATCGAGGTCGACGACCGGCTGCAGACGACGAATCCGCGCATCTTCGCCTGCGGCGACGTCGCCTCGGCGCAGCGATTCACCCATGTCGCGGATGCGCAGGCGCGGATCGTGATCCAGAACGCGCTTTTCGGCGGCAGGAAAAGGGTGAGCGCCCTGGTCGTCCCGCGGTGCACCTACACTTCGCCCGAGATCGCCCAGGTCGGCCTGCACGAGGCTGAGCTGCGCGAGCGGCGGATTCGCTTCGCGACCATCACGGTGCCGCTCGCGGAGAACGACCGCGCGCGCCTCGACGGCGCGCCTGAAGGTCTGCTGCGGCTGCACTACCGGAGAGGTTCCGACAGGATTCTCGGCGCGACGCTGGTGAGCGAGCACGCCGGCGAGACGATCGGCGAGCTGGTCGTGGCGATCCAGCACGGCGTCGGTCTCGCCAAACTGGCCGAGACCATCCATCCCTACCCCACCCAGTCCGAAGTGGTGAAACGCGCTGCCGACGCCTGGCGGCGGACGAAGCTCACGAAATGGACGAAGCGCCTCTTCGCCTTCTGGTTTCGCCGGCAGGAGAAGAAGGAGCTGCGGCGGATCGCTCAGGGCGCGGGCGGGGCCTCCCCCTCTTCGACATCGACTCCGTAGCCGCCGCCCAGCGCGCGGTAGAGATCGACCGCCGCCACCAGCTCGTCGCGGCGCGCGGCCGACAGCTCGAGCTCGGCCACCAGGCGCGAGCGCTCGACATCCAGCACCTCGAGGAAGCTCGATTCGCCCTCCTGATAGCGGTCGCGGGCGAGGCCCGCCGCGGCGGTGAGCGCCTCGCTCTGCTCGGCCAGGGCGGTCCGGCGCTCGCGCCGGCTCTGGGTGGCGAAGAGGGCATCTTCGACATCCTGGAAAGCCCCCTCGGCGGTCGCGAGGTAGCCGATCACCGCCTGCTCCTGGCGCGCCTCCGTGGCCGCCACCAGCGCGCGGTTGCGGCCACCCTGGAAGATCGGCTGCAGGAGGCCGGCCGCCACCTGCCAGACCAGCGCCGCAGGGTTCCAGAGGTTCCCGAGCTCGGCGCTCTCGCGGCCGTAGGAACCGGTCAGGCCGATCGACGGGAAGAGCGCGGCCCGCGCCTGCCCGACGCGCGCCGACGCCGCCGCCAGCCGGGCTTCGGCGACCGCGACATCGGGTCGGCGCAACAGCAGCTCCGAGGGTAGATCGGCCGGCACCTCCGGCAGGACGAGTTCCTCCAGACTCTTGCCGCGCTCGATCGCGCCCGGCATTCCGCCGAGCAGAATGGCGAGACGATTCTCGGTCGCCCGGCGCCGACGCTCGATCTCCGGCAGCGCCGCCGCGGCCGCGGCACGTTCGGCGCGCGCCCGCTCGACATCGAGACGCGAAACCAGGCCGCCCTCGAAGCGGTCCCTGACCAGCTGCTCGGTCCGACGCCGGCTCTCGACGGTCTCCCGGGTCACCGTCGACTGGCGATCGAGGCCGGCGAGGTCGAAGTACGCCGTCACGATGTCGGAGACGACGGCCAGCCGCACCGCGTCGCGTGTCCACGCAGCGGCGAAGAGATCCTGGCGTGCGGCCTCCGCTTGATTGCGCGCCCGGCCAAAGAGGTCGAGCTCGAACGCGACCGTCGCCGCCACCCGCCCGGAGTCGATCTCCGGATCAGTTCCCGGCGCCACGACCCCGCTCTCCTCCGACAACCGGGTGCGCGCCGCCCCGGCTTCGAGCGCGACCGAGGGCAAGCGGTCGGCGCCCGCCAGGCGGGCAAGCGCCCGCGACTCCTCGACCCGCGAGAGGGCGAGAGCGAGGTCGTGGTTGGCCTCGAGACCCCGGGTCACCAGGGCGTCGAGCTGCGGATCCCCGAACGCCTGCCACCAGTTGTCGGAGACCAGTGCCCCCGGCACCCCCGAGGGCGCCGCGCCGCCGGAGGGCGAGCGCCAGCTCTCCGGCGCGGCCATCGGGGGCGGCTCCGGCGAAGGCGCGAGAGAACAACCGGCCGTAGCCAGCAGAACGACGGCGAAGCCGAGCAGCGGAGAGAAACCGAGAGAGCGGCGAATCACGAGGAGACCTCCTGCCCGGTGGAGGAGACTTCGACGCCCGGACTGCTCCGTCTCTCCCCCAGCCGCGTAATGATCACGTAGAAGACCGGAATGAAGAAGACCGCGATGAAGGTCGCGGCGATCATGCCGCCGAAGACACCGGTGCCGATCGAGTGCCGGCTCGCGGCGCCGGCGCCGGTCGAGACCACCAGCGGCAGCACGCCGAGCACGAAAGCGAGCGAGGTCATCACGATCGGCCGGAACCGCAGCCGCGCCGCCTCCTGGGCGGCCGCTTCCACGGTGGCGCCGGCGGCTCGTCGCTGGGTGGCGAACTCGACCATCAGAATGGCGTTCTTCGACGCCAGGCCGATGAGCGTCACCAGGCCGATCTGGAAGTAGATGTCGTTCGCCGCGGCACCGAACAGGCTGCCGCGCAACCAGACCGCGGCGAGCGCGCCGAGCACGGCGATCGGCACGGTGAGCAGCACCGCGATCGGCAGCTTCCAGCTCTCGTACTGGCCAGCGAGGATCAGGAAGACGACCAGGACCGAGAACAGGAAGACCACCGCCGACGATCCGCCCGTCTTCTTCTCCTGGAAGGCCGAGCCGCTCCAGGCGTAGCCGAAGTCCGGCGGCAGCTCGGCGTCGGCCAGCTTCTCCATCGCCGCGATCGCCTCGCCCGAGCTCCGGCCCGGCTTGGCGGCGCCGAGGAGCTTCACCGCCGGGAAGCCGTTGAAGCGTTCCAGCACCTCGGGCCCGACGATCGGCTTCACGCTGACCAGCGCCGAGAGCGGCATCATGCGGCCGTCGGCGGCGCGCACGAAGACCCGCCCGAGATCGTCCGGCGACTTCCGGTCGACCGCCTCCGCCTGGAGCTGCACCCTGAAGGCCCGGCCGCTGCGGGTGAAGTCGTTGACGTAGAGGATGCCGAAGGTGCTCTGCAGCGCGGCATAGACCTCGTCGACGGAGATGCCCGAGGCCTTGGCGCGCTCGCGGTCGAGCGCCACCTCGAGCTGCGGCACGTCGGGACGGAAGAGGGTGCGAACGCCCGCCAGTTCGGGCAGGGTGTTGGCCTTGCCCATCAGGTCGAACGCCACCTCCGACATCCGGTGCGTGCCGCCCTCGCCGCGGTTCTGGACGAAGAACTCGAATCCGCCGGTCGACCCCAGCCCCTGGATCGGCGGCGGGTTGAAGCCGAAGACGACCGCCTCCTTGATCGCCCCGGTGCTGCCGTAGAAACCGCCCAGCACCTGATCGAGCTTCGCCTCGCGTTCGTCCCAGGGTTTGAGGATGATGAAGAAGGTGGCGGCGTTCGACTTGCTGCCGCCGCCGACGAAGTCGAAGCCGACGATCGACACGATCCTCTCGACCGCCGGATCCGCCAGCACCGCCTGCTCCACCTGCCGCGCGACCTTCGCCGTACGCGAGAGCGTCGCACCGTCCGGCAGCAGCGCCGCGGCGATGAAGTAGCCCTGGTCCTCGCTCGGGACCAGTCCACCCGGCACTACCTTGAGCAGCCCGAAGACCGCCAGCACGACGACAAGGAAGAGGCCCACGGTGAGCGCCTTGTGGCGGATCAGGAAGTCGACTTTGGTCCCGAATCCGTCCGTGCGGCGCTGGAACCAGGCGTCGAACTTGCCGAGCAGCCCATGCGGCTCGATGTGCTCCGGGCGCAGCAGGAGCGCGCAGAGCGCCGGCGTCAGGGTGAGCGCGACCACCCCGGAGAGGAAGACCGAGATGGCGATGGTGATGGCGAACTGGCGGTAGAGCTCGCCGGCGAGGCCGCCGAAGAAGGCGACCGGCAGGAAGACCGCCACCAGCACCAGGACGATCGCGATCACCGGTCCGGTGACCTCGGTCATCGCCTTGAACGCCGCCTCGCGCGGCGAGATCTTCTCGGCGCGCTGGATGCGCTCGACGTTCTCGAGCACGACGATGGCGTCGTCGACGACGATGCCGATCGCCAGCACCAGACCGAAGAGGGTCAGTGTGTTGATGCTGAAGCCGAGCGCGTACATGCCGGCGAACGCGCCGACGAGCGACACCGGCACGGCCATCAGCGGAATCAGCGTGGCGCGGAACGAACCGAGAAAGACGTAGACGACCAGGAAGACCAGCGCCATCGCCTCGAGCAGGGTCTTCACGACCTCTTCGATCGACACCCGCACGAAGCGCGTCGAGTCGTACGGCGTCGCCCAGACCATCCCTTCGGGGAAGCGCTTGGCGACCTCCTTCATCGTCGCCTGGACCCCGTCCGCCGTCGCCAGGGAGTTGGCTCCCGGCTGGAGGAAGATCGCCATGTTGATCGCCGGCTTGCCGTTGACGTTCGACACGGTGTCGTAGTCGCGGGCGCCGAGCTCGACCCGCGCGACGTCGGCGAGCCGCAGCTGCGCGCCGCCGCTCCCGGCGCGCAGGACGATCTCCTCGAACTGCCGCGGTTCGGTGAAGCGCGGCGGCGCAGTCACGGTGAAGGAGAGCTCGAGCGGCCACGGGGTCGGCTCCTGGCCGATACGGCCGACCGCGAACTGCGAGTTCTGCTCGCGAATGGCGGTCGCCACGTCCGCCGGCGTCAGGCCGAAGAGCGCCAACCGGTCGGGCTTCAGCCAGATCCGCATCGAGAAGTCCTGAGCGCCGAAGATCAGCGCCGACCCGACTCCGGGCACGCGCTTGATCTCCTCGAGGACGTTGAGCGTCGTGTAGTTCGAGATGAAGAGGGGGTCCTGGCGCCCATCAGGAGAGGTCATCGAGATGATCTGCAGGAAGTTCGAAGACTGCTTCTGCACCGTGACGCCGTTGCGGCGGACCTCTTCGGGCAGGCGCGGTTCGGCGAGGCGGACGCGGTTGCTGACGTTGGTCGCCGCCTGGTCGACGTCGATGCCGGTCTCGAAGGTCACGGTGATGCTCACCGACCCGTTCGACGACGACGTCGACGACAGGTAGAGCAGCCCCTCGACGCCGTTGATCTGCTCCTCGATCGGCGCGGCGACGGTGACCTGGAGTGTTTCGGCCGAAGCCCCCGGATAGAACGCGTTGACCGTAACCTGCGGCGGCGCAATGTCGGGATACTGGGCGATCGGCAGGTTGAAGATCGCCGCCGCGCCGATCAGCAGGATGAGCAGCGAGATGACGGTGGCGAGGATCGGCCGCCGGATGAAGAGATGCGAGATCATGAACCGGCTCCGGATTCGCCCGCCGGAGAGCCGTCGGCGGCGAGAGCGGACACCGGCTCGACCGGCGCCTCGACGACCTGCACGACGGCCCCGGGGCCGACCTTGAGCGCGCCGTCGACGATCACGCGCTCACCGGCCGCCAGGCCCGATCCGACGATCCAGTCGCTGCCGCTCCATTGCTCGAGCACGACCGGTCGCGATTCGACCTTGTCTCCCTCGCCGACGACGAAGACGAACTGTCCCTCGGGGGCCTGCTGGACGGCGCGCTGCGGCACCACCAGGGCTCCGGCCCGGGCGACGCCCTTCAGCACCACGCGCACGAAGAGCCCCGGGAGGAGCGCCGCGTCGGCGTTGGGAAGCTCCGCGCGCAGCTCGACCGAGCCCGTCGAGACGTCGATCTGCGAGCCGGTGAAGTTCAGCTTGCCGCGCACCGGGTGGATCCGGCCGTCGGCCAGCACGAGCTCCGCTTCGACGTCCGCGAGCGCCTTCCCGGCACGGGCGAGCTCCGCCTGGAGGCGCGCGAACTCGCGGTCCGAGATCGTGAACAGCGCCCAGATCGGGTCGATGCGCCAAATGCTGGTCAGCAGCGAGTTCTCGCCGTCGTCGACCAGGCTTCCCTGGGACTTGAGCGCCCGGCCGGAGATTCCCGAAACCGGAGCGACCACTTTCGTATATCCAAGCTCGAGCTCGGCCGAACGCAAGGCGGCGCGCGCGCTCTCGCGGCTCGCCAGGGCCTGGTCACGGGTCGACATGGCGTCGTCCAGCTCGCGGCGGGAGGCGGCCTCCCGTTCGACGAGCGGACCCAGGCGGCTCACGTCGCGCTCGGCGCGCGTCAGTGCCGCTTCGGCCTCACCCACCACGCCCCTGGCGCGGTCGACTCCGGCCAGGTAGGAGGCGGGATCGATGCGGAAGAGGAGCTGGCCTTCGTGCACCGCCTCGCCCTCCTTGTAGGCCCAGCTCTGGAGGATCCCCTTGACCCGCGACCGGACTTCGACTTCGCGCGAGCCCTGGAGCCGCCCGGGAACCGCGAAAGCCATTTCGAGGGTTCTCGGCGCGAGCGCCACGACCGTCACCTGCGCCGGCGGCGGAGCCTGCTGGGCGGGCGGCTTTCCGCCGCCACAGGCAGTGGCCCCTGCAGCTGCGACGACGGCTGCGACGAGCGCTGCGACTGTCATGAGGGAACGATTCACGAGGATCTCCTCTGGATTCGAAATGGAACGAATGCGTTTCAGGAACCCGCAGGGCGGGGTCGGCAACCATGGATGAAAAGCTGAACGGCGGAGCGCACCTGGCGCGCGATCTCCTGCGGCGTCACCTGCACCGGGTCTCCGGCGAGGGCGCGCAGATGGAGATGTCCGCGCAGCAGGGCGAGAAACTGTCCCGCTGCCTGCGTCGGATCCGAGAGCTCGAGCCGGCCCTCGCGGACCTTCTCGGCGAGATAGAACGCCACCGCTTGCTGAATTGGCCCACCCTCTTCGGACAGGAAGACCTCGCGCAGCTCGGGCGCGTGCGGCGCTTCGGCGCAGATCGCGCGCCACCAGGCGACGACGGAGGGCTCGAGCACCGAGGTTAGGTAGCGCTCGCCCGCGGCCAGCAGCCCCGATTCGGGATCGGCCGAGACGCCTTCGATGCAGAGTGGCTGCAGAACCGACTCGGCGTGGTCGCGCAGGATCGCCTCGAAGAGGCCGCGCTTGGTGCCGAACAGGGAGTAGAGCGTGGCGAGCGAGCCGCCCGAGCGCGCGACGACGTCGGCGCAGGTCGTCGCGGCGTAGCCGCGCTCCAGAAAGAGCTCGCGGGCGGCATCGATGATCGCCCGCTGCCGCGCAGAGGCGCGGTCGGAGAGCCTCTCGGAAGGACAGGGACTGCAGGCCGGACGGAGTGAAAGGTCGCTCACAGCGCGTACTGTAACTTACATTACAGTCAACAACAAGAAGCTCTCCTCGGCCAGAAGTATTGCAACTGCCGCCTAGTAGATCTCGGCGACGCAACAGCGCAAAGAGCCGCCCGCCTTCTCGATCTCGTCGAGCGGCACGGACTTCAAGTCGAATCCCCACGCCGCGAGGTCGGCGCGGTGCTGCGGCGAGAGCGCTTCCGCTGCCGCTGTGCTCATCCAGACGTCACGCTCCGAGAGCGCGATGCAGTTGCCGGCAAAGGCCGCCTTCTCGGCGTCGGTGAGCTCGAGCACCCGGTCGCCGTAGAGGCTGGCGATTGCCCGCGGGACCTCGGGGTCACCGAAGGAGGGCGGATGGATGACCAGGGCGCGGCTCGCCAGCACCGACATCACGACGTTGGTGTGGTACTCGGCTGGATCGAGCTCGAAGACGAAGGTCAGGTCGAGGCCGAAGGCCGCGTGCATCGCTTCGGCGCCTTTGCGGTCGCAGCGTTCGGTCAGGCCGCAGAAGCCGATCCCCCTTCCGCGGTCGATGATCAGCGGGCCGGTCAGTTCGGCGACGCAGTCGCCAGGCAGGGTCGCAATCTGTTTCGCGACAAGACCGGTAAATAAGTCCTGTACATCCTGCCGTCGTGCCTCTTTGCGGCGCACTTCGTGGCGCATCGAGCCGACGATCAACTTGTTTTCGGTGGTGGCGAAGACGTTGTTTGGGAAGAGAGCGTCGGGAGTTTCGGGATCGCCGGGGAGGGTGAAGGCCGGCAGGGTGGCCGCGAGGGCCCTGGCGAGGTGGGCGTGTTCGACGATCGCCCGCTCCTCCGAGGTATGGGCCCCCAGGTCCATGTACCGGTTGTCGGTCGCCGATTCCTCCGCTAGCTGGAAGCCGAGCGGCGAGACCAGGAAGACGGCGCGCGCCGCCGTGGGGTACGCAACAGGGAAACGGCCTCCCGCGATCGCATTGCGGAAGGCCTGGGGGGAGTCGACGATCATGGGATGGCTCTTTTCTTGCTCCGCTGGAGCGCTTATCGCTTGGCGGCGGAGCCGGCGTCAGCCGGCGCCGCCCGCGGCGCCGCGGGCCAGCCGCGGCGGCACGAACTTCGCCTTGAGATAGTCACGGTTCAGCTGGGCGATGAAGTCGACGGAGATCTGCTTGGGACAGACCGCTTCGCACTCGCCGTAGTTCGTGCAGCTGCCGAACATCTCCTCTTCGAGCTGCGCGACCATCGACTCGACCCGCAGGTAACGCTCGGGCTGACCCTGAGGCAGGAGCGCGAGGTGCGAGATCTTGGCCGATGTGAAGAGCTGCGCGGCGCCGTTCGGGCACTGCGCGACGCAGGCGCCGCAGCCGATGCACGAGGCGGCGTCCATCGCCAGGTCCGAGTCGACCTTGGAGATCGCGATCGCGTTGCCGTCCGGCGCCGTGCCGGTGTTCACCGAGACGAAACCACCCGCCTGGATGATGCGGTCGAAGGCGCTCCGGTCGACCATGAGGTCGCGCAACACCGGGAAGGCGCGTGATCGCCAGGGCTCGAGCGTCAGCTCGTCGCCGTCCTGGAAATGGCGCATGTGCAGCTGGCAGACGGTGGTCCCCTTCTGGCCGCCGTGGGCGACACCGTTGATCACGAAGCCGCAGGTGCCGCAGATCCCCTCACGGCAGTCGTGATCGAAGGCGATCGGTTCCTCACCGCGGTGGACCAGACGCTCGTTCAGGACGTCGAGCATCTCGAGAAACGACATGTGGGGGCTGACCCCGGGCGCCTCGTAGGCGACCATCTTCCCCGGAGCATCGGCCGCCGCCTGCCGCCAGACCTTGAGCTTGAGGTTCATCCCTTGTACCTCGTCATTTGTAGCTCCTTTGAGCGAGGTGGACATGCTCGAAAGCGAGCGGCTCCTTGTGCAGCGCCCAGCCCTTGTCGGTTCCCAGGCTCTGCCAGGCGGCGACGTAGGAGTACTTCTCGTCGTCCCGCAGCGCCTCCCCTTCGGGGGTCTGGCTCTCTGCGCGGAAATGCCCGCCGCACGACTCGGCGCGCTCCAGCGCGTCTTTGCACATGAGCTCGCCCAACTCGAGGAAGTCGGCGACCCGGCCGGCCTTCTCGAGCGACTGATTCAGGCTCTCGCCCGACCCGAGAACCTTGACGTTCTCACGGAGCTCCTGGCGCAGGGCGGGAATCTTCTGCAACGCCTCCGTGAGGCCCGCGGCGTCCCGCGCCATGCCGCAGTGCTCCCACATGATCTTCCCGAGCTCGCGGTGGATCGAGTCCACGGAACGTTTGCCGCGCGCCGCGAGGAGGCTCCTCACCCGGGCGGCGACTTCAGCCTCGGTGGCGGCGAAGGGCGCGTTTCCCGTGTCGAGCTTCTCCCCCATCTGCTTCACGAGATAGTCGCCGACGGTGTAGGGAATCACGAAGTAGCCGTCCGCCAGCCCCTGCATCAGGGCCGAAGCCCCCAGCCGATTCGCACCGTGATCCGAGAAGTTCGCTTCCCCGGCCACGAAGAGCCCGGGGATCGTCGACATCAGGTGATAGTCGACCCAGAGCCCGCCCATCGTGTAGTGCACGGCCGGGTAGATCCGCATCGGCACGGTGTAGGGGTCTTCGCCGGTGATCTTCTCGTACATCTCGAACAGGTTGCCGTAGCGCTCCTCGATCGCCTTCTTGCCCAACCGGGAGATCGAGTCGGAGAAATCGAGGTAGACCCCCAGGCCGCCGGGTCCGACCCCCCTTCCCTGGTCGCAGACCGCCTTGGCGTTGCGCGACGCGACATCGCGCGGCACCAGATTGCCGAAGCTCGGGTATTTCTCTTCCAGGTAGTAGTCGCGTTCGGCCTCCGGAATCTCTCCGGCCTTGCGGGTGTCCCCCTTCTTCCTCGGCACCCAGATCCGGCCGTCGTTGCGCAAGGACTCGGACATCAGCGTGAGCTTCGACTGGTACTCGCCGGAGACCGGAATGCAGGTCGGATGAATCTGCGTGAAGCAGGGGTTGGCGAAGAGTGCGCCGCGCTTGTGGGCGCGCCAGATCGCGGTCGCGTTGCAGCCCGTGGCGTTGGTCGAAAGGTAGAAGGCGTTGGAGTAGCCGCCGGTCGCCAGAACCACCGCGTGCGCCGCATGGCGGCCGATGGCGCCGGAGACCAGGTCGCGCGTGATGATGCCCTTGGCGCGGCCCTCGTCCACCACCAGGTCGAGCATCTCGGTGCGCGGGAACATCTTCACGTTGCCGAGGCCGATCTGCCGCGACAGCGCCTGATAGGCGCCGAGCAGGAGCTGCTGCCCGGTCTGTCCGCGGGCATAGAAGGTGCGCGAGACCTGGGCGCCGCCGAAAGAGCGGTTGGCGAGCATCCCGCCGTACTCGCGCGCAAAAGGCACGCCCTGCGCCACGCACTGGTCGATGATCTGCACGGAGAGCTCGGCCAGGCGATAGACGTTCGCCTCGCGCGCCCGGAAGTCACCGCCCTTGACCGTGTCGTAGAACAGCCGATAGATGCTGTCGCCGTCGTTCTGGTAGTTCTTGGCGGCGTTGATGCCGCCCTGCGCGGCGATCGAATGCGCGCGCCGGGGAGAGTCCTGGTAACAGAAGCACTGCACCTTGTAGCCGAGCTCGGCGAGCGACGCGGCCGCCGAGGCTCCGGCGAGTCCCGAGCCGACGACGATGACTGTGAAACGGCGCTTGTTGGCCGGATTCACCAGCTTCATGTCGAACTTGGTGCGCTCCCACTGGGTCTCGATCGGGCCGTCTGGGATTCTGGCGTCGAGCAGCATGACTACCTCACCACGCCGGTCAGCACGGCGATCGGGAAAGAGACGTTGCCGAGGGTGATGACGGTGGCGAACAGCGTGGCGAACCGCCGGCGCCACGGATTCCACGCCGGCTGATTCCAGCCGAGGGTCTGAAAGAAGCTCCAGAGCCCGTGGTGGAGGTGGAAGCCGAGGGCGAGGTTCGCCGTGATGTAGAAGGCGGCGACCCAGCCAACCTGGAACCCGACGACGACGTTCTGGTAGACCTTGCCGGTAACGAAGTCAGGGTGAACCGAGCCCAGCGTCAAGTGCGCCAGGTGGTAGATCACGAAAAGCAGGAGGATGACGCCGCCCCAGCGCATCGTGCGCACGGCGTAGGAGGACTGCAGCAACTCATGACTCTGATAGCGCACCGGACGGGCGCGGCGCGACTGCAGGGTGAGCGACCAGGCGGACCAGATGTGCAGCAGGACCGCCGTGAGCAGTACCGCACGAGCGATCCAGAGCGCCTGGCCGTAGCCGAGGATCGGCTTCCCCAGCTCCCGCAGCGCTTCGGCGTAATGATCGAACTTCGCCTCGCCCTGGTACAGCTTCAGGTTGCCGAACATGTGGATGAAGACGAAGCCGAACAGGATGAGGCCGGTCACGGCCATCACCGCCTTTTTCCCCAGGGTCGTACGAGAAAAGCCGACGGTCGCGGTCATCTCCAGCTCACCCCACCTCTCATGCCGACTTACCTACGCCGGCAGGGGTGCCGGCGGACTGCCTTGCCGCGCACTCGATGATACCGATCCGGTTCGCGACCGCACCGTCCCATCGGGCGGGCGCCATCAGCGCCGTTTGCGCCGGCGGGGCCTTTTGCGCGGCGCGGCGGCGCGCTCGCCGCCGAGCGGCGCGACGCTCGCCTCTCCCGACGCCAACACCGGCCGGCGGCGGGCTGCCGCCTGCCATTGCGCCAGCTCTTCGATGCCTTCCGAGGTGGCCTCGGCGAGCAGTTCGAAGAGCCAGAGAGCGTCGGGGAACCAGTACTTGCCCACCGCGTGGTGGCGTTCGCCGGCGGTGCGGTGCGGTTCGCAGAGCCGCAGGAAGCCCTTCAGCGCGTCGGTCGCCTGCTGGGAGCGCACACGCGACAGCGCGAAACGCTGAATGAAAGGCGCGGAGATCTCGTCCACCAACGCCGCAAGCTGCTCCCGGCGCAAGGCCCTCCTCGCCAGCGCTTCGACGTCGAAGCGGCGCAGGAGGACGCTGGGCAGCAGGAGCGCGGCGAGCAGGCCGCCGTCCGAAGCCTCCCGCCCGGCGCTGATCTTGGCGTCCAGCGTCGGCAGGATCTTGCCGAAGTCGCCCAGGCCGCGCTCGCTCGCCTGAACCATGGCGTAGGCCTCCGGTAGGAGCACTTCGAGAACGCCGAGGTCGAGCATCCACTGCATCGCCTTGCCTGCGCTGCCGCAGCGCAGCAGCGCGACCAGTTCTTCGCTGACCCGCGCCGGCGAAGCCTTGGTGAGCTCGTGGCGCAAGTCGTGGATCGCCGCCTGACTCGCGGGCTCGATGGTGAAGTCGAGTCGGCCCGCGAGCTCGCAGGCGCGCAGCATCCGCACCGGGTCCTCACGAAAGCGCACCTGGGGATCGCCGATCGTGCGCAGGAGACAGCGTTCGAGATCCTCCATTCCGCCGACATAGTCGAGAATCGAAAAATCGGCGATGTTGTAGAACAGCGCGTTGACCGTGAAGTCGCGCCGGAAGGCGTCCTCGACCGCGGTGCCGAAGTCGTTGTCGCTCGTGATCAACAGTTCCGGCGCTGGGTTCGGGCGCTCGGTGGTGTCTGAGCGAGGTGAGCGAGGTGAGCGAGGCGAGCCAGGCGAGTCAGCCGAGTCAGCCGAGCCAGGGCCCGGCGCCTTGAGGCGCGGCTCGCAGCGGAAGGTCGAGACCTCGACCACCACCTCGCCGAAGAGGATGTGCACCAGCCGGAAGCGGCGCCCGATGATCCGGGCGTTGCGAAAGACCCTGCGGACCTCCTGCGGCTTGGCGTTGGTCGCGATGTCGAAGTCCTTGGGCTGCCGCCCGAGGAGCAGGTCGCGGACGCTACCGCCGACCATGTAGGCGAGATAGCCGGACTCCTGCAGGCGATAGAGCACCTTCAACGCTTCCTTCTGGATCCGGGTGCGGGAGACCGCATGCTCGGAACGGGGAACGATGCGCGGCGGAATCGATTCGCTCGCTGCGGGGGTTGGGGCGGAGAGGCTCAAACGCACCCTAGTCTATCCCGCTTCGGGCCCCCGGGCGAGACCCAGGTCGCGATAGAGCGCCGCCATCAAGCGTTCGAATCGCTGGCGGTGAACGTCGTCCGCCGGCATGCCGTTGACCGCCAG
This sequence comes from Thermoanaerobaculia bacterium, assembly GCA_031403995.1. Classification (GTDB taxonomy): domain Bacteria; phylum Acidobacteriota; class Thermoanaerobaculia; order Multivoradales; family JAGPDF01; genus JAGPDF01. The sequence continues at coordinate 25,530 of JANNGS010000018.1, forward strand.
CGCGACGACGAGGCCGGCGTCGGGATCGGCGAACGCCGTCGAGCTGCGCGCTCCGCTGTGGCCGAAAGTCCTCGGCCCGGCGAACGGCCCATAACCGTATGGCATCTCCGGCTCGCCATAGTGCGCCGAGTTGACGATCACGCCGAGGCCCCAGTCGAGGCGGACGCGAAAGGTGGCATCGATCAGTCCGACCCGGTGGCGCGCCGCGATCGCCTCGACGGTCTCGCGCCGCAGCAGGCGCCGCCCATCGAGAGCTCCGCCCGCGAGGAGCATCTGATAGAAGCGCGCGAGCTCGCGGATCGGGCCGCAGCCGTTGCCGCCGGGCGACGGAACCACGAGGCGGGCCTCGGCCGTCGCCCCGTTCTCGGCCGGTACTGCCGGCGGCGACCCGGACTCGCCTGCCGCCACACCCGCGGATGGAACGACGTCGAACATCGGCGCGATCCTCGCCCCATAATCGCGATAGCGCTGCACGAGCATACCGATCCAGCAGTCGCGCGCGCCGAGGGGCTCGAAGATCTCCTCGCGTGCGTAGGATTCGAACCGCCTGCCGTCGAGCCGGCGCACGAGCTCGCCGAGAATGAACCAGCTCGACGCGAGGTGGTATCCGGCCTTGCGTCCCGGCTCCCAGCGCGGCTCGAGGCGCTGAGCGCAGACGCGCGCGACGATCTCCTCCCAGCCGGCCGCCGGCCAGCCGGTGTCGAGCATGCGCACACCTCCGGTGTGCGTGAGGAGGTGCCGGACAGTGACCCTCTCCTTGCCGCCCTGCGCAAACTCGGGAATGTGCAACGCGACCGGATCGTCGAGCTCGAGGCGGCCGCGCTCCCAGAGCTGACAGATCGCGACCGCCGCCACCGGTTTGGTCGACGACATCCAGAGCATGAGGTGGTCGCGCCGCATCGGTACCCCTGGGCGCGCTTCGCCGAAGCCCGCATCGGCGACAACCGCGCCGCGGAGAACGAGAAAGAGCTGCCCGCCGAGCTCGAGGCCGGCGGCGATCTGCGTTTCGAGCTCGGCTGCGGTCCGGGAGAGGCGGGCGCGATCGAAGACGCCGTCGAAGAGGAGTTGCCTCATTCCGCGCTATTCCGCGTTGCCTACCTGGACGCGCTCGCCGTCCTCCAGCCGGACGGCGGAGAGTTGCCCGCCCCATGCACAGCCGGAATCGAGAGCGAGGTAGTTCGCGCCGCGGCGGAAGCCGACTGCTGCCCAGTGACCGAAGACGATCTCCGTCCCGGCGCTCCGCCTGCCCGGGGCGTCGAACCAGGGCGCGCAACCTTTCGGCGTCTTCTCCGGCGGGCCGGTGTACTCGCGACAGAGCTCACCGTCGGCGCGCAGCGCGCGAACCAGGGCGAAAACGCGCAGCGACCTCACTTCGGCGCTCTCCTCCTCCGGCCGGCCGTCCTTGCGCCGCATCGCTGCCAGGAGTTGCGCTGCGTCCGGACCGCGCAGCCGCCCCTCGAGACGCGCCGCGATCGACAGCGTCTCCTCCACCGTCCATGCCGGCAGAACACCGGCGTGAACCATCAGGCGGGCGGAAGTGCCGACGGCGAGCGGCCGCCGGCGCAGCCAGTCGAGCAGCGGCACCTGGCGGCTGGACTTGAGGATCGGACGCAAGGTATCGCGCGGCCGCTCTTCGGCGACTCCGAAAGCGAGGGCCAGGAGGTGCAGGTCGTGGTTGCCGAGCACCGACTCGATCCGCCAGTCGTGGTCGGCGGCCCACTCGAGGACCTCGAGCGAGCGCGGACCCCGGTTGACCAGATCGCCGGTGAACCACAGGCGATCCTTGCTCTTGGCGAACTCGATCTTCTTCAGCAGCTTGCGCAGCGTGCGGTAGCAGCCATGCACGTCGCCGATCGCCCAGGTCGCCATTCCCGGGCAGGATAGCAAGCGAAGACGGTCGGCGGCGGGGACATCTCCGCGCCTAGCGCTGGTTGGCTTTGAGGATCCGCTTGCGCAGGCGGAAGGCCTTGGGGGTGACCTCGACCAACTCGTCTTCCTTGATGAACTCGAGCGCCTGCTCGAGGTTCATGAGCCGCGGCGGCACGAGGTGCACGGTGTCGTCGGAGCCCGAGGCGCGCATGTTCGTGAGCTTCTTCTCCTTGACGATGTTGACGTCGAGGTCGTTGCCGCGGGCGTGTTCGCCGACGATCATCCCTTCGTACACCTCGTCGGTCGGCGAGACGAAGAGCACGCCGCGCGGCTGCAGACCTTCGATGGCGTAGGCGGTGACCTTGCCGGGGCGGTCGGAAACCAGCGCCCCGGTCGCCCGGTGCTCGATGTCGCCCTGCCAGAAATCCCAGCCGTCGAAGAGGGAGTTCATGATGCCCTGGCCCTTGGTGTCGGTCAGGAACTCGGTGCGGAAGCCGATCAGGCCGCGCGAGGGAATCCGGAACTCGATGCCGACCCGGCCGGTGCCGTGGTTGACCATCTTGGTCATTCGGCCGCGGCGGGCGCCGAGCTTCTGCGACAGGACGCCGATGAACTCGTCGGGGCAATCGACGATCAACTGCTCCATCGGCTCGGCGAGCTTGCCGTCGACCATGCGGGTGATGACCTCGGGCTTGCCGACCGAGAGCTCGAAGCCCTCGCGGCGCATCATCTCGATCAGGATCGCGAGCTGCAGCTCACCGCGGCCCGAGACCTTCATGGCGTCGGCCGTTTCGGTCTCCTCGACGCGAATCGCGACGTTGGTCAGCAGCTCCTTGGCCAGCCGGTCCTTGAGCTTGCGGCTGGTGACGTGGGTGCCCTCGCGGCCGGACATCGGCGAGGTATTGATCGAGAAGACCATGGCGATGGTCGGCTCTTCGACGCGGATCTGCGGCAGCGCCTGCGGATTTTCGATCGAGGAGAGGGTCTCGCCGATCGCCACCTCCGAGAGGCCGGCGATCGCGACGATGTCGCCCGGGCCGGCCTCGGCGATCTCCGTCCGCGCCAGGCCGTCGTAGCCGTAGAGCACCGAGACCTTGGCGGACTCGACGCCGCCGTCGATGCGGATGCGCGAGATCTCCTGCGCCTTCTTCACCGAACCGCTGAAGATCCGTCCGACCGCCAAACGCCCGACGTAGTCGTCGTAGGCGAGGCTGGTGATCAGGAACTGGAGCGGCATCTCCGGGTCGTAGTCGGGCGCCGGTACCGTCGTGACGATCTGCTCGAAGAGCGGCGCGAGGAGCGTGTCCTCGCCGTCGGGAGAGGTGCGGCAAAGGCCCTTGCGGGCGTTGCAGTAGAGCACCGGGAAATCGAGCTGCTCCTCGGAGGCGTCGAGATCGATGAACAGGTCGTAGACCTCGTTGACCACCTCGTTGATGCGCGCATCGGGACGGTCGATCTTGTTGATCACCACGATCGGCGTGAGGTTGGCCTCGAACGCCTTGCGCAAAACGAAGCGGGTCTGCGGAAGCGGGCCTTCCGAAGCGTCCACGAGAAGCATCACGCCGTCGACCATCTTCAGGGTGCGCTCGACCTCGCCGCCGAAGTCGGCGTGCCCGGGGGTGTCGACGATGTTGATCCGCGTCCCCTTGTAGATGATCGAGGTGTTCTTGGCCATGATCGTGATCCCTTTTTCGCGCTCGAGATCGATCGAATCCATGACCCGTTCCATGACCGCTTCGTTGGCGCGAAAAATCCCGCTCTGCCAGAGCATGGCGTCGACGAGCGTCGTCTTGCCGTGGTCGACGTGGGCGATAATGGCGATATTGCGGACGTCCGTCCGTTGACTGCGGCTCACTGGTCTCGTCTCCGTAAATTTGTGTGGGCGCGAAACGCGCCGTGCGTTCACCCGAATGGGCACGAGTACCCTATCAGATCCTCGGGAACGGGCCGCGCGGACGCCCGGCGACAACCGCCCGCGGGCGTCCGATGTACCGGGATGTACCGGGACACATTGCCGGGACACGATGGCAGGACACGATGGCAGGACACGATCAAGGGACGCGATGAGGGGGGCGCATCGCGGCAGGCGGACCGCAGATTCGCGACCCAAACGCTCTCTTCAGCGCCTGCTCGGGCGTTCGGGGGATCGAGGCCAGGTGGCGGTGAGCGCTTCGCTAACGGCGGCGCTGTCGTCGAAGTCGGCCTGGTCGGAAGTACTCCGATCGAAGATCCCGACCAGTCGCCGCCGCGATCTCACCCAGGAAGTTCTCGTCTCCCAGCGGAACGCCACTACTCTCATGCCGCCTCAAACGGCTTCTCTCGCTCCAGCTCGGCGAATTGGAGAGCAAAGCACTCCAGTCAGCAATGCGCCCGGCAAGACCACTTACGTCGACCAAATCATCAGCGCCCTGGCCCAGGTGAGCTCGCGCGCTCGAGAACGACCAATCAGCTGCGCGGTCGGCCAGGCCGGCGCGCACAGGATTCATCAGGACATAGCGTGTCGCGGCATACAGATGGGGCTCGTCCATCGCAAAGGAGGCGAACCGCCCCTGCCAGAGGCAACCGGTCCAGCCCTCCCTCCGGTTGATGATCGTTGTGTAGCGTCGGTGGGCCTCCCCGACAGCGCGTGCGAGGCTCCCCGCGGCGATCGGTACCGCGATGAGGTGAACGTGGTTGGGAAGCAGGCAGTAAGCCCAGATCGCGACCGACTGCCTCTGGCACTGCTCGGCCAGGAGCTGTCGGTAGAGCTCGTAGTCGAAAGCGCGGAAGAAGGTCGTCTGCCGCCGGTTTCCCCTCTGGGTCACGTGGTGAGCTAGGCCCGGAACGACTAAACGCGGGATTCTGGTCATGCCCGTAAAGACGCAATAGGACGCACCAATCTCGCACAACGTCCTTTTTGGGTGCTGCTTCCTGTCCCTTCATCGTGTCCTGCCATCGTGTCCTGCCATCGTGTCCTGCCATCGTGTCCCAATGTGTCCCTTCATCGTGTCCTGCCATCGTGTCCTGCCAATGTGTCCCCGATCAACTTGATCAACTTGATCTGCCTGACCCGCTCTGCGGGTAGCATCTGAGGGTGATGCGCGAGCTGACAGCCTTGCCTGTCGACGAGTCTCTCGACGACCTCCTGGCTGCCCTGAGGGCACGCGGCAACGCCGTGCTGCAGGCGCCGCCCGGGGCCGGCAAGACGACGCGGGTGCCGCCGGCGGTCGCCGCGTCGGGGATCGCAGGCCCGGGGCAGATCCTCGTCCTCGAGCCGCGGCGGATCGCCGCCCGCGCCGCGGCGCGGCGGATCGCCGAGGAGCAGGGGTGGACTCTGGGGCGCGAGGTCGGCTGGCAGATTCGCTTCGAGAGGAACTTCACCCGCGACACCCGCATTCTTTTCGTGACCGAGGGGATTCTCGTCCAGCGTCTGCAACGCGATCCGTTCCTCGACGGCATCGGCGCGGTGCTGTTCGACGAGATTCACGAACGCAGTCTCTTCGCCGACCTGTCGCTCGCCCTGGTCCGCCGCGTGCAGCTCGAGGCGCGGCCGGAGCTCAAGCTGCTGCCGATGTCGGCGACGCTCGACGGTGCGCGTCTCGCCGCCTTTCTCGACGCCCCGATCGTCACCAGCGCCGGCCGCCTCTTCCCCATCGCGCTCGACTATCTCGACCAGCCGCCCGCCGACACGCCGCTCGCGACGCTCGTCGCGCGCGGCGTTCGCAAGGGGCTGGAGGCCACCCCTGGCGACCTGCTGGTTTTCCTGCCCGGAGTGCCCGAGATCCGCCGCGCCGAGGAGGCGCTCGCGCCACTCGCCCGGGAGCGCGACCTTGCCGTCGTCCTGCTCTACGGCGACCTGCCCTCGAGCGAGCAGGACCGGGTCCTGCGTCCCGGCTCGCGGCGCAAGGTGGTGCTCGCCACGAACGTCGCCGAGACCTCGGTCACGGTCGACGGCGTCACCGGCGTCATCGACTCCGGATGGGTGAAGGAGGCGAGCGCCGATCCCTCGACCGGACTCGAGCGCCTCGCTCTCACCCGCATCTCGCGCGCCTCGGCCGAGCAGCGCGCCGGCCGTGCCGGCCGCCAGGCCCCCGGATGGTGCCTGCGCCTGTGGAGCGAGCACGAGCACCGGGGTCTCCAGGAGCGCAGCCGTCCGGAGATCCGCCTCGCCGACCTCGCCTGGACCGCCCTGCAGCTCGCCGCCTGGGGGGAGCGTGACCTCGCCAACTTCCCCTGGTTCGAAGCGCCGGACGAGAGCGCGCTCGCGGCCGCCGAGAGCACCCTGACGCGCCTCGGAGCTCTCGACGGCGATGGCATCACACCGCTCGGCCGAAAGCTCGCCGAGTTTCCCCTGCACCCCCGTCTGGCACTGCTCGTTCTCGAAGGCGAACGCCGCGGCGTCGCCGACGACGCCGCACTGGTCGCCGCGCTGCTCTCCGACCGCGATCCGACAGCGACAGCCGAAAGTCGCGTCTCCGGCGCACACACTTCTGCCCAGTCGGACCTGCTCGTCAAACTCGACTCGCTGCGCTCGGCCAGATCCTCGTCCTCCTCGACTCTGTTGCGAACAAGGGATGCCCTCCTCGACGCTGTGCGCCGCTCCGCCGACGGTGACTCCGGCAAACGCCCAGCCTCGCCGGTCTGGAGCGCGGAACGCGAGGAGTATCTGCAGCGGGCGATCTTTACCGCCTGGTCCGACCGCTTGGCGCGCCGGCGGGAGATCGGCGGCGACCGCGCCGTCATGGTCGGCGGCCGCGGCGTGCGGCTTGCCCGCGAGAGCGCCGTCAAGGAGGCTGAGCTCTTCGTCTGTGTAAGCCTCGACGACCGGAGCGGTCCGCGCTCGGAGGCGCTGGTGCGCATCGCATCCGCGGTGGAGCGCGAGTGGCTGCCGCCCGCGAGGCTGCGCGAGGAGACAGTCCTGGAGTTCGAAGAAGAACGCCAACGCGTCGTCTCCCACCGCCGCACCACCTTCGACGATCTGGTGCTCGACGACAAGGAGATCCCGATCCGCGACTTCGGCGCTGCCTCCGCCCTGATGGAACAGATGGCGGCCAACCGGGTCACCGAGGTCCTGCCGCGCGACAATCCGGAGTGGGAGAACCTGGTCGCCCGACTCCGCTTCCTCCACCAAGCCTGCCCCGACCTCGCCCTCCCCGCGCCAACTGCGTCCACCTTTACCGAGCTTCTTTCTTCTCTCGTCAGTCGGGCGAAGTCGTTTGACGAGCTCCGCCGCTCCCCTTGGCGGGAGGCCCTCCTCGGCACCCTGAGCCACTCGCAGCGCGGCGCCCTCGATCGCGAGGCCCCGGAACGCCTCTCCGTCCCTTCCGGAAATTCGATTCGCGTCAACTATTCCGATCCTGCAAGGCCGGTGCTCGCGGCGCGGATCCAGGAGCTTTTCGGCCTGGCGGAGACACCGCGCCTGGCGCGCGGCCGGGTCCCCGTGCTCCTCCACCTGCTCGCCCCGAACGGCCGCCCGCAGCAGGTCACCGACGACCTCACGAGCTTCTGGAAGACGACCTACGCCGAGGTGCGCAAGGAGCTCGCCGCGCGCTACCCGCGCCACTCCTGGCCGCTCGATCCGACGACCGCCCCGGCCGAGCGCCGCCCCCGCCCCGGCAGCCGGCCGCGCTGACACCGGCTCGGCTGCGCTGCAGAGCACCCTCGAACCGGGACCCGCCCGAAGGGGTGTTGACGAAGCGCCACCTTCCTCATAGTATATCGTTGTATGATTACTTATCGATCTATCCTCCTCCCGACCTTCGCGACACTGGCAGCACTCGGACTGAGCCCAGTTCTCTCACCGGCCCTTCTCGCCGACGAGTCGCTGACCCTCGCCACGGCGCTCGATCGCGGACGCCTGCAGGCGCGCGAGACGGTCGCCGCCTCGGCCCGGCAACGCGCCGCGGAAGCGCGCGTCCAGCAGGCGGCTGGCTACCGGCTGCCGCAGGTGCGGATCTCCGAACAGTGGATCCGCACCGACTCGCCCGCCGAAGCCTTCGCGCTCCTGCTCAATCAGGAGCGCTTCTCCTTCCCCGCCTTCGTCACCGGCGATCCGAACGATCCGGATCCGCTGTCGACCGCGATCACCCGGCTCGAGGTCGAGATCCCAATCTGGACCGGCGGCGAGCTCTCGACACGGATCGAGCAGGCCCGCTTCGCCGCCGAGGCGGCGGCCGCGAGCGCCGGCCGGGCCGGCGATCAAGCGGCGGTCGCCGCCGCCGAGGCGTGGATTCGCCTGGCCCAGGCGCGCGAAGCCGAGGCGCTGTTCGAAAAGTCGCGCGCGACGGTCGCCGCCCATGTCGAGCTCGCCCGCGCCTACTCCGCGCAGGGGATGCTCGTGCGCTCGGACCTCCTCCGCGCCCAGGTCGAGCTCGCGCGTCTCGACGATCTCCTCGCGGAGGCACGCGGCAACGCTCGCATCGCCGAGTCCAACCTGGCCTTCCGGCTGGGCGAGCCGCTCGACAGCCGCTACACCCTGGAAACGCTCCCCGATCCGCCGCCGATCGCCCAGGAGGGCCCGGGCTGGCTCGCCAGCGCGGAGTCCCGGAGCGACCTCGCTGCAGCGCGGAAGCTCCTCCAAGCGGGCGACCTCGAAGCCAAGGCGTTGAAGGGCGGGATCTTCCCGCGGATCGGGCTGGTGGCGCGGCACGATCTGGTCGACGATCAGCTCTTCGGCAACAACGGCGACTCGACGACGATCGCCGCGCTGGCGAGCTTCGATCTCTACGACGGCGGCAAGCGGCGCGCCGCGATGGCCGCCGCCAAGGCGGAGGCGGAAGCCGGCCGCGCCGACGTCGAGCGCTTCACCGCCGGCATCGAGCTCGAAACGAAGCAGGCCTTCGAAGCGGCCGCGGTCGCTCTGGAGCGGCGCCGGACCGCCGCCGCGGCGCTCGCCGCGGCCGAAGAAACCGTGCGCATCATCGAAGACCGCTTCCGCGCCGGCGTCGTCAAGTCGATCGATCTGCTCGATGCCGCCACCGCCCGCCGTGAAGCCGAGATGCGCGAGCTCGTGGCGCGCGCCGAGGCCTGGCTCACCCACCTCCATCTCGCCCTTGCCGCCGGCCTCGAGCCGGAAACCGTCCTGCGCAACTCGACTCCGCAATCCTGAAAGAGCTCCGACCCATGACCCCACGTTTCCCCAGTCCAGCGCTCGCGCTGCCGCTCGTCCTTGCGCTCGCAGTGGCCGCCTGCGGCGCTCCTCATGAAGCTGCCAGACCGGCGGAGCCGGCGCCGGTCGCCGCTCGCCTGGCCGTCGCCGAGCGTGTCGCCTCCGGCGCGCGCACCGGCTTCGCGGGTACCGTCGCCGCCGAGAAATCGACCGCCGTTTCCTCGCGCGTCATGGCGATGGTGACCGCCGTGCACGTCGACCTCGGCGACACCGTCGCCGCCGGCCAGGCTCTGCTGTCGATCGATCCGACCGCCGCCCAGGGCCAGGTCTCCCAAGCCCAGGGCGGGCTCGCCGTAGCCTCCGCCGCGTTGACCCTCGCCAAGCGCAACCTCGAGCGCTACGAGGCGCTCGCCGCCACGAAGTCGGCCTCCGAGCTCGAGCTCGACATGGCACGCATGCAATTCGAGCAGGCTGGAGGAGCGGTGAAGCAGGCGCGCGGCGCCGTAGATTCCGCCACCTCGGTGGCGCGCGAATCACGGGTGGCGGCGCCGTTCGCCGGCCGTGTCGCCGCGCGGCTCGTCGAGGTCGGCGATCTCGCAGCGCCCGGCCGGCCGCTGGTCGTGATCGAGTCGACCCTCGGACGACGCATGATCGTCGCCGTGCCCGAGACCGTCGCCCGGACCGCGGCGCTTGCCGTCGGCCAGGCGGTGGCCGTGACCCTCGACGCGCGTCCCGATCTAGGCGAGATCCAGGGGCGGCTCGTCGAGATCAGTCCGGGGCCCGATCCGGTTTCGCACAGCTATACCGTCAGGATCGACCTGCCGGCAGTCGACTTGCCGGCCGGAGCCGCCGGTCGCGCCTTTCTCGCGATGGGCCAGCGGGACACCGTGCGCATTCCGCGCGCCGCCCTCATCGAAAGCGGCGGCCTGACACTCGTCGTCGTGCGCGACAGCGTCGGCCGCGCGGAATCGCGCGTGGTAACCGTGGGAGCGTCGTCCGGCGAAGCGGAGGCCACTGCCGTCGAGATCCTCTCCGGTCTCGCCGGCGGAGAGTCGGTCGCCCTCGGTCTCGCCGTCGCCCCGCCGGCGGGAGCCCGCATCGATCCGATCGCGCCGATCCAGGATGTCCAGCCGTGAGCCGAGCTCAACTCCAGGCCGGATCCGGATTCGCCGGCCGCGTCGCTGCCGCCTTCCTCGATTCGAAGCTGACGCCGCTCCTGGTCATCGCCTCCCTGCTGCTCGGCGGCTTCGCCGTCCTCGTCACGCCGCGCGAGGAAGAGCCGCAGATCAAGGTGCCGATGGTCGATGTCTTTCTGCAGCTCCCCGGGGCGAGCGCCGAGGAGGTCGAGCGCCGCCTGGTCTCGCCACTCGAGAAGGCGCTGTTCGAGATTCCGGGCGTCGAGTACGTCTACTCCACTTCGCAGCCTTCGGGCGGCATGCTCATCGTGCGCTACAAGGTTGGCACCGACCCCGACCGCGCCGCGCTCGCCGTTCACACCAAGCTCGCCGAGCAGGCGGCGCAGCTCCCCGCCGGAGCCGCTCCGCCGCTCGTCGTGCCTCGCGGCATCGACGACGTTCCGGTGCTCGGCTACACGCTCTGGTCCACCTCGGCCTCGCCGCTCGAGCTGCGCCAGGTCGCCCAAGAGCTGCGCGCCGAGCTGGTGCGCCACCCGCAGGTGGCTCAGGTCACGGTGCTCGGCGGCGTCCGCCGGGCGGTCGCCGTGCGCTTCGACCGCGAACGCCTCGCCGCGCACCGGGTTTCGATCCTCCAGGTCCACCAGGCGCTCGCCGGCCTCGACTGGAAGCTGCCGGCCGGCTCGTTCGCCGCCGGTGACGTCGAGACCGAAGTCGAAGTCGGGGCGCTCTTCCGCAGCGCCGACGAAGTCGGCGCGGCAGTCATTGCGGTCTACGACGGGCGTCCAATCTACCTGCGCGACGTCGCGACGGTCGCCGACGGCGCCGACGAGCCGGCGCAGTACGTCTGGATGACCGGCGGTGCGGCGGGCGCCACGAAGGGCCTTCCTGCCGGGCTCGACACACCGGCGGTGACGCTCGCGATCGCCAAGAAGCCGGGCACCAACGCCGTCGAGCTGGTGGGCGAGCTCGACGCCCTGATGGCGCGGCTGCGGGGACCGGTCCTGCCGGGCAACATCGAGGTCACCAAGACGCGCGACTACGGCGCGACCGCCGACGAGAAGTCGACCGAGCTCATGAAGCATCTCGGCCTCGCCACGATCTCGGTCGTGCTGCTGATGGCGGTCGCTCTCGGCCGCCGCGAGGCGGTGGTCGTCGCGGTCGCCGTGCCGGTGACGCTGGCGCTGACGCTCGCCTCCTCCTACCTCTTCGGCTACACGCTCAACCGGGTGACCCTCTTCGCGCTCATCTTCGCGATCGGCATCCTGGTCGACGACGCGATCGTCGTGGTCGAAAACATCCATCGCCACTATCAGCTCGGGTGGACGAACCCGCGCCACGCGACCATCCATGCCACCGACGAGGTCGGCAATCCGACGATCCTCGCCACCTTCACGGTCATCGGCGCGCTGCTGCCGCTCGCTTTCGTCTCCGGGCTCATGGGCCCATACATGCGGCCGATTCCGATCAACGCCTCCGCCGCGATGCTGTTCTCGCTCGTCGTCGCCTTCGTGGTCTCGCCCTGGCTCACCTACCGCCTGTTCAAGAAGCACGCCACCGAGCTCGCCGAACGCAAGATCGCGGCAGGAGCCGGCCTGCCCGACACCCTCGCCCTCGAGACCGTGCAGGAGGACCGCCTCCACCGCCTCTACCAGCGGCTCTTCCGGCCGCTGCTCGAGAAGCCCTCGCGGCGCTGGGCGCTGCTCGCCGGAGTCGCGGCGCTGCTGCTCGCCTCCATGACGCTCTTCCCGCTGCGTATCGCGGCGGTGAAGATGCTGCCGCACGACAACAAGAGCGAGCTCCAGGTGGTCGTCGACATGCCCGAGGGGACGACCCTCGAGCACACCGCCGCGGTAGCGCGCGAGCTCGCCCTGGCCCTGCGCGACCTCCCGCAGGTGACCGACATCGAGACCTACGTCGGAACCTCGGCGCCGTACAATTTCAACGGCCTGGTGCGGCACTACTTCCTGCGCTCCGGGCCGCTGGTCGCCGATCTGCAGGTGAACCTCCTGCCCAAGCACGACCGCGCGACCGCCAGTCATCCGTTCGCCAAGTCCCTGCGTCCGCTCCTCGCCCCGATCGCCACCCGGCACGGCGCCAACGTAAAAGTCACCGAGGTTCCCCCGGGGCCACCAGTGCTCTCGACCCTGGTGGCGGAGATCTACGCCCCGACCGCCGCGGAGCGTCTCGACCTCGCCGGGCAGGTGAAAGCGATCTTCGAAAGCACCGCGGGCGTGGTCGACGTCGACTGGTTCGTCGAAGGTCCCGGACCGCGTCTCGACTTCGAGGTCGACCGCGAGAAGGCGTCGCGCGCCGGCGTCTCGCCGGAGGCGATCGCCCGGACGCTTTCGGTCGCCCTCGCCGGCGCCGATGCCGCGCACCTCTCCGATCCGCGCTCGCGCGAACCGGTGCCGGTCGTCCTCCGCCTGCCTCCGGCTCAGCGCGCCGGTTCGAGCGAGCTTCTGGCGGTGAGCGTGCACGGCAGTCAGGGCCAATTGGTGCCGCTCTCCGAGCTGGTGCGCCCGGTCGCGACCGCGCGCAGCCCGTTCATCTACCACAAGAATCTGCGGCCGGTGACCTACGTCGTCGGCGACGTGGCGGGAGCCTCGGAGTCGCCCGTCTACGCCCTCCTCGACATGAAAGAGAAGATCGCGGCGGTGCGCGACGCCTCCGGCCGGCCGATGGAGGTGCTGTTCGCCGGCCGGCCCAGGGACAGCACGCGCTCGACCCTGATCTGGGACGGCGAGTGGCAGGTCACCCACGACGTCTTCCTCGACATGGGCATCGCCTTCGGTGTCGTGATGATCCTCATCTACCTCCTGGTGGTCGGCTGGTTCGGTTCGTTCGTCACGCCGCTCATCATCATGGCGCCGATCCCGCTGACCCTCATCGGCGTCATCCCGGCGCACGCATTCGGCGGAGTGTTCTTCACCGCCACGTCGATGATCGGCGTGATCGCGCTCGCCGGGATCATCGTGCGCAATTCGATCCTGCTGGTCGATTTCATCAATCTCGAGCTCAAAACCGGCGAGCAGCTCGACCGGGCGGTCATCAAGGCCGCCGCCGTCCGCTTCCGTCCGATCGCGCTCACCGCCGCCGCCCTGGTGGTCGGCGGCATCGTCATCCTGCTCGATCCAATCTTCCAGGGGCTTGCCGTGGCGCTGATCTCGGGCGTCGTCGTTTCCACGGCGCTCACCCTCGTCCTGGTTCCACTGCTCTATTGGATGTACGTCGCCACCGTGGGTGTCGGCGCCGTCGTGAAGCTTTCCTCCGAGGAGTACGACTCATGAACGTCAACGAAGCGCTGCGCATGATCGCCGGAATCGTCGTCCTTGCCTCGGTCGCCCTTGGCTGGTTCGTTCACCCGGGCTTCTTTCTCCTCACCGCCTTCGTCGGCTTGAACCTCCTGCAGTCCGCCTTCTCGAAGTGGTGCCCGATGATGGCCATACTGCGCAAGGCGGGCGTGCGCGAGTCGTGACGGATCCTGGCAGCACCCTGCGGACGAGATGAGCCCGGAACCGACGGACGAGTTCTACGAGCGCATCGCCGAGCGCCTGAAGGCGCTCTCCGACCCGACCCGTCTGAAGATTCTGCACGCGCTCGAGGACCAGGAGCTCTGCGTGTCGGATATCCTGGCGGTCGTCGGGAGCAGCCAGGCGAACGTCTCGAAGCATCTCTCGAAGATGCGCTCCGCCGGTGTGCTCGCCTCGCGCCGCGAAGGTACCAACATCTACTACCGGGTCGTCGATCCGGCCGCATTCACCATCTGCCGCACGGTCTGCGATGCCCTCGAGCAGCGCGCAGAATCCGAACACCGGCTCCTGAAGAGCGTCGCCCAGGCGGCGCGAAAGGCCTCTACATGAGAGACGTCCTGATCTTCGCCGCTTTCGTCGTTTTCTGGTGGGTACTGCAGACCAAGATCCTGCCGCGCTTCGGCGTTCCCACCTGAGCGGTGCCCACTCCGGCCGTGCGCCGGAGAGGCACTGAAGTCAGGATCCAGCCAGAGGAGGGCAACGAAACCGCTGCCAAAAAACTCTCGCCCGGGGATTGAACGCAAGCCCGACCTGGGTACCGGAACCGGCGCTCAGGAGTGCGCGCGAAGCGGGTTCCCGACTCCCGCCTCAGGGCACCGAGCGCCGAGTTGTCGCCTCGATCCGCCTTCTGTGCTGGAAGCGGGGCTCTCTCGCCGCGACTGCGAACCTAGGATTCGCGAAAGAGTGCGTCGACGTCCGGCAAGCGCTCGAACCGGGAGAACGTCCCCGCATCGGCGATTTCCCTCGCGGCCTGCAGGAACCCAGCCCAAGCGGAGCGCGCCAGCGTTCCTCCCACGCTGATTCGACGCGCTCCCAGGACCGCCGCCTCCGCAACCGTCATGAACGGAGCGTTGATCAGCAAGTTGACTGGCTTCGGCGCCACCGCGGCAATGATCGCGGCCAGCTGCTCGGCGGTTGCGATCCGCGGCGCGTAGAGGCAGTCGGCGCCGGCCTCTGCGTAGGCGCGCAGCCGTCGGACGGTCTCGCCGATGTCGGGACGGCCGCAGACAAACCCCTCGGAGCGGCCAGTGAGAACGATGCCCGTGCCGCTCTCGTCGATCGCCTGCCGCGCGGCCCGAACCCGCTCTACTGCCAGTTCGAAATCGTGCAGCGGATGGGCCTCGTCGCCGGTGGAGTCTTCGATAGAAAGCCCGGCGATACCGGTGGCTGCGGCGAGCTTCACGTTGACTGCGACCTGCTGCGGAGCGACCGCGAAACCGCCCTCGAAATCCGCGTTTACCGGGACCTTGACAGCAGCCGCAACCTCACGCAGATGTTCGAGAACCTCTTCGAGCCTGACCTGATTGTCGGCACGACCCAATGTCCACGCGAAACCGGCACTCGTCGTCGCCAGCGCCTGGAAGCCGATCTGTTCCAGCGCCCGCGCGCTCCCCGCGTCCCACGGATTTGGCATCACGAAACAGCCCGAGGCGTGCAAGCGGTGGAACTCTACGACGCGATCGTCCTGGGCTTTCATGTCTGCTCCCCCGGGCAAGCATACGGCGTCGAAGGGCCCTGCGGCAGCCTCTCGCGCAAGGTCTTGGCTGGCGGCCCCACGACGCCCTCAGAGATGGATGCGCGCGCCATCGACTCGACCACGAAGGGACCGGGACGGTCGGAATCCTGCGCACCGGAAAGACCGACCCAGGCCACGAAGCTGACGAGAGCGAAAAGCGAGACTGCAGTTCGGCGCTTGGGCTTCAGTCCTTGTAGGGATCGAGTTCGTCGGCGCCCGCCATGACCACGGCGAGCGGACGCAGGCGATGCAAAATCTCGATGCCAGGCTGCTGCGCGAGAACCTCATCGAGATTGCGATAGACGAACGGGCTCTCGTCGAGGCCGCCGCCGCGCAGGACGACGCCCGACGCCTTCACCGCACTGCGGAGCATCGCTTCCGAGACTTTGCCCGGCCGCACGGGATTGCCGTCGGCGCCGCGCACCAGCTCCCCCGCTCTCCTTCCGAAACGGTGACGCTTGCCGGCCGCCTCGGAGCGCGACATCACACGCCCGGCGCCGTGGACGGTGGAGAACATCGCGGCACGCTGGGCGTCGGTGACGCCTGCCGCACCCCGCAGGATCACCGACGTGCCGGTCATCGAAGCGCCGACGAATCCGAGTTGGCCGGGGAAGGCCGGCGTCGCCCCCTTGCGCACCACGATCACCTCTTCGCCATAGTGGCGCTCGCACCAGGCGAAGTTGTGGTGGTTATGGACGAGCTCGGCGACCTCGCCACCGAGAATTCGGGTCGCGACCTTGCGGCAGACCCACTCGCGTCCGGCGTAGGCGTATCGCCCCGCGAGCTCCATGAGCTTCCAGTAGCGCTCCCCCTCGTCGCTCGCGAGATCGAAGAGGGCTTCGGTCTCGGGCACGCGCTCGCCCCACTTCCTGCCGGAGGCGATCGCCATGAAGCCCGAGGCGATAGTGTGCCCGAAGCCGCGCGAGCCGAAGTGGACGCCGACCCAGACGCGCTCCTCTTCGTCGGCGAAGATGTCCACGTAGTGATTGCCAGAGCCGACCGTGCCGAGCTGGTCGCGCGCCAGCCTGCGCAGGCGCTCGCGCTCCTGCAGGCCGGAGGGCACCGCGGCCCAGGCCTCCTCCTCGAAGAGCGGATCGTCGTCGGGGGCGTCGTCCGAAGCGTTGGTCCGTCCGATTCCGAACGAGATTTCGCGCTGGATACGGTCGGCGAGATTCTCCAGCCGCTCCCGTGGCAACGCGCTCGCCGCGAGATCGGTCCGGATCGCGCAGTTGCCGCAAGCGATGTCGAAACCGACGCCGGCGACCGACACCCGGCGCCGGTACGCCGCCACTCCCCCCACCGGCATGATGTAGCCCAGATGCCCGTCTGCCATGAGTGCCACGCGCTCGGCCCGCGAGGCGACATCGGCGAGCTGTGCCAGCGTGTTCTTCTCGTGCGAGCCGAGGACGAGCATGGACGAATTCTGTCGCATTCCTCCCGGCACTGACGGCCTGCCCGGGTGCGCAAGGGCGGAGAGATTCGGGGGATTGACAGCCGCTTGCCGGAGGATCCTAATTGTTCTCAGCGGTTGGCTGATGATCACACCAGCGAATCCTTGCGATAGGAGTGAAAAGTGACGAAACTCGCGATGGCCTTCTCCCTGACTTTGCTGGTCGCACCGGTCGCAGGAGCTCGAGCACTCGAGGTCGTCGAGCCGGGACCAGGCGCCGAGGCGCCCCTGGGCGCGCTCTACGACAACGGCCCCTTGGTCAACAGCCCCGGCACCGGCCCCGGAGGGGCCGACGAGAGCCTGGCGATGGACACCACCGCCGGTCTCACCAGCCGCGGTTTCAACCACTCGCTGGCTGGCGCCTTCCGGGTGGCCGACGATTTCACCGTGACCGGGTGGGGGTGGAACGCCACCTCGATCACCTTCTTCCCGTACATGGGCGGCAGCCCGACGACGCCCTCGCCGATCACCGGCATCAATTTGCAGATCTGGGACGGCTCGCCGGATCTGCTGGGCAGCACGGTCATCTTCGGCGACACGGCGACGAATCGCCTGACGGCCTCGACGTTCGCGAACCTCTACCGCCGCCTCGAGTCGCAGCCGGCCGACGCCACCCGGCCGGTCATGGCGTCGACGGCGGCCGTCGTCACCACCCTTGCACCCGGTACCTATTGGCTGGACTGGCAGGTCGACGGCGACGTCACCTTCACCGGCCCGTGGGCGCCGCCGGTGACCATCGACGGCCAGACCACCACCGGCAACGCCCTGCAGTCCGTTGTCGCTGTCTGGCAACCGGTGGTCGATGCCGCGCTCCTGACTCCGCTGGGCCTGCCTTTCCTCGTCGACGGGACCCTCGGGGACCAGTTCCTCGACGGTTTCGAGACCAGCGACATGTCGCGCTGGTCGGCGGCCGCGCCCTGACCGGCGCCCCGCGCCAAGGCTGCGGTTGCGAGAGCGGCTAGTTCGGCGCGGTATCGGGGTCGACTTCCGCTGCCGCCGGTCAGGGAACCGACAGACTCCACCGCGACAGGTCCTCGGTTTCGAAGCCGTCGCTGAAGGGGAATTCGGCCAGGAAGGTGAAGGCGTCGGTGAGGCTCGAGCTCAGGAGGTCGGGGTTGGTCACCGCCACGGCGACCGTTCCCGGCACATGGGGCGGCGACGTGGCGGAGATCGACGTCGCGCTGCTGAAGGTCACCGCCGCCGCCGGAACGCCGCCGAACTCGACCGTCCCTCCGGCGACGAAGTTCAACCCGGAGAGCTCGACCACCGTACCGCCCAACTCGCTGCCAGAGGTCGGCAGGACCGCCTCCACGAAAGGCGGCGCTGCCGGAGCGCCCGCGGTGATCGTGAAGTTCACGTTCGAGATCTCGAAGAAGATGTTGTCGACACAGGAGACGCGGACCCGCGCCTGGGTCGTCGGCGTGTTGGGGAGGATCGCCGCGGCCGAGCCGTCGTTCGGCGTCGCAGCCCTGAGCACCGCGCCGAAGGTGGCGCCGCCGTCGGTCGAGAGGTCGATCGCCACATTGGCGCAGGAGACCGGCGCGCCGGCGGTCCCGGCAACGTCCCAGGTCACCGTCTGAACGCTGTTGCCCGCCCAGACCAGGGCGGTATTCGGCTGGGTGACCAGGAACGGCCCCGCCGCTGCATTGACCGTCACGGTGGTCGCATCCCAGTCGACGCCCCCGCCGCCGGTCCGGTTGTCGCGCGCCGTCAGGCGGAAGGTCATGGTGCGGTCACGGGTCGACATCGACTCGCCGAGCGTCGCGACGTTGCCCAGGATGTCCGAGAGACGCGGAAAGGTCCGGCTGGGCACGGCAAGCGGGACGAAAGAGCGGAAGATCGGCCGGGCCGCGGCGATGTCGTTGTTGGGCGGCGCCGCGGCGCCGAGGTCGAACTCCTCCCACATGTAGGTGAGGCTGTCGCCGTCCGCATCGGTGGCCGAGCCGGTCAGCGTGAACGGCGTCTGCTTCGGAATGGTGAAGGCGGCGCCGGCGTCGACTACGGGCGGAGTGTTCCCGGTGGCCGTGCTGACGGCGCAGGAGTTCCCCGTCGCACCGGTCGAGAAGGCGACGATCTGGTCGAAGCTCTTGGGGACGAAGGTGTCGTCGCTGTGCGCCTGCAGGTTCTCGGCGCCACAGATACCGGCATAGGCCATGATCGTCGAGCCGCTGCCCGGCTCATACGCCGCGGAGCCGCTGCGGTTGCCGCCGCCGCAGTTGCTCGTCGTGCCGTTGAAGGTGTGGAGGCCGCCCCACTGATGCCCCATCTCGTGGGCGACGAAATCGACGTCGAAGGGGTCACCGAACGGATTCGGGAGACCCGTGACACCCCTGGCCTTGCTGGTATTCACGCACGGCACCGAAAGCGACGCGACACCGCCGCCGCCGGTCGAAAAGACGTGGCCGATGTCGTAGTTGGCGCTGCCGATGACCGCAGTGAGGTTGGTCTGATTCTGCGCCAGCATGGCGAAGCCGTCATTGTTGGTGTACGGGTCGGTCGCGCCGTTGGTGTAGACGACCAGATCGTTGGTGGCGATCAAAACCATGCGCACCGCGACCTCGCGCTCATAGATGCCGCCCACCCGGTTCATCGACACCACGATGGCGTTCATGGCACAGGGGACCGCCACCGGGTTGGGCAAGCAGACCCTCGTCGAGTATTCGCCGGTCGCGGCCAGAGCCAGCCGGTACGTGCGCAGGGTGCTGCCGGAGGCGATGACGCTCGCCGGCCCACCGGCGGGCGCGTCTCCGATTGCTCCCGCCTCGGCGGCGCTCCCATCGATCGCGCCGAGAGTGGCTGCTTCGTCTTCGTTGAACTCGCAACGAAAGGCGTCGCCCGGGCTGCGGACGGCCTGGCTCTGAAGATAGGAAAGGACGACCTCCCCCTCCCAGCGCCGATAGGGGTCGATGAAGATCGTCCCCGCGCTCGACAGCACCATGGCGTGGAAGCCGAGGGAGGTGAGACTCACGCGCCCGCTTGCCGTGGGATCGTCGATTCCCTGCACGGTGAAGGTGCGGATCTCCGGAAAACGCAGAGCGAGTGCCGGTTCCAGGATCGGCGACTCCTCGACTCGAAAGTGCTGGTCGCTGCCGTCCGGATAGGGCAACGTGAGAACCAGAGGCGCGGCGAGCGCCGCCGCCCCGCCCTCGGCCGGAGCGAGCGCGAGAAGGTCCTCGAGGGCTCCGAGGTCGACCTCCAGGGCGCGAAAGTGGAGCGGAAGTGGCGCCTCGTTTTCGCCGCGCGGCGGGAGGCCGGCGAGCGACTCGGCTGAGAGATCTCGAAAGGGAGCGTCGATGGCCGCGTCGGCGGCGGCCACGGAGACGAAACTGCCCACGGCGAGAGTCAGGGCGGCAAGAAGGCGGGAGCGTCGTTCGCGCATCTGGAACCTCGAGATCTGGAGGAGCAAGACCGGGCAAGCTGCAACGGAGCACCTCGCCACGATTTTCATAGTAGCAGCCACGTCGCGCGCCGGCACCTTGCCGGCCTCACCCAGTTCCTCTATCCTCGAGCGAGCCGCTTCCCCGGCAATCGGCTGGCCCGCTCTCGTGGGGTCCATTCCACCGCGAGGGTTCCTGGTTTCCTTTCCCGCCGGACAGGAGAGACATCATGCGCGCCATGTCCACATTGCCTGCGCTCTTCGCCCTCGCTCTCGCTGCTCTGGCGGTTCCTTCCTCGGGGCAGGCGGACCTCCGGGTGCGGCCCGCGGGCGGCGAGGTGGCGATCTCGTCGTCCGCCGCAGTGGAGCCCTTCGACACCGAGGCTGCCGCGATCATCCAGTACGACGATGGAGAGGTTGACAACTACGTCTACGGAGCCCCCACGGTGAGGACGCTCGAGCTGGCGATGCGCTTCGACGGCATCGGTGGAACGGACGTCACGCTGGGTGGCCTCGATGTCTGCCTGCACCAGACCGGCAGCGACGCAAAGATCCGGTTCGAAGTGGTGGTCTGGGCGGCCGACGGTCCCGGCGGCACCCCCGGTGCCGAGCTCGCGCACTACGCCGCGGTGGCCGACGGAGTGACCGCCGTACCGAGCTTCCACAGCACCAGCTTCAACTACCCGCTGACCACCTCGACGGTCTACCTCGGCGTGCGCTACAGCCCCATCGCCGACCCCGACTTTCAGTTCTGCTTCGACGAGGACGGAGCGACCGTGCACCCGGCCTACTACCGTAGCGAGGAATCCGGGTCCTGGCCCGGGCTCCCGCCGATCTTTCCTTCCTACAACGCCCTCATGTTCCGCGCCTATATCTATACCCCCGGGGTCTTCCTCGAATCCCTCCTGGTTCCCTCCTATCGCGTCGACACCCTCAGCCCGAGCGGCACCTCCACGCTCTACGCCGTGCGCAACCTGACCGGCTCCGCCGTGACCGCCAACGTCGAGTACTTCGACGTCTTCGGCACCAGCCAGCTCACCGACTCGATCACCCTCGACCCGGACGAGACCCAGACGGTCAACGTCCGCGACATCGCCGGCCTGTCCGCCGACTTCGATGGTTACGCGCGCGGCTACATCGAGATCTCGACCGCTGGCGATCCGCACCAGACGCCGGTCCTGGGGGGTGACTTCTTCCAGGTGGATGTGGCCGACAACTTCGCCACCGGCGACAAGCTGGTGCGGAGCTCCACCGATCTGTGCACCGAGAGCTCGATCCGCTTCCTCGCTTTCCCGTTCGCCGGCAGCGGAACGCGCCTGGCGGTCTGGATCGTCAACCCCCGGGGTGCGGGTCTCGGTGACCCGGCGTCGTTCACCGTGCAGGTCTTCGACGAGAACGGAAATCCGCAAGGCTCTTCCTTCTCCGTCCACACCGCGAACAAGACCCTGGAGCTTTCGGCCTCGGACTTCGCCGGTGCCCTCGCCTTCGGTTTCCTACGCTTCGACTTCAGCGCCAGCAACGGCGGCGTCGTCTATTCCGAGGCGCAAGCCGAGGGCCGCTTCTCGGTGGGCATGACGGGCCAGTGCTACGAGACCCCGTGATCGCTGACCGCCGCAACAGGGTCTAGCCAGGCTCCCGGCTCGCGCAGCTCACGCGCGAAGGCGAGAAAGGCTTCGGCGTCGGCGAAGGTGGAGGCCCAGCCGAACGAGATTCTCACGGCGCCGGTCGACTTGTCGTCGATGCAGCGGCGGAAGTCCTCGTAGGTGATGTGGGCGACGTTGTCGCCGACCTCGCGCATGCAGTGGAAGAGCTCGCCCTTCGAGAGGCCGAGCGCGAGCTCGCCGGCACCCGGGTTGCAGAAGCAGCCGGTGCGCAGCGAGATGCGGTGCTCGCCGGCGCGCCGCTCGATCACCGGGTGGTCGATGAAATGTCCGTTGGCATCGTAGAAGTTGAGCGTCACCGTGCCGCCGCGGCGTTCGGTCGTGCCCGGCCCGTAGATCCGCACCACCGGGGCGCCATTGGCGTGACGCAGCGCCGAGAGCTCCCGAAGGAGCCAGCCGGTGAGGCAACGGACCCGCTCGTGGATACACTCGATCCCGACGCTCTCGAGGAGATCGAGCCCGTACTCCACCGCCGGCAGGATGGCGTAGTTCAGGGTGCCGTCCTCGAACGCCGCCTCGCCCTCGGCCAGGGTGTGGATGTCCGCCTGTACTGAGGCGACGGTGATCGTCCCACCGGCGAACCAGGGCCGGTGGAGCCTGGCGAGCGCGCTCCTGCGGGCGATGAGCGCGCCGACGCCGGTCGGGTAGCCGAACATCTTGTAGAACGACAGGACGACGAACTCGGGATGCACCGCAGAGAGGTCGAGCCGGTTCGACGGCACGAAGGCGGCGGCGTCGAGGAGGACGTCCCACCCTCGCGCCTGCGCGCGCGCAATCCACGACAGGGGATGCTGCACGCCGGAAAAGTTCGACTGCGCCGGATAGGCGAACAGGTTGTGCCCGCCGGGCCGGGCGCGCGCCAGCTCGCGCTCGAGCACCGCCTCGTCCACCCGCAGCTCGGGCGGTATCACCGGGACGTACACCGTCTCTGCGCCGTGGGCGCGGTCGAACTCGCGGATGCCGTTCACCGAGTTGTGATTGTCGAAGGTGAGCAGGAAGCGGTCGCCGGGCGCGAACGGATACGACTCGCCGACCAGCTTCAGCGCCTGGCTGGCGTTGGCAGTGAAGATCGCCACGTAGTCCTGCGGGTCGGCGCCGAAGAAGGACAGGACGCGCCGGCGGCAGCTCTCGACATAGTGGGTCGCCGCGGCCGAGGTCGGGTTCGTGGAATGAGGGTTGCCGAGCACCGACCCCAGCAGCAGCTCCATGTGGCGCCGCACCTGGCTCTCGCCGTAAAGGCCGCCGCCGGTGTAGTCGAGGTAGACGTGGCCCTCGCGGTCGAGGCGCGCGAGCTCACTACGGCGGAACTCGTCGAGCCTCGCCGTCGCAGCGTACCCGGGAAAGGCGGCGAAGAAGCTCGCGGCACGATCCTCAGCGGTCTCGATCATCTTCGAAGCGTACCCGATCGCCCGGCCGGATGCGAAGCCATCGCCACCTCCTGCACCTCCCCGCCGATGTGGCAGGATTCCACTGTACCAAGGAGGAAGAGCCGATGAGAGACACTGGAATCGCCTACGAAGCCGTGACGACTCTGCCGTTCGACGAGGCGGTCGCGCGCTGCCGGGCCGAGCTCGCCCGCGAGGGCTTCGGCGTCCTCACCGAGATCGACATCCAGGCGAAGCTCAAGGAGAAGCTCGGCGTCGATGTCGAGCGCAATCTCATCCTCGGCGCCTGCCACCCCCCCTCCGCCCATCGCGCCCTGCAGGCGATGCCGGAGGTCGCCGTGCTCCTGCCCTGCAACGTCGCCGTAGCGATCGAGAACGGCCGCACGGTTGTCCGCGCCATGAACCCCGAGGGGGCGATGAAGATGCTCGGCAACCCGGCGCTCGACGCGATCGCGGCGGAGGTCGGCGCCGCCCTGCGCCGGGTCCTCTCCGCGGTCGCCGGTTGAACCCCGGGACGCCGACACCGATTGTGCTGTAATCGGCCTCCGTGAAGACCGCCGCGATCGACCTCCTCACTCTGCGGGATCGCGGCCCGGCCTGGTGGCCGATCGCGGAACTCGCCTCGGCCCGCCAGAGCGCCCGGCTGCGGCGATTGCTCGTGATCTGGCTGGCGCTCGTCGCCGCCTCGATCGCTTTCGGCATCCTCAACGTCCGCCTCGACTGGAACGGCCTCGAGTTCTCGCTCGGCGGAATGCCGTTCGAGGTCACGATCTATCCGCCGTTCCTGATCTCGGTCCTCATCGCGGTCTGGCTCGGGCCGACCTGGGCGGCGATCCCGATCTACCTCGCCAACCTCGCGAGCGCCCTCGCCTCGGGGATCGAATTCCCGCTCGCCGCCCTATTCGCCGTCGCCGGCGTCATGGAGACGCTGATGCTCTGGGCGTTGATCGTCGCGGTGCGCGTCGATCCGGACCTGCGACGCGGGCGTGACCTCGCCTGGTTCGCCGGCGCCGGGCTGGTGGCAGCGGTCACCGGCTCACTCGCGGCGATCCTCTGGAACAGCAGCCATGCGCTCGATCCGGTCGCCGGCCAGCGCATATGGCGCGGTTGGGTGATCGGCGACCTGCTGCAACTCATGCTCATCGTCCTGCCAATCCTGCGGCTCGCCGGCCGCCGCGTGCGCGGCTGGGTCGACCGGCACTTCGTCACCCCGCCGCTGCACGACTTCACCTACACCCACGGCGTCGCCCTGACGGTGGTCGGTTTCGGTATCCTCGGGCTGGTGGTCTTCCTCGGCGTCCACCAGGCCCTGGGTACGATCGAGATCGCGCTCGACGCCCGGACCACGAGCGGCGACCTGTTGCTGCCCCGGCTGCGCGAGATCATCCTGGTCATGGGCCTGCTGTCGACGGCGCTGATCGTCGCCACCGGGATGTTCTCGACCGCCCTTGCCCGGATCGGTGAGCGCCAGCGGCGCGACGCCCAGGAGGACAGCCTGACCGGCTGCGCCAACCGGCGCGCCTTCGCGCAGCAGTTCCAGAAGGAGGCGGAGCGCAGCCGCCGGCTGCGACTCGGCATCGGCCTGCTGTTCGCCGACCTCGACCGCTTCAAGCAGCTCAACGATCGCCACGGCCACGCCGTCGGCGACCTCATCCTGGAGCGCGCCGCGCGGCGCATCGAAGGCGCCCTGCGCGAGACCGACCTGCTCTTCCGCTGGGGGGGCGAGGAGTTCGTCGTACTCATGCCGCACACGCCGTCCGAAGAGGTCGGCGCGATCGCGGAGCGCGTCCGTCTGGCCCTCGACCGGGCGCCGCTGCTCGCGCTCCCCGGCGGCCCCGACGTCACGATCACCACCAGCATCGGCGGCGCTTCCTCCTCGACCTTCCCGTTCGACGCCACCGATCTGCTGCAGCGCGCCGACGCCGCCTGCTACGAGGCCAAGCGCCTTGGCCGCAACCGCGTCGAGCTCGCACCTTTGGGCTGAGGGCGGCCGCTTGACGCTGACCGGCGTTCGCGGCGACCATGATGTAATGGTCCCGAAAAGCGGCAGGCCGCGATGACCGACCCACTCTTCTGGCACCGGCTGCAGTTCGGCTTCACGATCACCTATCACTACCTCTTTCCCCAGCTGACGATGGGGCTGGCGCTGCTGATCGTCGTGCTCAAGGCGATTGCGCTGTCCACCGGCAAGAGCAGCTGCAACGACGCCGCGCGCTTCTGGATCCGCATCTTCGGCCTGAACTTCGCCATGGGCGTCGTCACCGGAGTACCGATGGAGTTCCAGTTCGGCACCAACTGGGCGGCCTTCTCGCGCCGCACCGGCGACGTCATCGGACAGACGCTGGCAATGGAAGGCGTCTTCGCCTTCTTCCTCGAGTCGAGCTTCCTCGCGCTGCTGGTCTGGGGCGAGCGCAGGCTCGGTCCGCGAAAGCACTTTCTCGCGGCGGTCGCGCTCTTCGTCGGCAGTTGGCTCTCCGGCTACTTCATCATCGCGACCAACGCCTTCATGCAGCACCCGGTGGGTCACGAGCTCGGCGCCGACGGGATCTTCCGCCTGCGCGACCTCGGCGCCTTCGTGTTCAATCCGTGGGCGATCGCCCAGTTCCTGCACAACCAGATGGCGGCCGTTGTCACGGCAGCCTTCGTCATGGCCGCCGTGGGCGCCTACTGGCGGCTGCGCAGCGAGCACCGCGAGGTCGCCGCGATCTCGTTGCGCACGGGAGTGCTCGCCGGCCTCGCCGCTTCGATGCTGGTCGCCTTTCCCACCGGCCACAACCAGGGCCGCCTGGTCGCCGAGCACCAGCCGGCGAGCCTAGCGGCGATGGAAGGGCGCTTCGAAAGCGGCGGCCACGCTCCGCTGGCAATGATCGGGCAACCCAACGTCGCCGCCCGCAAGCTCGACAATCCGATTCATCTCCCGTCGCTCCTCTCCTGGATCGCCTACGGCGACTTCTCCGCTAACGTCCGCGGCCTCAACGACTTTCCCGAGCGCGACTGGCCCGGCAACGTGGAGCTGCTCTACTACTCCTTCCACATCATGGTCGGCCTCGGCACGATTTTCATCGCCGTCATGGGGCTCGCCGGCCTCTCCCTGCTGCGCGGCCGGCTCGAAGGCTCGCGCCTCCTGCTGTGGATTCTCGTGCTCGCCTTCCCGTTCCCCTATATCGCCAACACCGCCGGTTGGCTGACCGCAGAGCTCGGGCGCCAACCGTGGCTGGTCTACGGCCTGATGCGCACCGCGGAGGGAGGGTCGCCGACGGTGCACGGCGGCACGACCCTCTTCACGACGCTCGGTTTCGCCGGCCTCTATCTCGTTCTCGGTCTGCTCTTCTTCTCCCTGGTCATGCGCGAGGTGAGCCACGGCCCGCGCGCCCTCACCCCTTCCTCGCCGGAGCCGCGACCGCTCCAGCCGAGTCTCGGGAACTGAGTCCGCCGCCATGGAGATGCTCTGGTTTTCGATCGCCGCGGTCATGGTCGCGATCTATGTCGTGATGGATGGATTCGATTTCGGCGCCGGCGGGCTTCACCTCCTCGTCGCCCGCACCGATCGCGAGCGCCGTCAGGTGCTCGCCGCGATCGGCCCGTTCTGGGACGGCAACGAGGTCTGGCTGCTCGCCGCCGGCGGCGTCCTCTTCCTCGCCTTTCCGGCCGTTCTCGCGGCCGGTCTCTCGGGCTTCTACCTCGCGATCTTTTTCGTCCTCTGGACGCTCATCCTGCGTGGCATCGCCATCGAGTTCCGCTCGCACGTCGAGGACCGGCTCTGGCGCTCCTTCTGGGACGCGACTTTCGCCGTTGCCTCGACGCTCGCGCCGGTTCTGTTCGGCGCCGCGCTCGGCAACCTCCTGCGCGGAGTGCCCCTCTCTGCGGAGGGCTGGTTCGCGCTGCCGCTCTTCGAGTCGTTCTCGCCCACCGGCGCGCTCGGCATCCTCGACTGGTACACCGTGCTGGTCGGCGTCTTCGCCCTGGTCACGATCCTCCACCACGGTGCGCTCTACCTCGCCTGGCGCACCGACGGCGCGGTGCGATTGCGCAGCCTCGATGCCGCGACGCGGCTTTTCCCGGCGACCGTAGCGTTGTGGCTTGTCGCCACCGTCGCCACCGCACGGATCGCGCCGGAGATCGGTCGCCACCTCGCCGGCCGGCCGCTCGCCTGGCTCGCCACCGCCCTGTTCCTCGCCGGACTCTCTGGCAGCTGGCTCGCACGGCGCGCCGGACGCGACCTCCTCGCCTTCCTCGGTTCCTGCGCCTTTGTCCTCGGCCTCCTCGCCGCCACCGCGGCGGCGGTCTACCCGACGATGATCCGCGGCACCTCCGCCGCGGCCTCGCTCACGGCGCTGAACTCCGCCGCCGGCGAGTACTCGCTGCGCGCCGGCCTCCTCTGGTGGCCGATCGGCTTCGTGCTCGCGGTCGTCTATTACGTCGTCCTCTTCCGGCTGCACCGCGCCAAGGCCCAGGCCGCCGCAGAGGGAGAGGGGTATTGAGCGCGCTCGACCCCTCCGTCGACGAGATCCGCGCCATGGGCGACGCCGCCGTCGACTGGATGGCGACCTACTGCGCCGCGGTGCGCGACCTGCCGGTCTATCCGCGGACATCCTCCGCCGCCCTGCGCGCACAACTCGCCGAACCGCTGCCCGAGGACGGGCGCCCGATGGCCGACCTCTTCGAGCTATGGGAGGAGGTCATCGTCCCCGGAAGCCGCCAGAACGGCCATCCGCGCTTCTTCGGCTACGTCTCGGCCCCCGGGACAGCGGTCGCCGCGGTCGCCGACCTGCTCGCATCGACGCTCGCCGCCAACCTCACCGCCTGGCGCTCGGCGCCGGCGCCGGCAGAGATCGAGCATCTGGCGATCGACTGGATCAAAGAGGCGCTGGGCTGCGACCGCGATGCCGGCGGGCTCTTCACCAGCGGCGGCTCGCTCGCCAACTTCACCGCCCTCGCCGCCGCCCGGCATCGGCACTGCCCCGGCGTCAACGACGCCGGCATGCAGTCGAACGCGCAGCCGCTGGTCGTCTACATCTCGAGCGAGGGGCATCATGCGACCGACAAGGCCGCAGCGCTTCTCGGCATCGGGCGGGAGTTCGTCCGGCGGATCGCGGTCGACGAAGCGTTCCGCATGGATGTCGACGAGCTCGAACGCCGGATCGTCGCCGATCGCGCCGCGGGGATGGACCCGTTCTGCATCGTGGCGAGCGCCGGGACGGTGGTGACCGGCGCCATCGATCCTCTCGCAGCGATCGCCGCGATCGCCCGCCGGCACGGCCTCTGGATGCACGTCGACGCCTGCTACGGCGGCTTCGCGGCGCTCGCCCCCTCCGTCCGCGAGCGCTTCGCCGGCCTGCCGCTCGCCGACTCGATCGCCCTCGACCCACACAAGTGGCTTTACCTGCCTGCCGATTGCGGCTGCCTGATCTACCGCGAGCCGGCGGCGTTGGGCAGCGCCTTCGCGCTCGGCGCGGACTACACGCGCATCACCGCGACCGACCCCGAGGAGAGTTTCGCGTTCTGGAACTACGGTCCTGAGCTCACCCGGCCGTTCCGCGCCCTCAAAGTCTGGATGACCCTGGCCCACGCCGGAGCCCGCGCAGTCGGCGCCGCAATCGAATCGAACCTCGACTGCGCGCGCTACCTCGCCGAGCTCGTCGAGGCGAGCGACGACTTCGAGATCATGGCGCCGGTCGAGCTCTCGATCTTCTGCTTCCGTCACCTCGATCCGGCCGGACGCCGCGGCAGCGAAAGGTCGGCACGGCCGGAGGCCGACGAACGCCGCCTCGACGCCTGGAACGAGCGCCTGCTCGCGGCGCTGCAGCGCGGCGGCAGCTCCTACCTCTCGAACGCGAATCTCCACGGCCGCTTCGCCCTGCGCGGTTGCGTCCTCAACTACCGCACCACGCGCCGCGACATGGAGATCCTGCTCGAGGACCTTCGCCGGGAAGCGACGCTTCTGTCTCACAGCGTGTAGCGCAGCGCTCCAGTCTCCTCGATAGACTCCTCCCATGACCTTCCTTGCCGCGGTCTGTCAGATGCGCTGCACCTCGGACGGGGGGGCGAACCTCCGTCAGGCGGAGGAGCTCGTCCGCGCGGCGGCGGCGCGCGGCGCGACCTTCGTCGCGACGCCGGAGAACACCAACTACCTGGGGCCGCATGCGGAAAAAGTCCGCTTGGCAGAGACGCTCGACGGACCGACCTGCCTTCTGTTCTCGCGGTTGGCACGCGAGCTTTCCATTCATCTCCTTCTCGGCTCCTTCAACGAGAAAAGCTCGGTACAGGGACTCTGCTTCAACAGCAGTGTTCTTTTCGGGACGGACGGGGCTCGCCTTGCGGTCTATCGCAAGATCCATCTGTTCGATGTCGACGTGCCGGATGGCGTGTCGTTTCGCGAATCGGAAACGGTTGCGCCAGGTACCGAGGTCGTCGTTGCCGGGACTGGCTTCGGTGGCGTCGGCTTGTCGATCTGCTACGACCTGCGCTTCGGAGAGCTCTACCGCGCGCTCGTCGCTCACGGCGCGGTGCTGTTGACCATCCCGTCGGCCTTTACCGCGGTAACCGGTCGGGCGCATTGGCAGGTCCTGGTGCGCGCGCGGGCGATCGAGGCACAGGCGTTCGTCGTCGCTCCCGGGCAGCATGGTTCGCACGACGACGGCGGCCTGCGCGAGAGCCACGGCCATTCGCTGATCGTCGATCCCTGGGGCCGCATACTCGCCGAGCTCCCGGAGGGAATCGGCGTGGCGGTGGCCGAGCTCGAACTCGCTGAGGTCGCACGGGTCCGCACCGCGATCCCGATTGCGGCGCATCGTCGCCTTCCGGGTTGAGAGCATCGGCGGCGGCAGGCGGGCCGTCTTCTGCCCGTGCGAGAATCGCTGGTGATGTCTTGCCCGTGGCGACCAAGGTTCGTCTCCGTGTTGCTGGCTCTGGCCGCCGCCGCGCCCGGCTGGGCTCTCGACCCCGGGCTTGCGATCACGCAGTACGTGCAGAACGTCTGGCGCGCTCCAGTTGCGCTGCCGCACGACAACATCACGTCCATCCTTCAAACCCGCGATGGTTACCTCTGGATCGGCACCGTCGAGGGCCTGGCGCGCTTCGATGGCGTGCGCTCGGTGGTCTTTGACAAGTCCAACACCCCGGAGATCGCCAACAACTGGATCCGGGGGCTGGTCGAGGATCGCGCGGGGCGGCTGTGGATCGGCACGCTGGGCGGCGGGCTGGTCTGCCTCGAGGGCGGGAGGTTCACCCGCTTCGGGGCTGCCGAAGGCATTCCCGGCGATATCGTCACCGCCCTCTACGAGGATCCCGCTGGACGCCTCTGGGCCGGGACGAGCAGCGATGGCCTGTTCCTCTTCCGCGCCGGCCGCTTCGAGCGCGCGCCGGGTTCCGAAGCCCTCGCGGCGCGCACCGTCCGCAGCCTGGTCGAGGACGGCGAAGGCACGCTCTGGGTGGGCACCGAGACCGGCCTGTTCCGCTTCAGCCAAGGCGCAGCCCGCGCCCTGCCGGGCGAGATGGGTCTGTCGAGCGACGCGATCCTGGCGCTGGCGGCCGACGGCTCCGGCCTCTGGATCGGCACCGAAAGCAGCGGCCTGAAGCACCTTGCGGCGGGAACCGTCACCACCTACGCCGCAAAAGAAGGCCTGCCGCACGAGCGCGTCTGGTCGCTCGCCCGCGACCGCGATGGCAACCTCTGGATCGGCACCGACGGCGGCGGCCTCGCGCGCCTGAGCGGCAGCGTCCTGACAACCTTCGACTCGCACAACGGACTCACCAACGACTTCGTCTGGGCTCTGCGCGAAGACCGCGAAGGGAGCCTGTGGGTCGGAACCAACGGCGGCGGACTCAACCGACTGAAGAACGGCGCCGTCCGGACCCTGACCACGCGCGAGGGCCTGCCGAGTAATTTCATCTGGTCGGTGCTCCGCGACCGCGCCGGCAGCCTGTGGATCGGCACCGAGGATGCGGGCGTGGTGCGCATCCGGAAGGACGAGACGACCCGCTTTGGCGCCGCCGAGGGTTTCGCGGGCGCCGCGCGCGCCCTGCTCGAGCGTGCCGACGGCGCGCTCTGGATCGCCGGCGATCGCGGCCTGTACGTCCTCGCCGGCGGGCGGGCCCGGCCCCATCCCCTCGCCGGACACTCGGGCTACCTCCTGCAGGCCCTGGCGGAGGACAGCAGCGGCACGCTATGGATCGGCACCGTCAGCAACGGTCTGCTGGCGCTCGCCAACGGGAGCCTGCGATCCTTCACCACCGCCGACGGCCTGGTGAACGACTCGGTCACGGAGCTCCTGCCGACGCAGGACGGGACGCTCTGGGTCGGAACGGTCGGTGGCCTCAACCGGCGGGAACCCGACGGCCGTTGGACCTCGCTGACGACCCGCGACGGCCTGCCCGGCAACTACGTGACCGCGCTCTTCGAGGGCGGTAAGGGAGACCTGTGGGCGGCGACGCGGGGCGGGCTCGCGCGCATCCGGAACGGCAAAGTGGCGAGTCTCACGGCCGCCCAGGGCCTGTTCGACGACGCCCTGATGTCCGCGCTGCCCGGCGACGACGGGTGGATCTGGATGGGCAGCAATCGCGGGATCTTCGCCTCGCCGCTGGCCGAGATCGAGGACGTGTTCGCAGGCCGCCGCAGTCGCGTTTCGTCGCGCTCTTTCGGTCTCGAGGACGGACTGCGCAGCGTCGAGGTGAACCACTCCGGGACATCGAGCCTCAAAGACCCCGACGGCCGGCTCTGGTTCGCCACCCGGGTCGGAGTCGCCATGGTCGCGCCGGCGCATGAGCCGCGGAATCCGCTGCCGCCGCCGGTGATGATCGAAGAGGTCGTGGCCGACGGGCGGACGCTGCCTGCGCAAGGCTCCTGGCGCCTGCCGGCGGGCACCCGGCGGCTCGATTTTCACTACACCGCGCTCAGTTTCGCCTCGATCCCTGGCACCGTGTTGAAGCACCAACTGGAGGGCTTCGACCCCGATTGGATCGCCGCGGAGCCCAACCGGGCGGCCTCCTACACCAGCCTGCCCCATGGTCGCTATCGCTTCCGCGTGACCGCCGCCAACAGCGACGGCGTCTGGAGCCACGAGGGCGCGTCGGTCGAGTTCGAGATCGAGCCCCGGTTCTACGAAACGACATGGTTTCGCGCCCTCATCGTCCTCGTCTTCGTCATCCTCGGGCCGCTCTTCTACTACGCGCGGGTGCGCGCGCTGCGCCGCCGGCAGACCGAGCTCGAACGGCTGGTCGCGGAACGCACCGCCGAGGTCGGGGCGGCCAACGCGCGGCTAGCACAGCTCGCGCATGAAGACAGCCTCACCGGCGTCGCCAACCGGCGGATGCTCGACGAGACGCTCGACGAGGAATGGCGGCGCGCCATTCGTCAGCGTTCGCCGCTCGCCATGCTGCTGATCGATGTCGATCTGTTCAAGGACTTCAACGACCGCGAGGGTCATCCGGCCGGTGACGCCTGCCTGAAAGCCATCGCAACGTCTGTGGCCGAGACCTGCCGGCGCGCCGGCGAGTTCGTGGCGCGGTATGGCGGCGAGGAGTTCGCCGTGCTGCTGCCCGGCGCCTCGCCGGCCGATGCGCTCGCGACGGCGGAGAAGGTGCGCAGAAGCGCGGAGGGGTTGGGACTTCCCCACCCCGCCTCGACCGTCGCGCCTGTGGTCACGGTGAGCGTCGGTGTCGCCTGGGTCGCTCCCGACCCCGGCGGAACCGCGGCCGGCCTGCTCTACGCCGCCGACCGGGCGCTCTACCGCGCCAAGCAGAACGGCCGCAATCGCGTCGAGAGCGGCGACCTCGACTGAGGGAACAGAGGCGCCTGAACCTCGCGCTGCGATGGAATGACCCTTCCCGCCCCCGGATGGCGCGTATGGGAGATGATCAGGAAGTATTCTCGGATCCAAAGGAGGTGGAAGGTGAGGAACTCCGAACACCGTCGTACGACGTGCGTCGCCCGGCTGCTTCTGCTCGCCTCGATCGCCTTCGGCGGTGAAGCCGTCGCGCAGGAGGTGGTCACGCCCAGCCAGCAGCCGGACTCGGTGAAGGTCT
This sequence comes from Thermoanaerobaculia bacterium, assembly GCA_031403995.1. Taxonomy (GTDB): domain Bacteria; phylum Acidobacteriota; class Thermoanaerobaculia; order Multivoradales; family JAGPDF01; genus JAGPDF01. The sequence continues at coordinate 58,563 of JANNGS010000018.1, forward strand.
TCGACCTGGACTCGACCGGCGACGCCGCGCCGGTGCGCGAGATCTCCGGCGGCGCCACCGGCCTGGGCCTCACCTTCTCGACCCTGGTCGACTCCGTGCGCAGGGAAATCTACGTCGCCGACTTCGGCGGCAATGCGATCCGCGTCTTCGCGCTCGGTGCGGACGGCGATGTGCCCCCTTTGCGCCAGATCGTCGGCGCCGCCACCCTCCTCGACCAACCGATCGGAATGGCGATCTCCAGGCGGACGCAGGAGCTGTTCGTCAAGCCGTTCGGCAGCAGCACGGTGCTGGTCTTTCCGCTGCTCGCGTCGGGTAACGTCCCCCCGTCGCGCGTCCTGACGAGCTCGGTGCCGCTCGACGTCAACAGCCGGGCGGTCGCCGTCGATGAGCTGCACGGCGAGCTCTTCGTCACCAACCAGCAGGAGGCCGGCTCGGTCCACGTCTTTCCGCTCGCCGCCTCCGGCGTGACCGCACCGACGCGGACTCTGACCGGCGCCGCGACGCAGCTCGTCGACCCGAGCGTCATGAAGCTCGACCTCGTCCACGACGAGCTCTTCGTCATCGCCAACGGCGCCATCCACACCTTTGGGCGCACGCAGTCGGGCGACGTGCCGCCGACGCGCTCCTTCAGCTTCAGCATTGCTTTCGGGTCGCCGGCAGGGATCGACCTCGACCCGGTTCCCGACGAAATCGTCGTCGCCGGCCAGTCGTCGAGCGGGCACATACTCGTCTTTCCGCGCACGACGACCGGCGTCGCCGTGCCACTGCGTGACATCACCGGACCGGCGACCGGTCTCATCTTCAATACGATGCTCTCGGTCGTCCCGCGCCCGCTCTTCGCCGACGGCTTCGAGGACGCAACGACCGCCGCCTGGTCGTTGACGGTCCCCTGAGGGCCCGCCCGGGCCCTCCTTGGCGCGCCAAGAAGAAAGGACGCAACCGCGTCGAAGGCGGCGGCACCGAGCAGAGAGACCTCTTCAGCAGCGCTGTATTTCTTCGACGGACGCCGGCTCGAGATGTGGGGGCTTCAGCCGGCGGCCGGCGCTGCGATGTCGAGCTCGGCCAGCATCTTCTTCACCGACTCCGGCATCGTGGCGTGGCCCGCCATGCGGTGCATCTCCGCGCCGAGGTAGCTGTGCTGGATCAGGAGCTTCAGCACCGCGATCATGAACTTGCGCTTCTCGGGCGTGAGCTCTCCCAGGCGCTGGAACTTGTCGTGGAAAAAATGGCCCGTCGCCCGATGGAGCTCGGATCGGACTTCATCCAGGGTCATCGCCTTCGGCGCGATCACCGGCTCGACGAGGTTGTAGCGGCGGTAGTCGCGGGTCGCCACGTAGGGTTCGAGGTCGTTCCACAGATCGGCGTAGGGCCAGGGCGTGATGGCGAGGAAGAACGCCATGTCCGGGCCGTACCACTTGGCGAGCTCGACGGTGCGGCGGATCGACTCCGGAGTGTCGTCCGGCCCGCCGACGACGAATGAGGTTTCGGAGACCATGGCGTGGGCGTTGATCAGCTCGATGGCGCGCCGCGACTCCTCCACTTTGACGTCCTTCTTGTAGAGGTCGAGCACCGCCTGATCGGTGGATTCGACACCGACGTAAATATGGCTCACTCCGGCCGCGCGATACTTCGGCAGAATGTCCTCGTCGCGGACGATGTCGACGACGCGCGTCTCGAGCAGAATCTCGACGCCGGTGCGGCGCTCGATCAGGAGATCGAGGATGCGCTCCCAGCGCTCGCGGTTCACGGTCGGCGTCTCGTCGGAGAGCATCGCCACCCGCACACCGTAACGGTCGCGCAACATCTCGAGCTCGGCGACGAACGACTCAGGTTTCCGCGCCCGCCAGCTGCGCTCCCAGAACTTCTGCTGCGAACAGAACGAACAGCGCTGGCTGCAGCCGCGCGACGAGCTGACGATCGCCAGCTGCCCCTCGGGGCTCGGCCGGTAGAAGTAGCGCGACCAGTCGATCAGGTCCCAGGCTGGCAGGAGCTCATCGAGATCGGAGCAGAAAGGCCGGGGCGGATTCGCCGTCGGCTCGCCGTCCTCGCGGAAGGCCAGCCCATGCACCTTCTTCCAGTCGCCGCCGGCCGCCAGCGCTGCGATCAGCTCCTCGAAGGTCGCCTCCCCCTCGCCACGCACGACGATATCCAGGTTGGGTTCCTCCGTCAGGAGATCCCGCCAACAGAAGGTCGGATGCACGTTGCCCATCACGGTCAGGCAGTGAGGAAAGATGCGCTTGACCGTCGCGCAGACCTCACGCGCATCGGGCTCCATGGCGGTAATCGCGGTCACACCGACGACATCGGGCCGGTACTCCTCCACTTCGCGGGCGATGTCGGCGTGGGTGTGCCCGAGCGACATGGCGTCGTAGATCCGCACCTCCCCGCCCGCCCGGCGGGCGTGACCCGCGAGATAGACGAAGTTCAGCGGCATCCAGACGCCAGCGGACTCGACGACCCCGGAGTGGTAGGGCGGGGTGATCAGCAGGACTCGGGGGCCTTCGGCCATGGGCTGTTTCTCCACTATTTCTCCAGCCTGCACGCTAACCGGAACATGCCTTCAAGACAACGCCCGCTCGGGCGGGACGGGTCAACCGAAAGCCAACCGGTACTGCCCGAGGAGTCCGGCGCCGAAGATCGCAAAGAGAACGATGTGCTTGACGACGAGTGCGCGCCGTCGCGCGCTCTCGGCATCCGGTCCGTAATGATTGTCGACGTAGGTGAAGGTCCGCCCGGCTCCCGTCGCGAGAACGATCGCGACGCAGCCGACACCGATCCAGAAGAACTGCCGCTCGAGCGCATCCAGCACGGTCCGCGTCTCGCCTGCGACCTGCGCCCGCTCGAGCCACCAGACGCCGAGGACGGTCGCTGCCCAGATTCCGGCGGCGAAGTCGTGCGCGAAGCCGATGACCACCTGCAGAACTCGCTTCATCACGCGCCCTCGTCTTGTCGAGCGATCCCAGGCCGAAATCCCTTGGGCTGGAGATACTCGCTGCGCTCCGTCTTGCCTTCGAGGATCTTCCAGACCCCCGCTTCGCGGCCCAGTTGCCAGCGCATCCAGAGGTCGGCGACAAACACCTGGCCGGCCGGCATTCCAGGCTTCAACGGGCGATCCCAGTAGCGCCAGCGCTCGCGCGTGCGGACCACGAGCGCGTCCGGGTCCGATCGCTCGACAGCAATGAGGGCGAACTGCTCTACGTTGCTTTCGAGCGCCAGATTGCCATTGCGCTTGAGGTCGATCAGCGCGGTCAGTTTCCGCACCTCGTTCGTTCCCGCCACTTGCTCCAGCCCCCGCGGGTCGTTCGTGCGGTACGCCACGACGAGCGCCTCGTTGTAGGCGCGGACCGCCGCCGCTGCATCGCGCTCGAGGCCCCACTTGCCACAGCCACCGGCCAGCGGCAGGAGACCGAGCGCGAGCATGCTGGCGATGCGGAAAGCAGCGACGCTCAACCGGCCTCCCCGACCATGTAGAAGTTGTGGATCGTCGGCGTGACCAGAACGACGACGTAGATCGTCACGACCATCCACCCGAGCGCCACCAGCGTCAGCCAGGCCATCCGTGACCGGCTCCAACCGTGGAGAATCCGGAAATGGAGAATGACCCCGAGCGCCACCCAGTTCGCCAACGCGGTCGTTTCGATCGGATCCCAGGCCCAGTAGCGCCCCCAGGACTGATGCGCCCAGAGGGAGCCGGCGACGATCATCACGCCGAGGAAGAGGAAGGAGACGAGCAGAAACTGGTGGGCGTAAAGGTCGAGCTTCTCGGGGATGGGGAAACGCGCGAGCCTCCCCGGACGTCGCGCCTTCACGAGATAGACGACGGCGCAGACCGCCGCGATGACGGTCGCCGCGCCATAGAGCTTGGCGAATCCGATGTGGAGCCAGAGCCAATAGGACTTGAAGATGATCGGCACTTCGTTCTTCACGCCCATGGTGTCGACCGCCCACCCCATGAGGAGGAAGGCCGCCGGCAGGACTCCGGCGCCGAGCGGGCGCAACCCGGGCGCGAACAGTGTCGAGACGAAATAGACCAGGACGAGCAGGAAGGCGTTGGCCGAGAGGACTTCGTAGCGGCTGGAGAACGGCCCATGCCCGACCTCGGCCCAACGCAGGGCGAGCGCCGCGAAGTGCGGCAGAAGTCCCAGCGCGGCGACGATCCGGCCCCAGGTCCCCGCTTTCCGGCGATCGAACGCAGCTTCGGCGAAGTACAGGATCGTGGCCACGGCGTAGCAGGTGGCTGCGGCCCAGAAGGCGAAGGTCTGCATCAGGAGCTCTCCTTGGCTTCAGATTCGCTTACCTGCCCGCTCGTCCGCTGCCATTCGGCCGCCAGCGCCTCGCGGCCGCGGGTGAGGAAGACCGTGGCGGCCGACCCCGCTCCGGCGCCGGAGACCTGCGCCACGCCGGCCGGGAAGGTCAGAAGCGTCGCGCCCAGCAACACCAGGGCGAATCCGGAGAAGACGGCGGACATGCCGGGGTCGATCGAGTAGGTGAACCCACCCCAGCGCGTGATCGCCACCAAACGCGCCGGAGTGCCGCCAAAATCGAACATCGCACCCGGAGTGAGCACGGCGCGCGCCACTGCCGATTCACTCGACACCGCGAGGACTCCGGTGCCTGCCGGATCGTCGACAGGACGCTCGGAATCGATCGCGAAGATCACGGCTCGCCCGACGGGCGAGTCGAACGAACCGACAGACCGGGTGTGCGTCGTTTCGTGAACATGCAGCGCGCGGATCTCGCCTCCGGGGAGCTCGACCACGAGGGCGAGGCCGGCCGGGATCGCCTGGAACAGGGTCACTCCCCCGACCTCGGCCCCGGCAGCGCGATCGATCGACGCTTCGACCGACGGCGCGCCGGCACGCGTGATGCGCAGCCGGCTCGCCCGATCGGGCGCGTATCCCCGCTGGTGAAGGAACGGATCGAAGGCGAGCAGGCCGACCTCCAGGCTCGGCGGAAGCGTCGCGGCGAGCGCTCCGCGCTCGCGGTCGAAAACCGCCCGTGGCGCATCGAGCCGCAGCGCTTCCCCTTCGGCGAGCTCGAAAGCCCCACCATCGTGAAATCCCTGTTGCACGAAGACTCCCGCCATCAGGCAGAGGAGCCCGATGTGGAGCACCCATCCACCCCAGAGCGCGAGGCGGGACCGGAAGCAAACTCCGGACGCATTCGGGCTCCCGAAACCCTGGGAGCGAAGAAAGCTCCGGAGATCGGCTCCGGGCCTCGACGCAAGCTGAATACCGCCGAGGTGTACCCGCCCGCTGGCCAGCGCCGCGACACGCAGGGTCCGATCCCAGGTGCAGGCGGCGGTCGAGAGAAAGAGCACCGCGATCAGGAGCAGGAAGAGAGGGGACGAGAAAGGCCGGTCGAGATGCAGCGCCGCCGCCCAGCGCGGTGCCGTCTGCGCACCGGTCTGCAGCCAGGGATACCAGGCCGCCAGGCCGCAGTAGAGCGCGACGGCACCGAGGGCGGTGAGCGCCAGCCGCGGCGACCTGAGCAGCCTCCAGAGGCGAGACATAGGGGGATCGTAGCGCGGAGCGGCGGCAGGACTGCAGTCGGCGGAAACCCCGGATCGTCGCGCCAAGACCTCAGCGTCTCAATGGCCGGTGCCGTTGCAGCCGCAGTTGCTCTGGCCCCACCCCGTGGTGTTGTTGGCGGGGTAGGACGCGATGTAGAGCTTGGCGGTGCTCGTCCCGAGGCCCCAGTAGGGCGCGGTCGTGTCCCAGCCGGTGATGGTACCGCCAACGCCCGCCGCGCCTCCAGCGGGAGCTACGAGCATTCCGGGCCGCGGGCCGCCGTGCGGCACCGCCGCATGACAGTTCCAGCAGGCGACGCGGTGATCGCTCCTGGAGAAGTGGGTCGCGAAACGGCTACTGGCAAAGTTCTGGGCATGGCAGTTGATGCAGAACGTCCCCGCCGGCATTCCAGCCGTCCCCTGCACTACCGTGGCGCTCCAGGTGGTGTTCGGTCCGCGCAGGATGAAACTGGCCGTGGAGCCGTGCGGGCCGTTGGGGTCGGTCGTGGTCTCGCTCTCGTGGCAGTCGGTGCAGCTCATCAGGTTCGTGCCGGCGGCGCCCCAGGTGACTCCGCCGGTCGTGGTCAGGTTCGCCGTGGCGACCCGGCCGAGATTGCTGCCCGCGTTGGCCAGAATCGGATGAAAACCACCGGCGGTCTCGTTGGCGGCCCAGGCGCCGGCAAAATTGCCGACGTTCGCCGGGTTGAACTCCTTCGCCACGTCGGTCTCGGCCATCTGCAAGGTGTAGGCGGAGGTCGCAGCGGTAAAGGAGGCCGCCGGACTGATCGTGAGGCTCGTCCCTCCCCCGACGGCGGTGACCAGGTGCCAGGTGCCATTGGCGTTGTTCCTGATCACCCAGCCGAGGTGGCTGGTAGCGCTCCACGTGGTTCCCGTGCCGGTAACGGTCGCGCTGCCGTTGGTGAAGGCCGCAGTTCCCGTGACGTAAGTGCCGCCGGAGGGCGCCGCAGGGGGAACTCCGCGACCCGTCGTCGCTGTCGTGCCCCAGTAATAGCGCGTATGGCATTTGAAGCACAGCGTCGCTTCGAGACCCGCTCCGGCCACGAGGGTCTGCTTGGTGAAGCTCGCAGCCGTCGTATCGCTCCAGAAGGCCGGGTTGGTGGAGAGCCGGGCGCCCCACGCCCCTTCGAGCGGGGGTCCGGCCAGATTCCCGGGCGAAGCCGCCGTTCCCGCTTTCGCTGCGTGCGTGTCGTGACAGTCGAGGCAGTTGGCGTGCCGGCCGGTGACACCGAGGGTGTTGCCGAATGCCGCCGTGCCGAGCTCGGTGACGCTGTTGTGCACGTTGTCGCTGTTGGAGGGGTGATTGCGCGTCTTGGCGACCTGGGTAGCGATCGCCTTGCCCGAGAGATTGACGCCCGTCGTGCCGTTGCCGTGGCAGTTGTAGCAGACGAAAGTCGCCGGTGTGGAGTTCGGATTCGTCGAACCGGCGAGCAGCGACGGGTAGTCCGAGAAGTGCACCGCCTCGAAGAAGATGGCGCTCTCGGCGGGCCGGGCGTCGTTCCTGCCGGCGTGGCACTTGGTGCAATTGCGGTTGAAGACGCCGCCGTCGTGCTGGGTATAGGTCCAGGCGCCGTAGGTCGAAAAGGTCGTGTAGTCGTGGGCGGAGGCGTCGAACGCCGCCTTGCTGATCGCCGGGCGGCCCACGACGACCGGGTTGCGGTGGCAGGAGACGCACATGCCGCCGTTGGTCTGCGCGGCCTCGAAGTCGGTCTTGTCCTTGTCTGCGCTGGTGCGCGTCGTCGCCGCGCGGCTCGTTTGGCTGGTGGCGTCCATGTAGACGTTGTTCTCGTGCGTCGCGGTGACCGGAGAAGTCAGCGAATGCGGGTGGTCGTTGTGGCACATGTTGACGCACGAGCGCGACGCGGCCGCATTGCCCGAGAGCGGGCTGCCCCAGGTGAGCGCGGTGTCCGTGAAGGCGTCGTTGGTGCCGAGCAGGGTGCCAAGCGTGTGCTTGCTGGTCTTCGCCACCGTGCCGTTCATGCCGTTCCAGATGTCGGCGTGGCAGCCGGCGCAGGTGGCGAGCCCCTCGCTCTCGCCGGCGGCGAAGCCCTTGCGGTGACCGTGGCAGGCGATGCAGCTCGTCGAATAGTGTTTGCCGCCGTCGCTGCCGCCACTGTTGCGGAACCGTGGAGTCCCGTCGGAGTTCTTGGTCTTGGTGTGGCAGACCTCGCAGGCGCCATTGCCCGGCGCCGTCACGGTGGCGAAGCTGAAGTCGGCCTTGCCCGAGAGGTTGCGGAAGTCGACCGGCTTGGCGCCGCTGTTCGGCGTCTCGATCGCCTCGCGCACGAGATAGATGTTCTTCGTCGCGTGGGGCGTATGGCAGGTCAGGCATTCCTGAGCCCAGGCGCCATAGTTGAAAGAGGTCGATTGGCTCGAGTGCGTCGCTAGATTGTGGCAGTCGACGCAGGACTGCGAGCCGTGCGTGCGCCGCAGGAGCTCGCCACTGCCCGCCGCCGTCGCACCGCTGTTGTTGACCACGAAGCCCCAACCCCGGCGCCCGACCGCCGCCGGAGCGGCCGCCGAGTCGGTGGCCTGCACGGTCACGTAGTGGCTGCCGTTGGCAAAGGCCGAGGTATTGACGTCGAACTCGAAGATCTTGCAGGCGGTCTGGCTGTCGATGTTGCAGCTGAAGGTCGTGCTCTGCGTGACCCCGGTATTGGCAAGGGTCGCGCCATCGATGGCCCACAAGACGTTGACAGCAGTGACGCCGTCGGGATCGTAGACCTGAACTCGAAAGCGCTCGACGCCCCCCACCACCGCCTTGGCGGACGGCGCGAGCGGCAGGATCATCGGCGGCGCGCCGTTGCCGGTGCAGGCGGTCGTGGTCACCGACCCGAGGAGCTGCGGGTTGGTCCCGCCGAGGAGCCCGTCCGGATCGCTGTAGGTCACGCGGGCGAAATAGACGCTGGAAGGGGTGAGCCCGGTGATCAGGCACATCCGGGGCGAGGGACCGCCGACCGCACCGCAGGCGGAAGTCCCTGGCCAGGTGTTGGTGGGGCTGTACTCGACCAGCACCGCGCCGTCGCCGTCACCGTCGCCGGTGAAGGGCGCCGTCACCGTGATCTGGCGGCAACCACTGACGATCATCGAGGCGCTGCCCGGAGTGGTGCGGTTCTCGGCGCAAGGCGGAGTGACGAACGGCCCGATGACCTGCGGATCGGTGCCCAGCACACCATCGACGTCGGCGAAATCGACCTGGTAGTAGTAAGTCGAAGACGCGAGAGCGCCGTTGTCGACGCACGAGCGTGGGCTGGCCCCAACCAGTCCCGTACAGGCCGCCGTCCACGGCCCGGTGCCCGAGGGCCCGCGGCTCACGGTGGTCGTGCTGTTGCTATTGGCATCGCCGCTGAACGGGGCGGCAACGGAAATCTGGGTGCAGCCGCCGACCGCGGCTGCCGGTGTGCCCGGCGTCGTGCGGTTGTCGCCGGGTGTTGCCTGGCTTCCACGAGCGGGGGTCAATTTGAAGTTCGTGCCCTGGTCGACGCCAACGGTGTCGATGGTCCCCGCGTACTCGTAGACCGCGAGGTGGTAGGTCATGCTGGCGGAGAGCCCGGTGACCGGGACGCTGGTGCCGGTGCCCTTGTAGAGGACGTAGTTGCCGGTGCCGAGCTGCGTGCCGCCGCCGAAGGCCGCACTGGCAGTGTAGCCGGTGTAGGTGCCGTCGACCGGATCGGCGTCGACCGCCACGCCCTGTTTCATCAGGACGAGGACGCCGCTGCCGCTTCCCCGGGTCCAGTTCACCGTCATCGTCGTCGTGGTGATTGCCGTGAAGGTCACGGCAGAAGCCTGGGTCGTCGGCTCGGTGTAGAAGCTGCCGTCGGGTGAGTAACGCGTGCCGGCGCTGTTGGTCGCGTAGCCGCGGTAGAAGAGGCGCGTCGCGGCGGTGAGACCGGTCCGTGCCTGAGTGAACACGCCAATCCCCGTGCCGCCTTCGGAGAGGCAGTTCGTCACCGGTGCCACGGTCAGGCCCCAGCATGTGCCGCGCGCCGTCAGCGTCGCCCCGCCGTTGCTGGTGACGTTCGCGCCGAGCGTGGCGGTGGTGTTGGTGATCGCGGTGGCGGTCGGAGAGCTGAGCGTCGGGGGCGTGATGGCGCTGGTCGCCTGGTTGCCGATGGCCGGCGTCAGCTTGTAGTTCGTGCCCTGGTTGACGCCGACGGTGTCCACCGTGCCGGCGTACTCGTAGACCGCGACGTGATAGGTCGTGCTCGCCGCCAGTGCCGTCACCGGCACGCTGGTGCCGGTGCCCTTGTAGACGATGTAGTTGCCGGTGCCGATCTGGGTGCCGCTGGCGAAGGCCGCGTTGGCGGTGTAGCCGGTGTAGGTGCCGTCGACCGGATCGGAGTTGACCGCCGAGCCCGACTTCATCAGCACGATCACTCCGCTGCCACTGCCGCGCGTCCAGTTCACCGTCATCGAGGTCGCGGCCACCGCAGTGAAGGTCACCGCAGAGGCTTGCGTGGTCGGCTCGGTGTAGAAACTGCCGTCGGGCGAGTAGCCCGTGCCGGCGCTGTTGGTGGCGTAGCCACGGTAGTAGAGCAACGTGCCGGCGGTCAGCGCCGTACGCGCCTGGGTGAAGAGCCCGGTAGTGGTGTTGCCGTCGGCGAGACAGTTCGTTGCCGGCGCCGCGGTCGTCCCCCAGCAGGTGCCGCGCGCCGTGAGCGCCGCGCCGCCATTGCTCGTGATGTTCGCGCCGAGCGTGGCGGTGGTGTTGGTGATCAACGTGGCGGTGGGTGATGTCAGTGTGGCTACCACAACGGATGCGTTGCGGTCGTAGGCGAAGGAAAAGTTCTGGGAGGTGATGCTGCCGAGGGCGGTGGTCAACGCCGTGCCGCCGTCGGCGTTCGTCCAGGTGAATGTGGGCCCGGCGCTGAGAACCAGCCTCTTTGCCCACACGTCGCTGGCCGCGTCCCCGTAGGTCAGCATGAGGGTGTCGGTACCCTGAGGATCGGCGTCGGAGTCCATCCACTGCGCGACGGAATCCACCGCAGGGTTGAAGGTCGCGGCCGTTCCCCAGGTCGTCGTGCTGCCGTTGAAGGAGTTGTAGCCCTTGGTCCCCTGGTTCGGCGTCGCGACGTTCGTCTGCCAGAGAGCGACGGCGTACGCGGTGCCCCCGACATTCAGCCAATGGGCCGCGATCTGTTTCCTGTTGGCCGCGGTCGTCACGCCGTTGGCGCCGATCGTCGTCAGTGTCCCCTGCGCGGCTCCCGTCCAGACGCGAGCATAGACCTCGGCGCTCGCGGAGCGGTTCCACATCACCAGAATCTGGTTGCTCAGCGGATCGGACTCGGCGATCATCTGAAGCGGGGCCGCCCTGGCCGTGCCGTAACTCGTTGCTGCAGCCCAGGTGCCTCCGCTGTAGGTCCGGTACCACTGCTGAGCCGTTGACGCGGTGGTGAAGGCGACCAGGAGATCGCCGCTCGTGGACTCGTAAGCCTGGTCGAAGCACTCGTTCTGCATGAGCTGACCGGTGGTGTTGGGCAGCGTGGCCCCGGCAGATCCCGTGTGCGACGTCGCCGCCTCGGTCCACGCCGAGCCGCTCCAGATGTACGAGCTCAGGATCGAGGTGTTGGCTGTGGTCGTCCCCGTGTCGGCGGCAAGCAGGGCAATCTCGTTCGATGCGGCGGTGGGGCGCGCCTTCAGCTTGATCCAGGTCACCGCGGCGGCCTGGTTGAAGCGTGCCGAGTTGAGGGTCGCGGCCGCTGTCCACGACGCGCCATTCCACTTTCGCCACGCTAGCTCGTTGCCCGTGGTACCGGTGGCGTTCGTGGAGTAGACGACCATCGCGTCGCCGGTGGTGTTCTCGTAGGCGATGTCGAAGCGCCGGCCGTCGACGCCGTTGCCGCCCACGGTGACGTTCCACTCCGCCGACCAGGCGGTGCCGTTCCAGCGCTGGATGTAGAGAACTCCGGTGGTGGTCACGTAGCCGGCGAGGTGCTCGTTGCGCGCCGGCGCCGCTCGATCGACCATCCACCGCTGGGCCACTCCGAGCTGCATGGCGGCGGCAGCACTGAAGGTGTTCGACGAGGCCGTGTAAGCCCGGTGCTGCGGCGTGGTGGTGTTGATGCTGTAGACGATCCTGCCGTTGGCAGTCGGGGCGGCGTCGAGGGCGCTCGCCAGGAGGCCGGCGAGCAGGGCGGCGGTGGCGGTGCGGCGCCCGCTCATGGCGCGTCGACCGTCACGGTGTTGCTGTCCGCGTAGTGGATGCCGTGACAGCTCAGACATTGCACTCTGCCTCCCGCGTCGAGCCGGTAGTCGTTGGTCGGGTTGGCGTCGCGGCCGGCGCTGCCCTGGGCGGCGCCGTTGCCGTCGAGCGGCACCGGACGGTCGTAGCCGAGGCCGTTGGCGCCGAGCGCGACACCGACCGGATGGCTGCGGAAGGTTCCGGTGTAGGTGCGCACGTCGGTGTGCGTCATCACCCAGTCGCGGTGGCAGTCGCGGCAGAACTTGTCGGCGGCGGTGTTGTCTCCGGAATCCAGGTTGGCGCGCAGGAAAGGCCACGAGGCGGAAAACTGCCAGCGCTCTCCGACCGTGAAGTTGCCGGCACCGAAGCTCAAGGTGACTCCGCTGTCGAGGGCGACGCTCGCACCTGCGGTCAGGCAACCGGTCGTGACCCCTCCGGGAGTACAACTGCCCGGAAACCAGCTCGTGCCGTTGTCCTTCGAGTAGCCGAAGCGGGCGGCCGTCTGGTTGCCGGCGACGGTGATGGCAACCAGGTACCAGACGCCCTCCGCGCCGGTGAACGTGCCGCCGCTCGTCACCGATCCGGTCGACCCGAGGGCGGTCGTCCGCGTCGGAGCATCGATGCGGGGCGTTCCACCTCGCGCGCTCGAAGCCTGGTGCTGGTCGTGGCAGGTCGAGCAGACGACGTTGCCGTTCATGACGCGAAGCGCCATCTGCAGGTCGGTCGGAAGTTGGGCGCCCAGGCCGACATGAACCGCCGCGACGTCGAAGGCGTGGTGGCGCCCGGTGCCGACCGCCGGCTGCGCACGATCGGCGCTGTCCAGCGGCAGACCGGCCGCGAGACCGCCGCTCTTGTGACACGACTGACAGAGGTTGACGTTGCCGGCCGAAGCCGTCAGGCCACCGCCCGGTGCCTGATGGAGTGTGTGACAGTTCGACGTGCAGTTGACGTTCATGTTCGTGCTCGACCAGTGCGGCGGGTCGGCGGCAGAAACGGCAGACGCCGCGAAAACTGCTGCGAGAGCGCCACAGACGAAGAGACTTGACGCCCGCCGGCGACCTGGCAGGCGCATCTCGGCCTTCCGACGCCGATGCTCGGTCACGGAGCGACCCCCAATCCGATCAGATCCAGGGTTTGCCATCGGGCCCCGCCGGCCACGGGAAGGACGATCCGCGCGCGCGATTCGGTTGCGGTGGCGGGGGAGAAACCGACCTCCAGAATGCAACTGGCAGCGATCGGCAGGAGATGCCCCGAGCAGCCGTCCGATTCCAGCCAGAATTCTCCAGCCGAAGTCCCTGGCCACTCGACATCGCCGACCTGCAAAGTCTCCGCGCCCGTGTTCGTCCAAGTCACCGTCTCGAAGCGCAGGCTTGCCAGCGTTACCTCGCCGAAGTCGAGGCTGCCGAGGCTCCACTGCCGTGTATCGCCACTCTCGAACGAATCGGCGAAGATCAGATTGTCGCCTCCCAGGAGATCGATCAGCAGCGGCGCAATCCGATCGATCGGCTGACGGAGCTGGGCGGCGCTCAGGCCCGCCGCCCGGGGGGCGAAGGCGATCTCGATCGCGCACTCGGCGCCGGGCAAGAGCTCCTGGCGACGGCAGCCGTCGCTGGTGACGACGAAGTCGGCCTGCCCATCCCCGAGCAGGGCGCTGGCTCCCAGGATGACGCTCGCCGAACCCGTGTTGCGCAGCAGGGTCGAACGCGGTGCGCTCTGCCCACCCGGTGCGACGGCTCCGAACGCCAGCGTTCGCGGACTCGCCTCGACTTGCAGCAGCACCGATCTGCCGGCGAGTCCAACGACGCCCTGTGACGCAGCGGCCGACTGCACCAGCAGGCTACCGAGCAGCGGATCTCCCTCCGTCATCGGCGTGAAATAGACCGCAACCGCGCAGCTCTCTCCGCCAGCGAGCGCCGCGCCGCAGAAGCTCGAAAGCCCGAAGTCCCCCGTGGTCCACGCCCCCGTGAGAACGAGGGGCAGCGAGCCCGCGTTGATCACGGTGACCTGGTGCGGGTCGCTGACAGTGCCGACAGGCTGCTCAGGAAACTCCAAGTGACTCGGCGTAAGAACGAGCTCGGGCGACCGGAAAGCGGACCCCGTGAGGGCGACTTCGAGGGGCTGGACTGCTGCGCTGGTTTCAATCCGGAGCTGGTCGCTGAACTCACCGAGACGGTCAGGAGCGAACGTGACGTGCACCGTACAGGTCGCTCCCGGGCTGAGCGCGGCCGGGCAATCCTGCGCCAGGCTGAATCCCGCACCCGCGGTGACCGCCCTCACCCCCACCACGCCGACACCGGAATTGCTTACCGTCACGCTCTGAGCCGCACTTCGGAATCCCACTTCGGTGGCCGCGAAGGCGAGCGCCGCCGGCGCTGCAGTGGCGCCCGGGATCGGCGGGGCAGGCGCCCCGAGCCGGGTGCGGAACGCCTGCACGGCGGCGCCGTTCTGCGACGCCACCAGGATCCACCCGAACGGCTCGACGACGGCGATTCCCGAAGCGGTGTGAAGCTTGCCCAGGCCGTCGCCGTAGGTACCCACCGCCTCGCGCAGCGTGCCGTCCGGGTCGAAGACCTGAACCCAGTCCTGGAAGCTGTCACTGGCGTAGATGCGACCCGCGGCGTCGACCGCGACATCGTCGAGCTGCACGAACTCCCCGGCCTGCCCGCCGAGGCCGCCGAACGAGAGCATCAGCGAACCGGCGCCGTCGAAGAGGCGGAGCGTTCCGCCGGCGGAGTCGGCGACGACCCAGCCTCCCGACGGCGTTGCCGCGAGACCGAGCGGGCTGGTCAGCAGGCCTGGGGTCGCCGGCGTATTGCCGAAGGCGAAGAGCTCTTCGCCGCCGCTGTCGAACACCACGACGCGGCCCGAGCCGCGGAAGAGAACGGCGTAACGCTGCGCCGCCAAATCGACCGCCACGTCCGTGATCGGATCGGACGCGGGGCTGGCGAACTGGAGCAATCTCTGTCCCTCGCGGTTCCAGATCTCGACTCCGCCTTCGCCGCCGACGAGCAGATCACCATTCCAGTCGATTGCGACCGCGGCGACGCCCGGGGCTCGCAGGCGCCGGATCAGCTCACCGCTCGAAAGATCGAGCACACTGATCGCCGCTGCTCGCGGATCGACGACATACAGCTCACCGAGCCCATTGGCCGCGAGCCGGCTCGGCGTATAGAGCCAGCGTGCGAAGCTCCTCTCGGCGAGAGCACCGGTCACGACAACTGAAACCGTGGCGGTCGCCGTCAAGCCGGTCACGTCCGTCGCCGTGCAGGTGATGGTCACTGTCGCCGGCTCCGGCGGCGCCGCGAGCGTCGCGCTGCCACCGGTCCCGGGCGTGATGACGCCGGCATCGGCCAGCCAGGAGATCGCCGGCTCATCTCCGTCCGGGTCGCTCGCCACGCAGGTCAAGACCGACGACTGGTTGGGCAAAACGACGATCGGCTCTGCCACCAGAGAGGCGATGACCGGCGGGCTGCCGACGATCGTCGTGACCTGGATCGGCAGGGTGCCGGTCGTCGACATCCTGCCGCCGCAGGTGAAGGTGCCGCTGTCGGCGATATAGACCGAGACCGTGTAGGTGCCCTCGACCGTGGGCGCCAGCCACTGCGCCGATGCGCTGTAGGGCGAGCTCGAGGTGCCGTTGCTCGTGCCGGTGACGCTGCCGCCGGTCGCCGTCCAGCTCGTCAGGTCGGCGCGGATGTACTGCCCGCATCCGGTGGTGCAGGTCCCGCTGGCGCAGTCCGGGTCATGGGCCGAAAGCGCGATCGTGACTGTCCCGCCTGGCGAAACGGTGGCGGGAGTCGCGCTCAGGCTGTCGATCAGAGGCGCGGTGCCGGCGCCGAGGAGGCGGGCGGAGAGCAGCAGCGCGAGAATGAGAACGGGCCGCAGCCGCCGAAGCGCGGTGGAGTGAGGAAATTCACCCACTGTCGCGCCCCAGAAGGGGATCTTTCCCACATTTTGCCCGCGTCGCCATTTGTCAAGTCAAGGTAGCAATAGACGAGCCAATCCCACCCACCCGTCCGAGTAGTGCGGGGCCCGCGCCATGGCGCAGCCATCCCACGGGCGAGGATTTCCCCTCCCGTGGGGGGGGCGCGGCGCACGGCATACTCTGCTATCTATGGTGACCGATGAGCGCGATCCACTCCCCCCGTAGCCTGACGTTGGCAGCGTGCGCACTGTTCGTGATCGCGATGTTTGCAATGCCCGCGGGCGCCCAGTTGACCGGAAAGACGCACCCGCGCCTCGCCTCGGCGAAGACCAGCTGCACCATCTGCCACAGCGCACTCACCGCCGGCAAGAAGGTGATCCACGCCGCGACCGAGGACTGCGCGGGCTGCCACACGGTGGCCAGCGCCGACGGCGCGACGACGGTAGCGTTGACTGGCGTCGATCCCGCCCTCTGCCTGACCTGTCACGACGGCCTGGCCGCCGCGGTCGAGGGCACGCTCGCCGCACCGCATCCGGTGGTCGCCGACGGCTGCCTCACCTGCCACGTTCCGCACGCCGGCGACGAGCCGAAGCTGCTGGTCGCGCGCCAGAGCGAGCTCTGTGGCAACTGCCACGACGCCGCCGCGCTCGCCCCCAAGCACGGCGAGCTGCTCACCCCCGCCACCAGCTGCACCGGCTGCCATCTGCCGCACGGCGGCCCGGTCGCCAAGCTCCTCACCGGCAAGGTGCAGCACTCGCCGTTCCAGGAGGCGACCTGCAACGCCTGCCACCGGCCGAACTTCGGCGAGCGCATCCGCCTGCAGGCGCGCGGCCAGCGCCTCTGCCTCGCCTGCCACGACGATCCGGCCAAGCTCACCGGGCGCCAGAGTGTGCACGGCGCGCTCGCCGACGATGCCAAGGGGCGCGCCGGCTGTCTCTCCTGCCACCAGCCGCACCTCTCGCAGGCCAAGGCGCTCGCGGTGGCCCCCGGCGTCGCGCTGTGCGCGAACTGCCACGCTCCAGTGGTCGCGGCGGCGAAAGCGAAGACCGGCCACGCCGCGGCGGTCGACAACTGCGCGAACTGTCACCTGCCGCACGCCGGCCCGCAGCCCAAGCTGCTCAAGTCCGCGCCCAGGGAGCTCTGCGCCGAGTGCCACGACACCAACGATGCCGCGCTGGCGAAGAAGCACCTCGGCGCCGACCTCGCCCAGCTCGCCTGTCTCACCTGCCACTCGCCGCATGGCGCCGGGCAGCCCAAGCTGCTCTCCGCGAGCGTCCACCCGCCGGTGCTCGACGGCTGCGACAACTGTCACGAAGGCACGTCGAACAAATTGCTGGAGGGCGGCGGCCAGGCGCTCTGCGTCACCTGCCACAGCGGGATCCCCGAGGCCGCCGCGAAGGCGGTGGTGCCACACCCGGCGATGGAGATGGACGCCTGCACCACCTGCCACGCGCCGCACGCCTCGGAACGCGCCAAGCTCGTCAAGTCGCCGGCGCAGGCGTGCGGCGACTGCCACGCCGAACAACTTGCGGGACCCGGCGAGACGGCTCACGGTGTGATCGCCGGCATGGGCTGCCAGACCTGCCACGAGCCGCACGGCGGGGCGAATGCCAAGCTGCTGCGCCGGACGGGCGCCGAGCTTTGCCTCTCCTGCCATTCCGAAGGCGTCGTGCGTGCCGGCGCCGGAGGGGACCTGACAGTACTCGACGGCCGCAAGGTGCCGGCGTCCCTGGCGGCGAAAATGCCTGCGCTCGTCCTCTCCGCCGACGGGATGCACGACCATCCGACCATCGGACACCGCGTGCTCGGCCGCGCGAGCGCCGAGGAGCTGGCGCGAACCACGACGTCGTTCCGGGACGAGCTGACCTGTCTGACCTGTCACGATCCCCACAAGGGAAAATCCGCCGGCCTCCTCCGTTGGGGGGCCGCGTCCGCCACCGAAGCCTGCAACCACTGCCACGAGAAGTGAGGGGAACCATGCGGTCACCGCACCCGGTCACGAAGTTCCTGTTCGGCGCCGCCTTGGCGGCTCTGTGGCTCTCGCCGCACAGCCTCGCCGCCAAGGAGAAGAAGCCCGCGAGCCCCGCCGGCGCGCAGGATCCTTACGCCGAGTACGTCTGGCCGCCGCCCCCCGACCGGCCGCGCATCAAGCTCGAGGCGGTGATCCTCGGCCGGAGCGACGTCGAAGGCGAGTCGAGGCTGGCCAAGGCGCTGATCGGCGCCTCCCCCAAGAGCCCCTGGGACGACCTCAAGAAGCCGCATGCGGTGGAGTTCGACCCGGAGGGCCGGATTCTGGTGACCGACGCCCAGACCGGTGCCTTGCTGCGCTTCGATCTCGTCGGCCGAAAGATGGACGTACTCGGCACCCAGGGGGCGGTGCGCCTGAAGACGCCACTCGGCCTCGACGTCGGCAGCGACGGCACCATCTACGTCGCCGACATCGGGCTCGCCAAAGTCGTGGCCTTCACTCCGAAGGGCAAGCTGAAAGTCGCTTACGGGCGGTCGGGCGAGCTGGTGAATCCCACCGACGTGGCGATCTCCCCCGACGGCCGGCGGCTGTTCGTGACCGACTCGAAGGCCCACAAGGTTGTGATCTTCGACACCGCGAGCGCCGCCAAGACGGGCGAGCTCGGCAAGCCCGGCGATCAGGACGGTCAACTCGCCTTCCCGAGCGGCCTCACCTTCGGACCCGACGGCAATCTCTTCGTCGTCGACCAGATCAACTCGCGTGTCCAGGTCTTTTCGCCCGCGGGCGACTACCTCGCCCAGTTCGGCCGCCTGGGGGTCGGATTCGCCAACTTCATCCGACCCAAGGACGCCGCGGTCGACGAGATCGGTCTGATCTACGTGACCGACAACGCATTCAACAACATTCAGATCTTCGACGTCGACTTCACCCTGCTCACCTTCGTCGGCGAGGGCGGCACCGGGCCCGGGCGATTCTCTGGCGTCTCGGGAGTCGCGGTCCAGGGAGACCGGATCGCAGCCGTCGATCAACTCGGTCACCGGCTGCAGATTTTCCGGTTCCTCGCCCCCAAGGCTGCGGATTGATCCCCAAACCACGCTCCGCAGAGGGTGAAATTCCCCACCGAAACCCCAACCGGAGAGGCGGCAGCGGCCTTTCTTCCCGCGGTTGCGGCGCGGCGCTCGAATGGCACAGCCCTTGCTAATTGATTGGTATCGACGAGCCCCTATCGGTCTCGTTCTAACCCAGGGGAGACAGTCCATGAAACGAGCTATCCTGATCGCAGCGGTCGTCCTGTTCAGCGGGTCGGCGGCCTTCGCCCTCACCATCGTCGGTTCGAAGCACGACCTCAAGATCGCGCTGCCGACCTCACAGCAGGTCTGCGTCTTCTGTCACACACCCCACCAGCCGTCTACCCAGTTTACGGATCCGCTGTGGAACCACACCCTGTCGGCGACCGCCGCCTATGGCGTGTACGCCAGCCTGACGCTGAACGCCCTCCCGACCGACATCGGCGGCGGCACTGCGGTCTCCAACCTCTGCATGTCGTGCCACGATGGAACCGTCGGCCCGGGCTCGCTCTACAACAACCCCAACATCGCGACCGGCCAAGAGACCCCGGTGGCGCCCTGGGCACCGGCGACCCTCATCTCCGGCAGCGCCAACATGGGCACAAACCTGACCAACGACCACCCGGTGAACTTCCTCTACAACGCCGCGCTGGTGACGGCGGACGGCGGCCTTGCGAACCCGGCGATCGCTCCGGTCCTTCCGTTGCTGATCGGCGGCATGGTCCAGTGCTCGTCCTGCCATGATGTGCACGATCCGCTGCTCATTCCGTTCCTGCGGGTTTCCAACGTCAACAGCGCGCTCTGCACGACCTGCCACATCAAGTAGCGCCGGAGCTCTTGCTCCGATCGAACTCGGCGCGGCGGGAGCCCAGCGGTTCCCGCCGCTTTCTTTTTGCTACCATTCTCAGCCAATGACGGGTCATCCTGAAAGTCGAGCTTGAGCCGGACGTGGAGTGCGCTCCTCGTGGGGCTCCTTCTCGCTCATGCTTCGACGACTCCGGTCGCTGCCCAGCGCTTCAGCCAATGGTGGTGGGACGGCGAGGCCGGTTACGCCGAGCGCAAACAGGAGAACCTGCTCGACACAGAACGGATCAACCGCTACTTCGAGCGCGACCTGCGGCTGGCGCTCGGCCTCAACGGCTACCTCGGGCATCCGGCGCTGGGGAGCTTTCGCCTCGGTCTCGAGTACCTCGCCTTTGACCTCGATGGCGACCGGCGGCTGAGCAGCCGTCAGGTCGGCTACTCGCTGCGGCTCGACGCTCTGCCGCGAGGCAGCTATCCGTTCTCGATCTCGGTGCGTCGCGGCAGCTACGACTACTCACAGCCGCGCGGCACGGAGGCCTTCTCCCTGCTGAGCTACCCGGACGTGGCGACGACCTGGACCGGTCGCCTCGGGCTGCGCAAGGGTCCCCTGACCGGCCTGCTGCTCGGCGCCGACTTGTCGACCTTCGAGTTCGTGGATGCGGCGCTCGACCCCGAGCTGCGGCAGGTGGCGTTCGCCGATTGGGCGCGGGATTTCGGGCCGTTTCGCAATCACTTCCGGGTCGACCGCCAGTTCAACGCCTACAGTCAGGTCGACTACACCACGGAGATCTGGACCGCCAGCTTCGACCAGTTTGCGCGCCTGGCGGAGGTGTGGAACTGGCAGCTCTCGCTGTCGGGAATCCGCAGCGACATCTCGTTCAATAACGGTCCGGCAAGCGCGCTGGACGACTTCCGACTCCTGCATCGCCTGTCGCGGGAGGTCCGCGGAGGCCGGGACCTGGTCGACTTCCGGCTGGAAGGGAGTCTGGTCCGGCCCGGCCTCTCGCCCGAGATCCGCGGCTACGGCGGGACGCTCTACTACCGCTGGCGACCGAGCCTGGGCATCCAGCTCGCGCCGTTCCTCGCCTATGCCGAAGTCACCGGAGATGGCAACACCTACCGCTCGTCGCGCGCCGGCCTGGAGGCGAGCCGGAGCGTCACCGGCAAGAGCTTCGACAGCGTGATCGCCGCACGCGCGAGCTATGGCAAGGTCGATCAAGGAGTCGAGAGCGCCCGCCCGGACGAGGGACAAGCCGCCTATTCGGCGAGCCTCACTCTCGGCCACGGCGAGGCCACCCGCCTGCGGCAGCAGCTCGAGCTGGAAGCGGGGCGCAACGAGCTGCGTCTGGCGCGGCCGGAAGCACTGTCGCCTCTCGAGCCGACGGCGCAGTTCGTCGGCATCGGCGACGAGGACTTCGCCAGAGCGCGCCTCCGGCTCGACCGGCGCGGGGCGAATGCCGGCCTGGGCGGATGGGTCGAGTGGAGTCTCCGCCAGACGACGCTCCTACCCGACGAGAGCGCGCTCGATCGGGAGACGCTCAGCTACACGGTCGACCTCAACTACCGGCGGCTGTCGCTGGTGGCCAACGCCGGCGAGTCCCGGGTCGCCTCGTCCGCGCGGCCCGATCTGAGCTTTCGCTTTTTCGGTGGTTCTCTGAGCTGGCGCATCTGGCGCGCGATCGAGGCCCGCGCCTCGTACCGCGCCGACCGCCGTGAGTTCCTGTCCCAGCCCAGTCTCGACGCGAGTCGTGCGGAGGCGGGGCTGGTCTTTCACTACGGCCTTCTCGACCTGCGGGCAGATGTCTTCGAATCCACTGAGCAGATCGCCGACGGCAGCGAGCGCAAGAACCGTGGCGTGCACTGGTCGATCACGCGGCGCTTCGCCGGCTGGCTGCCGGTCGCGACCGGCGGGCAGCGCCGGGGAGAGATCCAGTGAGCAGGCGGCGCCTGCTTCCCGAGGTTCTTGCCCTCTCACTGGCGTTCGGCGCGGGTTCGCCGCCGCTCGCTCCGGCCGGCGAGCTCGTTGCCGCGCCGGTGCGGGCGCTCGTCGAGCGCGTCGTCGGCGGCGAGGGAAGCGAACGCCGAGGCGCCTGGCAGTGGCTGACCGGGGCCGCGGCTGTAGAGCCTTTTGAACGCCCTTACGGCGTCGCCTGGGATGGCGACGACCTCCTGGTCACCGATCCGGCGGCGGCGCGGGTCCTGCGGGTGACCCCGCGTGGGCGGATCGAGTCGTCGCCTCCGGGAGTCTTCCTCGGACCGATCGGCGTGGCGCGGTGCGCCGCGGGCATCGTCGTCACCGATTCTCGCCAAGGCAGCGTGACGCTGCTCGACGGCCGTCTCCGTTTTCTCCGGCGGCTCGCCGAAGGCCTGTCGCGGCCGACTGGCGTCGCCTGCGTGGCCCAGCGCATCTTCGTGGTCGAGACCGGCGCGCATCGGATCCTCGCGCTGCGGCCGGAGGGGGGGATCGCCGACGTGTTCGGGCGCCGCGGCGAAGCCGAGGCGCAGTACAACTTTCCCGCGGCGCTCGCCTCCGACGCCAACAGCCTGTGGATCGGCGACACCTTGAATTTCCGGGTACAGCGGCTGCGAGCGTCGGACGGGGCTTACCTGCGCGCCTTCGGCCGTCTCGGCGACGGCGCCGGCGAGACACCGCGAATCAAGGGCATCGCGGTCGACGCCGCGGGCCGGATCTGGGTCACCGACGCGCACCTCAACCAGCTCGCCCTGTTCAGCGAGAGCGGCGAGTTGCTCGCCGATCTCGGGCGCTCCGGCGCGGGGCACGGCGAGTTTGCCTTCCCGGCGGGCATCGCGGCGAACCCGGACGGACGTATCGCGGTGGTCGACTCTCTCAACCGCCGCATCCAGGTGTTGCGACTCGAGGGCGCTGAGTCCGCAGGCAAGCGATAATGGGGGACACCATGCTCGAGTCAGGCGCGAATCGAAGGCGCAACCGGCGTCTCCTGCCGGCGCATTCCGCGCTGTGCGTTCTCGCGCTGCTCGCTCCGCCAGGCGCAAGCGCTGACCCGGGAAGCGTCGTTGCCACCTTGCATAATCTCTCGGCCTCCGGGCCCGGCGCGATACGCTCGATGTCGGAGACCGAGGTCTGCAAGTTCTGTCACATTCCGCACAACGCGGTGGTCGCCGCTCCCCTCTGGGGCCACGCGCTGTCGAAAGCGCAATACGAGACGCCGCGACTGCGGCGGGGACGGCCCGGTGAGAGTCCGGTTCCACAGCCGGACGGCAGCTCCCGCCTCTGCCTCTCGTGCCACGATGGGACGGTCGCCCTGGGTGACATCTCCGGCGAGCCGCGGCCGACCCCGATGTCGGGTCGCGAACGGTTGGGCCCCGGAGACCGCGGCTTTCTCGGCACCGACCTGTCGGGCAGCCACCCGGTCTCCTTCGTCGTCGCCGAGGGCTACCTGACCGGCGAGGAGGGCGACGGGGACATCGGCCAACGGTCCCTGGCGGACCTGCGCACCGATCCGGAGGTCAAACTCGATGGCGAGGGGAAGATGCAGTGTACCTCCTGCCACGATCCGCACTCCGACCGCTACTACGTGCCCGGAAAGGTACCGCATTTCTGGGTCAAGCCGACCGTCGACGAGGTGTGCACGACATGCCATATCGTCCGCTGACTCTCCTGCTCGCGGCGGCTCTCGCCGCCGTCGCGGGTTCAGCTCGCGCCGTCGAGCCGCACCTCGATCGCGCGCTCGTGCCCGCCGGCTGCAAGGCCTGCCACGAGAGCCACGGCCTGGCACGTTCCCCGCTGCTGGCGGCGCCGGTCGAACGCACCTGCCTGGCCTGTCACGGCTCGCAGGCCGACGCCGACGAGCAGGTGCGGCTCGGCCGCCTCGCCCCGGGTGCCCGGCCGCCGCTCCTGGGGTCGACTCTGGCCCTGCCGTCCAGGCACCCTTCAACCGTGGAGGCCTACTCGCGCTTCGACTCCGGCGCGGTGACCTGCACCTCCTGCCATTCACCGCACCGGCGCAGCACGCAGCTGCCGAGTCTGGCGCGCGCAGGGCTGCCGAAGCCGTCGCCGCGCAACCCGCGCAAGTTCGAGTACGAACTTTGCGAGGAATGCCACGGCCACGCCGGGCCCTCCACCACGAGCCTGCTCGACGTCAGCCGGCAGTTCGACCCCAGCAACCGCTCCTTCCATCCCGTGCACGCGCCTGCGGCAGGCCGGTCGCCTTCGGTCCTGGAGGGACTCGCCAGAAGGCAGATCAATTGTACCGACTGCCACACCAGCAGCGATCCGAGCGGCCCGCGCGGTCCGCACGCAGCGCAGTTCCAGCCGCTCCTCGTGCGCGAGTACAGGTCGGTCGACGGCTCCGCGGATGCCGCGGGGTACGCGCTCTGCGCCGCCTGCCATTTGCCCGAGGTGCTGTTCAGCGGATCGCGGTTTCCCCTCCACCGGCTCCACGTTGTGGAAGAGCGCGCGGCCTGCGCGACCTGCCACTCGGCACACGGTTCGATCCGCAACCGCGCTCTGATCCGATTCGGCGAAGAGACCTCGATCGCTGGCGTCTTGCCGTCGCAGTCGACGGGACAGCTGGCCTTCGTCTCGGAGTCGCCCGGTTCCGGCAGCTGCACCCTGACCTGCCACAGCATCGATCACGCTCCGCTGTCCTATGGCACCGGTCCGATCCCGTTCAACTCGGCACGCCCGGGCGCCATCCGCACCGACGTCGTCGGGAGCACTCCAGGCCCGAAGGATGCGAGCCCAACGCGGGCGGAGTCGACGCGCCCGCCACCACCAGAGGATCGCGTGCCCCCGCCGAAGCCTTGAAACAAACCCGACAAGCTCGCCCCTTTCGAGCCCGGCCAGCTTGCCATCCTCATTGCAACTCTGGAGGCACCATGACCACCCCCATTCACAAGCTCGGAATCTCGTTCGCTGTCGCACTTTGTCTCGGCTTGGCCAGCGCGCCCGCACGGAGCGCGCAACAGACCGGCGCACCGGTCCAAGGCGACCTGCCGGCCGGCCACCCGACATTCGCACCGCCCCCAGCCTCCGACGTGATCCCGCCGGTTGCGGCGGACGCGGGTACCGGCGCCACCGCGCTCGGCTGGGCGGCGCCGGCGAGTTGGGTCTCGCAGCCGCCAGCGAACGCCATGCGCCGCGCGCAATACAGGGTCCCGGGTCCGGGCGGCGACGGCGAGTGCATCGTCTTCTATTTCGGGCCTGGCCAGGGCGGCGACCCGATGGGGAACGCCGAACGCTGGGCGAGCCAGTTCGTCGATGCCAACGGCCAGTCGGCCGTGGCCACGATGAAGACCCGCACCGAGCAGGTCAACGGCGTGACGGTGCTGTTTGTCGAGGCCGGCGGCACCTACGGGGCGGGGAGTATGACGGGCGCGGGGAAGGTGGTCGCCAAGCCCGACTGGGCCCTGCTCGGCGCGGTCGCCGAGGGCGCCGACGCCAACTGGTTCTTCAAATTCACCGGTCCCAAGGCGACGCTCGAAGCCGAGCGCACCGCCTTCGAGAAGATGTTGCGCTCGGTCCAGCGTGGCGGCTGAGGCCGCGATGGATCGGGCGGACATTCCACTGCCCCTGCTCGCCGTGACGGCGGCGCTCACCGGCGCGTTGATCATGGTGATCGAAGTGATGGGTTCGAAAGTGATCGGGCCCTTCTTCGGCGTCAGCCTGTTCGTCTGGACCGCACTCATCACGGTGGCGCTCGTGGCGCTGGCCGCCGGCTACGCCACCGGCGGCTGGGTCGCGGACCGCCGCAGCTCGCCCGACACACTCTTCCTTCTCATCCTGTTCGCCGGCCTCTGGACCCTCGCGGTGCCGTGGCTCAAGGCCCCGGTCTTGATGGCGTGCGCTCCAGCCGGGCTGCGCACCGGAGCGCTGCTGTCGTCGCTCGCCCTCTTCGGACCCTGCCTCTTCCTGCTCGGCTGCGTTTCGCCGTTCGTGGTGCGCCTGGCGGCGCCCCGTCTCGAGCACATCGGCAGGACCGTCGGCCTCTTCTACGCCATCTCGACGCTCGGCAGCTTCCTCGGCACGGTGGTGACCGGCTACTTCCTCATCGCCTGGCTCGGCGTGCGCGGGGTCTTCCTGCTCACCGGCGGGCTGCTGGTGGCGCTCGCCGGCTGCTGGTTCGTCCTCTTCCGCCGGCGCTGGCTGGCGCTCGCGCTCGTCGCGCTGCCCCTGCTGATTCCGGCCGACTCCCCGTTCGTCGCCGCCACGATGGCGAACGGCACCGAGGTGCGGAGGATTCACCGCGAGGAGGGCTTCTACGCCGACCTGCAGGTGCTCGACTATTCGGGCAGCGCGTTTCGCACCCGCGAGCTGGTGCTCGACGGCTTGGTGCAGGGCGGGATCGATCGCGACAGCGGACTCTCGGTCTACGAGTACACCTACTTTCTGGAGGAGCTGGCCCGGGGCCTGCGCCCGGACGGCCGCACCTGCCTGGTCATCGGGCTCGGCGCCGGCGTGGTGCCGCGCTGGTTCGAAGAACGCGGCGTGATCTGCGACGTGGTCGACATCAACCCCGACGTGGTGGAGACGGCCCAGCAGCTGTTCGGTTTCACACCGCGCGGGCGGATCTTCGTCGCCGACGCGCGGCGCTTCCTGACAGAAAACAGCCAGCGTTACGATTACGTGGTCCTCGATGTCTTCACTGGTGACACCACGCCAGGGCATCTGCTCACCGTCGAAGCGCTGCGCGCGCTGGCCGCGCATGTCGCACCCGGCGGCGTCATGGTCGCCAACCTGATCGGCGAACTTGGGCCC
The DNA here is from genome assembly GCA_031403995.1 of Thermoanaerobaculia bacterium. Taxonomy (GTDB): domain Bacteria; phylum Acidobacteriota; class Thermoanaerobaculia; order Multivoradales; family JAGPDF01; genus JAGPDF01. The sequence continues at coordinate 84,775 of JANNGS010000018.1, forward strand.
GAAGCGCGCATGACGAGTGCCATCGTGCGCACGGCTCGCGAAGCGTTCGACAACGTTCGCCTGTTTCCCACCTTCGACGAGAAGACGGGGCCCGGCTTCGGCAACCTCGTGTTGGCGGCCCACGACGGCCCGCCGCGAGCGCTCGATCTGTCCAGGGCCGCCGACTCGCCGATGCACCCGCTGGCGCGCCAGCGCGTAGCGAGATTCCTCGGGCGCGAACACGTGCTCGGCGACCTGGCGAGCGCCCTCATCCTCACCGACGACTACAACCCGATCGACTTCTTCGACCGCGAGCTCAAGGAGCGCCTGCGGTCGGACACCCTCCAAGGTTCCCACTGGCGGGCGCTGCTCTGATCCGGCGCCTCGCCACACCCGCGCTCCTCCTATCCGCCGGCATGCTCCTGCTGTCGCTGCTCATCGTCGAGGTCTACGATCTCGACGCCGGGTGGCAGCTCGCGATCGGACGCGAGATCGTCGCGACGGCCTCGATCCCGGTTTTCGACCGCTGGACCGTGCTCGGCGCCGGTCGCGCCTATCACGACTCGCACTGGCTGTTCCAGGTCGTGCTCTGGGCGGCCTTTTCGATCGGTGGCTGGATCGCGGTGCAGGGGATCGTCCTGGCGTTCTGGAGCGCGACCCTGGCGGCACTCTGGAAGATCTCCCGCCGCACCTTCGACGCCGCGCCGGCGGCCCTGGTCGTGCTGGTCGCCGCTCTCGCCTGCGCGGAGCGCTTTCTGCCGCGGCCCGAGCTCGCGACCTATGCCGCCTTTGCGTGGTTCCTGCACCTCTTTGCAGCCGGCGAGGCACACCGGCCCGTCGGCCTGGCTCGCCTCGCGGTGATCCAGGCGCTCTGGAGCAACGCCCACGGTCTCTTCGTCCTGGGCCCGTTCGTCGCTCTCGCCCACCTCGCCGCGGCGCTCTTCTCTCCCCTCGACCGGCGTGCAGCGCTGCGCCGCGGACTCCCGCCCCTCGTGGTCACCAGTCTCGCGACGCTGGCCAATCCATCCGGCCTGCGCGCCTGGCAGTACGCGCTGGTGCTGGCGCGCGAAGCTGGCCAAGGGTCCTCCGAGTTGATCGGCTCGCTCGGTGAGATGACATCGCCGTTCGCCGCCGCGGCGCGCAGCTCGCCGGCGATCTGGGTCTTCTACGCGCTGCTCGCCGCCGGCGCCCGGATCGCTCTGGGCAGGCTCGTCCATCGCAAGATCGACGCCGGGTTGCTGATCGCCGTCACCTGCGCCGGACTGTCGCTCAGCGGGCGGCGCAACGTCGCCCTCTATGCACTGGCGTTCGTGCCGCTCGCCGCCGCGCGCGGGAGCAAGCCGCGCTGGGCGGCGGCGTTGGCGCGCCCGAGCGTCCGCTGGCTGGCAGCGGCCACAGTCGCCGCGCTCGTCGCGTTTCCGCTCTCCGGCGTCTACTACCTCTGGATGGAGATCCCGGCGCGCTTCGGTCCCGGGATCTCGCCGTCGTTCTTCCCGCACGCTCTCGCGCCGCAACTCGCCAGCGGCGCTCTCGGCGATGGCCTGCTGGCTTCGAACACACTGGGCGGCTTCGTCAGCCTGCACGGTGCCCCGCGTACACTCCCACTGACCGACGGCCGCTGGGAACTCTACGACCCGGAAGAGCTGAAGCAGGTCCTCGCCGCGACGCGTCGGCCGGGCGGCTGGCGCGACGTCGTGCGCGAGCGACATCTAGGCGGCGTGCTGCTGGCGCACTCTTCGCCCGAGGCGGCGGCCATCCTGCCGGAGATCGCCGACGACCCCGGATGGCAGCTGGCTCATCTCGATGCCGCCGCTTCGCTCTGGCTGCCCAGCGCGCCGCCGGGATTGGCGGCGGGATTGCCGGTCGCCGGCCAGCCGTCGATGCCGAGGTTCGAGGACGCGGTGCTGACCGCGAACTACGCGGCGCTTACAGGTACCCGGGAGCTCGAGATCGCCGCGCTCGAGCGGGCGCTCGCCAGCAATTGGCGCGAAGTCTGGGTGCGCGAACGGCTCGCGGCCGCGCAGCTCGCTGCGGGGCGCTACACGGCAGCGGAAGTCACTCTGCAGAAACTCCTGGCGAGGGAGCCGGCGAATCCGGTCGCACTCAACGAACTGGCTTTTCTTGCCCGCCGAATGGGCGATCTCGCGCGCGCGGAGAGCCTTCTCCTACGCCTGCTCGCGAGCTCTCCGCAGCACGCAGAGGCGCGCGAGAATCTCGCCCGGATCCGCCTCGAACGAGCCCGGCGCGATCAGGAAGGGGATGCCTCGCCGCCGCCCTGACAGCGGCTGTCGCCGGGCGCCCACTGAAAGTGCAAGCAAAGGAGAGGGGCGATGCAGACCACTGTAGCTGGGCCCTGGCAGGCTGCGCGGCCCCCACCCCGGCGACGACGAGGAGGCCCCACGCAGCCCTTCGCAACCGGCGTCGCAGCCAGGCGACGATCGGGCGCTCGACCGGCAGAGCATCGCCTCAGCCCGCCGCCTCGACCAGTTTCTCGACCACCGCCGGATCGGCGAGGGTGGAGACGTCGCCCAGGTCTCTGGTGTCGCCGGCGGCGATCTTGCGCAGGATACGCCGCATGATCTTGCCCGAACGCGTTTTGGGCAGCCCCGGGGCGATGACGATCCGGTCCGGAGTGGCGATCGCACCGATCGCTTCGCGCACCTGCTGCTTGAGCGCGCCCACCAGTTCCTCCGGATCCCAGGACTCGAAATCCGGCGTGATGATGACGTAGGCGAAGATGCCGGTGCCCTTGATGTCGTGCGGAAAGCCGACCACCGCCGCCTCGGCGACCGCCGGGTGCGCCACCAGCGCGCTCTCGACCTCCGCGGTTCCCAGACGATGTCCGGAGACGTTGATCACGTCGTCGACCCGGCCGGTGATCCAGTAGTAGCCGTCCTCGTCCCGGCGGCAGCCGTCGCCGGTGAAGTAGAGCCCGGGATAGCTCGTGAAGTAGGTTTCGCGGAAGCGCGCATGATCGCCCCAGATCGTCCGCGCCTGCCCGGGCCAGGAGCCCCTGAGGCAGAGGTTGCCCGACACGCCGTTGCCGATGAGCTCCTTGCCCACTTCGTCCACCACCACGGGCTCGATGCCGAAGAACGGCAGCGTCGCCGAGCCCGGCTTGGTCGGCGTCGCGCCCGGCAACGGCGTGATCAGGATGCCGCCGGTCTCCGTCTGCCACCAGGTATCGACCACCGCGCAGCGCCCGTCGCCGACGACGTCGTGATACCAGTTCCAGACCTCCGGGTTGATCGGCTCCCCGACCGAGCCCAGGATGCGGAGCGTCGTGCGCTTGTGCTTCTTCACCCACGAGTCGCCCTCGCGTGCGATGGCGCGCAGCGCCGTCGGCGCGGTGTAGAAGATCGTCACCCCGAGGTCGTCCACGACCTGCCAGTAACGCCCGGCGTCCGGGTAGACCGGCACCGATTCGAACATGACGGTCGTGGCTCCATTCGCCAGCGGACCGTAGACAATGTAGCTGTGGCCGGTAACCCAGCCGATATCGGCGGCGCACCAGTAGATGTCGTCCTCATGCAGGTCGAACACCAGTTTGTGGGTCATCGCCGCGTAGACGAGATAGCCGCCGGTGGTGTGCAGGACACCCTTGGGCTTGCCGGTCGATCCGGAGGTGTAGAGCGTGAACAGCGGCGATTCGGCGTGCATCCACTCGACCGGGCAGGTCGAGCGCTGCCGCGTGCACTCCTCCTCGAGCCAGAAATCGCGCCCGCCCTGCATCGGCACCTCCGTCTCGGTGCGGCGCGCCACGAGCACCGAGGTGACGAAGGCGAGGCCCTCGACGGCCCGATCGACCGTGGTCTTGAGGGGAATCCGCTTGCCGCCGCGCAGGCCCTCGTTCGCGGTCACGACGAGTTTCGCTCCGGCGTCGAGGATCCGGCCGCGCAGCGACTCCGCCGAGAAGCCGGCAAAGACCACCGAGTGCACGGCACCGATGCGCGCGCAGGCGAGCATCGTCGCGGCGAGCTCCGGAATCATCGGCATGTAGATTGCGACGCGATCACCCTTGTTCACGCCGTGGGCGAGGAGAACGTTGGCGATGCGGCAGACCATGTGCTTCAGCTCGCGGTAGGTGATCGAGCGATAGTCGCCGGGCTCGTCGCCGGCCCACAGGATCGCCGGCTTGTCGCCGCGGGTAGCGAGGTGCCGGTCGACGCAGTTGTGGCAGGCGTTCAGCCGCCCGCCGCCGTACCAGGAGAAGTCGACCTCGCGCAGGTCGGCGTCGAAGATCTGCTGCGGCGGGTGAAACCAGGTCAGGATCTCGGACTGCTTCTGCCAGAACCCCTCCGGATCGTCGAGCGAAAGTCTGTACTGCCGGCGGTACTCCTCGATCGAGCGGATGTGGGCTTTCGCGGCGATGCTGGGCTTGACGGGGATCATGGAGTCCATGGCGGGTCTCTCCGGCTCGAATCGAGAATCGGTCACTCCGCGGTAGTTCGAATCGATTGCGCCGCGGTTGTTCGAAGAGGGAGAATACCTGAGGCTGCTGCAACCGTCGCGGGAGAACCGTTCGTCGCCGGAACCGTAAGAGACTACATGCCCAACCTTTCGCCCCTCCTCGTCGCCGCCTTCAGCCTGTCGAGCTTCGCCGCGCCCGCGCTCCTCGGCGCCCGGGATGCTGCGCCGCCGAAGGTCGCCACCGCGCCGACGGATTCCGCAGCCTTTGGCGCTCCCGATCTGGCCGCAGCGATGCAGGCGTTCACCGCCGGCCTGGAGGCGAAGGAGCGCAAGGACTACGCACAGTTTCGCGCCGGCATCGAGCGCGCGGTCGAGCTCCTGCCCGATCCGACGCGGCTGCTCTATCGCCTCGCCGTGGCGCGTCTCCTCGCCGGGGACGCACCGGGTGCCGTCGCCGCCTACCGCCGTCAGGTCGACGCCGGTATGGCCCGCGATCCACGCCAGGACGCCGACCTCGCCGCCCTGCTGCCCGATCCCGGATTCCAGGCGGCGCTCGCACGTCTCGACGCGCTGCCGGCCCCGGTCGTCGCCTCGACAGTCGCCTTCGAGCTGCCGCTGCGCGACCTCATCGAGGGAATCGCGCACGATTCGAAGACCGGGTCGTTCTTCTTCTCCAGTGTGGCGCAACGCAAAATTGTGCGGCGAACCGCGGACGGCCAGGTCTCCGACTTCGTGCCGAGCGGCGGACAGGGCCTGCTCTCAGCCCTCGGCCTCGTGGCCGATGCCGCGCATCGCCGCCTGTGGGTGCTCTCGGCCGGCCTGCCGCAGACCGCCGGCCTGAAAGTGAGCGAACGCATGAAAAGCGCCCTCCTCGCGTTCGATCTGGACTCCGGCGCCTGGCAGCGCACGTTCGACGCGCCACCCGGCGACCGCAGCTGGAACGATCTCGAGCTCTCCTCCGACGGCAGCGTCTTCGTCTCCGACCCGGCGGCCAAGGCGATCATGCGCGTGAAGCCGGACGGCGGCATCCTGACGCTCCTCGCCGGCGAGGAGAACCTGGGCTCGCCGGGCGGGCTGGCGCTCTCGGCCGACGGGCGCCTGCTCTACGTCGCCGACTGGAACAACGGTCTCGGGGTGCTCGACCTCGAAGCGGCCGGAGCGGGACGGTGGAGCTGGATGCGGCCGCCGACCGGCTCGTCGGTGCTCGGCATCGACGGCCTGCGGCGGCATGGAAATCGCCTGATCGCGATTCAGAACGGCGTCGCACCGCCGCGGATTCTCAGTCTCGAGCTCGCCGCCGACGGACGTTCGCTGGTTTCCGCGACGACCCTCGAGAAGAACCTGCCGGAGTGGGACGAGCCGACGCTGGGCGTCATCGCCGAGGAATCGTTCTTCTACGTCGCCAACAGCCACTGGCCGAGCTTTCCCGGAGACGAGTCCGCGCCGGTCGACACCGCGAAGCTCTCGCCGACCGCGATCCGCCGCCTGAAGCTCGACTAGCGGTCGCGGCCCATCGCGGCCTACTGCCCGCCGAGGATCAGCGGCAGGCCGTCCTTGCCGGCGCCGATGACGACGACTTTGGCGTTCTGGCTGCGCGCGATCTCCATCGTCGCCTCGATTCCCTTCCACTTGAGCAGCTGCTCCGAGATCCCCGCCGAGACGATCTTCTGGAAGTCGGCGACGCCCTGGGCCTCGATCCGCTTGCGGTCGGCCTCCTGGCGCTCCTTCATCAGGACGAACTCCATGCGCTGGCTCTCCTGCTCCGCCGAGAGCTTCTGCTCGATCGACGCCGAGAGCCCGGCGGGCAGGCCGACCTTGCGCAGCGGCGTGTTCTCGACCGTGATGCCGCGCGGCTCGACGAGCTTGCGCAGCTCTTCGGCGAGCAGGCCAGCGAGGTGATCGCGCTCCGATGTGTAGAGCGCCTTGGCCTCGTAGGAGGCGGTGACGCCGCGCGCCACCGAGCGGAACTGCGGCTCGAGGAGGATCTCGACGTAGCTCACGCCGACAGTGCGGTAGACCTCCGGCGCCTTCTCGGGATCGAGATGAAAGAGCGCCGAGACTTCGAGCTGCATCGCCAGCCCCTCCTTCGACGGCACCTCCATCTGCTCCTTGAGCTCCTGCGTCTGGATCGACATCGGAATGACGCGGGCCAGCGGATTCACGATGTGGATCCCCGACTTCAGGCTCTCGGTGCGCACCACGCCGAAGAGGTCGATGATTCCTACGTGACCGGCGGGAATGACACGCACCAGCTGCGACAGCGAGGCGAGCAGCGCGATCGAGCCGACGACGGTGAGGAACTTGCGCGACGCCGCCATGGCGGCGGCGCGCATCGGATCATCGGTGCCGGCCGAGAGCTGCCGGGCGGCGAAGAAGGCGACGACGGCGACACCGAGGGCGAGAAGAAAGATCATGGAAGACTCCTTTCGGGAGAAAACGGCGACCGGGACCGGGCATCAAAGCGCCCGCTGAGACTAGCACCTGCCGGCCGGCCGCTAGCGGCCCAGGAGCTCCGCCAGGACCGCCACGCCGCGCAGCGCTCGCTGCGGCTCGACCGCCGTGTAGCAGAGCCGGACATGGGTCGGGAAAGGGCCGAAGCTCGAGCCTGGCGCGATCAGCAGGCCGCGGTCGACGCAGGCTTCGAGAAGCGGCGTGAGACCGCGCTCGCCGAGCCCGCGAGCGTTCAGCCCGCGAGTGGCGAAGCCGCGAGCGTTGAGATCATCGGCGACGTCGAAGAACAAGAAGGTGCTGCCGTCGGGCGCCGGTACGCCGAGGCGCGCGGCCGCCGCCCGGCTGGTCGCCTCGTAGCTCGCGCACGCCGCCGCCGCCCAGGCGTCGCCTGGGCCCGCGAGCGCCCGCACCGCGGCGAGCTGGGCCGCGGTCGGCGTCGAGTAGAAGGTGTGGGTCGCCACCTTGCGCAGCTCGGCCATCACCGCCGCCGGGCCGACCATATAGCCGCAGCGGTTCCCCGCCATGCCGAAGCACTTGGAGAACGTCTGCGCGAGGAAGGTGCGCTCCGGCGCGAGCGGCAGCGCGCGGGTATGTTCGCCGCGAAAGAGGAACGCCTCGTAGACCTCGTCCGAGAGGATCCATAGGTCCCGTGCGCGCGCCCACTCGACCATCGCCTCGACCCAGACGCGCGGCAGGACCCGCCCGCTCGGGTTGTTGGGCGTCGAGAAGTAGAGCGCCGCGGTGCGGGATGTGCAGCGCGCCTCGAGGCGGGCGACGAGGCCTGCCGCATCTTCCCCGTCGAAGTCAATCGGCACCGCCACCGGTGCGCCGTGAAAGGAGCGCACGATGCCCTCGATCAGCGGCCAGTAAGGGGCGAGGATCAGCACCTCGTCTCCCGGCTCGAGGAGCGCCCCGGCCACGGCCCCGAGCCCTCCCGTCGCACCGGCGGCGACCAGGATGTTGTCGCGCTCGAGCGCCAGCCCGGTCTTCCTCCGTTCGCGCTCGAGGATCGCGTCGAGCAGCACCGGCAGACCGTGGACCGGCGCATAGCGGTGCATGCCCGGGAGGTCGGCGACCCGGAGGTCTTCCATCCGGCAGCCCTCCGGCGGCTCCATCCAGGTGTCGCCGACGTGCAACGGGTAGGTCTCGCCGGCAAAGCGGTCGAGCCGGTGCGCGAGCCCCGAGTAGACCGACGGCGGTATACCGGCCAGGTGTCTCGCGGTGTCGGGAAAGCGCGGCATGGCGATTCTCCAGCGGGCGAATTCCGCCCTCCTCCAGGACGGGACTCCCGCCCTCCGACTCTACGCCAGACGCCGGAATGCCCTAGAATATTGGCTATGCTTGTTCGCTCGCGGCGCGGCTCCACTCCCGGTGGCGTCACCTGGGGCTGGAGGAGCCGCGGTATCGCCGGGCCCGCCGGGCCCGCCGGGCCCGCCAGCGTCGCCGGCATCGTCGGCATCTTGCTGATCGCCGGGATCGGCGGCATGAGTGTGCTCATCGTGCCCGGCGCAGCGCGCGCCGAGAGTGCGAGCGGTGGAGGTGTCGTCGCCGGCAGTGAGCGACCCGTCGCCCTCCCGCTTGCGGTCCCCGAGCCGGTCGACCTCCCGCCGCAGGTCCAGGAGCTCTCCGTCCGCTATCGCGACATCTTCACCGTGCTCGCTGCCGGCAGACGCGCCGAGGCGATCGAGCGCGCGGCGGCCCTCGAGGCGCAAACCCTCGCGGCGACTCCAGGCAAGGCCCTCGAGTGGCTGTCCATGGCCGACGGCGCCCTGCTCGGCACCTACCTCCAGTCGCGACCCGACTGCGCCCTGCCGCTCGCGCTCTTCTACCAGCGTCTGGTGCTGGAGCATTCCGCGCAAAGGCGATTCGGCCTGACCCACCGCGCACTGGTGGTCGCCAGCGGGCTCTTCGCGCAGATGGCGCGCGCGGCGGACAGCGAAGCCGAGCGCCGCCTGACGGCGGCGGCCCACGCCGGCTTCGCCGCCGATCTCCTGACCATGCCGGCACCGGCCCGGGCCGCCGAGATGCTCACCCGCGGCCTGTTGCTCGTGCCGGATGACATCGACGCCAACATCGCGCTCGCCGTGCTGCTGCTGCGCGACCGCCGGCCGGCGGCGGCGGAGGCGCGCCTCGACCGGGTTCTCGGCGCGCATCCCGACAACCGCGAGGCCCGGCTGCGCCGCGCCCTGCTGCGCGACGGCTTCTCGCCCGATGGCCGCGCAGCGCGCGAGCTCGAGAAGCTCGCCACTTCCGGGGAGATCGACTGGATCGCACTCGTCGCCGCACAGGAAGTGGTCCGCAGGCTTCTCGTCGCCGACGACTACGACAAGACGATCGCCTTCCTCGATCGCGTCCTCGAGCGCTTTCCCGCCGACTCGTCCCTGCGCGTGGCGCTCGCCTTCGCGTCGGCCCGCTCCAGTCGGCGGCCGGAGGCGAATCTGGCTGTGCAGGCTGCGTTGGACGCCAAGTCCGCCGCGGGAGAGGGCGCGCGCCGGCGGTTCGCGGAGCTGCCGATCCGCCTCCTGCGGCCGCAAGCGACCTTGGCCGAGGCGGCGGGCGAGGCCCGCCTGGCGAATCTCGCCGCGGCGATCGCCGGCAATTCCCCGGCGGTACCCGCTCCCGCGGCGCCCGCTGCCACGGCAGCGGCGGCGCCGGCAGGGTTCTCCCATTGACCCGGCACGACGCGGCCCTGCGATCGGGGCGCCCGCCGCTCGCGGCGAGCCTTGGCGCGCTGCTCGCGTTGCTCGCGCTGCAGCCGCTCGCTGCGTCCGCGCCGGCGCCAGCGCAGGCCGAGCCCGGCGCGAGCCCGGGGAAATCGTCCACCACGGAGCTCGCGATCGTTTCGCCGCCGGCTGGCGTGCCGGCTTTCGGAGCGCTCGAGGTCGTCGTCGAGGCGCGGGGGGGAGCTCCCCGGAAAGTGGAGTTCTGGTTCAACGGAGTGAAGGCCGGCGAGGTCACCCGGCCGCCCTGGAAGCTCATCATCGATACCGGCGAGGAGAACATCGAGCGCCGGTTCCGCGTCGTGGCGATCGGCGGGAGCGATACCGGTGGCCGGCGCAGCGAGTCCGAGATCGTGCTGCCACCGGTGCACGTCGACGACGAGATCGATCTCCCTCTGCAGCAGCTCTACATCACCGCGACCCTGGACGAGCCTTTGAGAGCCCCGGCGCTCGACCTCGAGCGCGGGAGCTTCAAGATCTTCGACATGGGGCGCCGGCAGGCGATCGTCACCTTCGAGCACGGTGACGTGCCGCTCACCGCCGTGCTGCTCATCGACTCGAGCCTCAGCATGCAAGGCGCGCCGCTGCGCGCGGCGCTTGCCGGCGCGCACTCGTTCGCCTCCGGCATGGCAGCGCTCGACGAGGCGATGCTGCTCCTGTTCTCGGACCGGGTCGTGCACCACACACCGTGGAGTGCCGATCCGGACGAGCTCCTCGCGGGCATCGCCGGCGTCGAGGCGCGCGGCGGGTCGGCGGTCAACGACCATCTCTTCCTCGCCCTGCAACTGCTCGAGAAGCGCCAGGGGCGCCGGGTGGTCATCCTGCTCTCCGACGGCGTCGACGTCGAGAGTCTCCTGCAGGCGGCGCAGGTGAACGAGATCGCCGTCCGCAGCCAGGCGCTGGTCTACTGGATCCGGGTCTCGAGCGAACCGTTCGACCTCCTGCAGCGCTCGGCCTGGCGGGACGTCGCCGAGCACTCCGCCGAGATTCGTCAAGTCGCGGCGACGGTCGACTCGAGCGGCGGCCGCCGGATCGACATCCAGCGCTTCGAGGACGCCGCCGGCGCCTTTCAGCAGGTCCTCACCGAGCTGCGCCAGCAGTACGTGCTGGGCTTCTATCCCGACCGCACGCGGCACGACGGTGCCTGGCACCCGATCCGGATCGAAATTGCGCCCCGGGGGGTACTCCTGCGCACCCGCGAAGGCTATTACGACGACTGATGGCCGGCCCAGCGAGCCCTTCTGTCATCGACCCGCGCCGCGCCGCTGTGCTCGGCATGGTGCTCTTCCTCTTCATCCCGGTGGTGCTCTATCTTTTCGTGGCGCACCCAGCGCCGGTCGCCGGAAGCCTCGCTGCCGGGCTCCTGCTCATGGCCGGGCACCGCTTCCTGGCGCGGCCCTACATGCTGGCGACACGGGCGCACAAGTGCGTCTGGTGCAACCGCGCCTTCGACGAGCAACCCGGCGGAGAAAGCACCCCGCAGCGTGCGGTCGAGCTCGCGCAGGGCGGCGCTCTACCGGCGCTCGAGCTCCTGACCTGCGCCGCGCATGTCGCCCCGACGCAGCGCTTCTTTGCTTTCGTCGACCGCTGCCGCCTGCCGCTGCGCATCGGCATCGGCCTGCCGTTGGGTCTCCTGCTCGGTGCGCTCGTCGCGCTCTCCGCCGGACTCGGGGACTGGACCGAACCCGCCACGGCGCTCTTCCGTCTTGCGGTCGGCTTGACCGTCCACCTGGCCGCCCTCGGTCCGTGGCTCGGAGCGCTCCGCCCGGAGAGCCGCGCCGCCTTTCCGGTGCACAACTTCTATCTCCTCGGCATCCGCGCCATCCTGTGGATCTTCCGCCTGGTCGGAATCTGGTGGATCGTCGTCGGCGGCAGCTACTGGCTCGAGGCTGCCGGCCTCCTGCACTAGGTCCCGCCGAAGGCGGACTACACCGCCGACACCGCCACACCGCCGACACTCAGCGCCGCGTGCGAACCTTTCGCCGCCGGCCGCGTAAGTTCTCCGTAAAGGAGAACTCCATGCACCGAAGCCGTTCCGTCTGGATTCCTGTCGCCTGTTTCGCCGCTCTGCTCTCGAGCAGCGCGGCCTACGCCCAGTTCGTGAAGACCTCGCCCAGCGGCGACAACCAGAAGTCCTCCGTCCGCCAGGCGATCGGCCCGGTCGAGATCGGGGTCGATTACAGCAGCCCCAACGTGCACGCGCCGGACGGCACCGATCGGCGCGGCAAGATCTGGGGCGAGCTCGTCCCCTGGGGCCTGGTGAATCTCAACTTCGGCACCTGCGGCGAGCACTGCCCGTGGCGCGGCGGCGCCAACGAGAACACCACCATCCGTTTCTCGCACGCCGTCGACGTCGAAGGCCAGCGCCTCGCGGCGGGCACCTACGGCCTGCACTTCATCCCCGGCAAGGACGAATGGGTGGTCATCTTCTCCACCGACTCGACCTCGTGGGGAAGCTACGCCTATGACGCGAAGGAGGACGCTCTCCGGGTGACGGTGAAGCCGGCGAAGAGCGCCTTCAAGGAGTGGCTGACCTACGAGTTCACCGACCGCGGCGCCGACCGCGCCACTCTCGCCCTGCAGTGGGAGGAGCTCGAGGTCCCGATCCGGATCGCGGTGCCCGACATCACCGAGCTCTACGTCGAGGGCCTGCGCCAGCAGCTGCGCAACGAGCCGGGCTTCGTCTGGGAGGGTTGGAACCAGGCCGCGGACTACCTCCTGACCAACAAGGTTCACGCGGACGAAGCGCTGCTCTGGGCCCAGAACGCGGTCGCGCTCCCCGGCATCGGGGTGGAGAACTTCCAGACCCTGTCGACCCTGGCGCGCGCCCAGGAGAACCTCGGGACCCCCGCCGGAGCGGCGGAAGGAGCCGCGACGCGCGCCAAGGCGCTGCGCCACCCGACCGCGACGGTCATCGACCTCCACCAGTACGGACGGCAGTTGCTGCGCGGCGGCGACACGGCGGGCGCGATCCAGGTCTTCGAGCTCAACGCCAAGCGCTTCCCGAACCAGTGGCCGGTCAACGTCGGCCTGATGCGCGCCTATGCCGCGGCAGGCAAGAACAAAGAGGCCCTCAAGGCCGCCCGGGCCGCGCTCACCCAGGCCCCCGACGACCTGAACCGCGACAACCTCGAGTCGCTGATCGCCAAGCTCGAGAAGGGCGACAACGCGATCAACTGAGCGCGGTGTTTCCGATACCCGCGATCAACTGATTCTAGAAGAACCTATTCCACGATCACCGTCACCGCCCGTGAGCGGGCGGCGGTGAACGGAATGCGCGCCTGGAAGGTGTGCTCGCCGGGCACCAACGGCCAGCGCAGGTCGAAGGGCGGGTCGACGGTGCGGAACGGGCGGCCGTCGACGTACCAGACGAGCTGGTCCACTCTGGGCTCGACGACGGCGGTGAGCGCCAGGGTGTTCTGCGCAGGCGGCGTCTCGGGGTCGAGCAGCAGGCGGAGACCGGTCGCGGGAGAGGTGATCTCGATCGTCGCGAGATCTGAGGAGGCGTTCCAGGGGACACCCTGAAGGGTGTCCCCTCGTGCCGGATACACCGAGGCCGGCATCGACGCGAGCCAGCGGGCGTAGCGCGGCGGCAGATCGACGTAGGTACGGATTTCGACGAACTGCGCCGGGGTCGCGACGGTCGCCACCCGGTCGCTCCGCCGGTCGACCGCCAACCGGCGGTGTGCCGTGCACTCCCCCAGGCCGGCGAACTCGCCGGAGCCGGGCGGTAACCATTCGAGCACCACACGGTCGCAGGCGGCGGTCGCCCGCTGACCGGAGAGGGCGCAGAGCTTCACGCTCCGGTAGCCGCGCGGCGGCGGGAAGTCGAGTCCAGCGAGCCCGTCCATGTCGTCGCCGTGCAGGCGCTCGACGACCGCCTGGGCGAGCCGCGCGGCGATGCGGTAGCCGGAGAGCGCGCTCATCGGCCGCTCGTCGGGGTGCCCGACCCACACTCCGACCAGGTAACGCCTCGACCAGGCCACCGTCCAGGCATCGCGATAGCGCGACGAGGTCCCGGTCTTCACCGCCACCGCGAACGGGTATTCGGAGAAGCCCATGCGCGGAAAGGTCGGCAGGCGCGCCTGCGGGTCGGCGAGAAAGAGGGTGACGAGCCGCGCGGTCGACTCGGAGAGCAGCACCTTGTCTATGGGGACACCCTTCAGGGTGTCCCCCGAATCTCCAGATTCGTACCAGCGCAGCTCGTGCAGGGTGCCGTCTCCGGCGAGCGTGGTGTAGGCGGTGACGAGCCGTTCCAGAGTGACCGGCAACGAGCCGATCGCGAGACCGAGGCCGTAGCGCTTCGCCGGTCGTTCATGACGGTGGAGTCCGAGCTCGGCGAGAAAACCGTAGGCCTCGTCGAGGCCGAGCTTGGCGAGGAGCGCCACCGCCGGGACGTTCCTCGAATTGGCGAGCGCCACCCGCGGCAGCATCGGCCCGAGGAAGCGCGCGTCGGAGTTCAGGATCCCGGAGGGACCGGGCTCGAGGTCGTCGAGGATCGACGCCGGCGTAATTGTCCCGCGCTCGAGCGCCTGCGCGAAGAGGAACGGCTTGAGGGCGCTCCCGGGGCTGCGCTCGAGGCGCAGGTAGTCGATCGCTCCGGCATGGTCGGCGTCGAAGTAGCCGGTCGACGAGACCGCCGCCACGACCTCCCAGCGCTCGCGGTCGACGACCATCACCGCGGCGTTGCCGGCGCCGCGATCCGAGGCGTCGCGCACCGTGCGCCAGGCGAGCCCCTCCACTTCGCGCTGCAGGTCGAGATCGAGCGTCGAAGTGACGAGCGGCCGTGTCCGGCGCACCTCTGCCGGCACCAGCGCGTCGTAGTGCAGCAGCGCATGCAGGGCGGCCTCGGCGCGCTCGCCCTGCCAGGGCAGCGCGAGGTGATCGATCTCGGCGTTCGCCGCGGCGAAGTCGACCTCGGCGAGCGTGCCGCGGGCGGCCAACCGGGCGAGGATCTGCCGCCCGCGGTGGATCGCCCGCAACCTCCCGGCCGGCTCGTAGGGATCCATCCGCGACGGCGACTGCGGGATCGCGGCGAGAAAGGCGATCTCCGCCCATGACAGGTCCTCGACCGGCTTGTCGAGGTAGCGCCGCGCGGCGAAGGCGATGCCGTGAATGCGATGGCCGTAGGGCACGATGCGCAGGTAGTGGCGCAGGACGCCTTCGCGGCCGTAACGCCCGGTCGCGATCCAGGCGGTCGCCGCCTCGAGCGCCTTGCGCAGGTAGCCGCGCGACCCGGGGTGCTGCAGCCGGGCCACCTGCATGGCGAGCGTCGAAGCGCCGGAGACGCGCTCTGCGCTCGTCAGGTTCTGCTGCAGGGCGCGCGCGATGGCGACCGGGTCGACGCCCGGATGGACCCAGAAGCGGCGGTCCTCGATCGCCAGCGTGGCTGCGACGACGCGCTCGGGCAGCTCCCCCACCTCCCAGAAGCCGAGACGCTCGTCCGGCGGCTGGCTTCGATCGCGGCGATCGCCGCGGTCCGGCAGCTCGCCGACGAACCGTCCGGCGCGGTCGCGCACCAGCAGCGTCGGCGCCGGCGCCGTGAGCGTCGAGCGCCAGAAAGCGACCGCGACGAACGCCGTCCAGGCGAGGATCGCCGGCGACAGCAGCAGGAGAAGGCGTCGATGGAGAGGACGATGCGCCAAAGCCAAGTTCGAATCCTAACCCGCCGCCCCGTTTGCACTTCCCGCTCAGGCCGCGCGGCGCACCATCGCCCAGTGGATCGTCGCCAGGGCGGCGACGACAACGAGGAGGAGGGCGTCGGTTCGTCCCATGCGCGACATCAGCAGCAGGCAGAAGGCGATGCCCAGCACCGGAAAGAGGGGCCCGCCCGGGAGCGTGAAGCGGGCTTCGCCCGGTCGCAGGCGGCGCAGAACGAGCAGCGCGACACACGCGCTGCCGTAGACGAAGAGACGCGAGACGGCGGAAAGCGTCGCGCTCCATTCGAAGCTGCCGTAGACCGCCAGCGTGAGGACCAGGCAGGCGAAGCTCAGGATCGCGACGTAGGGCGTCCGGAAGCTCGGGTGGATGCGGCCGAAGATCGGCGGCAGGTCGCGGTGCTCCGCGAGGGCGAAACCGAGGCGCGGCGCATTGAGAAAGTTGGCGCCGAGGAAGCCCGCGATCGAGATCACCGCTCCCGCCGCGAGGAAGGCTCCGCCCCAGGGGCCGAAGATTGTCCGCGCGGCCTCCACCAGGACGCGCTGGGAGGACGCCGGGTCGGCGAGCGTCGCGTCGACAACCAGCTGCACCGCGGTGTAGAGCAGCGCGAGGAAGACCATCGCCGACAGGAGTGCGAACGGCGCATCGCGCCGGGGGTTGCGCGCCTCGCCCATCGCCATCATCGCGCCGTCGTAGCCGCCGTAGGCGAAGCAGATCAGCAGGCTCGCCTGCAGCCAGTCGCCGGCGCTCGCTGGCGGCCTCCCCGCGGCGGCGGCGCCGCCGGCAGCCGCCGCGATGCCCGGCGCCGCATGGGTGAGGGCGAAGATCCCGCCGGCGGCGATGAAGAGGCCTAAAGGCACGAGCTTCGCGGCGGTGAAGAAGTTGTTCCAGCGCGCCCCGCGCTCGACGCCGCGGAAGTTGATCAGCGCCAGGCTGCCGATGAGGAGGACGAGGAGCAGAACTCGCACGCTCTCGCGCTCCGCCGCCGGCAGGAACTCCGCAAGATGAACCGTGAACAGGTTCGCACCGGCGGAAGCGGCGGTGACCCGGGTGAGAAAGGCGAGCCAGCCGACCAGGATCGCGAGCAGGCGCGGCAAGCTCTCGCGCGCATAGAGGTAGGCGCCGCCGGCGGCGTCGAAGCGCGAGGCGACCTCGGCGAAACAGAGCATGACCAGGCCATTGCCGAGCGCGCCGAGGATCCAGGCCCACGGCGCGGCCGGCCCGACGAGGCGGGAGACCGTCGCCGGCAGACCGAAAATCCCGCTGCCGATGACGGCGTTGACCACCAGCGCGGCGAGCGTCCATCGCCCCATCGTCCGGACGAGGGTGACGCCGCGCCCGGAGGCGGGGGTCATTCCTTCGACGGCGCTCGGCACGGCGCGGAGCCTAGCAGCCGAGCGCCACCGAGAGCTGCTCTCAGGGCACCGACGAGGACCAGCGGGACCTGCTGCCGTTCTCGAAGCCGTCCCAGAAGAGCGTGATTCTGTTCGAGAAGCAGTACAGGCGCGTCGCCGCGTCGTCGCAAGACTTGTTGGTGAAGGTTGACCACGCCGCTGTGCGGGCAGCAGTGCTGTCGCCAGAGAGGACCGCTGGGAGGGCCGCGACGCTCGAGGTCCAGTCGTCACAGGCGCTGCCGAGACTCGTCCCATCGGGAGCCGTCGCCGTCCAGACGCTGAACGGAACGTCGACCTCGTAGCGGCCGTTCTCGAAGACATGAATGCTGTTGCTGATCGAGCCGTCCAGGAGATCGGCCTTGGAGCCCGCAATCGTGTAGCCGTCCACACGGCGATACGGCCCATTGGAGGTCAAGCGGTCCGCCGCATCCTGCTGACTGTCGGAGAGCCAAGCGATGAACGACTGCGGCGCCGGGAGGTGCGCCGCGGCGGCGAGACTGCGACAGACGTTGTCGGCGGCGGCGAGCCCGGTGGCAAGACCCGCGCCGGGCCAGGTGGACATGTCCGCATCGCCGGTCGCCGACGAGACGAAGACCAGCGAACCCGGGCTCCAGCCGAGGATCGTGACCTCGCTGGGCCCGGGCTCCAGGCAGAGGAGACGGCGGCTATCGCCGCAGCTGGCGGAGCTCGAATACGTCCAGACGCGAGCCGAGCGCAGCGCATAGCCATAGGTTCCCGAGATGCCGGCCGAAGCGGAGGTCCAGGTGGAACAGGAGTGAGCCGTCGCCACTCCGTCGGCCAATGTTCCGGTCCAGATCGGGTCGACGCCGGCCGCCACTTCATCGAGGTTCTCGTCGAGCATGACCGGTCGGTAGAGGATCCTCTCGGGCCCGGTGAGCTCGTCGAGGGTGCCAGTGAAGTTGGTGATGCCGTTGGCGAGGTACCAGGGACCGCCGCCGGGGAGCGCGGCGCCGGAGCAGGCGTCGGCCTTCTGGCCCGAGAGACCCTGGACATGGCAGTAGGCATCGGTCGTCGGCGTCGAGAGCCAGGCACGGTAGGTCGCGGCGTTGGGAAGTCCCCCGGCCGTCGCGCGCGCCCGGCAGATCGCGTCCGCCTGATCGAGCGCCGTCGCGCCGGTCGCCCCGGGCCAGGTGCTGAGGTTGCCGCTGCCGGTCAACGAGGTGACGAAGGCCCGCCGCTTCACCGCGAAGGCCGGCGCCGCGAAGATCGCGAGGAGAAGGGCGAAAACAGCAGGTCGAATGACAAAGCGGGCTATCGTTACGGGACGCATGGAGTTCTCCTCTGCTGGAAGATCCGCAGAAACCGCGGTATCGGGGCCACGAGGGCCAATGGGGTCAAGGCAGCCAGGGGGCCAGGGGGGCCAGGGCGCGGGCGAGCGGCGGCGGTCTTTGTGTCCAGGGGAGATCCGGCGGCGCGGGAGGGATACGATCGCGCTTCAAGAGATGCGATCGCTCAGCTTCCCAGGATGGGCCCTCGTCCTCGGCAGCCTTGTCGCGCCGGCGGCTGGAGCTTTGCCGAACGACGGGGCCATGCCGTCCATCGCCTGCGTCGAAGCGACACGGGGGGCGAGGATCGCCTCCGCCAAAGGCGATGCCACTGGCGCCCGCCAGCGCCTCGAAGCCGCCCTCGATCTCCCGGGCTGCGAGCTCGCGGCGCTCTCCAGGCTGGTGCCGATGCTGCGCGACAGCGCCGACGCCGCGGCCCGCTTCGCCGAGCTGCGCGACCGGCTCGTCGGCCGTCTGCGCGATCCGGCGACTGAGATCCCGGATGGACTCCTGACCCAGCTGGCCGGCGCTCGCTCGGACCACTCCGAGCCCGCCGACGACCGGCTGCTGCTCGAGGCGCTCGAAGTGCGCCGCGCGGCGAGCACAGGACCGGCGGCGAGCGGCGAGCCGTTCGTCGAGCTTCTCCAGACCATCGCCGAGCTCGAGTTGCGCCTCGGCCGCGCCGACGCCGCGCGTGCGACATACGGGCGGCTGCTCGAGCTCGCGCCGACCGACCGCCTGCGCTGGCACGTGCTGATGCTCGACGTCGGAGCGCAGCGCTGGGAGAGCGCCGAGGCCCTGCTCGTGCCGATGATCGCCGATCCGGAAGCGCCCGACATGCTGCGCTACCTGCACGCCACGGCGCTCGCGAACCTCGGCCACCTCGATGATCTGCTGCGTCTCCTCGACCAGCTCGCTCCACCACCTCCACCGCCGCCATCGCCGCCGTCGCCGCCCACTCCCCGGACCGAGCAGCCGGATCCGGCCGCCGAACTGCGCGAAGCGCAGAGGCTCTCAGACGCCCTCCAACCCGACACCTCGGGTGGGTTCGCCGGCCTCCTCCTGCGCACCGCCTGGGCGCTGCGCGACGCCGGCCGCGACGCCGACGCGGCCGCGCTCTTCCGTCGCGCGCTGGTCTACAACCCGGAGAGTCCCGAGGCGCAGGCCGCCCTGCTCCACCTCTACGGCACCTCCGAGGAGCGCGCCGCCTCCGCCGCCGCAGCGGAGAACCGGCGCTCCCAGGAGACCGATCCACAGCGGCTCTTTGAAGAGGGCAGCGATCTGCTCGGTGCCGGCGATGCCGCGGGCGCCCGGGCGCTCCTTGCCCGCGCCGCCCCCGAGCTCGCCGGCGGCGGCTACGCCGAGCCCGCCTGGTACAACCTCGGCACGGCGAACTTCAAGCTCGAGCGCTGGGCCGAGGCGGCCGACGCCTTTGCGCAGGCGCTGGCGGTGAATCCCGATCGCCCGGAGGGTCTGTGGAAGCGCGCCATCGCGCTCTACCACCTCGAACGCTGCAACGAAGCGGTGCCGCTGCTGCGCACCGCCCTCGAGCGCGATCCGGCGAAGCGCGACGCGCACTACTACCTCTCCGGCTGCTATCGGAAGCTCGGCGACGCCGCCGCCGCCGCACGCGAGAGCGCGATCTTCAACGCCAAGCCCTGAGCTCCAGGCCTAGCCCGAATCGGGGTTGAGCCTCAGAACTCGCGGATGTAGCGGCGGTAGTCGTCGTCGGCCGCGGCGACCGGGCCGTAGACCGCGCGGAAGGCCGCGACCTGCGGGTAGCCCTCGGCGAGGTAGAGCAGCAGCTGCGGGAACCGCGAGGCGGCGTTCTCCGGGCTGCCGTCGCGAAGATAATGCACGAGGAGCCACGACGAAGCGTAGAAGAGCCTCGAGCGCTCACCGTAGAAGATCTCGGGGGAGGCCTCGAGGAGCTCCTTGATTCCGAGGCCCTTGCCCTTGCGCAGTGCCGTTCGCGCCTCGTCCATGTTGTAGCCGGCCGCGGTGCGAAACGAGGCGACGCCGCCACCCTGAAAAGCGAACTTGTGGACGAAGGTCTTGCCCGGCTGGAGCCGCCCCTTCTGGATCGCCGAGTTGCCGACGTACTCCGCGAAGCCCTCGCCGAGCCAGCGTGGCAAGGCGACACCGGGACGCAGGACGTGGCGGTCGAGAAAGGCGTGCGTCGCCTCGTGCAGAAGGATGTTCATCACGTAGTCGTTCGTCGGCTGCTCAAGGCTGAAGGCGATCAGTCCTACCCCCGAGTAATAACCGTCGGAGCCCTCGCCCCACGGCTGCTTCGCGGCGAAGGCCTCGTACTGGGTCCGCGAGCGGTAGACGAAGACGAGGAGTTTGTACGGCTCCGGCTGCAGCTCGACCCCCGGCAGGAGCTCGGCAGCCAGGACGTTGAAGATCGACTCCAGATTGTTGGCGATGACCGTCGCGACGCGCGGCTCGTCGGCGTCGGTCCGCACGATGAAGCGCGAGGTCGCGGCTTCGGTCATTTTCTTCGGATCGAGCAGCGCGAGCGCGCTCCGCCCCTCGGACTCGAGGAGCTTCCGCCGCTCCCCGGCGGGCAGCGCCAGGATCGCCGCGCGGCGCTCCTCGAGGTTGGCGCCGGGCATCGGCGCGAAGACGTCGGTCGTCCCCGACTCGGCGGACTTGACCGGAAAACGCACCCGCCAATCGAGCGTGCTCGCCACCGCCTTGCCACCTTTCGTCGCCGGCGCGAAGCGCCACTCGGAGAGCGTCTCGATCACTTCGGCGCGAAAGTAGGCGTCATACTCGCTCGCCGGCGTGATCGACTGCACGTCCACCGCCGACACCCGCCCGCGGTCGTCGATCGCGAGCCGCACCGCGACCTCGGGCGAAAGACCGCTCCCCGCCGTCTCGTCCGGCACCATGAGCTGCGGCGACCGGATCGCGAACGGCCCCTCGGCGAAAGAGGCCGCCGAAATCGCCGAGAGAGAGAAGAGGAAAGCTGTCGAGACCTTTCGCACGGTCCTCACGCTCCCGATGATAGACCGGGTCCTGGAGCCGCTCACACTCCGGGGACAGATTGGCGGGACACGATGACCAAGGTGTCCTGCCATCGTGTCCTGCCAACGTGTCCCGCTATCGTGTCCGTGGGTCGGGGTCGGGACCCTATGGCTCGCCTCCCGTGGGCCGCACGACGCTCACGGTGGCGCCGGCGCTGGTGCCGAGCTGGCTGGCGTCGTACATCATCTCGGCTTTGGCGGGGGGCTGGATGAAGTCGCCCTGGACCTGGGCGCGGGTGCGGAAGTAGAAGTCGTAGGTGCCTTTGGGCAGCTCGTTGAAGTAGAAGGCGACCTGGTCGTCGAGATAGGCGGCGTAGGTCGGCGTGAGCGTCAGAGTCCCCGCGGCCTTCGCTTCCGGCGGCGCCGTTTCGAGGCGCGGATTGAGCGGCTCCATGCCGGCGGCGAGCGGCACCACCACGGCGATGAAGTTGCGATCCTCCGGGTTCACCACCTGCACGTGCTCCTCCACAACCTCACCCACGACGAGGGCGACCGAAGTCCCCGGTGCATCGAGTCCGATGCGCTCCGGCGGCGTGCCCGACACCGCGCCCGCCCGGTAGACGAGCTGTTCTCGCGTCACGACGAAACCGTCGCGCCGCGGAGCGGCCTGCGATCCCGGTGCCGCGGGCAGGTAACTGAGCTCGGCGCGAGCTGCCACCGGCGAAGATGGCGCCTCCGGCGCGGGGCCCGTGCTCACCAGCGTGATGGAAGCCGGACCGCCGTCGAGGCTCTGCCAGAAGGCGGTCGGCGAACCGGCGCCTAGAGACAAGGCGGTCGACGAACCCTGCGACGAAATCGTCAACGCCGCCGCGGCCGCCTCCATCCTTCCTTTACCGAGCTTTTCTGTGAGCGCCAGGATCGCCGACGCATTCGCGTTCGTCGAACCCCAGCCGTCTCCCCCGCCGCGTGCGATCAGCGCACCCGACAGAAGAGAGAACTTCCCGGCCTTGCCGGCGTCGCCGGCGCGCCCGGCGAGCGCCCGTGTCATCTCGGCCAGAGTCCGCGCCTCCGAGGTGAGCAGCAGGCCGGAGGCCTGGGTGCGGCGGTCCTGCAGCCCGCCGTAAGTCTCTTTGCCCTGATAGAGCCGCACGATGAAGCCCTTCCACAGCTCGTCGGCGAGCGGCGCGACGGCCGGGGCCGTGGCGAGCCCGGCGCGGTCGAATGCGGTGACCACGTTGGCGACGTTTTCGAGGTCGAGGAACTGCGCGCGGCGCGCCAGCTCGTTGCCGTAGGCGGCGTCGAACTTGCCGAGCCGCGCCAGGGCGCGCAGCGCCCAGGTGCGCTCGGACCACGACTCGCCGTCGGCGAAGCCCGAGTAGTCCGACCGCAGCGCCTGCTCGAGCGCCCGCGTCAGCCGCGAGAGGAGCTCCGCATCGACCGTATAGCCGCCCTCGCGCGCTTCGGCGAGAAACTCGGCGACCCAGGCGGTGAGCGAGACCGAACCGGCCGACCCCGGCCAGTAGGCGACCAGGCCGCTCGGCTGCTCGACGAGCGGAATCCAGTCGAGCGTGTCCTTCACCGCGCGATCGAGCGTGGCCTCGCCGCCATCCAGATGCAGGATGTCGCGGAAGCGTCGCAGCGCCAACTGCGCGCGCGCCGTCGAAAGGCGCTGCTCGGTGCAGCCGTAGGGATAGCGCAGCAGGAAGTCGAGGCCCGAGGCGAGCTCGAGGATTCCGGGCTCGCTCGAAGCGAGGAGCTTCCTCCGCAGCGAACCGGGCCGGGCGGCCTCGGCGGCCTCCGGCAGCTTCCAGGGCGTTCCCCTCTCGAGCGTCCCGAGCTGCGTCAGCACCACGCGATCGCGGTCGTCGCGCAGTGGCAACCGAACCTCGACCGCATCCCCCGCGCCGTCCGAGGTGCGCTCGGCACCGATGCGGAAGAGGACGTCGCTTCGTGTCAGGTTGCCGGAGCTGTCGTAGCCCGGCGTCGGGATCGAGACCGGGAAGTCGAAGCGCAGCGCTCGGTTCTCTATCCAGTCAAAGGACTGCGTCGACTCTCCTTCGAGGGTGACGCCCTCGAAACGAGCCGAGACCTTGCCAGGGCCGACGTCGCCCTCGACCACCCGCCCGGTCGCGCCGGCGAGGAAGCGGTCGCCGGGGCGCACGAAGCGCGGCAGCGCCGGCTGCACGACCACCGGCTGCCGGACTTCGAGATGCCCGACCGCGAAGCCGAAGCGCTCGGGACCCGCGATCGCCTTGGCGCGCAGCTTGAAATTCGTCAGGTCGTCGGAGAGCTTGACCTTGACGCGCGCAAGGCCGTCCGGACCGACCATGATCGACGGGTTGTAGTACGGCACCGCCTGGAAGTTCTTGCGGATCGTCTGGCGGTCGAGGAGGTTCTTGCCCTCTTCGCCCTCGTCGCCACCCGGACGCTCCACGAACGGCAGGAAGCCGAAGATCATCGACCGCGTGTCACGCGCGGTGAAGAACGAGCGCACCGCCGCGAGAAAGGAGGGCAACGGATCGAGCCGCGCCTCGCGGCCGAGCGCCAGCACCGCCTGATCGACCAGCCAGAACGTCACTTCGCCGGCCAGCGGCGCCCCAGCGGGATCCTGCAGCCGGATCTCGACCTCGATCTCCTGCGCCGGCCGGGCGCGCTCGGGGTAATCGAGCTCGACCACGACCCGGTTGTCCACCGGATCGACCTCGAGCCAGGCGGTAGCGCCGAAGGTCGACGGCCGCCCGAGATCGGTGGCGTTCCCGGGCACCGGCTTCGTCCCGTCGAGGCGGCCGCGCATCAACAGGAAGTGCACCGGCAGGCGCGGCGCCCAGTCGCCTTCGACCGCCAACTCGAACGTCGCCTGGCCGCCGCGCACCGGCAACCATGAGTAGCGGTTGCCGTCCGGCGCTTCGACCACGACCAGCGCTTCGCCGGACTGGAACGGGCTCTGGAGAACGAGCTTCGCGCGCTCGCCGGGAGCGTACTTCGACTTGTCGGGGGTCACCTGGAAGACCGCCGCCGGCGGCTTCTCCCAGGCGACCGGCTCGCCGCCTCCCGCGAACAGGTCGACTGCCACCGTCTGGGCGCGGCCGAGCCGGTCGTGCGCTTCGAGCTCGACGACGTAGACCCCGGCCTCGGGCAGCGCGAGCTCGACCGCGAGCGCGTCGCTCGCCGAAACGACCTGGCGCTCGAGGACCTTCTCGTCCACCACCTCGGTGATGTAGCGCGCCACGCCGTCGGAAAAATCGCTGGCGCGCAGGTGCGCATGCCACTGGCGATGGATGAGCCGCACGGTGACCTTCTGGCCGGCAATGGGATTGTCGTCGGGACCGACCACCAGGATGCGCGGCTTCAGCGGCCCGGCGCCGGTCGCCCTCTCCACGTAGCGCGGCACTTCGAGGCCGAGCACGAAGGCGGGCAACGCGACGATCGAACGCGTCGAGGTCACCGTCTGATCATCGGCGCCGACCACCGTCGCCTCGACGACGTAGGTGCGCGGCTGGGCGGTCGCTTCGACCGCCGGGTTGAGCGCGAGCTTGGCACTCCCCGACTCGTCGGTCGAGTCGGTGCGCTCGAGTGCCGGCGTCGATTCGAAACGGGCGACACGCGAGAACCGGCCGTCGGAGGAGTAGAAGAACCCTGTGCGCGCCTTGGGCGTCCAGTCGTAGGGGAACTGCGTCACCCGCCAGGCGATCGGTCGCGCCGCGACCCGGCCGCCGGCGTAGTAGCTCGCGGTCAGATCGACGTCGAACGGCCGATCGAGCGCCGCGCGCTCCGGAGCGTCGAGGCGGACCTCGAACTGCGGCAGCCGGTAGGCCTCCTTGCGGAAGCTGGCGGTCCCGGAAAGGTCGAGCTCGCGGTCGGGGAACTCGAAGCGCACGCGGTAGGTGCCGGTCGGCAGATCCTTCTCGTCGAACTTCCAGTAGAAGCTGCCCGACTCCGCAACCGTCAGCGGGTAGCGCCAGACGAGATCGCCCGGCCCCTCGACGACGAGAATGCCGTCCCCGGTGAGCGGTTCGAGGTGCCCCTGGTGGCGCTGGCGGAGGAACCCCTTGATGTGGACCGGCTCCGCCGGCCGATAGACCGGCCGCTCGACGAAGAGATGCGCGAGACCTTGCGGGAGCTCGCCGCGTCCATCGAGGTCCTCCTGCGTCCACTGCAGCCAGCGCTCCCCCGATTCCGACCAGCTGCCGTTCTGGAAACCGTCGGGCGCCTGCAGCGGATCGAGCACGAGGCGGTCGTCGCCGCGCGTCACGACCAAGCGCCGGACCTCCGTGCGCACGTTCGCCCCCTGCACGGTGTCTCCCGGCGCCTCCCAGACGAGCCTGCCGGCGGCGTCGGTCGCGCCGCGGAAGAGCGTCTCCCAGGCGAGATCGCTCGACCCGCGGCGTAGGCTCCCCTCGACTGTGACCTCCGCGCCGGCGAGCGGCTGCGCGCTGCCGAGCGCGGTGACGACGAAGACGGTGCGCTCCGGCTCCTCGAGCGTCGAGAGCGCGAGGTCGGTCACTTGCAGGCGCATCCAGCTGCGCGCGGCTCGGCCGGTGTCGGTGCCGTCTCCAGCCACGCGCCGCAGGCCGACGAGGTAGGTGCCCGGCGCCCCGGCGCCGGAAAGGCGCTCGAGATGCGGCGCGAGATCGAGGCCGAAGGCCGCCCCCGCGCCGTCGCGGCGCAGCGGCAGGTCGACCAGTACCGAAACGCCGGGCGAACCGAGCGCCGCGATCTGCTGTGCGAGAGCCTCGGGCGAGATCGCGACGTCGATGCGGCTGAACGGCTGCGGCCGTTCGCCCGGGCCCGGCGGTCGTTGGTTCTCGTCGACTTCGACCGGACGATCAGGGAACGGCCAGAACGAGCGGTCGAGCGGATCGATCCGATGCAGCCGCAGATCGAGACGCTCGTCGCCGCGGCCCGCGACCGGGACCATCTTCGGTCCCGTTCTCTCCACGACGCCCGAGGCGGCGCTCCAGTGCAGATAGGGCGCCGGTCGCGCGAACGACAGGGTGAACTCGTTGGCGCCCGCGAGGTCGAGCGTCCGCCCGCGCTGGTCGCGCAGCAGGGCCGGCGCGAGCGTCACGCGATAGGCCGTCTCGCGCGCGAAGTCGCCGCGCGCCTCGAGGCGCTTGCCGCTGAGTGTGAAGGCGAAGTTCGCGACCGCCGGGGTGACGCGCACGAAGTTCCGGCCGGCGATCGCCGCGCTCGCAGGCGTCCCATCGGCGGGGGCCAGCGTCTCGAGCGGGGCATTGAACTCGACGACGATCGCCGGGTCGCTCTCCTCGCAGGCCAGCGCCTGCTCACTCGGATAGCGTGCCCCGCTCACGACCACCGGCAGCTGCGTCCGGCGGCACCCGAAGCGCACGGCGCGGAAAGGTTCCGCGGTCGCGAAGGAGAGCTCGCTCACCGCGCTGCCAGCCTCCGTCCCCTCCGTCAGCCGGAGGGCGAAGCGGACGAAGACCTTGCGCCCGAGCGGAATCGGCTGGCGGAGGCGCAGCACGTAGCTCGCGGCGTCGCCGGGCGAGGCGCGCTCGACGCTCTTGACCTCGTAGTCCTGGCGCGACAGGCGCCGCGTGTCGTCCTCGGAGAGCCCGGGCAGCGGACGATGCTCGATCGTCAGCGCGCGAGCGAGTGCCTCCGGAGCGATCGGCTCCGGAAAGGTGAGGGCGAGCGACTCGAGCGGCGGCAATCCCTCGGCGCCATTCGCCGGTTGGCTCGCTGTCGGCGCGGCCATGAGTGTCACCAGGCGGAAGCTCTTGCCCTCGACCTTCACCGAAACGCCCGCGAGCGGCGGCCAGGGCTCGGCCGGGCGGAACTGCAGCGTCCGCGCGTCGAGCCAGGTGAAGGCGCCGGGCTGCGCCGGCGCAAGCTGGACGTAGCGCGCCGGCGCATCCTCCGGGCCGCCGGCGGCGGGGCCGGTCGGCGCAGCGAAGAAGATCGTCAACGGATCCCAGCGGCGCAGGAACTGGTCGGGGACGACCGTCGTCGTTCCCACCTTTCCCACTTCTGCGGACAGCGGGAGCGAAAAGACCAGTAAAGAGAAGAAAGTCAGGAGCTTCATCTCACTCTTCCTCTTCGCCTTCGGCGCTGTCATCGTTCGACTCGCTCTCTTCGTTCCACTCACCTTCGTCCGCCCTCTCGCCCGACTCGTCGTCGTAGCGCGAGTCATAGCTCCCGTCCTCATCGTCAGCCGGCGTCGCCCGCACGCCGAGCCAGTCGACCGACAGATCCTCGGTGCCGGCGACGCCCGCGACCGCCGGGACCTCGCCGGCGGCGAGCGCCAGGAAACGCCGCGCCTCCTCGGGCGGCGGTCCGCTCCCCGGCGGCGTGGCGCCGACGAGCGCCGGTCGGATCCGCGCCGGGCGACCCTCGGCCGGTGCGGCGACGATGAGCACGTAGTCGCCCGCCTCCAGGCTCGCCCATTGCACGACGCCCTTGCCGAGAATTCGGCCCGCGGCATCCGCCAGAACGGTCTCGACGCCACCCTGGTCGGCGCGCACGCCGACCCCGACCGGCCCCGGCCGGGCGACCCGGAAGCTGTAGCCGAGGCTGTCTCCCGGCGTCAGCAGGCTCTCCTCGCCGAGCCCTTCGCCGAGCGGCCGAAGCGATTCGCCCACCATCGTCACGCTGCCCGTCAGGTTCTCGCCCGCCAGGCCACGGATCGCGATCACCGACTTGCCGGCGGGCAGCACGGCGTCGAAGTGCGCGCCCTGCGGATAGACCTCGGATCGCACAGCGGGCGAGCCCACCGCGCCCACAGAAACGGCGAGCGCTCCCGAGCCACGCAGTTTGAGCAGCGAAGGTGCGGCGACGTCGATCGCGAACGACTCCTGCGCGCCAGACAGCTCGACCGTCGCCGGCAACGTCAGGCTGCGGGATCTCTCACTCAGCTCGACCCCCGCGCTCGACGAGAGGACTACCGCGTCGGCGGAGTCGATCCAGGCCGAGACCAGACCGGGCGAATGCTCGAAGCGCAGCGAGCCACCTGCGGAGGTGAGGTCGAAGTCGGTGCCGCGCTGAACGCGCCCCTCGCCGCCGACGAAGAGCGCCGCGCCGGCACCGCGCAGGTGCTGGCGGCGCGCGCCACTCGTCGCTGCCGCGGCGACCGGAACGCGAAAAGCGCCGGTAAAGGAAAAGCGCTTTTCGAGACGCTGCTGGTCGGAGACCAGCTGTGCGCCGGAAGCCGAGGAGGCGGCAGCTGCGCTCCGCGGAAGAAGCTCGAGGCTGACCTCGCCAGGCGCAGACTCGTCGCCGAAGAGCAGCAACCGATCCGCTCCGGTCTCCAGAGTCTCGGTCGTCGCGTCGACCGGCGCCCAGAGGAGCGCCTCGACGTCGGCATCGCTCTCGGCGTTCGCCGGCGCAAGCGCCAGCACAGTGGTCCCGGGCGCCAACGTCAGGCGAAGGTCCTTTTCCCCCGCCGGCAACTCGAGAAGGCGCGCTTCGCGCGCTCCGACCGAGGCTCGCCCGGCGCCCCAGCCGATCCTCTCGCCGGGAGCTGCCGGCGAAAGCCAGCCCGTGAGTCTGGCTTCGACCGTGCTCGCCCCCGAATTCCACAGCTCCACCGCCCTCCCTTTACCGGCGCTTTTCGCGCTCCGCACGCGACCGGCGCCGGTCATGAACCAGGCGCTCGCAGGCCCGATCGTTCCGCGACCGTCGAGGAAACCGACGATCGGTTCCCCGGCCATGCTCTCGAGCTCGACGACCGCGGCGCCGCCGTCCGCGACGTCACAGGTGATCGGCGTGCCCGGTGGCAGCGCGAGCGGGAGCGGCTCGCCCTCGCCGACATACGCCCGGCGCGCCTGCACGCGGACGCTCTGCCCCTCTTCCAGCAGGATAGCGAGAGGCATCGCGAAACCGACCGGAGCGAGCGTCGGCGCGGCGCGTCCGAAGGTCGAACCGGCAGCGAGCGCTTGCAGGAGTTGCGACTCCGCGCCGTCGCTCGCTTCGCGCCGGAAGCAGCCGGGTTCCTTGAGGTCGACGACCGCCGCCGCGATTCCCGGTTCGACTCCCGGAAGCGGCGTGAGCTCGAAGCCGCGAGCCAGCTCCGCCTCGCTACGATGCGCCAGCGTGCCCGCGAAAATAGTCAGCTCGACGCTAGCCGGACGGCGATCGAGCGACCAGATGCGGAGGCGCAGGTCGGCCGTCGATTCGGCGAGCGGCAGCGCGAGCCGCGCGCTCCGCCCCGCGGCCGAGGCGAGCACTCGCCAGGTGTCGGATGGGGCGGAAGGCGCGGATGGCGCGGACGCCGCGGAAGCGCTCTCGGCGCCCGCCGGAGTTCGCTCCTCGAGCGCCAGCCCGAGGCTCTCGCCGGCGCGCGCTCCGGCGGCGAGGATCTCGGCACCGGTCTGTCGCGTGAGCGGCACCAGCACAGCCTCTTCGCCGATCTCGAACAGTTGCCGCGCGGCGGAAGACGAGGCGGCGATCGGATCCGCGGTGCGCTCGCGCAGGACCCGCATGGCGACCGTCGTCGACCCGGTGGCGCTGCCGACCGGATCGACGCGCAAACGGTAGCGCCCGGCCGGTAGACGCTCGCTGATCAGGAAGTTCCAGTCGCCGGGCCGGTCGTCCGCGGCGGCGATCGGTTCGCCGACGGCCGTCATCAGCGTGGCGCGCACATCGGCGCGCCCGAACGAGGCGAGCTCGACCTGCGACCCGGCGTCGACCGCGAGGGTGATCTCGCCGGGAGCACGCAGCGCGCGTGCGCCGCCGTCGACGAGATCGTCGGTGCGCGCGGCGATGCGATAGCGCAGTCGGTTGTTGCTCCGCGACGCGACAGCAGCGAGCTCGTACTCTCCCGCCGCGAGCGCAGCGCGAAAGGTCCGCCCCGGGGGGACCAGCCCGGAGTCAGGGACCGTTCCGCCACCGCCGAGCGCCCGCAGCTCGCCCATCATCTCGTCGGAGAGCGTGATCGCGACGCCGGTCGCCGCCGGCAACGTGAAGCGCCAGCGATCGGGGTCGCGCGGCGCACCCGGCTCCGGTTCGAGCCAGAGATTCGACTCCTCCGTGTCGAGGGCGAGCGCATGCGGGCCGTGGCCGGAGAGCTCGCGCGGAGCGCTCACCTGCGACGCCAGAACGACCGCCCGCGCAGGCACCGCCTGCGGCAGGACGATCAGGCGGTAGACGCCTGGCTCGAGATCGACGGCGAGCTCGCCGCTCACCAGCGGCGCTGCGACCGGCCAGCCGTCGGCATCCTCGAGGCGCACCGCGAAGGGGTTGCGCAGCCCCCAGGCGACGACGGTGTAGCGACCGGCTGCGGAGACCGTAAAGCGGTACGCGAGGGCGCGCCGCGGATCGATCGTCGCCCGCGCCGGGATGCCCAGCGCCAGGGCCCCCGCCTCCTCGATCGGCGCGCGCGCCAGATCGAGCCCGAGATGTCCGGCGCTCGCGCCGCGCGGCCGCACGGTGAGCTGGTAGTCCCCTTCGCGCAGGTAGGCGGCCAGAGAAAAATTCCGCCCGACACCGTTCTCCGCCTGCGCCAGCAGGTTGGCGCGCGTCCGCGTGCGCAGCGAGCCGGCGGTCGCCAGCAGGCCGGTCGACTCGAACCGATAGAGCGCGGATGCGTCGGCCGCGACGACGAAAGTACGCGCTTCGCTGGCGGCAAGATCGAGCGCCTGCGACGAGGTCGCCGCGAGGCGCGGGAACTCCGGCATTGCGGCCAACGTCGCGGCCGGGATCTCGGGAAGCGGCGCCGTCGCGAGCTGTGCCACACCCACCAGGCCGACCGAGGCCAGCACCGTCTTGTCGCTGGTGGAACGCACCCGGATGCGGTGCTCGCCCTGGTCGATGAACGAGCCGGGAGAGCCGACGGACTGACCTGCCCATTCGCCGCCATCGATCGACACTTCGAGGCTGCCGCCCTCTTCGGTGAGCGCGCGCAGGGCGCTGCGCTCGGCGGCCCGCACCACGAGCTCGACCTCCTCGCCCGCTCCGAGGGCGAGCGGCAGCGCCGCGGCGAGGTCGAGCGGCAGCTCGCGCACCACCATGCCGGACTCGACGCCCGGCTGCTGACTGACGTAGAGGTTGTAGCCGAGCTTGGCGGAGAGCGTCACGACGCCCAGCTGGACCGACGGCCGCGGCGGCTCGAGCGCCACCGGCGGCGCCCCTTTGGCGGCGATCTCGATCTCGGCGATGCCGCCCTCGACCGGCTGCAGCGTCAGGACGTAGTAGCCCGGATCGAGCTGCCACTCGGCCGGCGCGCTGCGCATCGGCGGCTGCTGCCAACCCTCGGGATAGGCGTCGATGAACAGCGGCTCGAGACGAAACTGCGCCGCAGTACCGCGCGACTGGAGAACGTAGCTACCCGCCTGCTCGACCTTGACGTAGAGCGAGGCCGTGTCGAGCAGGTTGAAGCGCCGCGCCCAACCGGCGACGCCGGTGAGCGTCACCGCCTCGCTGGCGAGAACCTCGCTCTTCCTCTTCGCGCCGTCGTGCTTGCTGGTGCGGCGCACCAAAATTGCGGTCGGATCGATCGCATCTCCCGCCGGGCCGGCGTGCACGGTCGAGATCCAGTACTTCGAGCTGCTGCTGCGCGCCTGGAGCTCGCGCTCGCGGGTGCGTGCGAAGTGCTGCAGAACGTAGGGCTGGCCGACGGCGCCGCGTACCGTGACCGCAGTCTGCCGGTCGGGGTCGGCGGCGGTGCGGACCTCGGCCACCGGCGGCACGTTCTCCTTGGTGAGGTAGGCGGTCTCGCCCCCGACGGCGAACGGAGCCCCGGCCTCGAACGTCGCGACCTCGAGTCCGGCCTCGTCCTCGTCCGACGCCAGCGGCTCCGGCAGCTCGAGGCGGAAGTAGTCGGCGGCGCCCGACACCAGCACGCGGTCGAAGCCGAACGGTCCGATCGTGCGCCGTTCGCGCAGCGTCTGGGCGTCGCGCGGCCAGCCGAAACGGAGATGGAACGGGCGCTCGACGGCGCCTGCGGACCAGGCGACTTCCGGCCCTCCATAGGCGGACAGCCGGTAGAGCCCGGGCGCGAGGTCGGCCGCGAGCTGGCAGAGACGCAGCGGTCGACCGCTCTGCGGCTCGATGATGCTCACCAGCGGAGCGGCGTCGACCAGCCACGAACCGTTCTGCCAGAGACGCAGATCGGCGAGGTTCCGGCCGGCGGCCTCGAAGACGACGCGGCGCCGTTCCCGAACGTTGAGCCACCAGGAGAGCTGCTCGAAGTCGGCGAGCTCGCCGTCCACGGCCTTGCCCTCGACGAGCTCCACGGGGGTCTCCGGAGTCTGCCCAGCGGCGCGACGCTCGCGGAACGGCGTCACCGCGAGCGTCGCTTCGCCGGTCGCCAGCTGGCTGCCGAAGGTCAGGACCCGCACGGTACCGCGATCGAGGAAGAGGTCGAGCCGGCCGTCCTGCTTGCCGGCCTCACCGGCGACTTCGCCTGCCCCGGCCATCCGGTCGACCACCTGCAGGGCAGTCCCCCGGGCGCTCGACAACGTGATCGCATAGCGCCCGAAGTCGGCGACCTCGAGCTCGGCGACCTGCCGTCCGGCCGCTGGCACGACCGCCGGACGCATCACCGCTCCCGCGGTGTCCACGGACTGCGCTGCGACGGCGTTCGCGAGCCAGCCCGAACAGAGCAACAGCCAAGCCGCCCGCGCGCGGCCTCGAACAACCCGATCGACCTGACTCATGAATTCCTCACGTACCGGCAAGAGAGACGGTGGGCGCATTCTAGCGAAGCGCACCCACTTGGGATGCGTTGACAAGCGGAAAATCGGGCCAGACGGGAGCGGACTCGGTCCGGCGGATCGGGGTCAGGCTTCGCGGACGAGGACGGCGCGGGCGTAGACCAGCTCGAAGCCCTGCCGCTGGACGTTTTGCTGCGATTTCGAGCCCGGCTGCGTGGTGACGACCGCGACTTCCGATCCGGACGCCGCCGCCACCGCCAGCCGGGCCTCGAGCAGCGAGCTCTGGATGCCTCGCCGGCGGAGCGCAGGCAAAGTCGCCGCGCCGCAGAGCTGGGCGACGCCGGCGTGCAGCCTGAGACTTCCTCCGCCGGCCGGGACGCCGTCGTGCAGCGCGATCGAGCGCACGAAACCGTTCGCCGCCATGCAGTCTCGCATGGCGCTCTCGATCACGTCGCGCGGGAACTCCTCGCGCGCGGCGACACCCTGGCTGTCGGGTGAGGCGAAGCCGGTCACGACGAGATCGAGCCACAGGTCGAACTCGCTCTCCGGGCTGTCGCGGATCTCGACCGCCCTGGCGATCACCGCCTCCCGCCCGGGCTCGAGGGCGAGAGCGAGCACGTTCTCGAAACCCAAGAGGACGTAGCCGCGGCGCGTGAGCAACGCCCCGATCGCCGGATCGCCCGCCGTCGAGAGCTCGACCTGCACCGGGCAGCCGCGCTCGGCATAGGCAGCTTCGATTGCGGAAAGTTCGGCCTCGTCCAGCGCACCGCCGAAGCCCAGGCCGGCGACCTTGTTGAGTGGCGACCCCTCCCCAGCCCATGCTGCCACGCCGCCAGCAAGCGGCATCGCAAAGCACCCACCGTCGGGATTGCGCCGCGCGGCCGCCTCGGCCGCCTCCGAGATCAGCGTGCGCTCGGCATTCTCGATGCGTTCGGCGAGATCAGTGCCGGCGAAGAGCGGGAGCTGTCGTTCATTCATGCGCCGCAGTTTATCTGGGGCGACCCCTGCAGGTCAGGTCGCTGGGGCATCTGCTCGGGGTCCTGTCTGGCCCGTATCCCATGGGGTCCTCGCGCTGAAGAAGCGCGCTCCGGTCCCCATGGGAGCCCTCGGTCCAGCCACCCCTCGTCGGTACAGCAGAGAGAGAAGCTTCTTACTTCTTACTTCTTGCTCCGCCAAGGGCGCTCTGGCGCTCGGGATCCAAAGTGGGCGACCACGCCTCAAATAGGAGCCAACTTTGGATCCCGAGTGCCGGAGTGCCCCACCACACCGACGCCTCAGAACGCGTCGTCGGGAAACTCCATCAGCGTCTTGCTGCCGGCCATGAGCGTCGCGAAGTGCGCGCCGCTGCGGGGCAGGATGCGCTGCATGTAGAAACGGGCGGTGGCGAGCTTGGTCTCGTAGAACGCCACGTCGGTCTTCCCCTGGCGCTTTTCGAGCGCGATCTTCGCCATCCGCGCCCACAGGTAGGCGAGCGCCGTGTAGCCGAAGAGGTGGAGATAGTCGGTCGCGCCCGCTCCCGCCTCGTCCGGGTTCTTCATGCTTTCCTGCGCCAGCCAGGCGGTGGCGCGCTGCAGGCGCTCGAACGCCTTGGCGGCCGGCTCGATGAACTCCTTCATCTCAGGGTTACCTCCGGGGCCCGCCTCGGCGGTCAGGAACTCCTGCGCCGGATGGAAGAAGCGGCGCAGATACCGTCCCATGTGCGCCGGGAGCTTGCGGCCGACGAGATCGAGCGCTTGAATTCCGTTCGTCCCCTCGTAGATCTGGGTGATCCGGCAGTCGCGCACCAGCTGCTCGACCCCGTAGTCGACGCAGTAGCCATAACCGCCGCAGACCTGCACGGCGTGATTGGTCATCTCGAAGCCGAGATCGGTCTGGAACGCCTTGATCACCGGCGTGAGCAACGAGGCGAGGTCGTCGGCGATCTCGGCGCGCTCCGGGTCCGGATCGTTCTCGGCATGGTCGATCTCGATCGCCGCCCAGGCGGTGAGCGCCCGCGCCCCCTCGGTGAAGGCGCGCATGGTGAGGAGCATCCGCCTGACGTCGGGGTGGACAAGGATCGGGTCGGCCTCCTGCTCGGGGTACTTCGCACCGGTGAGCGCGCGCCCCTGCAGGCGCTCGCGGGCGAACTTCACCGCCGCCTGGTAGCCGGCCTCGGCGAGCGCCAGACCCTGCACGCCGACGTGCAGCCGCGCGCCGTTCATGAAGGTGAACATCCCCTTCATCCCCTTGTTCGGTTCCCCCACCAGGAAGCCTTCGGAACTGTCGAAGTTGATGACACACGTCGGCGAGGCCTTGATCCCCATCTTGTGCTCGATCGCGCCGCAGGTCACGCCGTTCGGGAGGAGCTTGCCGCCCTCTTCGCGTAGCTTCGGAATGACGAAGAGGCTGATTCCCTTGATCCCCGGAGGCGCGTCGGGAAGGCGCGCCAGCACCAGATGCACGATGTTCTCAGTGAGGTCGTGGTCGCCGCCGGAGATGAAAATCTTGCTGCCCGAAAGACGGTAGGCACCGTCGATGCCCGCCTTGGGGTCGACCGCCACCGCCTTCATCCGCACCAGGCCGAGGTCGGTTCCTGCCTGCGGCTCGGTGAGGCACATCGTCGCCGACCAGCCGCCGTCGACGAGCTTGGGAATGAACCTCTCCTTGAGCTCGTCGGTAGCGTGCTGATCGAGCGCCGAGTAAGCGCCGTTGGTGAGCGCGGTGACCATGGCGAACGACAGGTTCGAAGCGCACATCACCTCGGTGAGCAGGATGCTCGCGGCGTGCGGCAACCCCTGGCCGCCGTACTTCGTCCGCGCCACCACGCCCGTCCAGCCGCCCTCACGGTACTTCTTGTACGCCTCGGGGAAGCCTTTGGGCGTGCGGACCTTGCCACCCTCGAAAGTGCAGCCTTCCTTATCGCCGGTCTCGTTGAGCGGCTGCAGGACGCCGTCGCAGAAGTTCGCCATCTCGGTGACGACGTCCATGATCAGCTCTTCAGTGGCCTCTTCGAAACCGGGCAGACGGGCAAGCCCGGCGCCGTCGAAGAGCTCGTAGTAGGCGAAACGCAGGTCGCGAAGGGGAGCTTTGTAGGTGAGCATCTCTAGTTCCTCAGCGGCTTTCCGGTTTCGAGCATCTGTTCGATCCGCGCGAGCGTCGCCGGAGTCTGGATGAGCGCGAGGAAGGCCTCACGCTCGAGCGTGTAGAGGTCGTCCTCGGACAGGGTCTGGGTGACGTCGGTGTCGCCGCCGGTGAGCACCGTCGCGAGGCGCCCCGAGACGACGACATCGTGCGCCGTCGCGGCGCCGCTGGCGCGAAAGCCGGCCACCGCCATGTCGAGCGCCGCCTTTCCCGAAGGCCCGGGCAGGCTGACCGCGACCTCCTCCGGCGGTTTGTAGCCCGCCGCGACCAGCGCCAGGGCTTTCGCCTTGGCGTCGGCGAGCAACCGGTCGCGGTTCATCGTGATGCCGTCCGTGGGCCGCAGGAAGAGCGCCTCGCGCGCCTCCTCGGCCGAGGTCGAAACTTGCGCCAGGCTGATGGTCTCGAAAGTCTTCACGACGCCGGGCATCGGGCCACCGGGCCGCTGGGGATTCGTCGCCCAGCGTGTCGTCATCTCCTTGCAGCCGCCCCAGCCCGGGATGACTCCGACGCCGACTTCGACCAGACCCATGTAGGTCTCGGCGTGCGCCTGCACGGCGGAGCAGTGCAGGAGGATCTCGCAGCCGCCACCGAGCGCCATTCCCGAAGGCGCACCGACCACCGGGAACGGGGCGTACTTCATCGCCTTGAAAACCTGCTGCCCCTCGTAGATCTGGGCCTCGATCGCCATCCAGAGGGCGATGTTGGCGGCGAAGAGGGCGATGCCGATGTTCGCTCCGACCGAGAAGTTCTCGCCCTCGTTCGAGATCACCAGCGCCTTCCAGGCCCCCTTGCTTTCGCCCACCAGACCGATCGCCTTGCGCACCATGCGCAAGATCCCCTCGTCCAGCGAATTCATCTTGGAGGTGAACTCGAGACAGAGGACACCGTCGCCCAGATCCCACAGCGCCGCCGACGAGTTCTTCGCCACCGGCTTCGAGGCGAGCTTGACGTCCGACAACAGGAGAATGCCCTCGCCCCGGTGGATATCGGTATAAGAAGCTTCCGGTAAAGGAAGACTCAGTTGCTGCAGCTTGCCCTGTTCGACGCGATAGAAGTTTCCGGAACCGACGCGAGCCAGGAGAGCCGGCACAGGCAGCCCCTCGGCAACCAGCCGGGCCGCGAACCAGGCGGGTCCGATCTTGTCGAGGAGCTCGAACGGCCCCCACTTCCAGCTGAAACCGGTACGCAAAGCTTCATCAATGGAAAAGAGATCGTCGGAGATCTGCGGCGCGACCTCGAGCGCGTAGGAGAGCGTCGCCGAGATCATCTTCCAGCAATAGCGACCACCGCGATCCGGATGCTCGAGGAGGAGTCGCGGGCCACCCCCTTTACCAGCGCCTTTCGCGCCCCCGCCGCGAGCGAGCTCCGAGCTCGCCAAACGAGCAGGGACGACATCGCGATACTCGCCGGTCTTCAAATCGATCGCCTGCTTGACCTTCTTCCCGTCCCGCGTCTCCATCCGGTAGAAGCCGCCCTTGCCCTTGCGGCCGGTGTATCCGTCCGCGATCATCTTGGTGATGAACGGGCTGTCGACGTGTGTCTTGCAATACCAGTCGTCGGCCGGCAGGGTGGCGAGGAGTGACTTGGCGACGTGCGGGCCGAGGTCGATTCCGACCAGGTCGAGCAGGCCGAAGACGCCTGTCTTCGGGAAACCGAACGCCTTGCCGGCCAGGGCGTCGACCTCTTCCACCGTCAGGCCACCGTCGAACGCCTCGCGGATCGCGGACTCGATCCAGAAGGTGCCGACACGGTTGGCGATGAAGGCCGGCGTGTCCTTGCAGGTGACGACGCTCTTGCCGAGCTGGAGGTCGCAGAAGCGGCGCACGACCGCGACCGCCTCCGGACGGGTGTGCGGACCGGAGACCAGCTCGAGCAGCCGCATGTAGCGCGGCGGATTGAAGAAGTGGGTGATCAGGAAGTCGCGCGCAAACTCCTCGGGCAGCCCCTCCGTCAGCTTCGCGAACGGGATCGTCGAGGTGTTGCTCGACACGATCGAGCCCGCCTTGCGCACGCCGTCGACGGCGCGGAAGACGTTCTGCTTGATGTCGACGCGCTCGATGACCGCCTCGATGATCCAGTCGCAGTCGGCGAGGAGGCCGAGGTCGTCGTCGAGATTGCCGGGGGTGATGAGCTTCGCGCGCGAGGCCGCCATGAGCGGCGACGGTTTGGTCTTCTTGAGGCGCTCGATGGCGTTGATGGCGAGAGCAGACCGTCCGCCTACGCCCTCCTGCGCGATGTCGAGCAGCACGACCGGGATGCCGGCGTTCGCGACGTGCGCGGCGATACCCGCGCCCATCACGCCCGAGCCGAGAACTCCGACCTTCTGGATCTCTGAGGTCATCTGCGTCATCTCCTCACCTCAGACCCGCTCGAGAATGGTGGCGATGCCCTGACCGCCGCCGATGCACTGGGTGGCGAGGGCGTAGCGCTTGCCCTCGCGGACCAGCAGCGCCGCCGCCTTGCCGGTGATGCGCGCGCCCGTGGCGCCCAGCGGGTGCCCGAGTGCGATCGCCCCGCCGTCGAGGTTGATCTTGGCGGGATCGAGGCCGAGCTCGTCGATGCAGGCGAGCGACTGCGCGGCGAACGCCTCGTTGAGCTCGATGATGTCGATGTCGGCGAGTTTCAGGCCGGCGCGCTCGAGGGCCTTCCGCGTCGAGAGGACCGGGCCGATCCCCATGATCTCCGGCGCGCAGCCCGAGATCGCGTAGCTCTTGATCCGCGCCAGCACCTTCAGGCCCTTCTTCGCCGCGTACTCTTCCGAACAGACCAGAGTCGCCGAGGCGCCATCGGTCACCGGCGACGACGTGCCCGCGGTGACCGTCCCCTTGTCGTCGAAGGCGAGCTTGAGATTGGCGAGCCCCTCGAGCGTCGTGTCGGGGCGCGGCGTGCCGTCCTTGGAGACCGTTCCACCCTTGCCTGCGTTGATCGGCACGATCTCGGCGTCGAACTTGCCGGCAGCAGCAGCCGCCGCGGTCTTCTGCTGCGAGGCGAGGGCAAACTCTTCCTGGCGCTCCCGCGTGATCTTGTACTGCTTCGCCAGGTTCTCCGCCGTCTCGCCCATGCCGGCGAACGCCTGCGGATAGCGCTTGAAGAGCGCCGGATTGGGCAACGGGTTGAAGCCGCCCATCGGCACCCGGGTCATCGACTCGACACCGGCGCAGAGAAAGACCTCGCCGGCGTTCATCTGGATCGCTCCGGCCGCCATGTGGATCGCCTGCATCGACGAGCCGCAGAACCGGTTCACCGTCGCGCCGCCCACCGAGAGCGGCAGCTCGGCGAGGAAGCCGATGATCCGTGCCACGTTGAACCCCTGCTCGCCCTCCGGAAAAGCACAACCGACCAGGAGGTCCTCGATGTCCGCCGGGTCGACGCCGGTGCGCTCGACCAGGGCGCGGACCGTCTGCGCCGCGAGGTCGTCCGGCCGGACCCGGGCGAGATCGCCCTTTTTGGCGAGCGTGAACGGAGACCGGGCATAGCCCGCGATGACGACGCTCTTCATGGCTTCTTCCCCTTCCTGGCTGGCTGCGATGGCTGCGATGGCGGCGATGACTTCGATGGTGAGCGCTTGCGTGTGGCGGGCGCCGAGGCCAGCGCCTCGAGGGTCAATTCTTCGATTTCGCGCAGCTCCTCGATGGTGAGCTCGAGGTCCTGGCGCTGCGCTTCGAGCTCCGCGATGCGCTGCCGCGCGCCGGCGAGGAGGTGATCGAGCTGCACCTTGTGGGTCGGGTCGGCGTCATAGAGGTCGAGGTACTTCTGCACCAGGGCGAGCGAGAAGCCGAGCCGCTTGCCGCGCAGGATGATCTGCAGCCGGCCGCGGTCGCGGTGCGTGTACACCCGGGTCGCGCCGGCCCGCTGCGGCTCCAGCAGACCTTTCGCTTCGTAGAATCGGATCGCCCGCGGCGTGACCCCGAGCTCGTCTGCGAGCTCGGTGATCGAGAACAGCCCTCCGTCCACGTCCCCTCTGCCCATGGTTGTCCCCACGGCCGGACCCTAGCGCCAGTTTACCTATACGTCAACTTGCTGCCCTTCCCGTCATATTTCTGCCCGATACGCCCCTTCGGGACACGTTGCCGGAGCCCCTTCGGGACACGTTGCCGGGACACCTTGGCGGGACACGTTGGTGGGACACGTTGCCGTTCTGCTCGGGGTCCTGTCTGGCCCGCTTCCCATAGGTGCTCGCGCTGAAGAGGCGCGCTTCGCGCCTATGGGAGCCCTCGGTCCAGCCACCCCTCGTCGCGACATCACAGGGAGAGGCTCCGGGGCTCGCCCTCGCGGTCGGTATCCGGCGATCGGGCTCCGAGCAGCGCAGAGCCCGAGGAGGGAGGAGAGGGACCCCCGAGGGGCGAGCAGCGCAGGAGCCCGATTGCCACCACCAGCGACCTCTGCGGGCGAGCCTGCAACCGACTCCACGCCCAGCGCCGTCTGCGGGCGAGTCTGAAAGAGCCCCCAGCCTGCGACCGACGCCGGACCAGTGTGGAGCATCTCTCACCCACGAAGGTCAGGTGCGCAGCCTGCCCGATGCGGGGCGCGCGGCGCGGCCGTGCGCGCCAGGCTTCATCCCACGGAACGGAAGCGCTTCGGCTCCCGCTCCTTCGTTGGAGGTTCCATCATGCAGACCTACCGCCATCGCTTGGTCCTCGGCGCCTTCGCCAGCGCGTGCCTGCTCGCCAGCTCGACCGCGAGCGCGCAAGTTGTCCGCTCCGCCGCCGGCGACCTCGCCACCACCACCGCCGCGCGCGACGCCTTCCGGGTCGACCTGGGCGGCGGAACGGTCGCTGGCACAAACGGCTCGTTCGGCGGCCTGCGCCGCGAGATCAACTGGGACGGCGTTCCGGACAACTTCAGCCGGCCGAACCTGCTACCGTCCGACTTCTTCAACGCCAACTCGCCGCGCGGCGCGGTCTTCTTCAACGATCACGACAACAGCTTCGCGGTGAGCGCCAAGACCGGCAACCCGACCGCGACGCCGGTGCTCTTCGCCGACTTCGACCCGGCCTACGCAACCAAGCTCACCACCTTCTCCGCGCAACGGCTCTTCGTTTCGATCTGGGATCCGGCCTACGAGGTGAAGTTCTTCGTCCCCGGCACCAACCGGCCCGCGGTGGTCTCCGGCTTCGGAGCGGTCTTCACCGACGTCGACATCGCCGATCACACCGCGATCGAGTTCTTTGGCGTCGACGGCCAGTCGCTCGGGCGATACGCAGTCCCGGCGACGAGCGGCGATCAGACGCTCTCGTTCCTCGGCGTCTCCTTCCCCGGCGCCCCGGCCATCGCCCGCGTCAAGGTGAACGCGGGAGACGTCGCACTCGACGGCGGCGGCGAGCCCTTCGGCCAGGACGCCGTGGCCGCGGACGACTTTCTCTACGGTGAGCCGGTCGAAGCCGAAGACGGCGGCTGTGTCGCGACGCCGACCGCCCTCTGCCTGACCGCGGACCGGTTCCGTGTCGAGGCGACCTTCTTCGCCGCCCAGACCGGCAGCGGCATCGCCCGGGTCGTGCCGCTCAACTCGAACTCCGGCACCATGACCTTCTTCTCGCCGCAGGTGAGCGAGGTGCTCATCAAGACTCTCGACGCCTGCGCGCTCAACAATCGATTCTGGGTCTACGGCGCCGCCGCGACCGACGTCGGCTACGACATCACCGTCACCGACACGGTGACCGGCGACTTCAAGGTCTACTCCAAGACCCAGGGCCCGCCCGCTCCCGCGCTCACCGACAGCGACGCCTTCGATACCTGCTGGGCGCCCTGAGGCGCGGCTTTACGACCCCTGCTCGGGGTCCTGTCTGTTGGCCCCGCCGCCCTTCGCTCGGGGTCCTGTCTGGCCCGCTTCCCATGGGTCCTCGCGCTGAGAAGACGCGCTCCGGGCCCATGGGAGCCCTCGGTCCAGCCACCCCTCGTCGGTACAGGGGAGAGAGAAGCTCCCTGTCCCGCTGGGGCGCTCGGGCGCTCGAGAATCCAGGGTGGGCGACCACGCTTCAAATATGAGCCCACCCTGGATTCTCGAGTGCCGGAGTGCCCCCACCACCGACTCCCACAAGGCGGCTAGGGAGCGCGATCGCCGCCAGCTTCGCGCACCCAGCGGGCGGTGCCGAAATCGTAGGTCAAGATCGCGGTCACTCTGCCGGAGGCGTCCTTTTCGAAGCTGAACGGCGACACCAGTCCGATGCCGCGGAACCGCCCACCGTCCACCGGTACCGCTTCGACCGCCGGCCTGCCGTTGTCCGACACGTAGAGCGTGCCGTCGCGGGCGGTGACGTCCACGGCATCGACGCCGAGGCGGTAGGTCCCCACGTAATCGGCGAGCGGCCCGAGGTCGACCGCCGCGCGCGCGATCACCGGCAGCACGTTGAGCTCGCCGAAGCCGTGCACCTGGCCGCACACCGGGCACGGCGTCGGCTTCGCCCCGGAGTTCACGGAGGCCACCCGGTGGGCGACCGGAGACAGTTGGCGCAGCGCGAGGTAGATCGCACCGATGTCGGCGTCGGTGAGATTCCGATACGCCGCCCAGGGCATCGTCGCATGCAGCGTTCCGCCTCTCCCGCTGCGCAGAGCGCCGCGGAAGATCCCCTCGGTGTGCGCACCGATCCCGGTCGGATCGGGCGTCAGGTTGGCGCTGAAGAACTCTCCACCGAAGCGCGCGACCGGGTTGCCGCCGGCGCCGAGCCCCGGGTTGATCGGCGCCTCCCAGGCCGAATGGCAGCCCATGCAGTCGGCGATATCGATCAGGTAGATGCCGCGCTCGAGGGGATCGGCGAGATCGCGGGCAGCGACCGGTTCCGCGAGCGGCTGGGCCCCTTCGGCGCGCTCCTGTTCACGCTTCGCGGAGAGGATACGGACCGGCAGCGCGTTCGCGACCGGCGGCAGCGAACGCAGGTAGACGATGATCGATGCCAAGTCCTCGTCGGAGAGGAAGCGGAACGCCCACCACCACATCTGCCCGCCGAGGCCGCGCCCGTCATGCCCGACCCCCTCGCGGATGGCGCGGGCGAGCATGTCGTCGCTCCACGATCCGGCGCCGGTCGCGACATCCGGCGTCAGATTCGGCGCCACCAGCCGGTAGCCCGGCTCCTCCGCCATGATCGCGCCGGCGAACTCCCTCCCGGGCACCGGAGGAGCTCCGGGCTGGCTCAAGTCGCGCTCCGAGTGACAGATCACGCAGCCGATCGCGGCGGTCGCGAGATAGCGGCCGCGCTCGCGGCGCTCCGGGGTGGGCTCGAAACGCACGTCGGTGAGCGGCCGTGCGCGGACGGCCTGAAGAGGTGCCGCCGTCGACAAGCTGGCGTCCGGGCCGGCGCAGCCGGCGAGTCCGAGCAGCGCGACGACGCCGCGGACGAGCAGTTGCCGGAATCGCGTCATGTTCCTGAGTACGGAGAATGGCCGCTCCGAGCGACAGTTGGGCGGCCTTTCGCACGCCGGTGCGGTCCCGCCCCACCCGTAGGGGTGTTGGAGCACTCGTCGCCGAAGGAGCATCTTGTCGGTGAAGGGAGGCGTCATGGACGGAGCTCCCCAGACGACCACCACGGCCTCGAAAAGGCCGTTGCCGTACCTCGAAGCGCAGTTTTGCAAGGGTTGTGGACGCTGCATCGGATCCTGCCCCAAGCACTGCATCACCTACGACGATCAGGTCGATCCGCGCACCGGCCTGATTCCCGTGGTGATCGATTTCCACGACTGCAACGGCTGCGCGCTCTGCATCGCCGCCTGCCCCGAGCCCTACGGCTTGAGGCCGGAGACACCGGAGATGTCCGCGACTCACCAGGCTCCGCCTGTTCTGATGGCTCCGCCCGTCTTGGCGGCTCCCGTCGCTCCAGTTGCACCCACACCGAGCGCCCAGATCGGCGTCGAGGGTCGGCTGAACCTTGCGCCGGCTCCCGAGATCGAAGACGAGTACCTGCCGCTGCCGGTGCGCGAACCGCTCACCGTCAAGGGCAACCACGCCGCGGCGATCGGAGCGCTGCTCGCCGGCTGCCGGCAGTTCTACGGCTACCCGATCACACCCTCGACCGAGGGCACCGAGCTCATGGCGCGCCTCCTCCCCGACCTGGGCGGAGCGTTCGTCCAGGCGGTGAGCGAAGTGGCGACGATCGCCCACCTCTACGGCGCCGGCGGCGCGGGAGTGAAGGCGATGACCTTCACCTCCTCCCCCGGATTCAGCCTGATGCTCGAGGGGATGAGCTACCTCATCGGCGCGGAGCTCCCGGCGGTGGTCGTGAACGTCATGCGCGGCGGCCCGGGTCTCGGCAACATCGCTCCCGAGCAATCGGACATCAAGCTCGCCTGTCGCGGACTCGGACACGGGCAGACCCACGCCATCGTGCTCGCGCCGGCGTCGCCGCAGGAGATGCTCGATCTGACCATGCTCGCCTTCGAGCTCGCCCTGAAGTACCGCAATCCGGTCGTGCTCCTGGCGGACGGCTACCTCGGCCAGATGACCGGCAAGATCGATCTGCCGCCCTACTACGTCAAGCCCGGCGTCCCCGCCTGGGCGGTCACCGGCGATCGCGGCCA
This sequence comes from Thermoanaerobaculia bacterium, assembly GCA_031403995.1. Taxonomy (GTDB): domain Bacteria; phylum Acidobacteriota; class Thermoanaerobaculia; order Multivoradales; family JAGPDF01; genus JAGPDF01. The sequence goes on from JANNGS010000018.1 coordinate 128,885, forward strand.
CCGGCGCAATCTCATCTCTTCGATCTACCTCATCGAGACCGACCTCGAAGCGCACAACCACCACCTGCTGGCGAAGTACGCCGAGATCGAACGCGACCAGGCGCGCGCCGAGCGCTATCGCACGCAGGATGCCGAGGTCCTCCTCGTCGCCTGCAACACCCCGGCCCGGATGGCCAAGGGCGCCGTCGAAGTGCTGCGGGAACGAGGCATACGCGCCGGCCTCTTCCGGCCGGTGACGCTCTGGCCGTTCCCGATCCGTCCGCTCCTGCCGCTGCTCGGGCACACCCAGCGGATCGTCGTCGTCGAAGCGAGCGCCGGCCAGCTCGAGGACGAGATGCGACTGGCGCTCTCCCACGCCGATGTGGCGCCGCGGCGCATCGAATCGGTGCGCCGCCTCGGCGGCGTGCTGCCGTCGGTCGAGGAAATCGTCGCCGCAGTCGAAGCTGGAGTCGATGGCATGGAGGTAGCGTCATGACGGTCTTCTACGATCTTTTCGAGCGCCACGCCCATGGCGAAGGCTTGAAAGGCCACTCGACGCACTACTGCCCGGGCTGCGGCCACGGCCTGATCCAGAAGTATCTCGCCGAGGCGATCGACGAGCTCGGCATCCAGGACCGCACCATCGCGGTCTCGCCGGTCGGCTGCGCGGTCTTCATGTACTACTACCTCGACGTCGGCAACACCCAGGCGGCGCACGGCCGCGCCCCCGCGGTCGCAGTGGCGCACAAGCTCGCCAACCCGGAAGCGATCGTCATCTCCTATCAGGGAGACGGCGACCTCGCCTCGATCGGGCTTGCCGAGATCCTCTCCGCCGCCGAGCTGTCGCTGCCGATCACTGTCATCTTCGTCAACAACGCGATCTACGGTATGACTGGCGGCCAGATGGCGCCGACCTCGCTCCCGGGACAGGTCACCGCGACCTCGCCGGGCGGCCGCGGCACGTTCGAAGGCAAGCCCCTGCGCATGTCCGAGATGATCGCCGGCCTCGACGGCCCGATCTATGTCGAGCGCGTCGCGCTCTACGATGCGAAGCAGCGCACGCGCGCCCGCAAGGCGATCAAGAAGGCGCTCGAGCTGCAGATCGAGAATCGCGGCTTCTCGTTCGTCGAGGTTCTCGCCGAGTGCCCGACGCACCTGCAGAAGAGTCCCGAGGAGGCCGAGGCCTGGGTACGCGACGCGATGACGCCGTACTTTCCGCTCGGGGTGAAGAAGGACCTCACCGTCGAGCCGCGGCCGGCGCTGCCCGTGCCCGACCACGATCCGCTGCGCCTGCTGGCGGCGATCGGCGCTTCCACCATGGCGCCGCCGCGTTTCGCCAAGGGCTTCCCGATGCAGCTCGGCACAGCGGACATCGGCGTGAAGTTCGCCGGTGCCGGCGGCGACGGCGCACAAACCGCGGCGATGCTCCTCACCCACTCGGCGATCCACGAGGGCTTCGACGCCACACAGATCCCCTCTTACGGCCCAGAGTCGCGCGGCGGCACCTCGTACGCCGACGTACGGATGGCGGCCGACCACGTGCTCACACCGGCGGTCCCGCGACCGCAGATCCTGGTGGCGTTCAACGCCCCGAGCGTCGCCAAGTTCGGGCCGCAGATCGTCCCCGGCGGCATCCTGATCTACGACTCGTCGGTGACCCCGGAGCTCCCGAAACTGGCCGATGGCGTCCGCGCGATCGGCGTGCCGTTCACCACCATCGCCGCCGAGATCGGCAAGTCGAACGTCAAGAGCGTCGTCGCCCTCGGCGCCCTGCAGGGCGCCACCGGCCTGCTGCCGGCGGAGAGTCTCCTCTACACGATCCGCGAGACGCTCACCAAACGCGCCGAGCTCGTGCCGCTCAACGAAGAGGCGTTCCGCCGCGGCATCGGCGCCGGCGCCATCCTCAGCGAGCCGGTCGGAGTTCCGACGCTGCGCTGAAAACCCACCTCGGGCCCGTTCTAGGATTCCCGCTCGGGGTCCTGTCTGGCCCGCTTGGGTACGCCGGGGACACGTATCCGCCCTGGAGCGTTCCCGGGTCCGTCGGCACTCTCGCTAGGGGCGGCTACATGTCCCCAGCTGCGGGTCCGGCCACCCCTCGTCGGCAGAAAGGCGAGAGAAGCTTCTCGTTCCACAAGGGTGCTCTGGCGCTCGGGATCCAAAGTGGGCGACCAAGCCTCACTAGGAGCCAACTTCGGATCGCGAGTGCCGGAGCGCCCGCACCACCGCTGTCCCCTTCCCCGCAACGAATCCGCCTCCTCAGGCAGGGAGAGGACAATGAGACCTTCGATGATCGCGCTCCGGCGACGAACGATCGGCTTCCTGCTCGGCGGCGGAACGCTCGCGGCGATCCTGCCGGCGCAACCGGTCGCATCCGCCGACCGCTTCGAGCTCACCCCCAGCAGTGAGGATTTCGCCGCGCCGATCGACGACTTCTCCCCCGCCGACGAAGCCCGCCTCGCTGTGGCCATCGACTCGGCGCGCACCCGGCTCTACGCCGCAGGGCGCCTGCCGCTGCCGAACATTAGCCTCAGCACGACCTTCGCCTGGCCGCTGCGCAGCGCCGGCATCGGCTACTTCTCTTACGACGCGACCTCGGCGTTCGTCGATCAGAACACCGCCGTCGGTCCGTTCCAGGACTGGAACTGTGGTGCCCGCTCCTACGACCAGCATCGCGGCACCGACATCTTCACCTGGCCCTACGGTTGGCTGTCGATGGATCTCGCGCGCCTCGAAGTCGTCGCCGCCGCTCCCGGGACGATCCTGGTGCGCGCCGACGGCAACTTCGACAGGAGCTGCGCCGCGGGCGGCGGCAACGCCAACCGCGTCGTCGTGCAGCACGCCGACGGCTCGACCGCGATCTACGTTCACTTCAAGAACGGCTCGGTGACGCCGAAACAGGTCGGCGAAGCGGTGGCCGCAGGTGAGTATCTCGGCGTCGTCGGGAGCTCCGGCAGCTCGACCGGCCCGCATCTCCACTTCGAGGTTCACGACACCGGCACCTACCCGGGTCCGCTGCTCGATCCGTACGACGGCCTCTGCGAAGCGCTCACCCTCGAGAGCCTCTGGGCCCAGCAGCCGGCCTACCGCCAGCCGACGATCAACCACGCCTCGACCGGCTTCGCCGCACCGGTCCTCCCGGCCTGCCCGACGCAGGAGACGCCGAACGAGAAGCGCATCTTCGTAAACGGCGACCCGATCTACTTTCGCGCCTGGGTGCGCGACTTCACCACGGGCCTTGAGCTCGCCTTCGCCATCCACCGCCCCAACGGCACGCTCTACCAGTCGACCAGCTACACCGCCACCCAGGATTCCAACGCCGCCTGGGTCTCCTGGAACAATCCCGGCTTCGGCGGCGGCGCCGCCGGCCGTTGGACCTTCGAAGTCACCCTCGCCGGCATCACCCGCACTCGCGCCTTCTGGATGGGCGCCCTCTTCGCCGACGATTTCGAGGATGCCCACCTCGGGGCATGGAGCGCTGCGGTGCCGTAGCGAAGCCGTTAGAGGTTCAAGGTCACGCGCAGCGCTTCGTCGACGGCCGCGATCTCCTCCTGGGAGAGAGTCGAAATACGCGAGCGCAGTCGCTTCTTGTCGAGCGAGCGGATTTGGTCGCCGAGCGCGCGGGCGGCTTTGCCTCCCGTTCGAATCAAGACTTCACCCGGAAAGAGAGATTCCACGTTCGACGTCAACGGCAGAACGACGACCCGGCTGCCGTGACGATTGCACGAGTCGTTCGAGACCACGACGGCCGGACGGGTCTTGCGGATTTCGCTTCCCAGGGCCGGATCGAGCGCCACCCACCAGACCTCGCCGCGCAGCGGGACGCGCTTCAACCCGGCCACTCTGCGGTCTCGACCGCGGCCCAATCCTCCTCCAGGCCCCGCCGCCACGGCTCCTGGCTCGCCGCTCGATAGGCCGCGGCCAGCACAGTCCGGTCGGGACGCAGATGACTGCGCACGGCTGCCTCGATGAAAGCGCTGATCCCCTTTGCCGGCAGCTCCTGCTTGAGCCGGCGATAGACCGCCGCGTCGATCGTGATGTTCAGTCGCACGTTCATGGGCGCGCCTCCAATCCTGTATTGTATACAGCATCCTGGGCACAGATGTCACCCGTTCCCGCATCCGGGCAACATCCCGCTAGCAGCAACTTCGAGGACACCGGACGGGAAGCCGGGTCGCATTCCGGTCGCTGCAATCCGGAGTCAGAACCCTCGCCTGGCAGCGGGCGGAAGGCGGCGTGCCGCCCGAGCTTCTGGTCGGGGAGTGGGCGAGTCCGGGCTCCTGGTCGCCGGACGGCCGAGAGCTCGTCGTGGTCAAGGACAGCGCCATCTGGGGGCTCGACGTAACGGCCGAGCCACCGATGCTGCGACCCTTGGTTCAGCTGGCCTCTGTTCAGGGCGTCGGCACGGCGTATACGCCCGAGCTCTCGCCTGACGGGCGCTGGCTCCTCTTTCAGGCGGGTTTCGAAATGGATCAGGTCTACCTCCAGCCCTACCCGGGACCGGGCCCTCGCCTGCAGGTTTCCTCGGGCGAGAACGGCCAAACTCCGGCCTGGAACCCGAACCGCCGCGAGATCTTCTTCCTTGCCTTGTCGAAGACGGAGGGGCGACTCCGCATGATGTCCGTCGATGTCACTCTCGGCGCCAACGCGACCCTCGGCACGCCGCGAGAGTTGTTCGATTTCGATCCGGAGGAGCTGCAGCTGGAGTGCGACGCGGTGTTGGCCTGCTACTCCGTCTCTCCCGATGGACAGCGATTCTTCACCACGCAGCCGGTCCAGACCGACCCGCCGCCGCCGGTGACCCAGATCCACCTCATCCAGAACTGGCTCGCCGAGCTCGAGGCCAAGGTGCCATCGGGGTTGTAGGAGTCCCTCCTTCGACTTCACCTGTGACCTCACCCTCCCCTCCATTGCAGCCTGAGTCGCGCACCGCACTTGCTGGTATGATCTATTCATACCGGAGCCAATTCGACATGGGCACAGCCATCCGCAAGACAATTTCGCTTCCCGCCGAGCTGGCTCAGGAGGTGGAAACCGTCGCGCGCGAGGAAGGCAAGAGCCAGAGCGCGGTCATTCAGGACGCGTTGCGACTGGCGCGCGGTCAGCGGCTCGACGGCGAGCTCCGACAGCTCCAGGGGTATTGGAGCCAGAAGGCCCGGGAGCGCGGGATCCTCACCGAGGCAGACCTTGAGCGCTACTTGCGCTCTTGAGAGTCGTCTTCGACACCAACATCTTCATCTCCGCGTTGGTCACCCCCGGCGGAAGCGGTGCGCGGGCGATGCAGCGGATCCTCCGCGGCAAGGACCGTCTCTACGTGAGCCGGGAACTCGTCGACGAAGTGCTCGTTGTCCTCGCCCGCAAGTTCGCGCGTGACGCGCAAGCACTGTCGCGAACCGCCATCTTCCTCTCCGAGCTAGGACAGCTCGTCGTCGCCGCGGCAACCGTGAGTGTGCTCGCCGACGAGACTGACAACCGGATCCTGGAGTGCGCCATCGCTGCCGGCGCCGAGCTCGTCGTCACCGGAGATCGCGCGATGCTCGAGCTTGGGGAGTTCGCGGGCGTCCGTATGATCTCGCTACGAGACTACCTGGCGATCGAGGAACAGGAACCCTAGGATGTGGCCGGCTTCTCCGGAAAGAGCCGTTCGAACTCCGGGTCGCCGCGGAGGACGGCGAGGTCGGGATCGAGGCGCGCCCAGACCGGGTCGGTCATGCCGGCCTTGTAGGCTTTGGCGAGAGCGTCCAGCGCCTCGGCCTTCCGGTTGAGGAAGCAGAAGGTGCAGGCGGCGTTGTAGAGCACGGCGCCCTCGTTCGGGCGCAGGACCATCGCCAGGTTGGCCTCCCGCATGGCGTCCTCGACCCGGTCCTCCTCGGCGTAGCCGCTGGAGAGGAGAATCCGCGCCCGGGCGTCCTCCGGCACCAGCTGCAGGTGCCGTTCGAGGGTCTGGATGAAGCGCAGACGGATGTTGCGCTGCATCTCCGGTTTCCCGAGGGCGGAGAGCGCGTTGAGCACGGGAACGTAGACGTTGTAGTCCGACCCCGCGGCCTCGATCGCCGCCTCGGCGATGTTGGCGACCTCCTGGTTGAAGCCGGCGGCGAACAGCGCGCGCACCAGAAGGTAGTAGGCGCCCTCGCAATCGGGCTTGCGCGCGATCGCCGTCCGCACCGAGCCCACGGCGGCGTCGTAGTTCCCCAGCGCGTACTGCACCCAGGCCTGCGCCACCACGACTTCCGGCTGCTCGGGCTGGAGCTCCGTTGCGCGCAGCGCGGCCGCCCGGCCGCGGTCGAGGAGATTCATGTCGTTGCCGAAGCTTCCCTGGTACTGCGCGCAGATGTTGGCGATCGCCGCGAAGGCGAGCGCGAATTTCGGATCCTGGGCCACGGCACTCTCGTACATCTGCAGCGCGAACTCGACATCCTGGCGCGTCAGCCGCCGGGCATAGCTCTTGCCCTTGAGGTAGAGGTCGTAGGCCTGGAGATCCTCGGTCGGCTTGGCGGCGAGCGCCTCCTGCTCCTGCGGCGACAGGGTGATCCGCAGCGCTTCGGCGATCTTGCGCGCGATCTCGTCCTGCACCTCGAAGACATCCGCGAGCTCGCGGTCGTAGCGTTCGCTCCACAGCAACGAGTCCGTCACCGCATCCACGAGCTGGGCGCTGATGCGCAGGCGGTTCCCGCCGCGGCGGATGCTGCCGGCGAGGACGCAAGAGGCCTTGAGCTGCTGCCCCACCTGCGCGGTCGCCATCGGCTTGTCGCGGAAGGGCAGCACCGCCTGGCGCGACAGCATCTTCAGGCCCTTGATCTTGGACAGCTCGGTGATGATGTCCTCGGTGATGCCGTCGCGGAAGTACTCGTCCTCCTTGGCGCCCGACAGGTTCTCGAAGTAGAGCACCGCGACCGAGCGCTCCTCTCTTCGTTCCGCGCCGCCTTTCGAATCGGAGAGCTGGGCGAGCTTGCTCTGGGTGGACTCGATCTTGCGCTTCAACCGCACGAGGTCGGTCTTCAAGTCGGTGGCGGTCTGGTAGCGCAGGCTCCGGTCCTTCTCGAGCGCCTTCTCGAGGATCGCGCCGAGGGCCGTGGGCATCGCCGGGTTCGCCTCCGCGAGCGCTCGCGGCTCGCGGTTGAGGATCGCCTCGAAGACGACCGCCTGGGTATCGCCCTGGAACGGCATCGTCCCGGTCGCCATCTGGAAGAGCAGCGCGCCGAGCGAGAAGAGATCCGTGCGCGCGTCGGTGAGCATGCCGCGTGCCTGCTCGGGGGACATGTAGTGGACCGTGCCGAGAACGGTTCCGGCCACCGTCAGGTCGGCGCCCTGGTGGCGCCCAACCTCGGATCCGGACATCGTCTCGCCACCGGTCGGCAGCGCCTGGTCGACCTTCGCCAGACCGAAGTCGAGGATCTTCACCTGGCCGCGCGGGCTGACGAACAGATTCACCGGCTTCAGGTCACGGTGGACAATCCCCTTCGAGTGCGCCGATTCCAGAGCGTCCGCGATCTGGATCGCAAGGTCGAGGAGCTCGTCGATCGCCAGCGGCTGCCGGCCCATGCGGTCGGCGAGCGTCCGCCCCTCGAGCAGCTCCATGACGATGAACTGTTGGCCCTCGTGCTGCTCGATCGAATGGACGGTGCAGATCCCGGGGTGATTCAGCGACGACGCCGCGCGCGCCTCGCGCTGGAAGCGCTCGAGCATCGGCGCGTCCTGCTGCAACTGCTCGGAGAGGAACTTCAACGCCACGTGCCGGCCGAGCTGGGTGTCCTCCGCCTCGTAGACGACGCCCATGCCGCCGGCGCCCAGTGCACGGACAATCCTGTAGTGCGAAACGGTGCTGCCAATCAAATCGCTCGCTGACACCAGACTCCTACTTTCCGAGAGACGAGAGACGCGTTACAAGCGGAGGATGCGAACGAAGCGCTGCCGAAGCCCGGAGATTCGCCGCCGGCTGCCGAGGATGCTATCCGCTGAGCTCCCTGGCCGGATAGCGCCGCGACGGTTCAGCCCCGCCGGAAAGGCAACCGAGCCGCTGCGGATCGAGCTGACCGATTCACCTGCGGCGCCACAGCTTCGGATCGGGCTTGCGTGGCGGCCAGTCGTCGTCAGCCGGAGCGGTGTCCGCTTCGGCCTCGCCCTCCGCGGCCATCGCACGCTCGAGCTCGCCGCCGGCCTCGCTGCCGATCTCCCCCTCTTCCGCTCCCCAGCGCGCCAGGCGTTCGGCGTCGCGGGCGCGGCGGCGGCGGATGGCGGCGAGGGCGAGGAAGGCGATGCCACCCCAGAGCAGGACCGAGCTCGAGATCACCGGGATCCAGCGGTCGACGAAGGTGCGGTGTTCCCAGTAGCTGGTCTCGAAATCGGCCAGCGTCTCTCCGGTCACCGCACGAAAGGCATCGCGGAAACGCTCGCCGCGCGCTACGCCGGCGAGGATCCGCGCAGCGCTGTCGCGGCCGTGACGCTGCATCAGCTTGCGGACGAGATCGCCGGCGAGAGCGTAAGCCGAGTGCACCTCGGCTTCGCCGCCGGAGAAGGCGGCATCGAGGCGCGCGAGCGGCAGGCTCCCGTCGTCGATCACCGCCAGCGCAACGCGGGCGCGGTCGCTCAGATCGGACGCGCGCCCTGCGGCCATCGCCAACCCTTCGTTGAACCAGCGCGGCACGTCGCCACCGGCGGCGGCCCGATCGACGAGGAGGTGGGTGAGCTCGTGCCGCAGCACCGACTCGAGGCCGAAGTCGGGATAGCGATCGGCCCGCGCCGGGAGAAGCACGATCTCGCCCGGCCCGCGACCGGAGATCGCATAGCCGGCGATCCACGGCGCCGCCGCCCGCGCCGCCGCGCTCCCCTCCGCCACGAGCACGACGCTGATCGGCGAGAGCTCGGCGAGAAGCGCCGCCGAGTCGCCGCCGACGAGCGCCGCCGCGGCCGCGATCGACTTGGGCGCCAGCAGCTCGACCTCCCGTCCGACGGCCGCGAGCTCCAGCGGTGCCCGGACGACGACCCGCGGCGGCTCCGCCGCCGCCCAACCGGGAGCCAGGAAGACGAGGCCCAGCGACACAAAAAGCGCAAAGCTCACCCAATGAAAAAAGCGCGAGGCTCGGCGTCCACTGGCGGTCCGGGCCCTGCCAGCTGAGTCGGGTCGCGATCGGGTCTGCATCGATGAACAGAGCAACGGGTGCACAGGCCGGTCTATTTCCCTTACTGGTCTTTTTCTTCTCTCGGATACGCTCGCCGACTTCGGACGCGGGCACTTCGGGCGGTAGACTGTCCGCCGGGAGGACTGCCGATGCCGCTCTACGAATACCGTTGTCCCGACTGTCAGGGACGTTTCGAGATCATCCAGCACCTCGGGGCGAACGCTGCCGAGACCGTCTGCCCGGCGTGCGGCGCGCAGCATGTCGAACGCCAGCTCTCGACCTTCGCGGTCGCGAATGGCGGGTCGGGCACCAACTCCAAGTCCGCTGCCGAGAGCTTCGCCGGTTGTGGCGGCGGGCAGTGCGGCATGGGCGGCGGTTGCGGCGGCGGCGACTGGAACTGAGCGATACGAAAGCTTGACCTCTTGCACGTCTCCAGTCAGGAGGCGTGCCGATGAAGCCCACCGTCGTTGTGACCCTGCTGCTTTGCAGCTCAATCTGGCCGGCCGCCCTGCGCGGCGGCGAAAACGTGCTGTTCAATCCCGAATTCGACATCCCCCTGATGGAGGCCGGCTGGACGATCTACTTCGGGTCGCTCCTCGACTGGACCCCGGAAGACTCGAACGCCTGCGCCGGCACCGGCTCCGGCCGGATCGCGAGCTCAACGACCGACGTCGGGACACAGTGGGCGGAGGTTGGGCAGTGTCAACCGGTCGACTCCTCCACCTGGACGACCGGCTACCACGCCGGCTTCTCGTATTTCAGCTACGAAACGCTCGGGCTCGCTTACGCCCAGTACTTCTACTACACGGACACCACCTGTGGCCTCGGTGGGGGCTCCTATCTCGGCCTCGACAGCGCCCAAGGCCCGATCGGCACGGGCTGGCACCGGGTGGGGATCTCCGTGCCGACGATTCCGCCGCTGGCGCAGAGCATTCTGGTGGCGGTCGGCGCCGAGGCCTACCAACTGGATCGGATGGAGCTCTCCTTCGACCGCGCCTACTTCGGGAAGAAGCCGGTCGTCTTCACCGACGACTTCGAGGCCGTCGAGAGCCTCTGCCGCTGGTCCTCCGCCGTGCCGTAGGCCCGGTTCAGATCGATGGCGCGTCGCTGAGCGTTTCGAGCAGGTGGTCGGCGCCGCAGACGGTGATGCCGCTGGCGGGCTCGACGGCGAGGAGGATGAAGGCGCCGTCTTCCACCACCGCCGCGAAGCGCCGGCAACGCCGGCCCATGCCGCTCGAAGTGCGGTCGACCTCGAGCCCGAGAGCGCGCGCCAGCTCGCCGTTGCCGTCGGCGAGCAGGTCGACCTTCCCGGCAGCCCCGGCGGCCTCGCCCCAGGCGGCCATGACGTAGGGATCGTTGACCGCCACGCAGGCGATGGCGTCGACTCCCGCCGCTCGAAGCTCCTTCGCCTTCGCGATGTAGCCCGGCAGATGAAGCTCCGAGCAGGTGGGGGTGAAGGCGCCGGGCAGGCCGAAGAGCAGGATCTTGCGCCCCGCGAAGTAGTCGCCGGTGGCGATCTTCTCGCCGCCCTGCGCCGTCGCCATCCAGAGGCTCACTTCCGGAATCCGCTCCCCGACCTCGATCATCCCTCTCGCTCCCGCCCGGCGCTCGACTGCGCTTCCTACCCTATCCGATCGGAATCTTCTGAATGTTCTGCGACAGCCAGGTGTCGAAGCTCTGCAGCCCGGGATGGAGCGCCCGCGAGAGATTCACGTCGCGGTTCGCCAGAAACTCCTTGTTGAAGATCGACTGCACCTGGAACATGTTGGAGAGGTCGTCCGCCCCCGGGAAGCCGAGATTGCGGTAGACCTCGAACGGCAGGTCGGTGAAGCTGACGGGCTCACCGAGATGCTTCGCCAGCCCCGCCGCCATCTGGTCACCGGTGAGAACCTCGCCGCAGATACCGAATCGCTGCCCGGCGACGCCCGGACCCCGCTTCAAGACGCCGTAGGCGCAGGCGCCGATGTCCGCCACCGCGATACCGGGCAGCGGCGCCCCACCGAGGGCGAAGGCGATGCCGAGCTTGCCGTCCTCGCCGCGCCGCGGACCCATGCCGAAGTGGATGAAGTTGTCCCAGTAGAACGAGGTCACGAGGTAGCTCGTCGGCGCCGCCTCGGCGGCGAAGATCGCGTCGGCCTCCCCCTTGGCGTCGAAGTGCGCCACCTTGTACTTGCCGTGCAGGGTCGGCACGCGATCGTCGTCGAGCGGTATCCACTGGCGGGTGTCCTCGAGGGTCGACCAGACGACGTGCGCGACGCCCGCCGCGCGCGTGGCGCGGGCCATCGCGGCCGCCTGGGCGATCTCGCGCTCGGCCGAGAAGTGCTCCCAGAAGTTGGTCACGATGAAGGCGCCGTGGGCACCGGCGAAAGCGCCGGCCAGCGACTCCGGAGCATCGGCGTCGCCGGCGACCACCTCGGCCCCGGCCGCGGCGAGCGCCTTCCCCTTGTCCGAATCGGGCTTGCGGGTGATCGCCCGCACCGCGAAGCCCCCCTCGCGATCCGCCAGGAGCGCCCGCACCAGCCCTCCGCCCTGCGCTCCCGTGGCTCCGACGACGGCGATGATCTTCTTGTCTGCCATGTTCGAGTCTCCTTGCTGAGCTCTTCGCGGATCGTTCGCGTCTGGATGAACATCGGTATTCTAGGCCGCCCAGCACCAGCCGGAAAGGGACGGCCGGGGGGAGATTTAGGACAATCCCCCAATTTCCCTGGTCCATGTCCACTTTCGCTCGCCGTCTGCGCCAAGTGTAATCAGGAGGCTCGCATGATCCATATCGCTCGTCGCACCGGATTGCCGACTCTCGCCTGCCTCGCCGCGCTCGGCCTGGCTCCGCTCCCGGCCACCGCCGCCAACATCCTGGTCACCACCCTCGCCGACGCCGACGCCGTCGACGGAGATTGTTCGCTGCGCGAGGCGATCCTCGCCGCGAACGCCGACGCCTCCTACAACGAGTGCGCCGCCGGGACAGGTCCGAGCGACCGCATCCTGCTGACGCTGCCGGGGACGATCCTGCTCACCTCGAACCTGCCGGAGTTCTCCGAGAGCGCGGCACTCGTCGGACTGGGACCGGGCACGTCGACGATCGACGGCCAGGACGCCCGGACCCTTCTCCGGCTGGACACGGGCGGCTCCGGACAGACCTTCCGCATCGAGCGCCTGACGCTCACCAACGGCGGAGGAGCGGGTTCCGGCCCGGCCCTGAACGCGGGGGCACATACCGTGCTGGTCCGCGACGCCGTCCTCTCGAGCTCGACGGCGAGCCTGCGTGGCGGCGCGCTCATGGCGCTCGACACCGATCTTGTCCTCGAGCGTGTCTGGCTCAGCGAAAACACCGTGACAGGTGATACCGGCGGGGGCATTTTCCTGTTCAGCGCTGTCTCCACCGAGATCCGCGACTCGACGGTCTCCGGCAACTCGACGCTCGGGATGGGCGGCGGCTTCTACATCAATGGCACGTCGCTCGCGGGGGATCTGGAGATCCTGCTCACCCGTTCGACGATCATCCAGAACCACGCCAACGCCGATGCCTCGAACGACTTCCAGCGCGGCGGCGGAATCGCCATCGGCGGCGGCGCCTCGACCAGCGCCAACCTGCACCTGGGGAACTCGATCGTCGCCGAGAACACCGACGCGAGCCCCAGCGGGGCCGCTCCGGATCTCGCGCTGTTCGGCATGACTTCGGCGGAATCGATGGGATTCAACATCGTCGGCGACAACAGCACGGTCGAGTTCGAGTTCCCCTCCGGTCTGCCCAATGCGAACGGCGACGCTGTGGGGACCAACGCTTCGCTGATCGATCCGCAGGTCGAGGCGCTCGCGCTCTCCGGCGGCACGATGCCGGTGCACATGCCGACGGCGGTCGCGCCGAGTATCGTCATCGACAAGGGGAGCTGCCCCGGGGTGGTGAGCGACCAGCGCGGGTTCGGGCTCGCGGCGACAGGACTGCGTATCTACGACGCGCCCGGAGTGGTCAACAATCCCGCCGGCGACGCCTGCGACGTCGGCGCGGCCGAGATCGGTCCGCTCGTCGCCCTCCCCGAGCCGGAGATCCTCATCGACGGCTTCGAGTCCGGAACGCTGCTCTTCTGGGACCTCGACGTGCCCTGATTGAAATCGGGTGAGTACTGGGGACAGTTCCGGATTCTCAACCTTGCGCTCGCAGCCTCTGTACCTTCGCGCGCATAAGAACTCCTCATGAACTCCGCCGCGCGACCGGTGCTCGCTCTCTGCCTGACCCTGGGCGGCTCGGCTGCGCACGCGCAGCCGGCTTCAATGACCGAGCTCGAGGCGCTCGCCGAGGCGGTCGGCCCGGCGGCGGCCCGGCAATCCCTGGCGGGAATCCCGGCCCGTGCCGAGGCGAACGGCCCGCGCGGCGCCTTCGCGAGCGCGATGCTCTCGCTCGCCGACGGCACCGCCCGCTTCCGGCGCGGAATGCGGGAGAGCACCACCGACCTGCTGATCGCCGCCGGCACGAGGCAGGGATCTGGAGAAGGGACCGGTGCGGGCAGTGCGGGCGGCGCAGACGCCGCCACGGAGGCGATCGCCTACGGCTTCACCTGGGTCGAACTCTACGCCGCGAAGGACGGACGCTGGCAGAACATCGGCATCGCGTCCAGCGCTCGACCCTGAAAGAATGACGGGAGGTCCCGCCCTGCTTCCAGGAGATGCGCATGTCGAACGCAGAGCGCCCGCCCATCCAGCAGTTCTATCCCGACGATTCCGCGCACTGCTACGGCTGCGGCCGGCTCAACACCCATGGGCTTCACCTCGAGAGCACCCGGGAGGGCGACGAAATCGTCGCCCGGTTCACACCGCGAGCGAACCAGAAGTCGATGCCCGGCTTCGTCTACGGCGGACTGATCGCGTCGCTCATCGATTGCCACGCCATGGCGACCGCCGCCGCCCATGCCGAGCGCCTCGCCGGGCGCGAGATCGGCGACGCCACGCTGCAGCGCTACGTCACGGCGGCGCTGAAGGTCGACTACCTCGCCCCCACCCCCCTGGGCCACGAGCTCGTGCTGCGCGGCCGGGTCAGCGAAACCGGCCGACGCAAGATCATCGTCGCCGTCACCGTCACGGTGGCAGGCCACGACACGGCGCGCGGCGAGGTCGTGGCCGTGCCGATTCCCGCGGCGATGTCCGCCGCGGGGACCTAGACGAGCTTCTGGAGAGAGAGGGCACACGCCGGGGACACGATGCAGGGACACGATGCAGGGACACGATGAAAGGACACGATGAGACTCGTTGCCCTCCGCCCCTGCTACCCTTGAGTCGATGCCCCTCGTACCCTGGCCCGCCGGCGCCCCTGCCCCCGCGCTCCCGGCCCGACCACCCTTCCTGATCGTCGCCGGGTTTCTCCAGCTTTCCCTCTTTCGGGAGCTCTTCGTTCGCCGTCTTCGGAGGCCGCTGCGCGCCGCGATGGCCGCGGCGCACCGCGGCGCCGGCGAGACGATCTGGGTCTTTCCCGGCATGGGCGTCGGAGACGGATCGACCCGCACCCTCCGCCGGTATCTGCGCCGGCACGGGTTCGACGCTCGCGGCTGGGGGTTGGGGAGGAATCCACCCGACGCCGCAGCGACCCTGGTGCGCCTCCTGCCGCGCCTCGAAGCGCTCGTCGTCGAGACCGGCGGCCCGGTCGCCCTCGTGGGCTGGAGTCTCGGCGGTATTCTGGCGCGCGAGCTCGCGCGTTTGCGCCCCGACCTCGTGCGCCGCGTCGTCACCCTCGGCAGCCCGGTCGTCGGCGGCCTCCGCCACACCGCCGTCGGTGGTTTCTACCGCCTGCAGGGTTGGGATCTCGACGAGATCGACCGCCTCGTCGCCGTCGCGAACCGCACTCCGATCCGCGTCCCGGTGACCGCGATCTGGAGCCGACGCGACGGCATCGTCGCCTGGCAGGCGTGCGTCGACAGCGTCACCGGCGCCGTCGAGAACCTTGAGGCGACCTCCTGCCACTGGGCCCTCGGCCTCGACCCCGAGGTGCTGGCGGCGCTGCCGCAGCGCCTGCGCACGACCTCAGATCCCTGAGCCAGGAGGCGATCGAAACGAAGGTGCGGGATTCTTTACCGCTGACCTCCGTTGAATGTCCGGTCATCGTGTCCCGGCATCGTGTCCCGGCATCGTGTCCCATCGTGTCGGAGCTCGACGCTAGGGCAGGCGGCGAAGGACGACGAGGGTGAGGTCGTCGTTGAGGTGCTCGGAGGCGACGAACTCGACGACGCGATGCACCAGTTCGTCGGCGAGCCGCACCGCCGAGATCTCCCGCCGGCCCGCGAGCTCGACCAGCGCCGCGCGCACACGCTCGCTCCCGAACGCCTCTCCTGCCGGGCTGAGCGCCTCGGTCAGGCCGTCGGTGAAGAGCAGCAGGCAGTCGCCGGGGTCGAGAGTCACCCGGCGTTCGACGAACCTCTCGTGCTCGAAAGCGCCGAGCGCCGGGCCGCAGTTCTCGAGCTCGCTCAGCGGAGCACGTTCGTCGAGCGCACCTGCTTCTGCGCCGGCGCCTCCGCCGGCCCGCGCGACGAGCCCAGGCGGATGGCCGCAGCTCGCGTAGACGATCTCGCCGCTCGCAGGGTCGAGCGCCGCGAAGCAGCAGGTGACGAAAGCCCGCGTCGCGGTCGACTCGCGCAGCAACCGACTGACCGCGGCGACCGTCGCCGCCGGTCCCCCGGCAGCGCCGCCTTCAGTCTCGCGCCGGGCGCGCAGCAAGGCGCGGAAGGTCGCCATGATGAGCGCCGCCGGCACGCCCTTGCCGGCCACATCGCCGATGACCACCCCATGGCGCCCGGTCCGAGTCGAGCCGGAAGCGTCGAACGGGTGGAACGCATCGAGGGCGAAATGGTCGTAGAGGTCGCCGCCGAGCTCGAGGCTCGGGCGGCAGAGCCCGGCGATCTCCCAGCCCGGCAGGTCGGGCGCGCAGCGCGGCAGGAGGCCAAGCTGGACCTCACGCGCCAGGCGGACCTGCGCGCCGACCTGTTCCAGCTCGACGAGGCGCCGGTGCAGCATGGCCTTCTCGATCGCCATACCCGCCACTTCGGCGAAGAATTCGAGACGCTCAAGGTCGGACTCGTCGAACGCCGCCAGGCGGTCGCTCTCGACGTCCAGCGCGGCGATGCCGCGGCCCTCGAACAGGATCGGCACGACGACCTCCGACAGGGTCTCGAGGCGGCCGGCGACGTAATGCGGATCGCTCCGGACATCGCGCACCAGCGCGCTTCTGCCGGTGCGGATGGCGCGCCCGACCAGCCCTTCCCCGGCGGAGAGCATCCGGTCGTCGGCCGCCGGCCGCTCCTCGTAGCCGCGCCGCGCCACGGCCGCGATCCTGCCGAAGACCGGCGCTCCCGGCGGCGTCAGCACCTCGTTGAGGGCGAAGATCCCCGCGGCGTCGCAGTCGACCACCGAGCCGACCGCGTCCAACAGGCGGTCGAAGAGCTGGCCGAGATCGAGCGTCCCGCGGCTGCGCCGCGCGATGTCGAGTACCAGCGCGCAACGCTCCTCGGCGCCCAGCTGCCTGCGGCGAGCGCCCGGAGTCGAAACCTGCTTCGCGTCGCCGGTCACGGTGCCCTCCCTGCAGGAGAATACGCGGCTGCGGGGAGAATGTCCCGCTGAAACTCCGCCCGCCGGAATCCGTTGTATCTCCCAGGAGGCACTACGCATGCACACCAACCGCACATCCACGCCAGCTTTCGGGCTCGTCCTCGCTGTCCTTGGCACGCTCGGCGTCGGGAGCGCCATCGGCGGTATAGGAGGCATCGGACTCACTCCGGCCGCCTGGGCCGGCGACTTTCGACTCGAGAAGCGTCTGCCGCTCGCGGCGGGCGGCAGCTTCGCGCTGAGCTCGGAGGCAAGCGGGGTGAAAGTCCGCGGCAGCGAGGGGACCGAGGCGGTCGTCCTCATCACCTCCGAGCGCGCGGACTTCGCCGAGATCTTCAACGTGCGTTTCGAAACCCCGCGCCCCGACCGGATCGAGGTCGTCATCGAACGCAAGTCGCGCGGCCCGATGAGCTGGCTGAACGGCGGTGGGCGCACCCGGGTCGAGGTCACCCTGCCGAAGAGCGCCGCGGCCGAGATCGAAAGCTCCGGCGGCGGTATCGACATCGCGGATCTCGCCGGCAAGGTCACGGCCGAGAGCTCCGGCGGCGGAGTCGAGGCCACGAACCTCGGCGGCGCCGCGGTGCTCTCAAGCAGTGGCGGGTCGATCGACGGCACGAACATCAGCGGTGACATCGACGCCTCGAGCAGCGGCGGCGGCGTCGAGATCCGCGAGGCGCGCGGCCGGGTCGTCGCCGAGAGCTCGGGCGGTGCGGTGAGCGTCAGCTTCGCCGCCGGCAACGCCAAGGGTGGCGACCTCTCCTCTTCGGGTGGCGGCGTCGCCGCGCAGGTCGACCCGACGGTCGGCCTCGAGATCGACGCCAGCTCCTCCGGCGGATCGGTCGACTGCGATCTGCCGCTCACTGTCCGCGGCCGGATCGGGCGCAACGACGTCCACGGCACCCTGAACGGCGGCGGCCCACTGCTGAAGCTCGATTCGAGCGGCGGCGGCATCGCCATCTCATCGCGCTGACGGTTGCACCAGCCGGGGAACCACACCGTGCGCGGACGAGCCCCAGGTAGGTAGGATCCCCAAGTCGGCGCTCGTCCATGGGGCGCCACTTCCAGGGAGGGGTCCGATGCGCGATGTGACCTGCCGACGTCTGCTGTCCAATCCACGACACCTGCGGCTGGGGCTTGGCCTGCTGCTCGCGCTGCCGCTGGGCGCGGCCACTGCTGCACTACTCCCCACCGCCGCCGAGCAGATCGCGGGCGCGGTCCAGGCGGCGCCCGAGGACCGCCGCGCCGGCGCGCAGGTCCTCGGCTACACCGTCGAAGGGGCGAAGGAGGTCGTCGCGGTCCTGCGACCCGGCAGCAACGACCTCGTCTGCCTCGCCGACAAGCCGGGCGACGAGAAGTGGAGCGTCGCCTGTTACCACCAGTCGCTCGAGCCGTTCATGCGCCGCGGGCGTGAGCTCGAAGCCGCCGGCGTCTCGGGCGACGAGCGCATGAAGCGCCGCTGGGCCGAGGCCGACGCCGGCACCCTGGCGATGCCCAAGACTCCCGCCACGCTCTACGTCCTCTCCGGCACGCGCTTCGACGCGGCGGCCGGCAAGGTGGTCGATCCGTACCTGCGCTACGTCGTCTACACGCCGTACGCCACCCAGGAGACCACCGGCCTGCCGCTCTCGCCCCCCGGCCCGGGAGGACCCTGGATCATGTTCCCCGGCACCGCCGGCGCTCACATCATGATCACGCCGCCGAAGGAGAGCGCACCTCCCGCCGCCCCGGCTGCGCTCCCCAAACCCAACTGATCCCGGCTCCCCCCGGGGGCACTCGAACAGGACACACATGCGGGAGAATCGTTCGGACCCCGGTTCGGTTCGCGACCGGGTTCCGTCCCGGGCCCTCCCAGCGTAGGATGCGCTCCAACAAGACTGACATCTTCCGATGCTCGCCACTCCGCCGGCGCGCCTGCCGGCGAGTCAAGGAGGAGCTGTGATGCGCCCGAGCCACTTCGCGCTGCTCTCGTCCGCCTGCCTGTCCATCCTTCCGGCCCCCCCGGCATTCGCGCACCCGGCGGCCGGCGTGAGCGCCGACGAAGCGCAGCTTGCTCGCGCCGGGGCCCGCGAAGCCGCGGGGTTCGAGCCGGAGTCGGCGCTACCGCCCGCACCAGCGGCCGCCGCGAGTCGCTCCCCGGAGGCGCACCGTCGCGCGCTCGAGCTTCTCGGCACACAGGGACTGCTGCTGATTCCGGAGTCGACGAACGACCGGGTGATGGCCTTCGACCCCGTCTCGGGCGATCTCGTGGACGCCGACTTCGTCCCCGCCGATCCGACCCATCTGAACACTCCGATCCACGCCGTGCTCAACACCTGCACCGTGCCGACGATCCTCATCTCGGACCAGTTGAACGATGCCGTCCTGGCGTACGACCTCGATGGTATCTACCTCGGGGTCTTCGCTCCCGCCGGGGGTGTCAACCTCGCGATCCTCGACAACGTGCGCGGAATCTGGTCCCGGCAGGGCTATGTCTTCCTGGTGACGGTCGGCGCCGGACCGAACGACGACGCCGTGGCGGGCTTTTACCCCCAGAGCGGCGTCTCCGTCGGCAATTTTATCGCCAACGGCGCCGCCGGCCTCGCGTCGCCGTTCGCCATTCACGTTCGCTTCGACCTTGCGGACATCCTCGTCGGCGGTAGCGACAGCGACACCATTCATCGCTACGACTTCGTGGGCGCGCCGCTGCCGGCTCTGGCCCCCATCGTGAATTTCCCGGAGCAGATTGCGACCGCCGCCGACGGCAATGTTCTCGTGGCCAACTTCCTCGGCACGCAAATGGGGGTCGTCGAGCTTTCGCCCGCCGGGGTCCTGATCGACGTCCACACCGCGCCCGGAGTCTCCGGCAATCGCGGCGTCTACGAGCTACCGGGCGGAACCATCCTGACCACCACTGCCGACGGCGTCTTCGAGATCGACCGCGCCGGCAATCTGGTCGACACCAAGATCGCCAGCGTCAGCGCCCGCTTCATCGAGTTCGTCCAGGTCGACCCCAACCTCATCTTCAAGGACGGCTTCGAAATCGGACTCGTCTCCATCTGCTGGATCTCGGTCCTCTGAAGGTCGCGCCGGGGCCGCCGCACGGAGCGAGGTAGTCCGGCCCCCGGCTGCAGCCGCTGGCGCGCATCTGCCTACGGTTGGGCGAGCACCGGCACGCCGGCGCGATCGATCATCTCGCGGAAGGCGGCCACGGAGCGCAGCGAAACGAAGGCGGGATCGATCCGGGCGAGGACCGCCGCGCTCTCGCGCCGGTCGAGCGCACGTTGCAGCGCGGCGAGCGCGCGCTCGCGGTCGCCGAACTGGGCGAAGATCCGCGCCGCTTCGAGCTGCGAGCCGGCGGCCGCCCCGGGGGGGGCCAGAACCGCCCTTTCGGCGCGCTCCGCGAGCAGCCGCGCCGCCTCGCTCGCCTCGGGCATCGCCCAGGAACCGGCCGCGCGCTGGCGCACCCGATCGTCGTCCCGCGTCGCACCCGCAGCGAGCGCATCGAGCATCTCGAGCTCGAACGCCGCCGCACCGAGCCGCCGCTCGCGGAGATGGAGCGCCGCGAGCGTGGCGTGCCCGCGGCGGAAGATCGGCTCGCGGCGAACGACCTCCGAGAGCTGCCGTCGCGCCTCGAGCGAGCGCCCGGCGAGGTAGAGGATCGCACCTTCGTCGCACTCGACTTCCGGGTCGAACTGTGTGCCCGTGCGCGTCAGCGAGAGCTGCGAGACCGCCTCGAGGAAGCGCCCTTCGACGGCCAACACCCAGGCGAGCGCCCGCCGTCCGCCGACGTTCGTCGCATCGAGAACGAGCGCGCGCTCGGCGGAAACGCGCGCCGACGCCGGGGAGCGATCGGCGAAGAGGCGCGCGAAGGCACGGGCCGCATGGGCGTCGGCGAGTCCTTCATCGAGCTCCAGCGCCGTCGCGGCCGAGCGGCGGGCGCTTTCCATCTCCTCGCCCCCCCCGGCCACCGTCAGTCCCTCGAAGACCAGCGTACTGGCGAGCCCGGCATGCGCCGCCGCCAGACTCGGATCGAGCGCCGACGCGGCCTCGAAGTGAGTCATCGCCAGGCGCCGCGAGGCGAGGTCGTGCTGACGGGCGGCGGCGGCTCCGCGCCTCCATTCCGCAGTCGCTGCGGCGCGAACCACTTTCGGATCGCGAGCGGCGGCGGCATCGGAGGCGGCGGTCGAGCCCGCTCCGGAACGCCACCTCGCCGGGCGATTCACCCACAAGAGCGCCGCCGCCAAGGCTCCGACACCGAGGAGAGCGATCGCGACCTGTCGCGGCGCCAGCAGCCGGCGGTGGGCACTGCGACCTTTCGCAGGCAGCGCCGGGCTCGCCGTGGACGCGGCGCCGCTCGCCGGCGGCGACGGTCGCGCACCCTTCGCGCCGGGCAGATCGATCGCCCGCACCGGCAGGAGGAAACGATGACCGCGTCCTTTGAGGCTCTGGATCGTCGCGACTCCGTCGGCCCCGGCGTCGAGCGCTGCAGTGAGCTCGCGGATCAGACGGTCGAGCTCGCCCGTCGGCGGCACCGCCTTGGGCCACAGGCCGTGGGACAGCCACTCCTCCGTCAGCCACTCCGCCGGATGCTCGAGGAAGATACCGAGCAGATGCAGCTCGCGCGGCGGCAGCACCACATCGCGGCCGTCGAGCGAGAGCTTCGCCGGGTCGCCGTCGAAATGGAAGCGCCCGAAGGCGGCACTGGGCGGAGTCGGCTCGCTCACGACGGCTCCGATCCTAGCTCCCTCGCTCCTCAGGCGCTGCGGACCCCTTCACGCAGGGCGGGACGGCTCCCGCAACCCCATTCTCCTCAGTCGGCGATCGTCCACCGGCCGGACTCATCCAGGAACCCCAGCCCGATCGTCTCGGAGCTCGAGGTCACGCTGCCATCCGCGTTCTGGGTCGTGGTGAAGCTCATGACGTTGAGGTACGCCTTCTTGTCGGTGAAGGTGAGCTCGCCACCCTCACGGATCTGGCTCGCGAGCGCCTCCGGCTGCGGCAGGAACTTGCGCCGGAAGTCGTCGCTCTGCTTGCGCTCGTCGGCCGGCAGCGCGTCGCGCCGGGCGCGGGCGGCGGGCGAGAGCATCGCGAGCGCTGCATCGAGCTTCCCCGCCGCCAGCTTCCCGGCGTAGTCGATCGCCAGCTTGCCGAGCTCGTGGTCGAGGATCGCCGCCCCGCGGATCGCCGGCGCGGTTTCCGGTTCGGGCACCTGCAGGGTCATCGGCCCCCGGCTGACGCGCCACTTCCCGTCCTCGAGCCCCGCGAAGCCCATCGCCGACGGATCGCCGGACGGGGTCGGAATCGAAAGGCGCGCGCTGTCGCCGTCCACCACCATCTCTCCGACCCGCGCGATGTCGGCCTCGAACGTCGCTGGATCCGGGGTCCGCCCCTTCAAGCGCTCGCTCTCTTCCTTCTGCTCCGCCGGCGACATCGCCGCCCACTCCTCGCGCACTTCCTTCGTGGCCGACTTGCGGGCCTCGGCCGTCTTGCCGGCCTTGAGCAGCCGCCCGGCCGCGACGATCGCCGTGCCGGCCGGGTGCTCGAGAATCGCCTTGCCGGTGATCGTGACCGGTTCGGTATCGGCCATGACCACGGACGGCGAGAGTGCGGCCAGCAACGCCGCACCGAGCGCGCCCAGCGCCAGCACCGCGAACCGCGCCCGGTGAGGGGAAGAAACGGAGCCTGCAGAGCATTCAGAGTATCCAGACGAGTTGAACATTTCGCTCTCCTTTCCCGCTAGAACGGCAAGCGGCCGGGAAAGGCGCCAATCCGGCGCCCGCTCCCGGCGCCCGAAAAGCGTCGGGCCACCCCGTGCTCGCCCTCCGGTCGCCTTGGCGTACACTGCCGCCCAATTCACTCTTGGAGGTGCGACATGGAAACGCGTAGCGGTCGCCTCGTGTTCCCGCCCCAGTCCCCGCCGCATACCGTCGCCCTGCGCGTCGGCTTTGATCGCCCGGTGCTCGCGGTGGCGATCGCCCTCAACGGCTACGACGCGCGCTACGGCGGTGAAGATCATCACGTCGGCCAACTGACCGTCGATCTCCACGCCGAAGTCGGCGGACGGGTCGACGACGGCTGGGAGGCGCGCATCGTAGGGACGCTCTATCTCCACGACGACATCAACTCGAGCTTCTCCGGCTGGATCGACTATCTGCTCTTCGTCGAGCTCGGCAAGCTCCCCCTCCCCGGTGACATCGGACCGATCGACGATCCGGTGCTGGAAGGGTAGGCCCGCGATGCAATTCGTCATCGTCCAGGTCGGCAGCCCCGATCTCGCCTTTCCGACCGACACGTCGCTCGCGGTACCGTTTCAGTTCCCGCAGCCGGTTCGGCGCGTGCATTGCGCGCTCCAGGGCTTCGATCTCGGTTATCCGGAGAACGACCACCACCTGCTCGTCGCCCAGATCGAAACGCGGGTCGAGTTCGACGACCTCGCCTCCACAACCTCGGGCGTCATTCGCGTCCACTTCCATTGGCGCGACGACGGCAGCGCCTGGGCCGCGACCCTTTACGCCAGAATCCTGGTGATCGGCGAGTAGACCCCAGAAGCCCGATCGCCACCACCCGCATCGTCTGCGAGCGAGCCTGCGACCGAGGCCGCCGCGAGTCTCTGCTCGGGGAGACAGCGGGTCTAGAATGCCACCATGCCCCTGCCGGCGGGAACTCGCCTCGGACCGTACGAGATCGTCGCCACGCTCGGCGCGGGAGGGATGGGCGAGGTCTATCGCGCCCGCGATGAGCGGCTCGGGCGCGAGGTGGCGCTCAAGGTGCTGCCGGTAGAGGTGGCCGCGAGCCCCGACCGGCTGCGCCGCTTCGAGCAGGAGGCGCGCGCCGCCTCGGCGATCTCGCACCCGAATCTCCTCACCGTGTTCGACATCGGTGAGCAGGACGGCGTGCGCTACCTGGTGACCGAGCTGCTCGAAGGCGAGACTTTACGCTCCCGCCTCGAGCGCGGCCCGCTCACCATCCAGAAAGCCCTCGAGCTCACGGCACAGTGGACGCGAGGCCTCGCCGCCGCCCACGAGCGCGGCATCGTGCATCGCGACCTCAAGCCGGAGAATCTCTTTCTCACCCGCGACGGCCACGCCAAAATCCTCGACTTCGGCCTCGCGAAAGTCGCGGTTCCAGAGGCTCCCGAGGAGATCGCGACCCAGGTCGGCGGCTTCCCGAGCGCTGCGCGGGGGCCGCGCACCGAACCTGGACTCGTCTTCGGCACCGTCGCCTACATGTCACCGGAGCAGGTGCGCGGGAGACCCGCCGATGCGCGCTCCGACCTCTTCGCGCTCGGCGTCATCCTGGTCGAGATGGTCACCGGACGACAGCCGTTTCGTCGGGCCTCGGCCGCCGAGACCATGGCGGCGATCCTCAAGGAAGAGCCGCCGCGCCTCTCCGCGAGCGGCCTGCAGGCACCGCCGGCGCTCGAGCGCATCGTGCGCCGGCTGCTCGCCAAAGCTCCCGGCGAGCGCTACCCGACGGCGCGCGCTCTGCTGTCCGAGATCGAGAGCCAGTTCTCGGGCGGTGTTGGCTCAGGGGGCTCCGGCGGCTTGGCTGGCTCGAGCGGCTCGGCTGGCTCAGGCGGCAGGCTGGCGGCCTCCGGCGGGGCGCCGCCCTCGATCGCCGTGCTGCCGTTTGCGGACATGAGTCCGGCGCGCGACCAGGACTATTTCTGCGAGGGCATGGCCGAGGAGCTGATTCACGCGCTGGCGCGCCTGCCCGGTCTGCGCGTCGCCTCGCGCACCGCCGCCTTCCAGTTCAAGGGGCACACCGGCGACATGCGCGCCGTCGGCGAGCGCCTCGGCGTCGAGAGCGTCCTCGAGGGCTCGGTGAGGAAGGCCAGCGAGCGCCTGCGCATCACCCTCCAGCTGGTCGACGCGGTCTCCGGCTACCAGCAATGGACGGGGCGCTACGACCGCGAGCTCGCCGACGTCTTCGAGGTCCAGGAAGAGATTGCCCTCGCCGTCGCCCAGGCGTTGCGCGGTGTGCTCGCCGAGATCGAGCGCCGGGCGGCCTCCTCGGCGCCGACCCGGAGCGTCGAGGCCTACGAGTGCTACCTGCGCGGCCGCCAGTTCTTCTATCGCTTCGACAAGAAGAGCCTGCACCTCGCGCGCGAGATGTTCCGCCGCGCCGCCGGGATCGATCCCGACTACGCGCTCGCCTACGCCGGGCTCGCCGACTGTGCCGCCTTCCTCTACGGCATGTGGGCGGGCGGTGACGAGGCGCTCGCCGAGGCCGACGCCGCGAGCCGGCGAGCGCTCGACCTCGCGCCCGGCCTCGCCTCGACCCACGCCTCTCGCGGCCTGGCGCTCTATCTCCGCCGCAGCTACGGGGATGCCGAAGGTGAGTTCGACATCGCGCTGCGGCTCGATCCGGTGCAGTTCGAAGCGCTCTACTTCTTCGCCCGCATGCGCTTCGAGCAGGGGCGCATCGAGGAGGCGGCGGCGCTCTTCGAGCGCGCGATGGGAGCCCGGCCCGAGGACTACCAGGCGCCGGTGCTGCTCGGCATGGCGCGGCGCTCGCTCGGCCAGGAGGAGGCCTCGCTCGAGGCTCTGCGCCGCGGCCTCGACGTCGTCTCGCACCACGTGACGTTGAATCCCGACGACGCGCGCGCCTACTACCTGGGCGGCCTCGCCTGCGTGCGTCTGGGCGAGCGCCAGCAGGGCCTCGAGTGGGCCTTGCGCGCGATCGAGCTCGAGCCCAACGAGCCGGTGGTGCTCTACAACGTCGCCGGCATCTACGCCCTCGCCGGCGAGCTGGAGGGCGCCCTCGACTGCCTCGAGCGCGCCATGAGCGGCGGCTTCGGGCGCAAGGAATGGCTGGCGCAAGACACCGATTTCGAGTCCCTGCGCGACCAACCGCGCTTCCAGGCGCTCATCGCCCCCTAGACGGAGCCAAGTGTCGCCGTCAGTTGCGGGAAGTTGGGGTCCGTCGGACAGTTGGCCAGTTGGGGGCCGTTGGGGACACATCGCGGGCAAGAGAGCAGCACTTGGGGACACATTGCGGGCAAACGGGCGCAACGCTTCCGCGACCCTTCCAGAAGCCGCTATGTGTCCCCTGGCCACGCTGAGTGGACCCGCAACAGCGCGTCACCGAGACAGAACCACCCCGTCTCCAGCCGCTTCCCTCACGACCCCGGATAGCGCTCCCGCCAGACCTCCCCTTCCGGCGTCCGCGGCGCGGACTCGCGGAGGTCGGGCGCCTCGCCGTTCAACTGCCGCGCGAAGTCGTCCGCCAGCCGTTCGATGACCGCGCGCCCCTCGAGCTCCGCGAGCCAGTCGCCCGGCAACGCCGCTTCGCCGAGCGCCGCGCCAAGGAGGTTGCCGCAGATCGCGGCGGTCGAGTCGCTGTCGCCGGAGTGGTTGGCGGCGAGGACGAGCGCGGCGCGGAGGTCGTCCGGGAAGGAGAGCGCGGCGTAGACGGCGATCGCCAGCGCCTCTTCCGCCACCCAGCCGCCGCCGAGGCTCTCCACGCGCTCGGCGGTCGGCTCGCCCTGCGCCGCGAGCGCCCGCGCGGCCGCGAGCGGATAGAGGGTCTCCGCGTGAACCGGCGCCTCGCGCAGGATCGCCGTCGCGGCGTCGAGCGCCTCGGGGAGTGAGCGGCCCTCGTGGACGATCGCGTGGATCGCCGCCGCCAGCACTCCGGCGGAAAGCTGCCCGGCAGGATGGCCATGGGTGAGCGCGGCGACCTCGACGCCCATGCGAAAGACTGCGACACCCTCGGCGGCGCGGAAGAGGAACCCCACCGGCGCCACGCGCATCACCCCGCCGCAGCCTTTCGAATCGTTCTCCGCCAGCCGGCCGTAGGGCCCCGGCACACGCAGCGCCGCGAGACAGGTGTTCCCGGGCGCGCGGCGAGCGTGCAGAAACGTCTCGCCGATCAGCCAGCCATCGGCCTGCCACGGCGAATCGCCTTCTCCCTCGCCGCCAGCCCCCTCGGCCCAGCTCTCGCCCTGCGTCAGCAGCCACCGGCGGTAGGCATGGTGCACGACCGACGGTACGTGGCAGCTGCCGCTCGCCGCGCCGCGCAGCTCGGCGCGGATCAGACCCTCGGCGGTGAAGAGCGTCATCTGCGTGTCGTCGGTGATCGCGCCCGGAATCGGCGGGTGCCCATAAGCCGGCTCGAAATGGTCGAGCCCGCGCGCCCCGAACCGCGCCCGGATCGCCGGCCACTTCAGAAACTCGATCGGCGCTCCGAGCGCATCGCCGATCGCGCCGCCGAGCATAGAGCCGCGCAAGCGGCTCGTTAGCGATCGATCCCCGCGCAAGCGGCTCTCGAGCGGGAACTCGCTCACTCGAACTCCGCCGACCCGTCGCCCATTCCATCCTCGACGCTCGCCTGTCCGCTCTGCAGCCAGCGCTCCGCAGCGCGCCGCTGTTCCGGCATCGGCTCCCCGCGGTAGCCGTTCTGCTGCAAGCGCTCGACCGCCTCGCCGAACGCGATCGCCTCGCGCCTCGCCAGCCAGGCGGCGAGGATCGTCGGCGTGCGCTGCAGCCCGGCACGGCAGTGCGCGAAGACGACCGCCCCCGGCTCCGCGGAGCGGGCATCGAGCCAGGCGGCCGCGCGGGTGAACGCCGCGTCGGAAGGCGGCTGAAAGTCCCCGATCGGCACGTGCTTGCGCGCGATCCCGAGCCCGGCCGCCGCCCCGATCGCCTCGCCGCCCACCCGCCCCGGCCCCGCCCACTCCGACTCCTCCCGCAGGTCGAGAATGTGCGTCACCCCGCGCTCCGCGAGCTCGCGGAGATCCCGCTCCGAAAGCGGATTTCGTCCTGCCCAGAGCCGCGGCCCTACCTGCCAGTAGCGGAACTCCGGCATCCCATGATCGGCATAGATCGCGTCATGACGGCTGCGGACAGCGTCGGAGGAGGTCACAGCGCCATTGTCTCCCGAAAAGGAAACAGCCGCCCCGTCTCCAACCCGCCAGAGTCGCGCGCCTCAACCGCCGTCGCCGGTCTCGCCGACGAACTCGGAGAGCAGCCGCACCCGCTCCGGAAAGGCGAGCGCCAAGCGCCGGTCGGCGGTGACGAACGGCAGGTCGAGCTCCTGCGCCACGGCGACGAACTCGGCGTCGTAAGCCGAGACTTTACCGCGTGCCGCGACCTCGAGTTTCGCTTCGAGACCGGGCACAACTTCCGCGTCGACCACGAGCTGCTCCGCCGCCGCAAACGCCTGGACGGCGTCGGCCATCGTCAGGCCGCGCACGCGCATCGAGGTCGCGAGGGCGTTGGCGAGCTCGTGGCGCCAGAGGGGCGGAGCCATCCAATCGGGGTCGTGCGCGGCGACGCGAAGCGCCAGCGCCGTACCCTCGCCTCGAAGCACCGAGTAGGCCAGCAGGTTGGTGTCGACGACGATCAAAGCCGTCCGTCGCGCTTGGCGAAGTCGAGGAACTCGTCGGTGAGCGGCGGCAGGTGCGCAGAGCGCGCCTGAGCCGCCCGCATGATGGCGATCTTCTCCTCGGTGGTCTGCCGGCGCCTCACCAGGCTCTCCTCGAGCCGCACGAGCGCCTCCTGATTCAGACTCCGTCGGCTCTGCCGGGCCTCCTCCTTCAGCCGCAGCACCAACTCCTCGGGTACGTTCTTCAGCGTCAACGTCGCCATGGCCGCCCCTCCCCTCGCCTCGGTATCCATTATGCATCCATTTTGAATACCTAAGCACCACGCCCTCCTGCACCCCGCGCCCGGACTCTTCATATCCAAGAAAGACGGAATCCGGCCGCACCGTCTGGCGCCTGCAGTTGGGGACAGCTCCTGAGCCAGCGGGCGACGGCCGGACGGTTGGGGACACAGTGCGGGCAAGAAGGTGGCACCCCTTCGGCACCCCTTCGCTACCCCGCCCCAACCCGCCATGTGTCCCCTCGCCGCGCCGAAGGGACCTACATGGATCGACAACGAGAGCTCGCCGTTCGGTCTCCCCGAATCCTGCCCTCTGGAGCTATCCGACGATCTTCTCGAGCGCAGCCACGATCTCGACCATCCCTGCCGTGTCGCGGCCGCAGTATTCGAGGAGCGCGGCGCGGATCCGGGCGCGCTCGTCGGGAGGCGTCGAGGGAAGATTCGAGCGCAGGAACTCGAGCGATGCCAGATCGCCGGACTGGATCTCGAGCCCGTCGTAGCCGCGCGCGCCGAGGACCGGCAGCACGCGCTTGAGCGAGGCGCTGCCTAGCTGCGCCGGGTGGTAATAGGAGAAGTTCGAGAACGGCACCAGCAGGTCGACGAAGCGCTGGCCTACGCGGTCGGCCCACCCCGCGTGCTCGGGGTAGCGAGCTGCGGCCTCGGCGAGGCGGCTGCGCTCGAAGACGGCATTGAAGGCGATGATCGTGCCCCCCTCTTCCATCTCGCCGAGGTCGGCACGCAGCGCGGCGAGGAAGGCTGCGCGTGGATCGCCGTCCCCCTCCGCGAGAAAGGCGGCGACTCGCGGCTCGGTGTGCGGATGATCGACGATGTGCAGCGAGTACTGGAACGGGATCGCCTGGTAGGGCCGGGTTCCGGAAAATGGCGGCACCGCAGGGGCGAAGGTCTCGAAATCGAGATAGTAGAGCGGATAGACCAGGGTCGACAGGAACCGACGAAGCTCCGCAGCGTCGACATGCGGTTCGCCTCCATGGGCCGCCGCGACCTGGATTCGCTGCTTGGCGTTGAGCTTGAAGTCGGCAGGGATCTCGGCCAGTTCCACGATGCCGCGGGCGAAGAGGTCCCACTTCCTGGCACCCACGCGAGTCAGGGTGAAGACACTCTCCTCCGGGATGCCGCTCCAGCAGTGTGCAATCAATGGGCAGTCGTACGGACTCGAGCAGTGCGGCCCGATCGCAACCTGCGGCTCTTCGCTCTGCTCGCGGATTCCCTGCAGCTCGGCGACGCAGCGCGCGACTTCGGGCAGCATCGGCCCGATCGTCGCGCTGACATCGACGACCGTGAAAAGCCGCGCGACATCGAGCTCGCCCTGGCGCTCGCAGCTCGAGTCGAGATGGACCAGATACGACCGGCGCAACGCGACTCCGGCGCCACGCAGCACGAAAGTCTGGAAAGCGATGTCCTCGACATTCACATCTTTCGCCGAGCTGCCGCTCTTGACCTCGTAGAGATCCCAGGCCGCATCGTCTTGCGAGTGCGCCGGAACGAGGATGTCGACCCGGCAAGCGGCTCCCTGATGCTCGAACGCCGGCTCGTAGAGCGGCACCCGAAGGAGCGCCCGCTTCATGGCCTTCCGCGTTGCCGCGAGAGCCGAGGCCCAATCGAGCTGCGCGCGGTCGATCTCGACGCCGCCCGGGAAGAGCTCACGCGCCAGCTCCCCCACCGCGTGCCCCTGGTCGAAGATCGCCTGCGTCACGGCGCTCCACGGCGGTACCAGTTCGGGCCGCTGGGTCTCGATCCAGAGCCTCTTCTCGCACTGCCGCCCGGCGAGATAACGCGACTTGGAGAGCATCCTCGCGGGTCCGCTCACTGCGGCAGGTGCTTGTCCCAGCTAATCTGGGCATGGACGCGGAATTCGCGTTCGCTGCGCATCCCCTTGGTGCTCGCGACCCGCATCTCTTTGGCATATCTCGGCGCGTAGCGCTCCTCACCGATCGACGCCGCCAGTCGCTGCAGCGCTTCGACCATCGCCTGCGCCCCCGGCAGGCCTTCGCAGTAGCTCACGAAGTAGCGCAGCTCGCGGGTCACGAACGCGCCCGCACGGTGGAGCTCACCGTCCTGGTTCAGCCGGGTGGCGGCGCGGACGATCGCGAACTGCCAGGTGCGCGCCACGACGAGCGCGCGCTCCGGGTCGCGCGGCTGCGCCTGGCACTTGTCGCCGATGGCGAACTGCAGCCTGCAGGCGAGGAGCGGTGTTTCGCGGGGTTCCTCCACTCCCACGCCTCTCCAGCGCGCGCCGACCGTGAGCTCGGCAGAATGGCCGAGCTTTCCCGCCGGGCAGGTGACCTTGACGACCACCGCGCGGCTCGCGCCGCTCGTGAGCGACCCCAACACACAGGCGAGCTCCAGCCCCTTGCGGTTCGTCGCGTAGTCCCCGACCACCTCGACGGCGAATCCTGCCGGCGCCTCGACCACGAGATCGCAGCTCTCGACCACCGTCTCGCGCAGTTCGTCGAGCTCGCCGAGCACGAGCTCGACGATCTCCGCCGCCTCCGCCGCATGATGCAGCCGGCCGCCGCCGCTCGCGGCGATGGCTTCGAGCTGAGTATCGGAATAGCCCTCGCCGATGCCGACCGCCGAGCTCAGGAGGCCACGGGCACGCAATTGAGCAGCGTGCGTCGCGAGCTCATCGGGCTCGGTGATCCCGAGGTTCGCCTGGCCGTCGGACAGCACGACGACACGATTGCGCAGCGAAGGCTGCGCAAATCCGATACCGCGCAGCGAAGGCTGCGCAAATCCGCTACCGCGCAGCGAAGGCTGCGCAAATCCGCTACCGCGGAGACCTGGATGCTGCTCCATCACCTTCGCGACGCAGGCGCATCCCTTGAGCCACCCGCCGCCGAGGTCGGTCGAAGAACCGGCCTCGAGCGCGGCGATCGCAGCGGTCGCCGCCGCCTGGCCGGCCGCATCCTGGCGCCGCCCTTCGATATGCACCGTCACCTCGGTGTCGAACGAGATCACCGACAGCGTGTCCGTGGCGCCGAGGTTCTCGGCGACGCGCCGCGCCGCCTCTTTCGCGGCGTCCATCGGCCCACCGCTCATCGAACCCGAGGCGTCGATCACCAGGGCGAGGTTGAGGGGAGCTTTCGGAGCTTTCATCGACGATTCGACGGTCGGCGCCGTGACCTCGACCACCAGGTAGCGCACCGACTCCCCCTTGCGGCGAATGAGCGTGCGGTCGAAACCGGCGACGACCTGCAGAGTGGAATTGTCCGGACGGTCTGGCTTCATTTTGGTGTTCCTTTCATCAGAAGGTGCCTCAGGTGATCGCCGATGCGCTGCAGCAGCGCGAGCTTGTCGGTGTCGAGCTCGCCGCGCACGGAGAGCTCGATGTCAGGGGTGATCGGCACGCGGTGCCAGGTTTCGCTGCGCACCGAGCGGGAGACGGTGCGAGGCCCAAGAGCGTCGCCCAGCACGCCGAGCAGCTCCTCGAACGGTGTCCGCCCGCGGGAGGACTCGCGGGGAGACTGGGACATCTGGGACATCTGGGGAGACCTGGATCGGTGGCTGGAGCTTCTGGCCGGACCCGCGGCCGGGCCAGCGTCTTCCCTGTTCTCCGGACCGGGCGCGCCGATGCTGTGGAGGTACTGCAGCGCCGAAGAGACCGGTGGCGCGAAGCTCCCGATGCCGGCGGCGCCACTGGAACCGGCAGTCCCCGCCGCCTTGAGCCCCCCCTGGGCGATGGCGGCGATCTTCTCCGGTGTCAGCTGCCCCAGGAAATTGCGAATCTGGTCGAGCGTGATCTCGCGGTGCGCATCCCGCAGCAGCCGGATGACCTCGAGCCGGGCGACATGCTCCGGCCCATACGAGGCCTTCGGCCCCATGCCGCGCGGCCCCGGCAGAAGATCGCGCTCGATATACGACCGGATCGTCCGCGGCTCGACTCCCGAAAGGTCCGAGAGCTGTTGGAGGGTGTGCAGGGTGGAAGTGAGGTCGTCCATGGTGAACATCATATATCGCCATGGCTAGATGTCAAGACAGAAAGTCTCGGCAAGAAGCGTCGCGCCGGACAAGAACGCCACTCCGCCACCACCTTCTCGAACGACGACCTCGACTGCACCGCAGGAGTGGAGGTGCGCGCCGGTATATGTTTCGCATATACTTCGACCGTGCGTGGCGACGAGCCTCCGACCCCCGACGTCCTCCAGTTCGACTGGGACGACGGCAACTCGGAGAAGAGCTGGGCGCGCCACAGCGTGCGGCCGAGCGAGTGCGAGGAGCTCTTCGGGGAGCAGCCTCTCCTGCTCGCGGAGGATCTCTCCCACTCGCAGAGGGAGCCGCGGTTCCTCGCGCTCGGCAAGACGCGCGCCGGCCGGCGACTCCTGGTCGTCTTCACGGTTCGCCTTCGCCGCCTGCGGGTGATCTCGGCGCGCGACATGAGTCGAAAGGAAAGGAGCGCCTATGAGGCAGCGCGCGACCAAGATGGCCCTGGCCGGTAAGAAGACACCCGGTAAGAAGGCACCCGGTAAGAAAGAAGCCGGTAAGAAAGCAGCCGATAAGGAGAAGGTTCCGCCGCTGCGCAACGAAGCGGCAGAGCGCCGCTTCTGGGCGACGCACGACTCGACCGACTACGTCGACTGGTCGCGGGCGCGCGCGGTCACCTTCCCGAACCTCCAGCCGTCGACGGAGACGATCTCGCTGCGCCTCCCGGAAGCGCTCCTCGCCGACCTCAAGGTCCTCGCGAACCGGATGGACGTCCCCTATCAGTCCCTGCTCAAGGTCTACCTCGCCGAGCGCGTCCACGAAGAGCTCTGCCGCGGCCTCGACCCGCAAGCGCTCGCCGGGCTGGTGCGCGAACCGGAAGCCCCCTACGGCAACGCCCCGGCAGGCACCCACCGCCCGCGCTCAGTGGCAGGGAGCCACGGCAAGCCCCGCAAGCCCCGCTCCCCCGCCCGCAAGCCGCGCTGACACCCCGCAGCGACCGAGCGCACGGCCCTGCAGGTGAGGTGCCAGCCGAATTCCCAATTCGGTGAGGTGCCAGCCGAATTCCCGCAGGGAGGTGACGAAGCTGCGGGGAGCGGGCTATCTCATCTCGGAAGACTCCGCCGGCATCTTCGGCGACGCGGCCAACGGCGAGCGCTTCGGCGATGCTCTTGCCGCGGGCGACTTCGACGGTGACGGGAACGGGGGCTTCGACGATCTGGCGATCGGTGTTCCCCGCGAGGGCGACAACGGCTCGGTCTACGTCATCCTCGGCAGCCAGTTCGGCCTGATCTTCGCCAACAGCGTCTTCTGGGCCCCCGGCGCGCTCGGCATCGAGCCGGAGGCCGGCGCGCGCCTCGGCGCGGCGATCGCCGCGGGCGACTTCGACGGCGACGGCCATGACGACCTGGTGATCGGCGATCCGGAGCAGGACCTCGGCGCGGCTGGCGAGATCCCCGACGCCGGTCTCATCGTCTTCGCCTTCGGCGCGCCGACCGGGTTCGACCTCTCCCGGAGCGTACTCGCGAGCGACCCGGAGGGGAGCGAAGCCGGCGACCGATTCGGTTGGGCCCTCGCCGTCGGCGACTTCGACGGCGACTCGCACGCCGACCTCGTCATCGGCACGCCCTACTACGACGTCGGCGGCGTCGCCGGCGACGTGGGCCTGCAGGTCGTCGTCTACGGTTCGCTCTTCGCAGACGGCTTCGAAGCCGGCGCTATGCAGAACTGGAGCGACTCGACGCCGTGAGTGGGGAAGAAATGGGGACTGTCCCCGATCTCTTCCTCAGCCTTAAAGCAGCTCGACCGGATCGCCGACGCGAACACGGCCGGCCCGCACGACCTCGGCGTTCAGTCCGAGGACCCCGCCAGTGCGTTCGACGACGGTGCGCAGCACGCGCGGCTCCTGCTCGAGGGTGTCGGGATCGAACGTCGTCATGACGCAGCGCCCGCGGAGGTCGGCGAGCGCCACCACGACTGCGCCGGCATTTCCCGGCTGGCCGCCTATCCGAAGCCGCCGCCCCTCCCAACCGCGCTCGGCGAGACCGGGCACTCCGGCGATGAGCAGGTTCGGCCGAAACCGGCGCCGGTCGGTCTCGACCGAGCCAGCGGCGAGCGATGCGTCCGAGATCACCGCGATGGCCCCGTCGGTCATGACGAGGAGCGGCAGGATGTCGAAGCGCTCGGGAGCGAGCTCCGCACGTACCAGCCGCGCCCCGGCCCCCGCGGCGCGCTCGACGTCCGCCGCCACCGCCGGATCGCCCCACGGCCGCCCATCGACCAGGATCTCGCCGCCCAGGCCCAGGCGCGCCCGGTGCCCGAGGAGCCGCGGCCGGCTGCGCGCCGTGATGACTCGATCGTCGGGGCGATCGCCGAGGCGGACCTGAACCAGCCGGTCGCCTTCGACGCCCGACGATGTCAGCTCCGCCTCTTCGAGCGACTCCCCCGCCATCGACTTCACCGGATACCGCCAGATCTCCGCCAGATGCATGCGACCTCCCGGAGCCGATCGGCGATCTGCGATCGGCGGGCGGCGATCGGCCACCCGTTCTCTTGGATGCTTCGCGGTTTCAGGTGATCCGGCTTGAGAAATGGAGACTGTCCCAATTCTCGAGGGCGACGAGAGAAGGCTGCCCGGTCTCCAGCGCTGCCGCGACCTAGCCGGCAACCCGCGTCGCTTCCGGCCGATACGTCGGCTCCGGGATGGGCAGCCCGCGCTCGCGGGCGGTCTCGAGCCACGCCGACTTCACGACCAACACCTCGGCCAGAGCCTCTTCCGGGCTGTCGCCGAAGGCTGCGCAAGGGAACAGATCGGGAATGTCGGCGACGTAACTCTCGTCGTCGTCGCTCCAGAACACGTTGATGTGGTAGTCCCTCATCGGTCGATCTCCCCAGGCAGATTGTATTCCTCCAGGATTCGCAGCAGCTGTCGGATCTGGTAGGGCTTCGCTTTGCCCCTTTCCGCTTGCAGCGGCAGCGGCCTGGGTACGGCGGAATGCAGATAGACCCGATGGCTTCCGCGCACCCTGTCGAGGCGGAAGCCAAGCTCCTCGACAAGCTCGATGAGGTCGCCGAATCGGACATTCTGCACACTCCCGCTGCGTAGGCGGTCGAGCAACCTTCGCGTTTTCACCGGGCCACCCTCCTCGAAAGAGGAAGGACGGAATCCAGGCCCGTGGTCTGGCGGCTCGTGGGTTGTTCACGCTATTGGCGACACCCTGCGGGCAATGGCGGAAGTCGGGGACACCTTGCGGGCAGCACAACGCCACGTCTGCGCGCCCCCGCCCCATCCGCTAGGTGTCCCCTCGCGCGTTCGAACGCGCGCAAGGATCGAAAGCTCCTCTAGGGCGCAGGCGTCACGCCTGGGCCCGAGCCATCGTCAAAGCCCGGACACCGCCCAATCGCCGGCTCGACCCGGAGCTCCACCTCGGGCACTCCAAGCGGCCAGCGTACGAACCGCTTGTCGGCGACCACGATGT
The DNA here is from genome assembly GCA_031403995.1 of Thermoanaerobaculia bacterium. Classification (GTDB taxonomy): domain Bacteria; phylum Acidobacteriota; class Thermoanaerobaculia; order Multivoradales; family JAGPDF01; genus JAGPDF01. Next base: position 164,567 of record JANNGS010000018.1, read on the forward strand.
CATCGATCTCCGCTCCGGGAAGAAATCCGCCGACCTCGTAGCGATCGGCATCGAACTGGCGATTCGCGCCGGCGCTGCGGACGGTGAGGAAACGCGCGGAGAGGATCTTGTCCTGCTCGTAGTAGACCTCGATCCGCTCTCCCCAGGCATCGCGATCCGGCACGTCGCAAAGGTAAATGAAATCCTCACGTGGGCGCAGGAGCCCGAGGACCCCCTTGCGGGAGCGCAGCGCCCGCACGTTCGGCACTCGGATGACGTCCGACGGTTGACTCGCCAGGATCCAATCGTTCGCCGGCGTGCCCATTCGGTTCTCGCCCGAGACTTCGTCCTGATAACGGGACAACAGAGCGCCGGCGAGCGCTCGGAGGCGGGACATGGTTTCCTCCTCCGGCGAGGTCGAAGCGGCCGGAGCAGAAACCGATACGAGCATCGAGGCGGCAAGGAAGCAGGTCGAGGTGCGCAGGGTCGAGGCGTTCATGGGCCCTCCTGACGGGCGTGAAACGAGGTTACACCCAAGTTCGACCCGCCGCGCGCACTCGAGGCAACCAGAGGCGGCTGTGTCCAGCCGAACCCTCGCGGTGGCTTTTGCTACCGCTATTCTTGACGCCGGACCTCTCACTTCTGGGCGGCGAGATCGTGCTTCTCCAGAATCCGAAGCAGATACAGCGCCTGGAAGGTCTGGATTTTCCCATCGCAGGCCTTCACTCCGAGAGTCCCGGAGAAATGGGGACCCCATTCATTGAACGCGCTTCTCAGGTAGAAATCGGCTGGCCAAGTCCCTCCTCCCCAGAGGTACCAGATAGCGCCGCGGAATTGCGTCTTTCTCCTCAGAGAAACACCAACCGGGAGGAAGCATGCACAAACTGAGCGACCGTCGCCGCAGCACGCCGATCGACACCGTACCCGCCGACTGGGGCACCGCCGAGGAGGCGCGGATCTCCCTTCTCGGGAGAGGATCCGGATTCCACGACTGTCCTCTCTGCCGCGAGCTCGGGAGCCAACCTGAGGGGACCGAGGCGACCCCGGCGATCATCGGCATCCGGCCGGAGAGTCTTCCGATGCTCGTGCGCACCGGGTGGCTCGACGATCTCGTCGAGCTCGTCGGCAGGAACGCGACCGTGCAGGTGATGGGGCGCGACATGGAGGCCGAGCCGGTCGAGGTGATCTCGATGGAGACCTTCCTCGCCCGCCTGGCCTACGAGTAGCGGGCAAGTCATACAATGCCCCCATGACCCCCGCCGACCGCGAGACCCTGCTCGCCCAGCTCGAGGCGGCGCTAGCCGGCCACCCGGAGGTGCTCGAGGCCTATCTCTTCGGTTCGACGGCGCGCGGTGAGGGCCGCCCGCACAGCGACGTTGACGTGGCGATGTATCTGGATCCCAAGCTTGTCGATCCCGATCGTCTCGAGTCAGACCGGGGCGCCTCCGCGCTGGTGGCTCGCGCCGCTGAGATCGGCGCCCAGCTGGGTGCGGCCCTGGGCACGAATGCCATCGACGTCGTGGCGCTCAACTCGGCATCGCCTCTCCTCTACCACCGCGTGCTCCGCGACGGCATCCGGATCCTCGCCCGCGACCTCGAAGCGACGACCCGCCGCGCTGGCCAGGCGATGTCGCGCTATTGCGACTACCTGCCGCAGCTCGCGAAGATCGACGCCGCGCACCACCGCAGAATTGCCGCGGGGGAGTTCGGGCGATGAGTCCGGGAGGCATCGACCGGACCGTCGAAGAGATGCTCGCGACCCGACTCGACGACTTCCGCGAATTCGCCCGCCACATCGATACCCACCTCGAGAGTTGACCCCAGGGAAGGGGTGGGGACGGTCCCCATCTTCTCCCCCTATCCCAGCGCTGCCTTCTCTTCCCGGCTCGCCCGCTCCGCCATCAGCGGCACGCCGAGAATCAACATCTCGCTCGCGAACTTCGCCGAGCAGTAGCCGATCGTCCAGCCGAGCTCGCCGGCCTGCATCAGCCAGCCGACCAGCATCAGGAGCCCGATGCCGAGGACCGGCAGGACCAGGACCGCCGCAGGAAACTTGCCGCTCTTCTGCACGCCAGGGTAGCGCCGCTCGATCGCCTTCGCGACCTGGGCCACGCCCCAGCCACCGGCGGCGAACGGCACGAGGAACGGAATCCCGCCGAGGAAGAGGGTGAGCCAGCGCGCCAGCGCCGTGAAGGCAGGGGTGCTCACGAAGGTCCCGCCGTGCTGGCGCCAGAACTGCCGGTCGGCGATCGCGTCGAGGAGCAGCCCGCCGACCGCGACCGCGAGCGGCCAACGGATGGCGCTCTTCCCCAGATAGGCGAGCGGCTCGCGCACCGCGGCGAGGAACGGCTGCAGGTCGCGCAGCAGAAAGCCGAAGATGAGGCCGTAGACGCAGACGAGCCAGAAGAGCCCGAAGGCGAGCGCCGGCAGCCGCGCGGCGAGGCTGGGCTTCGTTTCCTCTGCCTCCGGCCGCGCCTCGGGCGGCACGAACAGGAGCTGAATCCAGGCGACGGAGGTATACGCGATCGCCTCGAAGGCGACCAGCACGACGAGCTCCCACGGCCGCATCTCCCCCCGCACGAGCGCCCGCGCCGCCAGGAGATTCGCCGCCAGCACGCCGCTCCCCTGCCGCACGAGCTCCCAGTACGAAGCGACCGGATACCGCCGCCGCAGAGCATCCCAATAGGCGATCGACGCCAGCTTCTGGCGCATCGACCCCTTCAGCCCCTTCGCCCCCTTCGGCGCTTTCGATGGCTTCATCCTTCAGCACTCCACGCGCGCCCGATTCTCTACCACTCGTGAGAACGCCAAGAGGTCACGCGAGGGGACAGACCGACACCGACAGCCTCCCCACCGCTCGCCGCCCGGCTTTCGGTCGGATGACGATCTCCACGTCGCGGTCGAGGAGCGTCAGGAAGCGCAGGAGTCGCTCGGACGAAAAGCGCGCGAGCTTGTAGTGCTTGAGCTCCGACAGATGCGGCTGCGGGATGCCCAGAAGCGCCGCCACCTTCGTCTGTGTGAGCCCCACCTCGCCGATCAGTTCGTTGAGCTCCATCGCCAGTCGCGTGCGGAGCTGGCGCTCTCCCGGCTCCGAGAGATCCAGGTCGCGAAAGACGTTGCCGCTCCCCGCCTCAACGGCACTAGCCCTCTTGCCCATAGCGCGCCTCACAGTCGTCTCTCGCAATCTTCAAACGCCGCCGGATCCGGTCGATATCAATGCTCGCGGTCCTCCGTCCCCTCGGCGACTTCTTCTGGAAGCAGTGCAGCACGTAGACCGCGCGCTCGAATCTCACCGTGAGGCCCCTCATGACGGAGCATACCCTATTCGATATATGTATTTCACTTCTCGACGGCGAAGTCGTGCTTCTCCAGAATCCGCAGCAGATACAGCGCCTGGAAGGACTGAATCTTCCCATTGCAGGCCTTCACTCCGAGAGTCCCGGGCAGGGAGGGATGCTCAAAGACCCAATAGTCCTCGCTGAACCGGTCGAAGTGAAATCCCCGCTCCTCGACCAGCGCGCTGAACTCGTCGAAGCTGACCTCGCGGACCTTCCCTTGCCGAATGCGCTCGTACAGCTCCTGGTTCCCCATCGTCTCGTCCTCCTCGATAGAGGAAAGACGGAATTGCGGCCCGTCGTCTGGTGGGTAGCTGTCGTAGACTTTCGTCCAAATGCCATCACCGACGAGGTGAGCGGCCGGCCGGCGTCTCCGGCCATCTCCGGTCGACCTCTCCGGCCGTCGGCATCCCAGGAGGCAAGCGCCTTGATCGGTACCCGGCTCGCGCACTACGACATCCTCGAGAAGCTCGGCTCCGGCGGGATGGGCGACGTCTATCGCGCCCGCGACAGCCGATTGGGACGCGACGTAGCGATCAAGGTGCTGCCGCCCGAGGTCGCGAACGACGCCGAGCGCCGGGCCCGCTTCGAACGCGAGGCGACCGTCGTCGCCGGCCTGAAACACCCCAACATCGTCACCCTGCATTCCATCGAGGAAGACGGCGGCGTCCACTTCCTCACCATGGAGCTGGTCGAGGGTCGCACCCTCGCGGCCGCCATCCCCGCCGGTGGTTTTCCGCTCGAGGAGCTGCTGGCGATTGCCGTCCCGCTGGCCGACGCGCTCGCCAGCGCCCACGCCAAGGGGGTCGTCCACCGCGATCTCAAACCGGCCAACGTGATGCTCGACGGCGAGGGCCGCGTCAAGGTCCTCGATTTCGGACTCGCCAAGCTCGCCGAGACGGTCGACTCGAGCTCCGAGACCCTCACCTCCGACGGCGTCACGCGCGAGGGGTTCCTGCTCGGCACCGTGGCCTACATGTCGCCCGAGCAGGCCGAGGGGCTCGCGGTCGACCATCGATCCGACCTCTTCTCGTTCGGAATTCTGCTCTATCAGATGGCTACCGGCAGGAACCCGTTCCAGCGCGGCCACACCGTGTCCACCCTCGCGGCCATTCTCAAGGACACGCCTCCCCCCGTCGCACCCATGGCACCCGACAAAGGTCCGCTGCCGCCCGAGCTCGTCGAGATCGTCCGGCGCTGCCTCGAGAAGTCGCCGGATCGGCGCTACGCCTCGACGGTCGAGCTGCGCGACCGGTTGCGCAGTTTGCAGGTCGGCTTGCAGTCAACTCTCGCCAGCGGCTCCTTCGCCGGCAGCGCGCCGGCGTCGGCGATCGGACTTCTCCGCCGACCCCGGGTCGCCGTTCCGCTGGCGCTCGTTCTCCTCGGCGCAGTGGCTCTGGGCGGCTGGCTGGTGCTGCGCTCGCGTCGCGCCGCCTGGGCCCGCGAGGTCGCCCTGCCGCAGATCGAGAAGCTCCTCGACGCCTCTCCCGGGGCGACGGGGCCGGGGGTCTGGCAGGCGTATCTCCTCGGTCGCCAAGCGGAGCGCATCCTCCCCGGCGACCCGGTGCTCCAGCGCCTCGGACGGCGCTACGCGCGGCCGCTCAGTCTCTACAGCGATCCCCCCGGAGCCGAGGTCACCGCGCGGCCTTACGGCGGCTCCGAAACGGACTGGGAGGCACTGGGCAAGACGCCGATCGTCGAGCGGCGTTTCGTCCAGGGCCTCGTCGAGGTGCGGATCGAAAAAGCGGGCTTCGAACCGGTGGACGACGTGCTCTGGTCGCTCGCCCATCACGGAACCCCCCCCGGCTACCGAATGTTGCCAGCGGGCCCCGCTGGGTCACCCGCCTCCGGCGGCCCCGGAGTCACCGGCATGAGCTTTGTCTCGGGTACGGCGCCCATCCTCGAGATCGAGGGCGCGCCGGCGGGTCTGCACTTTCCGGGGATCGAGAACATGCCGCCGCAGCCGCTCGGCGACTTCTTCGTCGACCGCTACGAGGTCACCCAGCGCGATTTCAAGCGCTTCGTCGCCGCCGGTGGCTACAGCCGACCGGAGTTCTGGCGGCAGCCGTTCGTCGACGGCGACCGCACACTTGCGTTCGCGGAGGCGATGGCGCGCTTCGTCGACCGCACCGGCCAGCCCGGCCCGGCGAACTGGGAGGTCGGTGACTTTCCGGAGGGGCGCGACGACGATCCGGTGACCGGCGTCAGCTGGTTCGAGGCTGCGGCCTTTGCGGCGTTCGCCGGCAAGCGGCTCCCCAGCATCTACCACTGGGATCATGTCGCCTTCACCTGGGGAAGCGGCAGCATCGTTCCGGCGAGCAACCTCGGAGGCGACGGCCCACGCCCGGTGGGGAGCGGTACGGCGCGGAACCGCTTCGGCACCGAGGATCTGGCCGGAAACGTCCGCGAGTGGTGCACCAACGCCGACAGTCGCGGCGGACGGTTCATCCTCGGCGGCGGCTGGGACGACCCGGCGTACGCCTTCAATGACGCCTTCGCCCAGTCGCCCTGGGACCGCTCGGCGACCAACGGCTTCCGCTGTATCAAAGAGGTCGAAACCAGCCGGGTCGACCCCGCGCTCGAGGCGACGATCGAGCTCCCCTTCCGGGATTTTCGCAGCGAGCCCCGGGTCTCGGACGAGACCTTCGCCCAGTACCTCACCCAGTTTCGCTACGACGCCACGCCGCTTCGCGCCGAAATCGAGGAGCGGTTGGAGGAAGAGGACTACATCCGCGAGCGGATCTCGTTCGACGCCGCCTACGGCGGGGAGCGGATGACGGCGTACCTCTTTCTGCCGAAGCACGGCACGCCGCCGTACCAGACGGTGGTGATGTTTCCCGGTTCGGGGGCGATCCACACGCGTTCGAGTGCGGACGTCGCCCCCGGCAGGGGGAGCTTCGCCCCGAAGGGCGGCCGGGCGCTGCTCTTGCCGGTGTTCAAGAGCACCTACGAACGGGGCGACGGACTGGTCTCCGACTACCCCGACACCAGCAACAATTGGAAAGACCACATCATCATGTGGGGCAAGGACTTCCGGCGCTCGATCGACTACATCGAAACGCGCAAGGATCTCGACGCCGGCCGGATCGCCTACCTCGGCCTGAGCTGGGGATCGGCCATGGCGCCGTTCATGATCACGATCGAACCGCGCGTTCGCGTCGGCGTGCTGGTGGTCGCCGGCCTCAACTTCCAGAAAGCGCTGCCCGAAGTCGACGAGCTCCCCTACACCATGCGGGTCAAGGTTCCGATTCTGATGCTCAACGGCAAGTACGATTTCTTCTTCCCCTACGACACCTCGCAGCTCCCGTTCTTCGAGCTGCTCGCGACCCCGCCGGAGCACAAGAAGCTCGTCGTGCAGGAGAGCTCCCACGCCTTCTCGCAAGCCGAGCTGGCGCGCGAGTCGATCGCCTGGCTCGACCAGTACCTCGGCCCGGTGCGCTGAGGCGGAGCCCTCCCCAGTAGGGACCGCTCCGCATTCCACTCTCGCCGCCCAGCAATGGGGGCTGTCCCCGATCTCTTCCGGCGGGAGCCGGCTCCAACTGGCACGCCCCCTGCGTACAGGTAGTCCGAAGAAAGCGCCCCGTTTCCTTTGACGGCGCCTGGGAGGTTTCCTTGGTGACAATCCTGATCATCGTCCTGCTGGTCCTTCTGCTGGGTGGAGGCGGCTACGGCTATCGCCGCTGGGGTACGGGTGGCGGGCTGGGGATCGTGGGCACGGTGCTGGTCATCGCGCTGGTCCTGTACCTTCTGGGCATCTTGCGGATCTGAGTCGAACCGCGACTCAGCGCGGCTCAGCGCGACGGCGCTCCGAAGGCTTCGGCGGCTTGCGCTGGTTCGCCTAGCCCGCATTTCTCACCAGCGTTCGTAGCGAGGCGTCGCAGATGCCTGTGACTGCAAGGCGTCGCGACCGAGGCCCGCGCAGACGTACTTTCAGTACGTCGAGCAGGCCGAGCGAGCGCAACGCAGCAGGCGCGGGCAGCTGTGGCGCCGCAGCAGAAGGTTGGTGAGAAATGCGGGCTAGCTCTTGATGCCCAGACGAAGCTCGCGCCCTAGAAACGCCGCAAAGCGTGCCGCGGTGCGCTCGATCGCCGCGATTGTGGCCACCGTTTCTACAATCGGCCGTTCCCAGAGCGGCGTCAACCCCTTACCAGGAGCAGCCGTACGCCGTCACTTGCATCTTCGCAAGCTCCGCCGCCTGCTCGCAGGCCGCCGCGAGCCCAGCCTTCCCCTCGGGCGTCGCCGCCGCCCGCTTCCAGGCGTCCCGCGTAGCATCGAGCGCCACCTTCACCTGCTCGCGTGCCTCCCCGGTGACCTTCGTCGCGAGGCAGGTCTCCCACTTGTTCAGGTACTCGTCGCAGGCAGCGACGCCGATGACGGCTCCGGTGACTGGGCCGGCGGCCGGCGGCGCGGTGGAGTCGATCGGCGCCGTCTTGGAAGCCGTCGCCACCGATGGGGCGGGCGAAGCGGGTTCGGTCTTCGACTGGCAGCCGAGGGCGCTAGAGAAGACGGTAACCAGGGCGAAGGCGAGCAGCACGGTAGAACGCATGGGGTATCTCCTGAAAGTTGGGTTGTATGGACTGTTACGTCAAAGGGTTGGAGTAAGGGACAGAGGAGGCGAATCAGCACGTTGGCGCGCGCTCGCTCGTCGACGAGTCCCGCGAACCAGCTCGCGTGCGCGGCCGTCAGCTCGAACCTGGCGCTGCGCTGCTATTCGTATGAGGCAGCTTTCGCCGACGTCTACGCCTGCGAGCTGGAAACCGAGCTCGCCACTCGCGGCCGCACCCTCGACCTCGTCGAACGCCCAGGCGACCACCCATTCGCGGACTACGCAGCGAACGGCTCGGTGAGCGAGGCGTTCGAGTTCGTGCTGGAGCGCCTGCGCGACTGCTAAACTCCTCTTGCCATGGCCCGATCGATCGCCGACTCGTCGCCGCATCTCAAGGATCCGAAGAGCCGCCGACGGAGCCTCATCATCGCCGTCGCGACCTCCTCCGAGGTCGAGGGTATCGGCAACGCCTTCGCAATCCTCGGCGCACCGGAGCTGGCCTCCCGCACGCGCCGCGCGAAGTCGCGGGTCAAGACTCCCGTCCCGCCCGGTTCTGCCCCGAAGAACGCGCGATAGCCCTCTCGAACAGGACCCGCATCGGCAGGTAGTCGCGCCCCTCTGCGGCTTCAGTCGCGCGAAGGCGCCCACCGGACGAGAGGCAGCATCCCGAAATCGCTACGGCAGATACCTCGGCAGGTCCATGGCGCCGTGAAAGACGCCCAGGATGATGACGGATGCGCTCGGCTCGAGGCGGTAGACGACGCGATAATGACCGTAGAGAACGATGCGCGCGGAGCGGCCCGACCGCGTCTGGTAGGCGAAGCCGCGCTCCGGAAAGCGATCGAGGGTTTCTGCGAGCCGGTAGATCCCTCCGACCGTCTCGGCTGCCGCCTGGGGGCTAGTTTCCGCGATGTACTCGAAATTCTCGCGCAGCCGGTCGGCAGCCTCGTCGGTCCACCCTACTTCTGCCAAGCAGCCATTCTCCGGCCCATGTCTTCGTGGCTAATCGTCCGCCCGCCTTCGGCGTCGGCGACGCCCCTCTCGACCATGCGATCGAAAGCCAGCTCCTTGATCAGCTCCTCGAAGGAGCTGTCGTCCGGCTGCTCTTCCAGAAGCTGGATCATCCGCTGCTTGTCCGTTGTCGCTGGTTCGCTCATGCCAGGGCCTCCCTCAAGCTGCTCGGTACCGCGATTGTAGCGCCAGCGCCGTCACGGCGGAAAACCGAAAACAAGCAGTCGGGGACACATTGCGGGCGCGAGACTGCCCTGCTTTCGCGACCCCGCCCCAACCCGCTATGTGTCCCCTCGCGACGCCAGGAACAACCCAGTCGGGAACCGCCCCGAGACAGAACCGCCCCGTCTCTAACGCTGTAGCGGCCTCGCGGCGAGCCAGCCCCCCCCTACGCCGTCGCCACCTTCGCCTCGCGAAAGAAATCCGCCGGCATCGCCCGCTTCACCCGCCAAACAAACTGAATCGGCCGCTCCCCGGTGTGCGACACAACCTCCGCCGCCCCGAGCAGCGTGTACGGCGCCGTCCCCCACTCCGCGAGCCTTCTCTGGCGCACGAACAGCAGGATGTTCGACCCGCTCCTCCGATGGTGGATGTACCGCTGCCCCGTCGCCGACGCCTGCGAAGTCGTGGACTGCGACTCCCAATGCACCAACTTCGGCGAGCTGGCGTAGTCCTTGAAGAGCGTCGACGGCGAGTACTCGCGCTCCGACTTCTCCAGGATAATGAAGAACAGGTCGCTCCCCGTCGCCTCGTCGCGGTAGACGCCTTCGGTGACTAGGGAGATGGCGATACAACCTGGCCGTCGTGATGAGGCCGCACCAGCCTTTGGGGACACATTGCGGGCGAAAGACTGCAGTGCCTTCGCGACGCCGCCGAAACCCGCTATGTGTCCCCTCGCCGCGCCCAGGGCAACCCACTCGAGAAACGCCCCGAGACAGAACCGCCCCGTCTCTAACGCTGCACCAGTAGGCGCACTCTCTACGCCAAGCTCAGGACCTCGGCGTTATAGTCGCCCAGCGTCTTCCCGGCGGTGAACTCCTGAATCCGGGCGACCGCCTCCCGCGCGTCCCAGATCAGCTTCCGCGACTCAGGCCGCATAGAGCGAACGTCTCGAACGCTCGATGGCTTGAAGCAGATGCGGGTTCTTCACCGCGCCGAAGGAGAGCAGGTCGACGGATCTGCTGAACAGCTGCTCGAGGCCTTCCTGCAAGCCGAAGTAGGCATCTGCATAGCCGAGCCCGGCGGGAGGCTCGATCTCGACGAGGAAATCGAAGTCGCTCGTCGCCGGATCGAAGTCCTCGCGGAGCGCGGAACCAAAGAGCTCGAGCCTGCGCACGCCAAAACGCCGACAGAGCGCCGTGAGCTCCGCCATCCTTGTGCGCACCAGCGTTTCTCCCTGCCCCATCGGCCGCCCCCCGTGGCCACATTCCAGACCCACCTAGAGTCGGGAGTCGGGGACGCCTCGCGGACGAGCCGATCCGGCATTCGGGGATACATTGCGGGCGCGACACTGCCGCGCCCCGCGACCCCGCCCCAACCCGCTATGTGTCCCCTCGCCGCGTCAGAGGAGCCAGCCGCGATCGAGCCTCACCGCCGCCGCTCGGTCTCCCGCTCCTGCAGCAGGTGAGTGACGATCCGCACGACGACCTCTCTCTCGGCGGGCTGACTCTCCGCGATCAGCAAGGTCAGGGCAACCAAGGCTGCATCGGAAAGACGACGCTCGCCATCGCGACCCGCGAGCGCGCCGTTCCTCTCCAGAAACCAGAGAAAGAGCGCCGCGCCGATGCGTTTGTTGCCGTCGACGAACGGGTGGTTCTTGACCAGAAAGTACAGCAGGTGCGCGGCCTTCTCCTCGAGACTCGGGTAGAGGTCCTGACCGTCGAACGACTGCATCACTGCCCCGAGTGCGCTGTCCAGGCCGTCGCCCCGCAGGCGCCCCACCAGGGTGCCCGCACCGAAACGCTCCCGCAGACGCTCGACAATTCGCAGCGTCTCCTCCGTGCCGAGCCGATGAACTACCCGTCCGCCCGGCGGTGCAGCGCCCACGCGCTGATGGTCATAGTCGTCGAGCAGGTCGAGCGCGAAGCTGTACTCGCCCACCACCCGCAGGAGCGCCCGGGCTTCGTCCCCTGACAGATCCTGCCGTTCCGCCGTGCTCGCGATCAGGCGGACGGCCTGATTGAGTTGGTCCAGCCGCAGCTGGTTGACGGTGTAGCCCCGCAGCAGGTGGTCGCGAAGAACCCGCGTCGCCCAGACCCGGAACTGGGTTCCTCGCCTGGAGTTGACCCGATAGCCGACCGAGAGAATGGCATCGAGGCTGAAGGACTCGATGTCACGGACGACCTCGCGGCCGCCTTCGAGTTGAACTGTTGCATTTCATGCAACAGTTGCCACCCGATCCAGTTCTCTCGACTCGAAGATGCCACGCAAGTGCCTTGAAATGACCGACTTGTCGCGTTCGAACAAGGCTGCGATCTGGTTCAGGTCGAGCCAGACGGTCTCCTTCGCGAGCCGAACATCCAGTCGAACCGACCCATCGGGCGCCCCGAAGAGCAGAACCTCGCCGCGGCTCTCACGGACTCCGAGGGACGGAGTCGGCTCTGCCTTTCCGCGATCGCCCGCCGCCTTCCCGGAATCCGATACCCGCCTTCCGCTCCCTGGTCTTTTCATAGCCAGGTAAGGACGGAATCCCGCCCCGAAATCTGGCGCCAGCATTTGGGGACACATTGCGGGCACGAGACTGCAGTGCCTTCGCGACTCCGCCGAAACCCGCTATGTGTCCCCGCGCCGCGCGCGAGGGGCCGACCCCCTTCGAGCCCCCAGAGGAGGCCGCCCCGTCTCCAGCCGCCCCTCTCCTCAGCGCCTCCCGCTCTGCGCCACGACCCGCGCGTCGTCCGCGGTGTAGAGGTTCGCGAGCTCGGAGGCGTCGTACCCCTTGCGCGACCAGGTCACCGACGACAGATCGGTATTGTCGTGCAGGCCGAAGTACTGGAACGGGCAGAGGAGCCCGCGCTCGAGCGCATCCCAGAGCCGCAGCTCGACGGCGATGTGCCCGTCGAAGGAATGCAGGATGTCGCCGGCGTCGGTCCGCTCCGGCGTCGCGGTCAGACCGAGGAGGATCTTCGGCTGCAGGTGCTCGAGGAGCCGGCGGTAGGTCGGCGCCGCCGCGTGGTGGAACTCGTCGACGAGGATCCTGTCGAACGCTTTCGGTTCGATCCGGGTGTGGATCGCTTGCACCAAGAGGAGGGTTTGAGCGAGCCACGGGCCGAGCATTTGGGGACACACTGCGGGCGCGAACCTGCAGTGCCTTCGCGACCCCGCCGAAACCCGATATGTGTCCCCTCGCCGCGAACCGACGACCAATCTCCTTCGAGCCCCGAGCGAAGACCGCCCCGTCCCCAGCCGCTCCCCAGGACTTCCCGCGCCCCTACTCGATCGCCGCCGCCCTCAGCCGCAGCCCCAGCGCCGCAACGACCTTGAGCACCGTCCCGAGCTCCGGATTCCCGTCCTTCGAGAGCGCCTTGTAGAGGCTCTCGCGCCCGAGCCCCGCGTCGCGCGCCACCGTCGTCATCCCCGCCGCGCGAGCGATATCGCCGAGTGCGGCAGCGACGACCGCCGCGTCGCCATCCTCGAGCGCCGCTTCGAGATACGCGACGCGCTGCGCTTCGGTCTCGAGATGCTCCGCCGGATCCCAGCGTCGGGTTCGAACCGTCCTCATCGCCTCACCCCTCACCTCCCCAACCGCTGCGCCAGGTCGAGGGCCCGCCGGATATCTCGCGCCTGCGTGCTCTTGCTTCCGCCGCCCAGCAGCACCACGACCGCTTCGCCTCGGGCGACAAAGTAGACGCGAAGTCCGGGCCCCCAGTCGATCCGCAGCTCCGAAACCCCGCTCCCGACCGGACGGACATCACCCGGATTTCCCAGCGAAAGACGCCGGAGGCGAATCAGCACTTTGGCACGCGCCCGCTCATCGAGAAGGCTCGCGAACCAGCTCGCGTACGCGCCGGTCTCGCGAATCTCGATCACGGAGTAACGTATCCCAAAGGATACGAACAGTCAAGATGTGCTTCCCCTGTCGGTGGCGAGAACCCGAGCGACTCCTTCATGCCCTGTTAGGACGGATTCGACGTTGGGAATCTTGCGGCAGGCGAGGCGACTTGGGGACGTTTCGCGGACGAGCCGATCCAGCATTTGGGGACACATTGCGGGCACGAGGCTGCAGTGCTTCCGCGACCCCGCCGAATCCCGCTATGTGTCCCCTCGCCTCGCCGGACGGACCCACACCGATCGTGCCCGCGACAGAACCGCCCCGTCTCCAGCCGCGCTAGGCCGCTGCCAACCTCACGCCCTCCCGCTCCCGATCACCCGCCTTCGACAGGTTGGACGACCCGATGTAGGCGGTCGAGGAACCGGTGTCGCGCCGCAACATCCAGGCTTTGGCGTGAAGGCGCGTGGTCTGGGTGTCGCAGGAGACCTTGACCTCCGCGCCGATTCCGACCAGCCAGTCGATCGCCTTGCGCTCGGTGGAACCGGTGAAGACGGTGGTGAGGACGCGGAGCTTCCTTCCCGCGGCGCAGTGGACCTTGAGCTCCTTTTCGAGAAGCCGCAGACCGTGCCAGCGGACGAAGGCGCAGAGCAGATCGATCGAGTCCGCGGACGGGATCTCGCGCGCCAGCGCATGGGCGAGCGCGGGCTCGCCGCGGGCGGTGACGAGGAGGTCGGCGGCGGAGAGAGGGACCAGGGGCGCGATTGGAGCGAGGGGCTCGCGGTGGGTCGCAGGTGCGGATTCCGGCGAATCCGGCCACCGCGCCGGGCAACAACCGCAAAGTGGCGCCTTCACGCCGGAAGGGTGGCCGCCTTCACCGGATTGGGTGGCCGGCTTGCTCCGAAATACGCTATGTGTCCCCTCTCCCCGCGGGAGGCGCCCGCATGGAGAGTCCGCAAGACAGAACCGCCGCGTCTCCAGCAGCGCCAGGCCTCACCGATATCCGCTCTGCGCCAGCAGCCGCGTCCGCGTCTTGCCGAGGTCCGCAAGGTCGCTCGCCGAAAGCGGGACGATCGTCGCCGACGATGCCCAGGCGCCGCTGGTGTCGTCGTAGTGCCACTCGACGAGCATGTAGATGGCGGGTCCGCTCCCGAGGTCCCGGCGGATAGTGTCGCCCGGCTGAATGAAATCTGGGATCTTGAGCGCCAGCGTGGCAAGCGTCTTCCCCTTCTTCGAGACCACCACCGTCTGCGACTTCTTGAATCCGAGCTTGCCGCTGCGAATGTCGGCCATCGCTTCGTGCTTCGCCATGAAACCTCCGGTCGTCGGGTCGAGTTCCTGCGCTAGAACGGGTCCTACTCCACTCTCCCTCTACCTCGCGAGGAAGATCTCCATCCGCGCCGCCAGAAGGTCCCGCGACGGCCGGAGCGGTTCGCGGCGCGGCACCTCGATCGTACGAGCCACCGACCGATGTTCGGATCGTGAGCGGGAATCGACAAAGCCGCGAGGTGAAGATCCCCTGCATGCTGACGAGCGGGACATGCTCGCCCTGAAAGTCGAAGCCGGCCTGGAGAAGCGCCCAGGGCAAGACGTCACCGTGCAGTGCGGTCTGCTGGGCGAGCCACTCGAACGCCCGCAGGCGAACGGGTGCATCCAGATCCACCCTCAGGGCCCGCCCCATCCCCAGTCGACTTCCGGCTGCATCTCTTCGTTGGAGATCCGTGCTCGACGCATTGCGGGGATCATCCCATCGATCCGGACTACCAGATTGTCCCAGCGGAGAACTGGCGAAGCGCCTCTCGCTGATCCCCGTTTGTCACCCAACGAACTCCAGCGACTGGAACGCCGAGCTCATCCCCGGACCGCCGCCGCAACCGAAGGACGCCTCCGGCCGTCTCTTCGAGAAACCTGCCTACCTGGATTCGCGCCTGCTCAGTTGGGAGACGATAGAAATCGCAGCAGCAGGCCCGCTCACGGGTAGCGTAGGGGCAACGAGAGCAGCTGGCGTAAACCTCGCTCCTGGGCTCAGCCCATCTCTCGAAGCCAGCATGCGCTGCGTTGGCTAAAGAGCGTTCGTTCGCAGGGTCGACTGCGGCCGTAATGACCGCTTCCGGCCCCTGGTACATGACGGTGGAGGCAACGCGCAGCCGAAGAAACAAACCTTGGATTCCGAAGCCTCGATAGTCCTCAACCACGAAGGTCTCCGAAAGCTCGACATAGGGTAACCCTTCGCCATAATCGAAGACCCCCGTAGCTGCTATCGGCGTGCCGTTGCATTCGAGATAGAAGTGCTGGCCCCGAGCGACAGCCCTCCCGAAATCTTCGGCGGGGCGCGGTACGAGGAACCGAGTTCGATGGCTCTCATAGAACTCAGCGAGCTCCGATGGCCGCTGCGCCGACTTGAGCCAGGCTAGTGCCTTCTGCACATACACTCCTTCGTACAGCACCTATATAAGCATCTTTTTTCTGTAAAGTTACAGGACTCATTGCATTGCATATTGCATGCATCCCAACATCCAGCTAGGATCTCAACAGGAGGTGCACCATGCAGCCCAAGGAGCTTGCCGACACTTGCATTCGCTGGGACGGGTCGAGCGCGAAGTTCGCCGCGGTCGTAGCTGCGGCCCTTCGGGATTCGGGCGGCCTGACGCAGAAAGACCTCGCCCGTGAGTTCGAGGTCGCCGATTCGACCGTTTCGCGCTGGAGTAACGGCGTCGCGCGCCCCCACCCGCTCATTCAGAAGCTCATCGTCAAGTTTATCCAGCGCCGGGCCGAACGTATGGCACGGGCGCAGGATGCGATCGCGGTGCCCAGCGAGAATGCCGCCTTGGGAGCCCGGCGAGCGCTTCCGAAGGTCAAGGTCCACTCCGGGTAGCACAGGCCGCCTACTCCTTGTCCTCGAAGTAGTCCTGATCCACGGCCTGGAGCGCCGAGGCTTCGGCGGCAGGAGCGGCCGCAGCAGCTCCATCCAGTCGGCCGGCCGTACGACCGTCGGCACGAGCTGCCAGCGCCTCGGGGCCTGCAGGTCCATCTGGTCGCGGGCGCCGGTACTGGAGCGGCGCGCAGGGAATCGTCGCGAGGTCGTCCTCGAGCTCGGCAACTGTCCAAGCCTCCCCCGGGTGATAGGCCGCGCGAGCTTGCAGCTGGAAAACGAAGTCGGTCATCGAGCCGAGAACGCTCCGGCTGCAAGTCGCTCCGAACGCGAGGTTCCCCGAGCGCTCGAGCTCAGCTCCGACGGCGACCGTAGAAATTCCGAGACGCAGCAGGCGGCTTTCCAAGCCTTGCCGAAAGTGCATGGCGAGGTGGCGAAGGTCGCGCGCGTGGAGCACGACCGCGAGGAGGGAATGTTCACTCACACACAGCACCAACGGTTGCCGCTCGAGCACCAAGAGGTTGGCGTACCAGTCGCCCAGCACCGAGTCGCTCGGCCCGGGCTCCGATAGCACCCCAAGCCCAAGGCGCCGACGCAGCTTCGCAGTGCAACGCAGGGTGACCATGCCGATCAGTCCCGCTCCGCCGTGAGCGCTTCCATCAATGAACGGTTGGCTCTTGCCCATCGCCGAAACCAGGGTCGAATTCCAAGCAGCTCGACGTACCGCCGGAGCACGTCTGCATCGACTTCGCGAAACCGGTTCGAGTCGACGGCCCGAATGCGGTACTGCGCCGTGCGCAATCGCCGCGCGACCTCCGCGGTGGTCATCGCCATCCTCTCTCGCGCTTCCCGGCAGAGTGTCGCCACCGCCCCGAACCGCAGCCCTTCGCCGAAATGAGTTTCGTACCGCTCGGAGACCGCGCCCAATTCAGGAGGGAGCATCCTCCGCATCTCTTCGCTCAGCATCCGCACATCGTCCTCCGTGAGGATGCCGCGCTCCGCGCGCCGGAGGAGTGCTTGGGCCGGATTCGCGGGCATTCAGCGTGCCAGCGCACGAAGGCGCAGAGCCGGTCGATCCGTCCAGGGCGCGGCGAGCGACTCAGTGAGTCGGATTTCAGATCCACACTTCGAGCACTGGATGGTCAGCTCGTCCAATCCGGCTCCTCGCTTTCCTACACCTTCTCCGATTCGTCCTTCGTGTCACCGAGGAGACCGATCGCATCACGGTCGTCGAGCTCGAGTTTCGGCGTGGCCTCCTGCAAGCGCTTCTCGACGGTCTTGATGTGCTCAGCTGGGGGGATTCGCTCCGGCAAGTCACCGCCGATGCGGCGGATAGCCTCCCGGACCTCTTTGCCAACCTGCTCGTGAGTCTGAATGGCCTGCTGCTCGCCGTGCACACGCTCGCGGGCCAGCTTGTCTCGCGTCTGCGTCATCCGGAACTGATTCGCAGCAAGCTCGGTAGCGTTCATCCGGTCCATCAGGTTGTCCTTCTCTGGAATCCCCTTCCGATGCTTGATCTCTTCGTTCCCGAATCCGCCATAGAGGCCTCTGTAGCCAGCATCGTGAAAGACGCCGAACATGCGGTTCTGTACGCCAGCCTGGCGAGCGGCTCCGGACAGTGACTTGAACTCCTCGGAGGTCTGCTTTCTGAGCTCCAGCCGCTCCCGGTCCGCGGCGAGCTGGTCCGAGACCTCCTGCCTGCGAGTCTGAATTGCGAAATACTTCTGCGCGAAGGCAATCTCCTGCTTTCTGGGGTCGCCGTTCTGGGCAATTAGGTAACAGGCAAACCTGGAAAGGTGAAAGTCCGGGACCTCCCTGGAGCTCGCAGAGCCCAGGGAAACCATTTTGCCGGCGCCGGCAAAATGGTTCTCTGCCGCATTCCCTGACTGCTCGCAGGAAGCAATAGCCCTGGAAATAGCCTGCTCGAAGCGGCGCCACTGCGAGTAGCCCAGGAGGGGCTGAAGATCCCTTGCACTCCAATACTCCGCCCCGTGTTCATTCGTGCGCTTGAGGGCCTCGAAGGACCCCCCGGCAACAGCTGGCAGCTCGGTTTCGGTCATGGGCGCACCATCCCTCTGAACCTCGAACAGTCGATCCGATCCACGCTACCTCAAGTTGCGCCTTTTTTGCGCCGCTCCATTGGGCTCTACCGACCTCTCGGTCAGACGCTCCTCGGTGGACTCCAAAAACCGGCCATTTGTTGAGGCTTGTGGGCCGAGACGTTGACGGGGACACATTGCAGGCGAACCGCAGTGCCTACTTCGCGCGGGGCTGCGAGATGCCCCGGTGCGCTCGCGACCGTCGACGTGACCGCCACCATCGCTCACTCCGCGAGCGCGAGGTCGCGGCGCAGCGGGGCGAAGTCGAAGGGGGCGGAGTCGCCGGAGCGCTGCTCGTGGTTTTCCATCTCCTTGAGCAGAAGGTCGACTTCCCTGCGCCCCGCCGGCGTCCGCACCGCCTGGCGGGGGGTTCTGCCGGCGAGCGCGGGCAGCGGCTGGTCGGCCCAGTCCGCGTAGTGGCTCCGCTTGAGCTCGAGAAGGATCGGTGCCAGCTCGGCGGGGGTCTCCGGCAACTCGCGACCGGAGTGCTCCGTCGCGACCTTCTCCGAAAGCGGGTCGGCGTGCCGGCGCCCGCGGTGCCGAAGTCGCTCGCCGCAGGCGCTCTCGACGAAGGCACGCAGACGGTCGGCGCGCGCGCGCGAGTTCGACTCGACGTGGAGGATCCGGCGCGCGATCCAGGCCCGGCCGAGGATCGTGTTCTCCCAACTCGAGTGCAGTCGGTTGCCCGGTCGGACGAAGGTGAACTCCGGCGGCTCCCCTTCCGGCCCCCCATGAGGCCCGCCATGAGGCCCGCCATGAGGGTTGCTGCGCTCGACGCCAGGAAGGAGAGCGAGCCGCTCTTCGACTTCGGCCTGCGTTCCCGGCGCGATCGCGAACTGATCGGTCGTCAGCAGAAACGGCTCGCCGTCGGTGTTGGTGAGGTTCGGTGGAATCTGCTGTCGCCGATCGTGCTCCTCGACCGCCTCCTCCCAGAGCTCGATCAGATCTCGCCCGACGAGCCCGGACCGGAGATCCGCGACCGGCACCTTGCCGCGCCGCCGCAGGCCGCGCCGCGCTTGCCGCACGACGGCGTCCGCCTCGGCCGGCGGCAGGGCGCGCGGGTGGACTCCGCAGAGCACCGAAACCGCGACATCGTCGACCACCCGGGCGAGGATCGCGTCGCGCGCCACGAGGGTCCGTGACGCGGAGACCTCGTACACCTGGCGGCGCTCCCCCGAGAGCAGGTCGACCAGCTCGAGCCCGGCGCCGGGTTCGACGCCGACGACCTCCCATAGGGAAAGCCACGAGGCCTGCTGCGCCCCGAGCCAGGCGCGGTCGGACGCCGGCAGGCGCGCGCCGCTCTCGTCGAGAACCTCGTCGAGATACCAGTCGACGATCGGCCGCCCCCGAACCAGGAACCCGTAGACCGACCAGGGCATGGCGAGCTGGATCGAACTCTCCGCGTCGGCGAACACCTCGACGAAGCCGCCGGCCTCCTTGCCGAAGCGCTGCACTCCGTACTTCGCCAGTTTGAGGACCAGCGCTTCGTCCCGTGCGTGAATGGCGGCGCGATCGCCCGGAGCGGCGGCTCCCGCTTCGACCGCGCTCCGCTCACGGTCGGCGGCGAAGCAGCAGCGCTTGTACTTGCGTCCGCTGCCGCACGGGCAGGGGTCGTTGCGCCCCACCTGCACCCCCCCACTCATTCGGTCTCCCACAGCGCGCGCAGCGGCACCGCAAACAGGCCATCGCCGAAACTTGCGCTGACCTCCCCATCGTAGAGCACGACGCCTCCGGCGAACCTCTTGCCGGCAGCCGCCTTGAGCTTGCGCAGGCCGCGGAAATCGCTGTCCGTGGCCGTCGCGGCAGCCTTGACCTCGATGCCGGCCACCGAACCCGATCCCTGCTCCAGCACCAGATCCACCTCGACGCCGTCGCGATCGCGAAAATGAAAGAACTCCACGGGCGAGCTCCGGCCGCTCGCCTGGCGCTTCAGCTCCTGGAGTACGAAGGTCTCGAGCAACGGGCCGAGCAACTCGCGGTCCCGATGGGATCGCGTTCGGCGGCACCGCGTGCCGCCTCGTCGTCGAAGGTGAAGTACTGATGGCCGCGCCGTTCGCCGACCAGTCTCGCCAGGGTCGTCTTGCCACTCTGTCGCGGCCCGTGGATGAGCACGACCGGAGTGTCGACCAGCGCCTCCCGCAGGCGCGGAGCGAGAAGACGGGGGATCGTCGCGGGCTTGCGGGCCATGCGCGATGCTAGCCCCACCCAGCGGCTGATCGCAAGTCCAGATGTCGGCTGATCGCTAACTCCAACTTCGGCCAATCGCTAAGCAAGCGACCCAAAGCGTGAGGGACCGAGCGTTGAGGACACATTGCGGGCGCGGGGCTGCCGCACCTGCGAGACCCCGTCCATTTGGGGACACATTGCGGGCAAGCCAGTGCCACCCTGCCGCGACCCCGTAACAACCCGCTATGTGTCCCCTAGCCGCGCCGAAGGGACCCGCAACAAGAAGCCCCCGAGAAAAGACCGCCCCGTCTCCAGCCACGCCCCCAGCACCACCCACCCGCCCTCAGCTCGCGCGCTGCAGCAGGCTCCTCACGTTGCCGCCCGGCCGGTTCTTCGCCAGGTCGTGATTGGCCTGCAAGTTGAGCCAGAAGCCTGGGCTGGTCTCGAAGGCCTGCGCGAACTTCCAGGCCGTGTCGGGGGTGATGCCGCGCTTGCCGCGCACGATCTCGTTGACCCGCTGCACCGGAATACCGAGATGGGCGGCGAGCGCGACCTGGGAGATGTTGAGCGGCTTCAGGAACTCTTCGCTCAGGATTTCACCGGGGTGAGTCGGGATCCGGTTTTCAGGCAGCATGGTTCTCTCCTTCACGCGTGGTAGTCCATCAGCCGCACTTGCGTCGCTTCCGCATCCCGCCAACGAAAGACGATTCGCCACTGGTCGTTGACCCGGATGCTGTGGAGCTCCCGGAGATCCCCGCGGAGCGCTTCGAGCCGGTTGCCGGGCGGCGACCGCAGATCCTCGAGTCCGGTCGCCGCGTTGAGGGCGTCGAGCTTGCGGACCGCCAGACGTGCCACATCGACCGGGAACCGCCGCGCGCGCGCCGTCATCCGGCCGTGAAAGAGGTCCTCCGTCGCGGCGTCTGCGAACGAGGCGATCACCGGGCTGACATGGTTACACGGTTACCGGTATACTGTCAAATATCTCGAATCGGCGCACAGGTCCAGTCCTCCTTCCTCGACAGAGGAAAGACGGAATTCAGCCGCGTCATCTGGTGCCGCCATTTGGGGACACATTGCGGGCACGAGACTGCTGTGCCTGCGCGACCCCGCCCCAACCCGCTATGTGTCCCCTCGCGACGCCAGGAACAACCCAGTCGAGAGCCGCCCCAAGACAGAACCGCCCCGTCTCTAGCCCTGCAGCGGTCCCGCGGAAGTCCCCCCCCTACGCCGTAGCCACCTTCGCCCCCCTAAAGAAATCCGCCGGCATCGCCCGCCGGAGCCGCCACACAAACTGAATCGGCCTGTCCCCCGTGTGGGAGACATACTCCGCCGCCCCGAGCAGCGTGTACGGCGCCGTCCCCCACTCCGCGAGCCGCCGCTGCCGCACGAACAGCAGAATGTTCCCGCTGTTCCTCACATGGTGGATATACCGCTGCCCCGTCGCCGACGCCTGCGAGGTCGTCGACTGCGACTCCCAGTGCACCAGCTCGGGCGAGATCGCGTAGTCCTTGTAGAGCGTCGACGGCGAGTACTCGCGCTCCGACTTCTCCAGGGTGATGAAGAACAGGTCGGTGTTCGTCGCCTCGTCGCGGTAGACGCCTTCGCGGTGGCGATAGAAGTTTCCCGGTGTAATGCGGCCGAAGGCGGCGAAGAGCTCCACCTGGGTGTGGCGCGCGTGCACGGCCAACGGAATCTCCCCGAGCTTCGCCCCCTCCAACGGCCAGGTCAGATGCTCCGCACGCTCCTCCAAGAGATCGAGCAGCTCCAGGAGCTCCGCGACGATCGCTGGGTGTGCGGCGAGACGCCTGGCCGCTTCCTCCAACGTCCCCGGCGCGTTCCCTGTCCACAGCGTGTACATCAGCCCCGCAATCAGCCGCGGGTCGGCCGTGCCGTCGCTCCCCTGGGACTGCAGCCAGCGCCGGTAGGCCTCCAGCCGCAGCGGATCATCCAGGTGCAGCAGCCGCTCCAGCGCCCCGCCCAGCTTCTCCTCTTCCGGACCTGCCGGGGCGACAGCGACGCCGGCATCCCGCTTCAACCCAGACCAGCACCCCGCCTTGTAGATATCCGGCAGGTCGAGACCGCTCTCCTCCAGGAACTGCGCCAGGGTGATCGGCGGCCCACCCTGGCCCGACCGCGCCTCGGCCAGCGCCTTCAACTCCCGCACCATCGCCGGCCGCCGCGACGGGATGGCGGTCTTCAGGTTGTCGAGGACGATCTCCGTCGCGACGCGGTCGAGCTGCATCGAGGAGCCGGCCGGGAGGAAGGGGAAGCCGAGCTGGATCTGCTTCTCCACCTCGGTGCGCGTCGTCCCGGTGACCGCGCGATAGCGCAGGTCGAAGCGGAAGCTCCGGTGCGCCTTGCCGATGAAGTCGAGCACCGTCACGCAGTCCTTGTCCTTGGCCCGCCGGAGGCCGCGGCCCAGCTGCTGCAGAAAGACGAGGGCACTCTCGGTCGGCCGCAGGAAGAGGATGGTGTCGACCGCCGGGATGTCGATGCCCTCGTTGAACAGGTCGACGGCGAAGAGCGCCCGGACCTTGCCCTTACGCAGCGCCTCGAGCGCCGTCTTCCGGCTCTCGCTGTCGGTGTCTGCAGAAACCGCGAGCGACGGCAGGCCCGCCTCGCTGAACCGCCGCGCCATGAACTCGGCGTGCGCGATGCTGACGCAGAAGCCCAGGGCTCGCATCGTTCCCCCCTTCTCAACATCGCGGTGCTTCTGCCGCAGCTGCTCCAGCACCAGGCGCACCCGGGCGTCGTCCGCGGTGTAGAGGTTCGCGAGCTCGGAGGCGTCGTACCCCTTGCGCGACCAGGTCACTGACGACAGATCGGTGTTGTCGTGCAGGCCGAAGTACTGGAACGGGCAGAGGAGCCCGCGCTCGAGCGCATCCCAGAGCCGCAGCTCGACGGCGATGTGACCGCCGAAATAGTGCAGGATGTCGCCCGCGTCGGTCCGCTCCGGCGTCGCGGTGAGTCCGAGGAGGATCTTCGGCTGGAGGTGCTCGAGGAGCCTGCGGTAGGTCGGTGCCGCCGCGTGGTGGAACTCGTCGACGATGACCATGTCGAACGCTTGTGGGTCGATCTCGCAGGGGCGCAGCGGCGCCGAGAGGCGATTTGCGCGAGGCAACTGCTAGCAGTTGGGGACACATT
The DNA here is from genome assembly GCA_031403995.1 of Thermoanaerobaculia bacterium. GTDB lineage: Bacteria > Acidobacteriota > Thermoanaerobaculia > Multivoradales > JAGPDF01 > JAGPDF01. The sequence continues at coordinate 187,704 of JANNGS010000018.1, forward strand.
GCGGGCGCGAGGCTGCAGTGCTTCCGCGACCCCGCCCCAACCCGCTATGTGTCCCCTCGCCGCGCCGGACGGGCCCACTTCGAGAGTGCCCGAGACAGAACCGCCTCGTCTCCAACCGCGTGACGCCCGAGCGCCGCTTCCGCTGCCAGCCCTTGGGGACACATTGCGGGCGCGAAACCGCAGTGCCCTCGAGACGCCGCCGAAACCCGCTATGTGTCCCCTCGCCACGCCGGACGGGCCCACATCGAGAGTCCCCGAGACAAAACCGCCCCGTCTCTAACCGCGCTAAGCCGCAAGGAACCGCCCGCCGTCCCGCTCCGGGTCGTAGGCCTCGTACTCCGGGCTCTCCCAGTAGGTGTTGAAGGTCGCATCGAACTTCTCGAGGATGTCGGGCGACCCCACCTGGGAGAGGCGGACGTTCCATTCGACACCGTCGACCAGCGCCGCCTTCGACAGGTTGGAGGAGCCGATGTAGGCGGTCGAGTAGCCGGTGTCGCGCCGGAACATCCAGGCCTTGGCGTGGAGGCGCGTGGACTGGGTGTCGTAGGAGACCTTGACCTCCGCGCCGATCTTGACCAGCCAGTCGATCGCCTTGCGCTCAGTGGAGCCGGTGAAGACGGTGGTGATGACGCGCACCTTCCTTCCCGCGGCGCAGTGGGCCTGGAGCTGCTTCTCGAGAAGCCGCAGGCCGTGCCAGCGGACGAAGGCGCAGAGCAGGTCGATGGAGTTCGCCGAGGGGATCTCGCGCGCCAGCGCATGCGCCAGCGCCGGCTCGCCGCGGGCGTTGACGAGCAGGTCGGAGGCGGAGAGCGGGACCAGGGGCGCGACGAGCTCGCGGTCGGTCGCAGGGAAACCGGTTATGGGCTGAATCGAGAGCAGCTGCTCGGGAGGGAGCGCGACCAGGTCGCCGGCGTCGGTGCTGGCGGGGTGAGTGGTGGATAGGAGTTGGAGGAGTTGGTTGACGAGTTGGGCTTGGGTGGTGGGTCGGTCTTCTGCCGGGAGGTCCTTCAGGGAGCGGGCGACGATCTCCTCGATGTGGCGGGCAAGGGTCGCGGGGGCTTCTGCTGGATCGAGCCCTTCAGTGCGCGCAACCGATCGTGAGGGATCGAATTGAAGCAGCCGCGCCTTCAGGCTGGCGGTGATCAGCCGCTCGTAGAGGCCGGAGGGGAGGTCGCGGGCGTCACGAGGCATTCAGGGACCGCCCAGGCTCCAACCTCGACATGTGCCACCCGGCGCCATCTCTGTGACCCTCATCCCTGAACTACCAGCAACCCCGACTGCCGTCGCTCTCCGGTATCCCAAGGGACCTCGAGTGGCTAGCCCAGAACTTTGTCTTCACTCAGGCTCTGCAGAACCGAATTCTCGAAGGATCTCGACTACATCGTTCGCCTCATAGGTCGTCAATGCCACGGTCCTGCGCAAACCTTCAAGTGCATCGATCGCCGTGTCCCTTGCCTTTCCAAGCTCGAAAGGAATCTTGCTCCATCCGGCGAGCGACTTCTGCATGCTCGACAACTGGCCGCTGAAGTCTTCCAACTGACGCACTTGATTCGAGATCTGTTCCCCCACGCCAGAAATCTGAACACGGAGACTATTCGGAATCCATGCCAATGGGGCCAGGATTGATACCGACCCTCCAATGGACTCGACGGCATTCACGTAGCTCCGCAGCATGAGACCTCCATGCTCCTCCACGTCGGTAGCGAATCGCTCAAGGGACGGCGTGAACCTTCGAGCAACTCCCACCGCACCTCCTTGCGGAGGTCGGAATCCTGGCCGGATCGCAAGCTGAAGCCTCGCCGTCGTATCTCGAGTCTTCTGGCTGAAGCTGCCCAAGAGATCCAACATCTGCCTCGCAGATTCCGTGGCGTTTTCCATCTCGGAACTCGACTCGCGTACGAGCACTTCTGCCTTCACGACCCCAGGGAACTTCAGAATTGCCTCGTCTTCCAGCCGCGATGTCGAGGCATGTCCGTCGGGCCGACCCGTTCGAGCGCGCCGCTGAACGAAGCGACTGATGTGAAGTCGAGCGAACCGTTCAAGCGCCCGCTTGTCTGCAAACTCCCAATACAGTGCTCCGTCAGTTCCTACTTGTTTCCTGAACTCCTCGACCTCGCAGAGCTCGGGCGAGCTCGCCTTGTCCGTCTTTCGAAAGTAGAAGAACACCTCCGGATGGCCATTCGATGCTTTGCTTCTGTCACGAGCTCTTTGGTACTCCTCTATGGTTCCAGACTTTGAGCGCCCAGTTGGCGTTCCGATTCGGTCACCCATGAGACCTACGAACAGGTCATAGGTCTCGCCTACCTGCCTGTTCACCACATCTTGAGCGTCGACGCCCAGTCCTGGGGTGACCGAGATCTCCCAGGTCAGTGACCCAAGGATCACGCCGGTGTACTTGGACCAGACGTCATTGAACTCCCGGATTACTCCGAGGACAGCGCGCTTCTCGGCGGAAACGTCGGAGGGCGCAGCGACGAATATCTCAAGTACCCTGCGAGTATCCGAGCCGCCGCCACCTGCGTCCGTCACAGGCACTCTCGGCATGAGAACCAGAACGCTGCGCCCTCGATGAGGGCCACGGCATGAAATTCCCTTCCTGCGCAAACAACGTCGGTCCCGGCGACCATCAGCTGCCCATTCCTGGCCGACATCCTGGATGCCGCTTCTCTCAACTACTCCACCTCGAACCCTTGCGAAGTGAACTTGAGTGTCCGGCCGTTCTCGGTCACCGTCCGAACTACCGTATCCGGCGCGCCGGCCGGGATCTCGGCCTGAATCTCCAGCACAACCGAGACTTCTGCCCCTACCAGTCCTGTGAGGTGTGCGATCACCTCCTCCGCAATGCGAGCGGCATCTCGGCCTGCGCGAACCGGATCCAAGCTGACGGTGCCGTGGTAGCGCTTCGGTCTGGGGGCTGGCGCTAGAGGCTTGCGGTCGTCGCTACCAGCACCTCCGCCCGCAGGCTGAGTGGATTCGACGCCGGGTAGCGCGGCAGCTCCCGACCTCGCCGCATCCTCCGAGTCCTGCTGTGCCCGTGCGATCTCGGGCCGCACGAGGTGACCGGAGTCGCCCGATTCGATCCGAACTCGCTCGCCGCAGCGGAGGCCGCGATATCGGTTGGCGGCCTCGTCAAAATCCTCAGCATAGGCGAAGGTCTCGCGCTGCCAAGTGATCAGGGACAGGCCACTCTCGATGGTGGCCGCCAGCACGGTGGAGTTGGTTAGTCTGGGCAGGTAGATGTACTTCCCGAAGTCTTCCACCAGCTGCCGAATCGGAACGTGGTTGCCCCGCCACAGAGGAACCCTGTCGAGCTCCATCCGCAGTCTCGTTCCCCCGAGCGCTGCGATCAGGAGCTCGTCGCTCCGCAGCCGTTTGCTGGCACGTTGGGCCAGCGGTTCCTGGCCAGTCAGCCGAGTCGCTTCCCAGGTCACGTCGTCCTGCGGGGTCTTCTGCACGGGGACCAGGAGCCACTGGTATGCCTCTGGGAGCCTTCCCGCCACCGTGGTCTCCGCTGAGTCACGTTGGTTGTCGGCCTGCTTCTTCTGATGAGGCGTCAGATTGAGCTCTTCCGACTCGTCGGCGATCGAGCTCCAGGCCATGTACCTCCGCACCGCTTCGTCCAGATCCTGAAAGCGGCTCTGATCGACTGCCAGGAAGACGAGGGAATTCTGATAGATGCGCGGGGCGTTGCCGCGGCTCTGGAGAAGCGCTTTGGCCGCCGCGATGGCCGCGCTCGTGCCCTCTTTGACATGAGGCTGATCGACCGAGAGGACGACCAGCCTCGCTTCGAGATCGTCCGGGACATCCACTCCGGACTTCGGGAACGGATGAATGCGACCGAAATCACCTTTGCTCTTGAGGTTCTCGCGCAGGTGCCTCTCCAGCTCGTCGACGACCTTCTCGGGTTCCCGCTTGAGGTCGTTCGCCCGGTCTTCCGCGAGTTTGGTCACCGTGGGCTGCGTCGAATACCAGTAGCGCCCGCCGTCCTGGTAGAGGTAGGTCGCCCGAGCGGAGAGCCGTCTCAGGGCGTCCCCGAACACGGCCGGCTGCTCTCCGGGCATGACGCACCCGAGCTTGATCCGGCGGTCTTCGATCCCCTGGTGCGCCGCAGCACCGGTAGGTGCGGAACCGAGGTAGACGGTGCGCGCGACGCGCCGCGTCGCGGCGTACTTGCCCAGGTTGGGTAGCTCGCTGTCGATCCGGCCGGGGAGCGCCTGCGGTCCGTCGACATCCTTCTCGATCACCGGCGGCCAATTGTCCGAAAGGTAGCGCGTTAGCTCGAACTGGACTCTGGGGTCGTCGATCGGGATGTTCCCCGGCATGAGCAGGGGATTCCGGTCGCCACTCTTCCAGAGCGAGTGGATGACGGCCGCCATCAGCCGCAGCACGCCGCGCGTCCGCTGGAACTTCACCAGCGTCGACCAGTCGCTGTAGAGCCGGTCGAAGATCTCGGGATGAATCGGGTAGGCCGCTTTCATCCGCGCTTCGTAGTCGGCCTTGCGGCATTCGTTCGGGAATTCCTGTTCCTGCGTCTTGTAGAGATCACTGAAAGCTCGCGTGACCGAATCTCGCGCCACGAACTGCTCTCTCTCGACGAGCGGCTCGAAAAGACGCCGGCGCACGATCTCGAAACCCTCTTCGGCACTCGCCGGCCGCCAAGAAGCCTCGACCCGCCCGACGGCGTTCCGTAGGCGATCGAGCGCCGCCCGTCCGCGCTCGCCTCCGACCTCGACATCGTCGGCCACGGCGTGCGGGGAACCTGTGGTGTCGGATGCCGGCAGGCTGATGACCAGCAAACACTTCTTGGCCGACTTGGCCGATTCGGTCAGTACCTGGGCGAAGGTGAAGTGGGTCTCGAAACTTCCCGCCGGCAGGTCGGAGGCGTCGTGGAGTTGGCGCGCGTAGGCAACCCACTCGTCAATCAGAATGAGGCACGGCGCGTGCTCGTTGAAGAGGTCGCGCAGCTTGTCGCCGGGGCTCGTGGCACGCTCGTCATCGAGCCGGAAGCGCTCGTACGCCTTCTTCCCTCCAAGCTGCCAGGCGAGCTCACCCCAAAGCGTGTGGACGACGGTGCCATCGGCCTTGACCTCCGGGCTCCCGGGGGAGATCTTGTTGCCGACCAGCACGACGCGATGGACCTTGGGCAGTTTCTCGACCTCCGCATCTTTGAGGATGGCTTCGACACCCAGCAGGTTCTCAGGCTTGGCGCCGGAGAAGAGGTGGTAGAGGGCGAGCATCGAGTGCGTCTTGCCACCGCCGAAGTTGGTCTGGAGCTGGACGACAGGATCCCCAGAGCCACCGGAGAGCCGATGAACGGCTCCAAGGAGAAGCTGATTCAGGCTCGCGGTGAGGTAGGTCCGCCGAAAGAACTCCGCCGGATCCTTGTACTCGTCGCTCCCCTCTCCCTTGTGCACCTGCCAGAGGTCGGCCGCGAACTCGGCTTGAGTGAAGTGGCCACTCGCAACGTCCTTGTGCGGATTGACAACCTCGCGCCACGGCTTGAGCGACCCCGTCACCTGACTCTCGATCGCCGTACCGCCGCCCTTCCTGCGCTCGGTCCGCGCCTGCTCGTCAAACCGTACACGCAGCAACTCCATCCTCATCTTCTCGATCTCGGCAGCCTCGGGAGCTGAAACCGCGCTCAGCAGACGAGCGACGGAGTCGAGCGCACGATAGGCGTCATCCCCCGAGAACACCTTCTGATGCGCCCAAGCGTTCCGCACATCCCGGAGCTCCGAAACCAGCGTCCGCTCCGCCTGGCCCAGGGTCTTCTTGAAGACGAGATTCCACTGATTCCACATCACAGCGAGCAGCGATGCGGCATCCCAAGGCGGCTCGCTCTCATTCAGAAATAGCCTCTCCTGAGCCGGCCCCACCGCACTCCGCACCTGCTCGAACCACTGTTGAGCATGCTGCGCCTTCAGCTCGCGCTCCACGAACGGCCGCAAGCCGTCCTTTAGGAGATCAAGAGCCTTACCGACCCGCTCATGGTTAGTGATCGCCATCTAGGCCATCTCCTCTGTGAATACGACCGCTGCGCTAGCTATCAGAGGACGAACCTCATCAATCAGTTGCGCCAAACTCAATGCTGTCATGGTGCCTCCTCTCCGCAGAGGCCGTCGCCAATCTCGAATCCTCACTCGACCTCCGGCGAGAGCGCGCGCTTCAAGAGGGTCGAGATTTCTTCTGAGCGCGCAATGGGCCAAATTGTCTGGACTGCTGGCCCACTGAGGTAAACGACAGCCTGCTCGGCCTTGGTAATCAACCTCGGATCGCGCACGAGTGCTGGCGTATACATGTGATAGAGAATCCCAGTAAGGCGCAAGTCAACGAGCGAGTCATAGTCCGAAGAATTCTCCTTATGGGCATCAATGAGTTCCTGCTGGAGTCTGCGAAACCCTGACGGGTCATCGGCGACGAAGAGTCGACTTCCACTGTTGAGCACCTTCGAGAGCGAGATTGCTACGACCCCACCTGTCCCAGGAGCAGCTCGGTCCAGATTCTTCTTCAGCTGCGCTCGAGCCTTTTCGATGTTGGAGCGAATATTCTGACCCTTGAATGGCCGCTTGCATTCGATGAGTAGGCACCCCGTGGCCAGGTTAAGATTTACATCCGATGGTTCCTCGAACTTGATCTCGCCACCCGCACCCCGCAGCCCAGCGCCTAGCCGAAGTTGGAACATTGTGTTTCTCCCCTCCGCGGTTGTCCCTGCCAGTTCAGCACCGGGATGAAGAGGACCCTCGAGGACCTTCTCAAACAACGGAGCTAGCTCTTTCGGGTTCATGGGCACAAGACCTGCGTACGTCTCCGCAAATTCGATCGATTCGACGCTCGCCCAGACCAGATCTTCGAAGTCCGGCCTGGACTCGAGTTGCTTGGCAGTTCCTTGTTGAACTTGTCGATGGATTTCGTCGAATCGGGAGATCAGCTCGCGGAGGCGATCCCCGGGCTGAATGAGTCCCCAATCCGTTAGGATGGTGACGAGATCGTCGAGGTCCCTTCGTATTTTTTCGAGCGGAATGGTACGAAAGGCCATGGGGGAAGCTAAGGGAAGAGGGTCCCTTGAGAGGTCTGCTCGTCGGGTACTGTTTGGCCTAGCCGAGTGATTTCTGGCCAGCTCTGCACCAGCGCGTTGTATGCCAATGCCTCAGGAGCTCGCTTCTTCCGTTCACAGATAGTAAAGAGCCGGTAGGCGAGCTCGCGAGCAATTTCGGCCTGGGGGCCGAGCTTCGCTTGAAGTTCCGCTGCAGCGCCTTCACCACCCGCGTCGAGCACACGCAAGAGGTGGTGCACCGCTTCCCAAGCGCTCCGCCGGTCATCAGTCGCTGGATCCCAGTCTGCGGGCAGCTCGAAGGGTTTGAGGAGCCGCACTCTCCCGCCCTTGGACTTGAGGATTCCCGCGTCGACCATCCCCTGCACGCTGGTGTTCTTTGACTTGGAGAGCTGCTCGGCCACGCCGTACTCACCCTCGTCGAAGCCTGACTGCTCGAACCAGGTCAGCGCCCAGCGGCTGTCAGCGTCGAAGTCGCCCTCTTGTTCGGCCATCGCCTCGTCGAGCGTCTGGTTGATAAGTGCAAGCGCCTCTCGCACCAAGAGCGACTTGCCCTCGGCGTCGAGAACTTTGGAGTATCGCGTGTAGACCGCCATGCCTGGGCCAATCGCAGCCTGCGAGAGGTCCACCGGAGCGATGTTCCCACGCTGCAGGTGCGCGAGAGCTGCTGGTAGCTCTGCCTTGAGCGCAGCCACGAATTCTCGGCGAGTCGCAGGCTGTGCATCAAGTGCGAGCCGGCGACATACGAGGATGATGCTCGATGCGAGCGCATTGCTGCCCCGCCCAATATTGCGCGTTGCCAGCTCGGACCTCATCGGCCAGGTGCCACTGAGGCTGAAGCCTGCCTCGATGACTGCGGCCAAGAACGTGTCCCAGCCAGTATTTGTCGTGCCGTCGGCTCCATCGCTTTCTGCTTGCTTGAATGCGTAGTAGATGGTGACTGGGAAGGCCGGATGGGCTTGCTCCGAGAGGCGGTGCATCGCTTGTGTCATGCCACCCAGAAAAAAAGACTCCGCCTTCTCCTTGCTGCCATGCCGGTAGGAAGTAGCTACAAGCTCCTCGGCCTTGGGAACAGCGAGCGTAGAGAACAGATCAGGGAAGACGGGCTTGAGCGTGCGCCGAAGCCACACATAGAAGAAGTCCGACAGATCCGCGTATCCGATGTTGTCGTAGTAGGGCGGATCTGTCGAAACCACTCGATCCTTGCTGATCGATTGCGCCTGCGCATCTCCCTGCGCTGCGCAACCAGGAATGCCCTCTACAAACTTGTCGAGGACCTCGCATAGCGAGTGCACGGTACCGTAAATATCCCCGCCAGCACCTGCAAATGGATTCGTCTCTACATAGTCCCAAACCATTGGCATGGCCTGTCTGCCAAAAGTCCCGCGCAGACGATCCATTCTCTGTTCCCAAACGCAAAGAGATGTGTTTCGGTCGGCGGCCTTGCTTACAGCAAATGCTAGATACACTCCGACGGCGTCCGAATAGGCACTTGTGCCCGCACCCCCGTCGCAAAGAGGCTTGCCGTCGTCGGCCAAATGCGCGGCCAGGGCTGCGCTCTTCACTTTTTCGCGGGCCTCCTGCGCCAGGTCCGAGAATGTCGTCAGTGCCACGAGTTGCCGAGGAGTAAAGTAGTCGCCAAACGTGCGAAATCCATAGTGACGGCCTTGCGCGTTACTAGCCCAAGTTCCGCGAGGATCCGTCCCGAATCCTGTGGAAAAAGAAAGTGGCGTAACCTCCTGCTGACCAAAGCACATCGCGGTTTCCCGCGAAGGAGGATTACGCCGTGGAAGAGGTTAGCAGAGAGAAGGTCGTTGGGTTTCGGCAGGACATCC
>JANNGS010000019.1:0-10629 GCA_031403995.1 Thermoanaerobaculia bacterium
CCGAGAGATCGAACGTCGCCTTGTCGATGCTCCTGGCGTCCACGCTCCAGCTCTTGGGCGAGTCGGCCTTGGTCTTCTGCAGCTCCACGAACTCGGCGAGGTCGGCGTCGTTGAGGGGGTTGGTCTTGCCGAGATTGCGGCCGGGGTCGAGCTGGTAGTACCAGATCTTGCGGGTGGGCTTCCCCTTCTCGAAGAAGAGCACCACAGTCTTGACTCCCGCGCCCTGGAAGGTGCCGCCGGGGCAGTCGAGGACGGTGTGGAGGTTGCAGCTCTCCAGCAGGAGCTTCCGCAGGCTGACGGAAGCGTTGTCGGTGTTCGAGAGAAAAGTGTTCTTGATCACGATGCCGGCGCGGCCGCCGGCTTTCAGGCTCTTGATGAAGTGCTGCAGGAAGAGGAAGGCGGTCTCGCCCGTGCGGATGGGGAAGTTCTGCTGCACCTCCGGCCGTTCCTTGCCGCCGAAGGGGGGATTCGCCAGCACTACGTCGTAGCGGTCCTTCTCCTGGATGTCGGCGAGGTTCTCCGCCAGCGTGTTGGTGTGCAGGATGTTCGGCGCCTCGATCCCGTGCAGGATCATGTTCATGATCGCGATCACGTAGGCGAGCGACTTCTTCTCCTTACCGTAGAACGTCTTCGACTGGAGCGCCGCGACGTCCTTGGTGGTGAGCTTCACCTGCGACGTCATGTAGATGTACGACTCGCACAGGAAACCGGCGGACCCGCAGGCGCCGTCGTAGATGCGCTCGCCGATCTGCGGCTTCACCACCTGGATGATCGCGCGGATGAGCGGCCGCGGGGTGTAGTACTCGCCGCCGTTCCGGCCGGCGTTCCCCATGTTGCGGATCTTCGCCTCGTAGAGGTGCGAGAGCTCGTGCTTCTCCGTCTGCGAGCGGAAACGAAGCTCGTCGATGTGATCGATGATCTCGCGCAGGTTGTAGCCGCTCTGGATCTTGTTCTTGATCTCGCCGAAGATCTCGCCGATCTTGTACTCGCTTGTGTTCGAGCCGGCCGCCTTCTGCTTCATCTTCTGCAGGTAGGGGAAGAGCTTCTCGTCGACGAAATCGCAGAGGTCGTCGCCGGTCAGCGCCTTGTTGTGGTCGAGCTTGCCGTGCTTGTCCTTGGGGGCCGCCCAGGACTCCCAGCGGTAGGGCTTGTCGAGGATGAAGGTGTACGGCTTCCCCTTGAGCGCGGCTTCGGCCGAGAGGTCCTGTTCCAGCCCGTCGAGATACTTGAGAAACAGCAGCCAGGACGACTGCTCCGTGTAGTCGAGCTCCGTCGTGCAGCCCGCCTCCTTGCGGAGGACGTCGTCGATGTTGCGGAAGGCTTGCTCGAACATGGGCACCCATTCTTGCAGAGGTGGCCGGGGGTTGCGCCGAATTCAGGCGCCCTCGCGGTTACGGCCCCCTCCTGGATCGCCGGGGCACAGTTCGGGGAGCGGCCCCACTCAGAGGGCTAGTTGACTTCAGCGCACCCGCGGGCCTCATGTGGCACCCCCGAGATGACCATGCGCACGCCCATTCCTGCCGCAAGCTCTCGTAGCTTCCAGCGCAACTGCCTGCCAACCGTCTCCCCGACTGCTCCAGTGTCTGCAAGCAAGTGGTAGAGACTCCGGGCGGATCGGAGGCTGAGGATCGAGAGGCAGCGGCGGCGACGCGCGCCTGTCGGATCGTCAGTGGGTGGCGCGTACAGCAACGCTGAACGGTCATGGCGTAGGTGGCGGTTCAAGAAGTGAATCTTAGTTCCTCTCGGTGACCTGGGCAGAGATCTTCAAGGTCGACATCGGAGCGCTCTGTGGTCGCTTCACTTCCCCTGACTGGTGCGCCCTGGAACCGGGCACTTTGACTCGTGCTTGGCGCCTGTGTTCTCCGTGCTAGCTTGATTTTCAGCGAAGCAACTTGAGCGCGGTCAGCGCATTTCTAGCTTCCCGCGACGGATGAGCGAAAGGGGAGGGGCGATGGTTGCATGCCGGTCAGGGGGAGATGTGCCGACGGGTGGCGCGTTCAGGGGCCTCGAACAGTCGGGCGCGCGCGCCCGAACGTGCTGCCGTCTGGCTGCCCTGACCGGAGTGATCTGGATTGCGCAGGCGAGCGGGCTTGTCGCGGCGAGGCCGGCGCAGGACATTCCCTACTTTCTCGCTGTCGATCTCCCTGAGCTCGAGGTCTCAGTGACCACGACCACGGTTGGAACAGTGGAAAAGGAGATGCTGGCAGGTCCGGAAGGGCCGGTGGCCTGGAAGTTCTCGAGGTCTGTGACGGTCGAGAGGGTCGGGGGCGTGGCCCTGAAGACCGTTGCGGACTCGGCTGCGCAGCGACAATTGCGGGTCCCGAAGACCACCTGGTCGGATGTGGATGCGACGGTGGAACTGACGGATGCCGGCTTGCTTGCGGGGATCAATGCTTCGGCCGAAGGCCGGGGCGGCGACTTCCTGCTGGCGGTCGCCAGGTTCGCGGGCGTTGTCGCCGGGTTCGCGCCCGTTGCGGGTGCCGGCGCTTTCGTCTTGGACGACGTGGTCTCTATTCAGCAGGTTTCGGGATCGGCCCATGCGATCGAAGCCCTCGTCACTTCGCCGGCCATCGAATGCCCTGACGCTCAGGATTTGCCAGTCGAGCTGGAGGCATTTGTCCGCCTCGACCCGGCGGGATGCCCGGCGTTTACCATGTTGCGCGACGCGACTGCGAATGTGGAAGGGAAGCGAATCAAGCGCGACCTCCTCGCTGAACAGGTTCCCGGATCCTCCGGGGCGGAGCTTACGGAAATCAACAGGAAGCTCCAGAGCTATCGCCAAGAGGTCGCCTACGCCGAGGCCGTCGAGGCGCAGCGACGGGCAACCCTGACTACCCTGTTCGACAGATTCGCCAAGGCCCGTTGCTTGGGGCAGACGGTCAAGAGCACGGCCTTCCGTGAACTCCTGGCGCTCGACCGCTTGCCGCCAGCGGGAGCTATGCGGTCGCTCGGGGAAGGGGTCAAGGTTTCGCGCGAGGCCGTGCAGCACTCCCTTCAGGCGGGAAACTGGAGAGAGATGCTCGACGTTTTCAAGCGCACTGGGGTGGTGGCTACCCTGGATGGTGCGCCAGCGCCACCAGAACTCTCCAGCACCGAGGTGAAGCTGGATGATCCGGTTTCGGCGATCGCATGGCGCCAAGCGGTGCCGGTGCGCTTGCGGATCTGGACGCTCGTGGGTGACGCCGACCCGACGACGGTCATTGGGAATGACGCGAGGGCGTGCAAGCCGACCTCCGGCGAGGACCCCGATAAGGGCGCCGTTGCGGAGGTCTCCTTCGATGGTGTCATCGACGTGCTGCACCCGAATTCACCCGTCCGCACTCTCCCCCTCGAGGCCAGGGTCTTCTCGGATCGTTCGCTCGCCATCGAGTTCGATCCGCGTGGGCGCCCGAGGAGGTTCGACACCTCCGGCTCGAGCTCGGTCGCAGGCTTCGCCCAGGCGGCCGCCGCGTCGGCACAGGGCTTCCGAGATGAGTACGACTCCACGCTCAAGAAGCGCGTCTCGATCGAGGAATCCCGGCGCGAACTGGCGCTCGACGGGCTGAACGACAAGATTGCCGACCTCGAAGCGCAGAAGGAGGAGCTCGACGCCCGAGCGGAGCTGCTGGGCGCATCGGGCAGCTTCGACGATTTGGTCGCCCGACAGAAGCTCGACTCGGAGCTCAAGCTCCTCGAGGCCCAGGTTGCCCTTCGCACGGCCGAAGCCACCGCCGAGCATCGGGTCGCGATCGCCGAGCTCGAGAAGCGCGTGCTCGAGACCCAGAAGCGGCTCTCCCTCCTCGAAGCCGAGCAGGCGCTCGAAGAGGCGCGCCGCCGGCGCTGAAGGCCAACGCAGAAATGCAGCAGGGGAGTCGAGGATGCCGAGATACGTGATGAGTCATCGCCGCGCTGGGCGATTCCGCTCCGCAGAGAAACTCGCGTCGCGGGCCGCGATGGCTTATTCCATCGACCGGGTGGCAAGTCTTTCGGCGACCAACGTGCTCTTTGACAACCGGCCAATGGACGATCTGGCTCGACGGACCGTGGTGTTCGAAGCGGACCCCGGCCAGTTGGCCGGGATCGTTGCCGTTGCCGCCGGGTCCGGTTCGGATGTGATCATTGAGCCGGAATTGCTGCGCTGGCCTTCGACGGTCTTCCCTCCCCAGTTTCGAGCGTTCCAGGGTGCGGGCGTTCACGCCGCAGCTCCCGCAGGTATCGGTCGCACCTTCATCCTCCAGGCCCTTTCGGCCGGAGCACCGCTGGCGCATGCCACGGTCTATCTCTTCTTGCAGGGAAGTGGCTCGAACCGCACGGCCCTCACTGGCGAGACCGATCTGACCGGGGCGGTCACCTTCGATCACAGTTCTTACTGGCTGCCAGCAGCGGTGCTCGTCTCGCCTTACGCGAACGCCTGGGGGACGGTCGTTCTCGGGGCGAGGAGCCCGCTCATCGTCGAATGCGAGCGGCTCCCGGCCGGGCCCTTCAATCCTTGGTGGCACGAAGTCTTGCGGCTCGATGCGGCCGATGAATCGCGGGGCGCAGCGATACGCGTCGGGGTCTGCGATACCGGCTGCGGACCGAACTCGGGCCTCGTTCACCACGTGGACGCTGGGGCGTTCATCGGTGGGGGGCACTATCCAGGGGCCGGGGCCGATGTCGACAGTCACGGCACGCACGTCTCCGGCATCATCGGTGGGCGGGCGACCGGCATCTGGAACCAGGGCGTGTCACCCGGTTGCAATCTTTACGCGGCTCGGGTCTTTCCTCCGGGAAACGGCGCAAGCCAGGCGGACGTATCGAACGCGATCGACGCACTCTCGAAGTTGCACCATTGCGACCTGATCAATCTCAGCCTGGGGAGCACGGCGCCGTCGGAGATCGAGCGCGACGCAATGATCGACGCCTTCGAGCGCGGCACACTCTCGATTTGCGCTGCTGGCAACGACGGCGGCCCGGTCTCCTACCCGGCGAGCTATGACGTCGCCGTGGCGGTCTCTGCGCTGGGATCCGCGGGTTGGGGGCCGGCGGACGCTTCTGCGAACCTCGACGTGCCGCAGTTCGCCGACCGCTTCGGCGACGAGAACCTCTACCTGGCTGGCTTCAGCTGCTACGGCCCGGAGATCGACGGCGCCGGTCCGGGCGTCGGTATCGTGTCGAACGTTCCCGAACGCCACGGCCTATCCGGCCCGCGGGCCGAGATGTCCGGCACCTCCATGGCCTGCCCTGCTGTCTGCGGCGCACTCGCCGTCCTGCTCGCTGCCGACTCTGACTACCGCAACCTCCCGCGCGACTCGAGCCGCGCCACCAAGGCGCGTTCGATCCTGAGCAAAGCCTGCCGCGAGATCGGGCTCAATGCCGAGTTCGAGGGTTACGGGGTGCCAAGCCTGGACTGAGCTCGTCAGAGGACCCCGAAGGGGGTACGATCAGAGCGAGATGGTTGGTGATTCCGCCACCTATGTCCTCGCTGTCCGGCGGGGGTTGCGCGAAACAGTCCCCGCGAATTGGCTGACACGCGTGTGCCAGTTGCCTGGCGTTTCTGCCGCCTCGACAGTTTCTCCACACCGCATCCAGATCGAAGCGGATCAGGGCGCGATTGCCAGAATTCGCGCCGACTTCGGAGTCTTTCTGCGCATTGAGCCTCTAGAGGAACGAACGCCCTTCGGCTAGTCGGAGTCGGTCGCAGGCCGACCTTCAGCTCTCGGGGCGCGCGCGGCCTGACTCAAGCGCAACGCCGAGGATGATGATCAGACACACGGGGGCGGGGGCAGCTGCTTAGGGTGAGCGGAGTGCGGTAGCGCAAGAGGACAGGCTTGGCCGGGCTCTGCATGAAGCCGGCGAGCGCAGCCGACGCGTTCGGCAGACCAAAGAAGGCTCGGCGAGGGAACCTGTTGACTAGCTGCGCCGCTGATTCCTAGCGGCGCTATTCTGATGCGACTGCGATGAGTTCAGTTTCACCAAAGTCTCCGTGCCAATAGATATTGAATTTCTCTTGTGGAGCCACCATGCCGGATGTATTCATCTTCATTCGCGATGTTCTGAACAGCTGGGCTGGGTACCTGACGGGAGGTTTGGTAGTGGCGTTCGTAGCGCTATGGTTCGCCTGGAGAGACCGGCAGATTCCCCGGGCCATCGCGCTGGCGCTTGCAGGGCTGTTCCTCGCCATGGCGTTCTACAGCGCTTGGCATGATCAATATCTCGAGAACAAAGTCGGGCGCGAGGCTGGCCAGCTGGCTTTCGAATCCTTCAGCGGAGAGCTCAACCGCACAGGTGATTTTGCAAGTCCCCAGTTGCTGGTTCACTTTAAGAGCCTCTCCGCGCGCCTCCTGAAGTACCACGTCGAGAGTATTGGTGTGGAGATCAATGGTCAGGTGAACCAACAGATCTACTTGAGCCGGGATGGATTCGTGTACGCGGGGCGGGACGCGACCTACCGCTGCGACCCTGTGAGGAATGTGCCCCTGACGTCGGAGCCCCTGAAGGGTGTGCTGTCCTACGTAATCTCCTACAGCGTAGTGGGCAGCCGCTCGATACATCACACTGAGAAGCGAATTGCTTTTGACCTCTACTTCAACGAACCACTCGGCGGGAAGTTCGCGATAATCGAGGAAAGGGAAGACTAAATTACTCCTGTAGGCCTATTCGGCTTTCCTCCCCGAATCTTGATCCACAACGGGTCCCGCAATTGAGGTGGCTCTCGTCTCGTTAACTGGGCACCGAAGCGAGCCGGTGGATCTGGTGTACGGCGAGGGGGCGGATGGCGCGCTACCCGGCGTCCGCTCCTAGTCACATGAGAGTTTTTCCACGATCGCCACATACTTGGTCACATCCGATTCGGCGAGTGGGACGCGCTTCGAGGTGTACGCCCAACGACAGAGGCCTGCAGGAGATCTGGAGAGACGCGATATCTCGTGCTGCGGCGGGTGGCCGGTGCATCCGCTGTGGGACCAGGCGTAGAGGGCCTCCGAGTCTGATTGCCGCAGCACCGACCACTTGAAGTTCTTGCAGTCTGCACCGAAGCCAGCCCGCGTCAGCTCCACGAGTTTGTCCATCGGGACCTTCCCGTCTGAATCGAACAGGATCTGGCGCGTGAAGAGCTCGTTCCAATTCTCGACCACCTGGCCATCCAGAACGAATTCAGTCACGTGCTGTCGGTCGTCGGAAGCGTCGTACCCGACGTTCCATGGGCGCGAGTCCAGCATTACGCTGGCCGCGAAAGCCGTTCCTGCAAGCAGAAGTGCACCCAGCGGCCCTGCAGCGAAAACGACATGGGTTCTCAATCGGCCCCTCCAAAGTCGGTTGACGGACTCACCAACATGGACCCCCGCACAAGCGACGGATCGTTCCTGCCCGGGGTCTACGGTATCGAGGACGACCAACGCAGCGCATCGCCCGTTTCGAATCCGTCCGCGAAGAGGTTGTCCTTCAAGAGGAAGCTTCCAAGGCCGAATTGCCCGTCAGAATTCGTGACTCTGGCCGCGAAGACAACTCCCGGAAGCTCGGCGGCATCGACGGAGAGCGTGGCCCGGATCGTCGCCCAGTTTACGAACTCGTAGGTGTCCACGACGATTCCCGGATCGTAGGATGTGAGAGTCAGGCCGGGCTCGGGAAGGAAGCCGAGGCCATGGACCTCGACCGAGGTCGTGCCGCCGATGAATGCGGCCGGACTCACGCAGACATTGTTGGGCGCCGGCAGGGTCCCGTTGCGCGCCAGGGAGACGTCCCCCAGATTCGTCCAGGTGCCGGCGACGACGCTGGTGTTGAAGTTCTGCCCGGCGTGACCCCCCGCGGTCAAGTTCGCCTGGGCTGCACCGGCCGGGAGTGGAGCGCGGCCGAGGTATCCGCCGCGAATATCGACGTAGGTGCTCGTGCCCGCGTTGGGAGTGGAGCCAAGAGAGGCCCAGCCGATCGGCACGCCCGTGGGCGCATCCAACGGTCTCACCCGCAGGCCGCCCCGATTCGCCGCCAGGGAAGCGACCCCGATAAGCTCGACGCGGTTCGGCTGGGACCCTAGATACTCGATGGCCGCGGCGAGGGTCGACCCATCGGACGAGAGCGCCAGCCCCCTGGCGGCCACACTGCCCTGAAGCGGGCCGACGTGGAAGGGGAGCCAGTCCGACGTGCGCACGACCGCGAACTCGTTGTCGTGGTACCCCACAAAGAGGCGTGCTCCGTCGGCCGATACCGCGACCGAGTTCGGGTAGGGCCCGGTGGCGGCGGCCGCCTCGGCGTGCAGAAGCGGCGTCGTCGAGAGCACCTGGATGTAGTAAGGGGATCCGGTCGCGACGTAGGCTCTCGACCCATCCGGCGATAGCGCTACCTGCTTGCCGTTGCTCCCGATGCAGCCATGGCAACAGTCCTCGCCGACGAAGAAAGGGGAGTCCGTGGAGACATCGAACACGAAGAGGGAGGCGGGGCTCACGCCGGCGTTCAGGGTGTAGAGCAACTGCCCGTTCGGGCTCAGCGCCGCCACCGTGGCGGAGTAATACGACGAAGGGCCTCCCGGCGGCTCTCCGAAGTAGAGCTCGGCGCCGTTGGTCGTGTCGACGATCGAAAGGCCGCTGTTCATCAGCGCGTAGAGACGGCCCGCCTTCTCCACCAGGCCGGTTGGGCCCGCTGACGCCGCCGAGAGGTCGTAGTTGGTACGGAAGGTGAGGCCGGGCAGGTCGTAGACCGCCACGTCGTGGGTGTCCTCCAGTGCCACATAGAGGGCGGTACCATCGCGCGCCACCGCCAGAGCGTCCGGGTTGCCGGAAACCGTCACCCGATTCGAAACGGAACCGGCCGTGCTGACGATCACGACCTCGTTGGTCTCGAGGCTGGCGTAGAAGACGTTGCGCACCGGGTCGGCGACGATGGACTCGATGATGCCGCCTGGGTCGACGAGGACCCCGGCGCCCGCCGGGACCGAGAGGACGACACAACAGGCACACAAGCAATGTTTGAGCATGGCGGAACCCTCCGGAATGGCGGCAGCGGCCACCCAAGTCAGCTAGCTGGTGAATGTACTCAAATGCTAGTCGACCGCGGGCCCAGTTTGGTCCACCCCTGCGGGTGTTGACTCAGGCTCAGGAACTCTCGTTTGCGACCGGCCTCGTCTCAATGCGGACCAGGTGGGTGGATCAGGCGCCTGCCGAACAGGTGCCAGCCGCGGCCGCCGCCGGTCACCCGCCTGCCTACCCGGTGTGGGTGCGGGTCCGGCTCTGGCACGGGAGTAGACTTCCGGTGGCACCTTTCACTTCCCCGAGCATTGCGTTCCCCTTGGATGGGGAGGAGATCACCCTCAGCATGTCTTCGCGTTCTCGCCGAGCTGTAGCTCCGGTCCTGTTCCTTCTGCTCTGCGGGTTCGCGAGCACGGCTGCCCAAGCGGCCGATTGGATCTGGGAGAACCCGCTGCCCCAGGGGAATTCCCTTCCTGGCGTGTGGGGCAGCAGCGGGAGCGACGTCTTCGCGGTAGGTCAAGCCGGGACGATCCTGCATTCCGACGGCAGCGGCTGGTCGGCGATGAGCAGCGGCACGACCCAGACCCTCGTCGGCGTCTGGGGCAGCAGCGGGAGCAACGTCTTCGCGGTAGGTACCGGGGGGACGATCCTGCATTCCGACGGCCTCAGCTGGTCGGCGATGAGCAGCGGCACAAGCAACCACCTCTACGGCGTGTGGGGCAGCAGCGGGAGCAACGTCTTCGCGGTGGGTGCCGGGGGGACGATCCTGCATTTCGACGGCAACAGCTGGTCGGCGATGAGCAGCGGCACGACCCTCTCCCTCTGGAGCGTCTGGGGTAGCGGCGGGAACGACGTCTTCGCGGTGGGAAGCGGGGTGATCCTGCACTACGACGGCCTCAGCTGGTCGGAGATGAGCGGCGGCACGAACACCTTCTTCCGGGGCGTGTGGGGGAGCAGCGCGAGCAACGTCTTCGCGGTGGGGGACTCCGGGACGATCCTGCACTACGACGGCCTCAGCTGGTCGCCGATGAGCAGCGGAACGACCAACTACATCTACAGCGTTTCGGGCAGCAGCGGGAGCGACGTTTTCGCGGTGGACAGTGGGGGGGCGATCCTGCATTCCGACGGCCTCAGTTGGTCGGCGATGAGCAGCGAATCGACCAACGCCCTCTACGGCGTGTGGGCGAGCAGCGGGAGCGACGTCTTCGCGGTGGGTCAAAACGGGGCGCTCCTGCACTACGACGGCCTCAGCTGGTCGGTGATGAACAGCGGCACGATCAGCCACTTTTGGGGCGTTTGGGGCAGCAGCTGGAGCAACGTCTTCGCGGTGGGTGAATCCGGGACGATCCTGCACTCCGACGGCGAGAGCTGGTCGGCGATGAGCAGTGGCACGACCGACTGGCTCCTGGGCGTGTGGGGCAGCAGCGGGAGCAACGTCTTCGCGGTGGGGGGTGGGGGGGCGATCCTGCATTCCGACGGCGTCAGCTGGTCGGCGATGAGCAGCGGTGCGCCCAACTCCCTCTACGGTGTGTGGGGCAGCAGCGGGAGCAACGTCTTCGCGGTGGGTGAATCCGGGACGATCCTGCATTTCGACGGCGTCAGCTGGTCGGCGATGAGCAGTGGCACGACCCACTGGCTCTCGGGCGTGTGGGGCAGAAGCGGGAGCGACGTCTTCGCGGTGGGAGACTCCGGGACGATCCTGCGTTCCGAC
>JANNGS010000020.1:0-51727 GCA_031403995.1 Thermoanaerobaculia bacterium
CCCACGCCGAGCGTGTCGGTGCCGCAGATCACCTTGAGCATCCCCTGTTGCGAGAGCTGCTCGACCAGGAGCCGATACTTGGGCAGCAGGCCGGCGTGGTGGAGACCGACGCCGAACGAGACGTAGCGGCGGATCTCCTTGCCGTAGGGCGTGTCGAAGCGGAAGTCGCCGATCGCTGCCCGGATCGCCTCGCGCTCCTCGCGGCTGGTGAGCGGCGTCGAGGTCAGCGCCTGCGCGAGCTCGGCGCAGTCTCTCTGAGTGAACGAGACGACGTAGACCGGCGCCAGCTTGCGCCGCAACAGCTCTTCGATCGTTTCGTGGAGAGGAGTCTCCCGCCACTCGAAGTCGAGCGGAACCGGGCGCACCGCGGAGGTGATGTTGGCGAGTGGTCGTCCGGTCGCCGCCTCGAGTTTCTGTCCGATGCCGGTCATGTCGCCGAGCGTTGCCGACATGAGAAGAAAGCGCGTCGACCGCAGCTCGATCAGCGGCACTTGCCATGCCCAGCCGCGCTCCGCGTCCGAGTAGTAGTGGAACTCGTCCATCACCACGTCCGCGGCGTCGACCTGCGAGCCCTGGCGGAGCGCCATGTTCGCCAACACCTCGGCGGTGCAGCAGAGGAGCTTCGCTTCCGGGTTGATCGAGGCGTCGCCCGTCAACATGCCGACCCGGTCGGCCCCGAGCTCGTCGCAGAGCGAGAAGAACTTCTCCGAGGCGAGCGCCTTGATCGGGCTGGTATAGAAGGAGATACGGCCTTCGGCGAGCGCTTTGAAGTGCAGCCCCAGCGCCACCATCGACTTGCCGGAACCTGTCGGCGTGTTGAGGATCACGTGCTTGCCGGCGAAAACCTCGAGCAGCGCCTCCTCCTGATGGGCGTAAAGGGTGAAGCCGGCGTCGGCCGCCCAGGTGACGAAACGGTCGAGGAGCTCCTCCGCGGAGGCGCCGGGATGCGCGGGGAGGCGCTCGGAAAGCAGGGGTCTGACAGACATTGCGCCATTCTTTCACCTCCACCCGTCCCCAGGCGGTCGGGGCCGCGAAGCGGGCGTAGAATTCGCATTGAATCGCAGCGAAGACAGCGGCGGAGTCAAGGAGAACGGCGATGAAATGGCGCGGCGAACGGCAGAGCGACAGGATGGAAGACCGGCGCGGCATGACTCCGGCGCGCGGCGGAATGGCGATCGGTGGCGGCGCGGCACTCTTGGTGCTGCTCTTTGCACTTTTTACCGGTCAGGATCCGCAGCAACTGCTCGACGCGATCGGCGGCGGCCAGGCGACGGTCGATCCGAACGCCCCCCAGGCTCCCACCGGCGCACCCAGCGACGAGCAGGGGCAGTTCGCGGCCACGGTCCTCGCCTCGACGGAAGATGCCTGGACGGAGATCTTCCGGGCCCAGGGCCAGAGCTACCGCGCCCCGACCCTGGTCCTGTTCTCCGAGGCCGTCGCCTCGGCTTGCGGCACCGCCTCGGCAGCGGTCGGTCCGTTCTACTGTCCCCAGGATCAGAAGGTCTATCTCGATCTCGGTTTCTTCGATCTCCTCGACCGGCGATTCGCAGCGCCGGGCGATTTTGCCCAGGCCTACGTCATCGCGCACGAGGTCGGTCATCACGTCCAGCAGCTCCTGGGCATCGCCGACCAGGTCACCGCGGCGCAGCAGCGCGCCGGCGAAGCGCAGGCGAACGCGCTCTCGGTGCGCATGGAGCTCCAGGCCGACTGCCTCGCCGGCGTCTGGGGAAACCACGCCAACCGGACCCGCAACCTGCTGGAATCCGGCGACGTCGAAGAGGGGCTCAAGGCCGCGGCGGCGATTGGCGACGACATGATGCAGCATCAGAGCGCGGGGCGCGTCCGTCCGGAGTCGTGGACCCACGGCTCGTCCGAGATGCGCGTCCGCTGGCTGCGCCAGGGCCTCTCGACCGGCGACCCCGACCAGTGCGATACGTTCGAGACGGAGCGGCTGTAGCTTTAGAGGTCCGCCCCACCAGGGCCGCTTCGAAGCCTGGATCTGCGCAGCGAATGCTACGGCGAGTCACAGGTGTGGAATGCTTGTGAGTCGAGGACCGCTGGGAAGGGTCGACGCTGCGGGTTGCGGTAAGTCCTGGATTCGCCGCTTTGCGTGTCTACGACCGTAAGTTCGACTTCGAGATCGGTCAGCCCAGCGGCGTAGACCCAGAAGCTCTCGAAATTGGCCAGGCCGCAGGCGTCGAGCACCTTGACGAAGAGTTCCAGATTCGCCGGCCAGAAGAACCACAGTGCTCCGCTGTCGGTTCCGAGGGGAACCACTCGGGCGTCGCGCAATTCGCCTCCTGGCGTCGCAAAACGTGCCGAAACGCGGAAGCGATTGCTTTGCAGACAGAGGTGGGTCGCATCGGCGACGCAGGTACCTTCGGAGTCGGCGGCAAGACCCGTGAACGTGGAGTCGGTCCAGTGACTGGGCGACGGCGGCAAGGGCGGACCTGCCGAGACTGTCGCCGCCGAGAGCGCAGCCGCCTTCGGTAACGCGTTGCAGACCGGAAGCGAGGTGATCTCCCCGACCGGCGGAAACGGCGTCGCCTGGTCGTTGTCAAAGACCCAGGTCTGCCCGCTCCAGGTATCGATCAATCCGATCGTCACTTCGAGATCGGTCAGACCGGCGGAGTAGACCCAGTAGTTGCCATTCGTTCCGCAGCCGTCGAGCAGCTTCAGCACGACTTCGAGATTGTCGGGCGAGAAGAACCAGAAGCCTCCCGACTCGGCAGTGAGCGCCAGCGGCACTCCCGCGCCCTCCGCCCCCGCCGGCGTCCGGTACGACGCGCAGACCTCGAACCGCCCGCCGTGCAGCGCCAGCCGCGACGCCCCGGGCCTGCAGCCGCGAAAAAATCGTCGCGCTTCGATGTCGAAGCCGTAGAAGTTGGGGTGGGATTCGCGCCACGACCCCCAGGCCGCGAGGAAGGTGCCGTTGTCGGCGAGCGCCACAGCCGGTATCTCGTCGTAATCGTCGGGTGTCACGTCGGTCAAGCGGAACTCGTGCCCGACCGGTGACCCGTCCGGTCGAAAGAGCCGGCCCTGGATCTCCTCGAATGTGCCGTCCGGCGGCGCGACATCGTCCCAGACGAGGACGAAGTTCCCAGCGGCATCCATCCCCATCGCCGGGTCGATCTGAGGACCGATCGTCTGCCCGTTGGCGCGCAGCTCCGGCGTAGCTGGAACGCCGCCCTCAGAGTAGAGGCGATAATAGATGTCCGAATCGGCGCCCGGCGGCCCGAAGCGCGACCAGGACACGACGAACCCGCCGTCGCGATTCATCGCGACATCGGCACTGAAAATCGGGTCCCCGGTGCCGGCATCGATGCGGAACGGCTCGCCGAGCGGCGCTCCGTGCTCGTCGAATCGCCGGCCGAAGATCGAATGAAAGTAGTAGAGCTCCTCCGTTTGATCGCTCACCCAGATGACCACGAACCGCCCCCGCGCGTCGCTCGCGATCCTCGGGCCCCCCTGACTCCCCGGCTCGTTGCCGACGACGAGCCGAGGAGGGCCCAGCGGCTCGCCGGCGGAATCGAAGAAGCGAACGAAGACATCGAAGAACTGTTCGGGCTCGCCCAACGAGAGGTCAATAGCGTTGAAGGCGATCACGAACTCTTCCTCGGCAAGGAATGCAACGTCAGGGTTGTTCGCCGCGAGATAGGGATCCTCGGGCGCGATCGTCCGCTCCTCTCCAAGGCTCAGATCATCGAAGTCGACGACGCGGTAGCTCTGCCGCCAGACGACCACCGTTCGGCCATCGGCCCGGGCGGTGGCACGTGGCGGACCGGCGTAGCCGTCGACCTGATCCAGTTGGGCAATCGGGCCGCCGACGTCACCGGCGTCAACGACTCGGGCAACGACGTGCCCATCCGTCCAGCAGGCGATGGCACGGCCGCTCCCATCGAAGGCAACGGCAGGATCCGTTTGGAACCCCTCGCGAATCTCGTTGAGGATGTTCCCGGAGCCCATCGGCACCTGCGCCCATGCCCAGGTGCCGAGGAGCCAGCCGATCGATGTCGCAAGCGCGACTAGTGTGGCTATTCGGTTACCGGGTCGGTCCACGCTTGCTCTCCTCGCACGACACTCCCAACTGCATTGTAGAGTTTGTTGAAGCTGCCGGCGGATTCCCCATCCGTACCGATCGCCTCCCAGCGCACCTCCGAGGTCCCGTCGCCGGACACGCCCAGATGCAGCAGCCAGAGATCCCCCGCCGCCGACTGGTTGACTGGATACGAGGAGCCGACCAGGGTGCCGGAAACGCCGATGCGCTGGGCGCGGATAGCCGGGACGCGGCTACTCTCGTTCACCTGCTCCCAGGCGACGACGCAGTCGCCCGCGATGCCGCAGCCCGTACGGGAGGCATCGACTTCATAGCCTCTCTGACTCTTGATCTCGATCGGATCCCCGGCGGGAAACGCGTTGGCATCGAAGGCCTGGCCGCGGATGGAGCTCCTCGTCGTCGTGAGGTTGCGCTCGGTCCAAGTAATCAGGAAGCGGCCCGCGCCGTCGGCACCGGCGCCGGGCTGGAACTGATCGACGCCCGATGCCGTACTGACTTCGAAGGCTGCGCCGAGGCTCGAGCCGACCGAGGTCAAGCGTCTGGCGTAGATATGGCCGGGAAGATCCGGACCGCTTCGTTCTTCCCACGCGACCATGAAGTTCCCCTGCCCATCCCGCGCCACGGTGGCATTTCGCGGGTAGATCCCCGCAGGGCTCTCATGGACCGTAAGCTCGCTCCCGACCGGGTATCCGGACGGATCATAGATCTGGGCGTTGAGCGCAGCGCCCTCTTTGCTCGAAGACGACGCTCCTGGGTAGACCTCGATCGTGTTCGACGACGCTTCGGCCCACGTCATCTGCGCCGAGCTGCTGGCTTTGAGCACGAGCACCCAGTCTGATCTGCCGAGGGTTAGGGTTGTGCCGAGGGGATTGTTGTACTTGTAGGTGCCATCCGGATTCTGCGAGTACGTCGGAACCGGCCACGGAGTCTGCGGCTGGCGCGGGTTGTAGAGCGATCGATTGAGGGTCGGGTGGACATTCGTGCCGGCCAGATTCAGCGTCACCGATGAGTTCTGGGGCATGTAGACGACGAGGAGCCCTTCGGCACGAGCGAGCACCATCCGTTTGTCGTTCGCAGCCGGGTTTCCGACGATGCGGTTCTGCTCCGTCTGCGTCGTGATGAAGTCCCACCACTCCCAGAGCCGGAGCCCGTCGCCCAGGATCTCCGTCTGCTGCGAGAGCCACTTGTCCATGGCCGAGGCGTAGCTCCTCCAGCCACTCGAGACGCTCGGAATGTTGCTACTGCCTCCAGGTTCGTCGCCGCACGACTTGTAGGTCTTCATCCATTGGGGGCGGTCGGCGTAGGCGCCGCCGCACATCCCCCACTCCCAGATTCCGGCCGAGCCCATCGTGTAGCCGGTGCTACCCGAGAAGGCGGAGAGCCAGCCCGCCTGTCGCGCGCGATACTCGTTGAAGTGAGTCACGCTGCTGCAAGCTGCACTCGAGTTGTTGCCGCAGTAGCCGTAGTCGTAGATCGCCTCGAGATTCAGCGCCGGCTTTCTTGGATTCTGATAGGCCGTCGTCGGGCTTCCCCACATCTCCTGCGCCAGCGTTCTCGGGCGGCCGGTCACCAGGTCCAGGCTGTTGCTGTTGAAGCCGCTCTGGAAGCCGTTGGCGTTGAGCCAGGTCTGGGCATGCGCTCCGCTCGCCTCGGCGGAGCCGATCGTGCCGTAGTGGTTGATGAGGAGCGGGTAAATCAGGTTCGATCCGCGCGCCGCGACCGCCGCCGTGTTCATGAGGTCCTGCACCTTGCGGGTCCCGTACGCGGGGTCCAGCGGCTTGTCGTCGAAGGACGGCGAGAGGATCACGAAGTTCCCGCGCACTCTTGCGGCGAGACTGCGCGAGAAAATCGTGATATCGCTCTCCGCAGGATACGCGGCGTACGGAGAGATCAGGCCGGCGAGAAAGACGACGATCCCCTGTTGATTCGCGTACCGGAGCATGCCATCGAGCTCTTCCCAGTAGGTGGGATTCCAACGGCTACAGTTGTTCGGCACGACCCCGCTTTCGGTGCAGTTCGACACTTTCTCGAAGGGCGCGACCGAGAGCATGTTCTTTGGCCCTCGATTGTTCCCGGTCGAGGGCTCACCGGCCCAGATTGGCGCCAAGCCCAGTTGGACCACCGTGAACTGCTTCGCCTTCCGGTTGTCGATGTAGTGCCTCCACTGGTTTCTGCAGGATTGGAGGGGCGCCGCCCAAGCCGTGTCTCCCTGCCAGAAGAACCAGGAGCGATCGTAGTGCGAGATCGGCTCCTGGGTCAGGACCAGCGGGCTCCCCGTCGTGTAACTTCGTTGCGTCAGGAGGCCATGGCTGTAGAGCGCGTGCTCCGGCCCGGGGTAGGTCTGGACGTTGACCGCGCCAGTCGTCGCCAAGCCCGTCTCTCCGGCGAGACAGCCCGCTACGCAAGTCGTGCTCCAGGTCCACTGGCCTGGAAAGGGTCCGAAGGCCATGCGAAAGGTGAACTTGTCGTTCAATCCCGACTTCCCGTCCCAGAACGCGAAGGTACGGTAGGTATAGGCGGGGTCAGCAACCCAGGTCAGGGTGGCCTCGAGAATGACATCGCGGTAGCCGTTCGGGTAGCTCTGGGTGCTGGTCAGCGTCTTCTGCCAGCAGTTCCAGCTGGTCGCCGTTGCCCCGTTGCTGCAGGCGGGATGGGGGACGCTGTTGTCGCACGGGAGAGGCGCTGCCTCCGGCGCATCCGGCTCTCCGCTCCCGGGCGCCGCCTGCGCCCAGCCGGCTGTCCCCATAGAGGTTCCGCCGAACATCATGGGTAGCACCACAGCGAGGGTCCCGCAGATTGCATGCCGCATGCATTCCTCCGTGATCTGAGCTCGGCCGTGAGCTCGGCCTTCACTGGAGTAGGAGAGGTCCCCAGGGGCGTTCGTTACATCCGGTCGCGAAGTTTCTTGCGCAGCCGGAGCGCACGGACCCGAACAGATCCAGCTCGGCAACCGACCTTTCCTGAGATTTCGCCGTGCGAGAAGCCCTGGATCAGCAGGAGGAGTAGCTTCCGCTCCCCGACGCTCAGCGCCTGTGCCGCCGACCGCAGTCGAGCCCGGAGCTCGGGGCTCGAGTCACGGGAAGGAAGATCGACCTCGTCGGGGCGCGGCCTATACTCGACCGCCTCCATCAGGAGCTTCCGCTTCCAGACGCGGGCCAATCGACGAGCGGAAACCCTGACATAGGCGCGGGGAACGGAAGCACGGAAGCCATACCTCAGAAAGTTGAGAAGTACTTCCTGTGAGAGATCCGCGCTCGTCTCCTTCGAGAGTCTGGCTCGTCGAGCCTCGCCGTAGGCAAGTCCGACGAGCTCCTGAAGCTCCGCGGCCGAAATCAACTGTTCGGCTGACTCGCAACGAGGGGCCGGAGCGGAGGCGAGGAGGGCGCCAGGAAACAGTTGCACTGCGCGGGTATCGCCAGATCCCTCTCTTGGGTGATCCTGCGCTTGGCGAGGCGGAAGAGGCTGCATAGCTGTGGCCTGTTACCTACGGTATCATCGTACCCCACCCTCGCGTGAAGGTCTCCGGGAAGCAGCGTGGATGCTTTCACCGTGCAGGATGCGCAGAGCGCAGCAAGACTCATGGATCGCGATTTCCATCGCTTCGTCCCGCGCAGCGGCATGGGGATTGGCGGTGGCGCGGCGCTGCTGGTGCTGCTCTTCGCGCTGTTCACCGGCCAGGATCTGCTCCAGCACCTCGACGTTCTCGGCGGCTCCCACCCAGGTCGATCCCTCCGCCTCCGGAGCTCTCGGTACGCATGGAGCTCCAGGCCGATTGCCTCGCCGGGGTGTGGGGCAACCACGCCAACCGGACCCGCAACCTCCTCGAGCCCGGCGACGTCGAAGAGTGTCTCAAGGCCGCCGCAGCGATCGGCGACGACATGATGCAGCATCAGAGCGCGGGGTGCGTCCGTCCGGAGTCGTGGACCCACGGCTCTTCCGAGATGCGCGTCCGCTGGCTGCGCCAGGGTCTCTCGACCGGCGACGCCGACCAGTGCGACACCTTCCAGGCCGACCGTCTTTGAGGTAGCAGCTCGACCCGCGGCGGGTGGCGGCGGGGCGGGGAGTAGTATGCCCGGGATGCCCTCCCGCCTGCGGATCCTTCGACAACTGCGACGCCCGGCCCTCTCCGCGGGCCTCCTTGCGGCGCTCTACATCTGCGGCGGTCTGCTCTACATTCTTTTCTCGGGGAGGATCGCCGCCGGCGTGGCAGTGTCCGTGCTCGATCTCCAGCGCCTCGAGCTCACCAAGGGGATCGCCTTCATCGGACTGACCGGAGTCTTCCTCTTCCTCGCTTCCTGGTTCGTGCTGCGTCAACTCGAAGCGGAGCGTGCGCGCCTCGCCGGCCTCGAGTGGACGCTCGTCCACGAAGAGGCCCGGCATCTGCCGTCGGTTCTCGCCGCCTCGATGTCGCACGAGCTCAAGAACCTCCTGCAGGTCGCGATCCTGCAGGCCGAAGCCCTGGCCGCAACCCGCGGCTCCGACCTCGCCGTCTCGTCGGCGAAAGAGATCGAAGGTTCGCTGCGCCGCCTGGCCGAGGTCGCCGACCGGATTCACGAGATGGCGAGCGCACCTTTGGCTACCGGCACTCGAGTGCCCTTTCGCCTCCAGTCGGTGCTGCAGGACATCTGCGATCTCGCGACGGTGCACACGCAAGTGCGCATCCGCGGGCTGGACCGGAGAATCGGCACCCAGGCCAAGCTCGAGGGCAACTCGACCCTCCTCAGTCTCGCGGTCTTCAATCTCATCCTGAACGCTGCGGCGCAGAGTCGCGCGGCGGCAGTCCGATTCGTGGCAACCGACCTGTCCGGCAAGGTCCAGATCGAAGTGCACGACGACGGACCCCTCCAGTCCGACGAGTTGCGCCAGCGGATCTTCGAGCCCGCCTTCGGCCGGCGCCTCGACAGCGCGAACCTCAGCCTGCTCTCCGCACACGCCGCCGCCGAGTCGTTCGGCGGGAAGATCGAGATCGCCACCTCACCGCTCGGCGGCAACTGCGTCCGCCTCACCCTGCCCGTCACGCCGCCGTCGTTGAAATAGCTGGAGGTCATCAGGCGGGGGCCCTCCGCGCGTCGAGAAGCGCACGCGCCCGACCGCGAAGAGCAAGCTGTCGAGGGGCGAGCCTCACAGCGCACAGGACGGACTAAGGACTCGTGATCGACCACGAGCTGGTGCCGCCGGACTCGAAGCCGTCGCTGAAGATCGCGGCCACCGTCGCATTGGTCACGATGCTGATCGATCCTGCCCGCACATTCGCGGTCACGATCTCCGGCCAGCCGTCGCCGTCGAAGTCCGCGCCCGTGCAGCGGAAGGACTCGAACCCGACCGGCACCACCGCGTCGACCGCGAACTGGCCAGCTCCGTCGTTCAAGAGGACCGAAGCCAAGCTGCCGAAGAAGCTCGTCGCCACGATGTCCATGTCGCCGTCGCGATCGAAGTCGGCGAGCCCCACGCCCCCCGACGCGTTCGCGGTCCCGGGCTGGAAGGTGAAGCCACCGGCGTGATTGTTGAAGAGAACGCTGGCGACACCGGTGGTCAGCGCGACGTCCGGCCAGCCATCGGCGTCGAGGTCCGCCACGCTGGGAGTGCGCTGGACAACTCCAAGGTTGATCGCCACGGACGCCAGCCCTCCCACCCCGTTGTTGACGAAGAGGAGGATTGAATTGGCACCCAGGTGGGTGATGAGGGCGTCGAGATCGCCATCGCGGTCGAAGTCCGCGAGCGCCACGTCGCTGGGCCGCAGCCCCGTTGGCAGGACGACCTGGGGAAGGAACGTCCCGTCCCCGACACCGAAGAAGACCGAGATCGAGTTCTCGGTCTGCGCCGAGTTGACCACGATCACGTCCAGATGGGCGTCGCCATTGAGGTCGCCCGCGGCCAGGCTCAGGGGGTTCCCCCGCGCGGTGTAGACCACGCTGGGCAGCAACGTGCCTGCGCCGTCGTTCAACCAGACACGCATGGCGTTGCCGGGGCTGAAGAGGCTGGCGGCGGCGTCCATCCAGCCGTCTTCGTTGAAGTCGGCGGCGATCACGTTGGTTGGAATGTTGTTCCCGATGGTCTCCACCAGCACCGGGTCGCTCATCGTGCCGTCGCCGTTGCCCCGGATCAGCTTCAGGTTGTCGTTGTTGGACTGGTAGACGGCGACGAGCACGTCCCGGTTGCCGTCGCCGTCGAAGTCGGCGACCGCGAAACCTTCCGCATTGCCGATGACGTCGAAGTCCCGGCGGGCGTAGAAGACCCTGCCGCCGAGGTTCCGGACGACCTGGAAGTCCGTCTGGCTCAGTTGGCTGCTGGTCGCCACGATATCGGGCTTCGAGTCGCCGTCGAGGTCGCCGATCGCGAGGTCGTTCGGGGCGAGGCCGACACCCCAATCCTGGCGCACCGGGAAGCTGCCGGCGCCGTCGCCGTAATAGACGGACACGGCGTTTCCCAGATAGACCGCGGCCGCGACATCGAGGTTGCCATCGCCGTCGAAGTCGCTGGCGGCGATCCCGACCGGGCCCTCCCCCACCGCGGAGAAGTGGCGGATCCAGCCGTTCCCGGTCCCGTCGTTCAGGAACAGGGTCAGGGTCTGCCCCGTGGTGGCGAAGTCGGGGTGGCCGTCGTTGTTGAAGTCCCCGGTCACGACGTGATCGCAGCCGCCCTGGCCGAAGTTGTCGAGGTAGGGCCCCACCGTGAACCCTGATCCGGTCCCGTAGAGGACGCGCGCGCCGTCCACATCGGTTACCACCAGATCCAGGTTGGCGTCGCCGTCGAACTGCGCCGCCGCCAGATCCCTTGGCGAGAAGATCGAGGGCAAATTCACTGCAGTGCTGGTCGGGAAGTTGCCCGTGCCGTTGCCCCAGAAGAACTTGACCTGCCCGGCCATCATCAGCGCGACCGCGACGTCGGCCTGGCCGTCGCCGTTCCAGTCCCCGATCGCAATCCCCAAGGGATAGGTTGCGGCGGGCGCGGTGAGAGTGTGCGGGGAGACCAGAGTGCCGCTGCCGCTGTTCATGTAGACGGTGACGGCGGCGCTGGTGTCGGTCTGGGAGTTGCTGACGACGACGTCCGGCCGTCCGTCCTGGTTCAGGTCGCCAACCGCGAGCCATGCCGAGCCAGCTCCGACCGGGTAGGACACCGGCGTTGCGGGAAACGGAGACCGTCCCGACCTCCTGGTCCTGGAGGTCGACCGTGACCACGTCCAGATCGCCGTCCCCATCCATGTCGGCGAGCTCGGCTGCCTGCGGGGCCAGGCCGGTCGGATACGCCGGCGCGAAGAGAAAATCGACCGCGGCGCCGGGAGACGCGGAACCCAACAGGATCGAGGCCAATAGGATCAACGCGCGTGTGCTCATCTGCGACTCCTTCTCGTGCCTGACCCGGGCCTGCGAGATGACTCAACACGGGGAAAGCCCATCGGGCTCCCTGCACCTAACGCGAGAACCTGCCGCGAGACCGGTCACATTCGGCGCGATTTCTTCTCGGTGAGACATCTGCCGGTACCCCAGCGGAACAAAGGACCAGCGCGGGGTTGGGCCCCACTCTATCGACGCTGGTCGTTCAAGACCTGCAGGGCCCTCGTCAGCCAAGGATCACCGCCCGGTTCAATTAGATCTTCGAGCGTCAGCCGCACCTTGGGCACGAATGCCTCGCGCGGTGTGCCCTGCACGTGAAAGAGCTTCTCTGCGGGAATGTTGACCCCGAAGCGTGACTGTGGCAGCTCAAAGTGGTACGTGGCGCCGAGCAGTTGCGCCATGGGCGTGCCCACGATTGTTGCGACCTCCACGGCGTCGAATCCGATCGCGAGTCCCTCACCCATGCTGCCGGTCCAACGGCCGACGAGCACGACGACGGGGTGCGGATAGCGCAGCGGCCCGCGTGGCGTCACGAGCTCGAGCCAGCTTCGGCGGACGCCGGTCTGGCGCTCCTCGGAGGGCAAGAGGTGTTTCTGATAGGGCTTCTCAGTGCTAACAAAGCGCCCCAAGATCGCGCGCGCCACGGTGGAGTTGCCTCCGCTCGGGGTGTCTCGCAGATCGAGAATGAGGCCCGCGGTGCTCGCGTAGCGACCGAGCGCCGAATCGAACTCACCTAGGACACGCTGGTCGCCCAGGGAGTCGTGCAAACGGATATAGCCAACGTTGTTCGGCAACACGCGAGAGGTCAAACGCACGTCGCGATCGAGAAACTGATCGGCCGCTGGCAGACTGGCGAGGGAAACCGTTTCTCTGCTTCTGAACTGTATCCGACGCTGCTGATCGTGGAACCCGGCCAGCACCGCACGAAGCGCCCAAGAACGGACGTTGTCGTCGATCGAGCGCAGCGATCGACCGATTCTCGCCCTTACCGCCTCGGCGATCGGTACACCATCGAGCGCCAGAATCTCGGCGCCGGCCCGAATGCCAGACCGCTGCGCATCCGAGCCTTCCCGCACCTCGCCGACGAGCGCTCTTCCGCCTTGCCACTCGGCCCAGATGTCGGCGCCGGACGGCACGAGCCGCGGCGAGTCGGCCGTGTTGACCGTCAGTTGTGCGTGCGCGTCGTAGAGCTCATCGAGCACGCGCTCGAAGACGGCAATCAGCTCGGAACGGGTCTTCACTTTGGCCAAATCAGCCCGGTACAGGTCCGGCACCGCGGGCCAACCGGTGAGCCGCGAATCGAAGTACGCGTAGTTTTCGTCGACGAAACCCCAGAGCGCATCGAAATCGGCCCCGCCTCCGGCGTGAGCTCCGACTGTGCCCGCGAAGCTGTCGACGGGCCAAAAGCAAGCGTTGTGACGAAGGCTACGAAGAGCGCCAGAGATCGCATGTGGAGTGGGCGGTACCGTACGCCTTTCGTGCGCCCAACCAGGCTGCAGAAAAACCCCCTCAGGCGTCGGGAGCGTTGGTTTCCAGCGAGCACCCGACCCCTCGCGAGCATCGCAGCCTCGAACAGAGCGCTTTCTGGCAGCGGCACCCGATTCACGGCAGGACCAGGCTCCAGGAAGTCGTGTCGCCGGATTCGAAGCCGTCGAGGAAGATCGCGATGCCGCTCGGCGGAGTGTAGAGGCCGCCGGTCGAAGTGAAAGAGCCGTAGCTCTCGGCGAGGCCACCCCAGACGATCATCCGGGTGCCGGCCCAGACGCCGGTGTGGCTGCTGCGGGCGCTCGGTGCGAACAGCGTCGCCGTCGCCGCCCAGACGTCGCTCTGCGGATCGTAGCGCGCGCCCGTGGACAATCCGGTGTCGCAGCTCGACCCGTCGCGGCAACCGCCCCAGACGATCGCCTCCTGACCCGTCCAGACCGACGCGTGCCAGATGCGACCGCTCGGAGCTCCGACGAGCGTCGTCGACGTCCAGTCTCCCGTTGCCGGGTCGTAGAGACCGCCGGTCGAGAGGTAGGTGCCGCCGCTCAGGAAACCCTCCATGCCGCCCCAGATGAGCAGACGCGAGCCGGTCCAGAGGGCGGTGTGGAAGTGCCGCGGGGAAGGCGCGCCGGTCGTCGAGACCGGTGTCCAGATGTCCGTCGCAGGATCGTAGAGGCCGCCGGTGTCGAGATCTCCGGAGGCCCCAAGGCCACCCCAGAAGATCGCGCGCGAGTCCGTCCAGACCCCCGACAGGTAGGCACCGGCGGGAGGCGCACCGGCGAGCGACGTCGCTGTCCAGGTGTTCGTCGCCGGATCGTAGAGCCCGCCCGTGGCCGTGGCGAACGCGTCCGTGCTCCCGCCCCAGACGATCATCCGGCTGCCGCTCCAGACCAGCGCGGCGTAGGCGCGCGGCGTGGGCGCATCGATGGTCGAGGTCGCCTGCCAACTGTCCGTCGTTGGGTTGTAGCGGCCGCCCGTGTTCATCACCACCGTGCCGTACTGGCCGCCCCAGACGATCATCTCGGTGCCCGTCCAGATCGCCGCCAGGCCGTGCCGGCGATCTGAGGGCTGGCCGGTATCTGACATCGCTGTCCAGCTGTCGGTCGCCGGGTCGTAGCGATCCCCGTCGCCACCTCCGCTGTTGAGGATGTCACCGCCCCAGAGCAGCATCTCCGCGCCCGTCCAGACGGCGACGTGGTTCTGGCGCGCCCGGCGCGGATCGTCGAGCGACGTCGGCAGCCAGCTGTCGGTCACCGGATCGTAGCGACCTCCCGACTTGGGTTGCAGGGGGAAGAGCCCCCCCCAGACGATCATCTCGGCGCCGGTCCAGACCACGCGGTGGTCCTCCCGCGCCGGCGGCGCGTTGGTCGTCGTCGTCGGCGTCCAATCGTCGGTTTGCGGATCGTAGCGACCGCCGGTCTGGAAGAGCGGGAAGGCCGGCCCATTTCCTGAGCCGCCCCAGACGATCATCTCGCTGCCCGACCAGACGGCAGAGTGCAGATGGCGCGCTGCAGGGGCGTCGGTCAGGCTCACCGGCTCCCAACTGTTGGTCGCCGGGTCGTAGCGACCGCCATCGCCGAGCCGCGGATTGTCGACGCCCGGGCCGCGACCGCCCCAGACGATCATCTTCGCGCCCGACCAGACCGCCGTGTGCTCGCCGCGGGGCGAAGGCGCCGAGGCCGTCGCGGTCGGCGACCAACTGTCCGCAGAGGGGTCGTATCGCCCCCCGCTGTTCAGGATGTTGGAGCCGGCGAATCCCCCCCAGACAATCATCTCGGTGCCTGTCCAGACGGTCTTGTGACCGATGCGCGGCGAGGGCTCGCCCACCGTCGATCCCGGGGTCCAGCTGTTGCTCGCCGGAGCGTAGCGCTCGGCGGCGCCGAGACTGATCTCACAAGCGTTGTTGCCGAACGAGCCGGTCCGACAGCCCCCCCAGACGATCATCTCGCTGCCCGTCCAGATCGCCGTGTGGAAGCGCCGCGCGCCGACCGAGCTCGCGGGCAGAGCGGTCCAGGAGTCCGCGAGCGGATCGTAGCGGGCGCCGGACCCGAGCTCACAGAAGTTGGACACCTGGCCGCAGCCGCCCCAGACGATCATCTCGGTACCGGTCCAGACCGCCGTGTGGTCGATGCGCGGCGACGGCGCACCCACGACGGACATCATCGTCCAGCTGTCGGTGGCCGGATCGTAGCGCGAGCCCGTATCGCGCTTGCCGTTCCAGTCGCCGCCCCAGGCGATCATCTCCGTGCCGGTCCAGACGAGCGAGAATCCGGAGACTCCCTCGGGCAGGGCGGCGGTGGGCGCCCAGCTGTCGCCCACCGCGCCCAGACCGGACGCCCGCGACCGCGGTGCGGTCCAGCCTTCCCAGGCGCCGGGATCGGTGACGAGATCGAGCCCCAGCTCCGTTCGCCGTTCGGCGAGCCAAGCGTCCAGCGAACGCGGGCTGCCGTCGGCCAGGTCGCTGCCGTCCTCGCCGCTGGCGAGGAAGTGGGTGCGCGCCAGCCGGTCGACGAGGCTTGGGCGGGCGAGGCACTCCGCCAGGAGATAGCCGCTCCCCCCGAGCGCGCGCTCGAGATCGCCGAGTAGCTCGGGCGCCTTGGTGTCGCGCCGGATGCGAGCCAGCTCAGCGCGCAGCTGGGCGTCGCTGACCGGCCGCTGCCAGACGCGGTCGAGCGCGTTCGAGAGCAGCACGGTGCGTCCCGCTCGGCGCCGGAGCTCCGACTCGGGAAGCACGTCAGCGAGGGGCGGCTTGGGACCGGGATTGGCGCTCGGCCAGATGCGATGGTTGAAGCGCACCTCCTCGAGAGCCCGCTGGCACTCGACCCGAGCCTCGAGATCGAGGGCTCCACCGGCCCACGACACCGCCGCGGCCCTACCGGGCGGATACACCGGCGCGAAGAGAAAATCGACCGCGGGACCGGGAGACGCGGAACACAACAGGATCGAGGCGAACAGGATCACCGTGCGTGTGCTCATCTTCCACTCCTCATGGGGTGTGATTCCTGGCGCCGCAACTTGACGCGGCGGCCGGCTGCCGCGAGCGCCCCATCACGGCACGGAGAGCGACCAGCTGGAGGTGTCGCCGGATTCGAAGCCGTCGCTGAAGATGAGCTCCGGGCCGCTACCGGGGAGGATGGAGATGGACCTCACGTCGCTCGAGCTCTGGAAGCGCAGGTCCGCGGCGAGGACGCGAAGCCTAGTCTCAGGGATGCCGCTGCCGGGGGGAAGCGGCCAGATGTAGGAGGCTACGCCGCCGGCGAGGTCGCGGGCGATGAAGTGCCAGGTGCGTCCCGCGTCGTAGGAGGCCTGGATGGAGATCGAGCGCACCCCCTGGTCGTCCGAGGCCACCCATTCGATGGGGACGGCCCATCCACCGGGGAACGAGCTCCCGGGCGCCGGTGAAGTCATCACGACTGTCGGCGGGAGATCGGCGACGCGGGGATCGGGCCGGATGGTGAACGGTTCGCTGAAGAACCACTCGAAGCGGCCGCCGGCGCCGTAGTTGAGGCGGAGACCGACGCGGGCCGAATCGGTGCTGACCCACGGAATGACCATGCCGAGGGAGAGGCAGTCGACGCCGGTGTGCGCGCCGCCGAGGGGAATGAAAGCGTCGTCGCCGTCGAGGAAAAGGCCGGCGTCGATGGTGCCCGAAGTGCCTGCCCCCTGGTTCCAGCAGATATCGACGACCTCACCGGGGCGGAACTCGCCGGAAAGGTCGGTGGCGACGCTCAGGGTGCCGGTCCAGTCCGCGGTGTAGGGAACGTCGAAGCGCACCTCGTCGAAGCCCTCCTGGGCGGCGCTGTCCACGGCGAGGATCCGCACGAAGGGGCTGTTCAGGTTCGACGACGGGGGGATGACGGGGAGGGTGAGCTCGTAGCGGCGCTGCGACGGGGGCAGATCGGCGAGGAGAGTGAAGTCCGGGTTGTTGCCGTGCTCGGTGAAGAGCACTTTCTGCGCGACGATGCCGACGTCGTCCGTCGCGGCCCACTCGAGGATCAGCTTCTCTCCCGTCCGCTGGAGGAAATACGGCTCCTTCATGCGCACCACCGGGGGGTGATCGCCGAAATCGGGCGGCGAAGTGAGGAAGGGAAAGATGTTCACGCTCGACCCGCCGGTGCTGATCATGTCCCCTTGGCCGGCGGGGTTCTGCGGGTGCTGCGGGCCGGTCGAATGCCCCCAGTAGTTCCACTGCGCCGGGATCGTCGAAGTGCTGTTGGTGATCTCGACCGCGAGGCCGTTGCCCTCGAACCAGTTGGGGTTGGTGCCGCCGTCGAGGTCGGCGGTGCCATGGGATACGGGGGGGGAATCGGTGAAGACCCCGACCCCGTTGTCGAAGAAGCGGGTCTTGCGCGCGCGCAGCCAGCCGAAGATCGAGGCACTCGCGCCGGTGCCGTTGTTCTCGATCAGGCTGTTCTGGAGCCAGGCGTTCGGAGTGTCGCTGGCGACGATGCCCGCCTGGGAACCGCGGACGATGCAGTTCTCGAGGCGCGGCATGGTGCGGTTGGAATTGAAGGAGATGCCGGTCCAGGGTTGGCCGGGGGTGAAGGCCTCGAAGGTGATCGGAGATTCGGGCAGGCCCTCGGCGATGAGGCGTTGGCCGGTGTAGAAGGTCCAGTTGGCGCCGGGCTTGAAGCGCACGAGGGTGCCGGGCTCGATCCGGAGCAGGGATGCGGTGCCTTCGAAACCCGAGCCCTCGACGACGTAGGGGAGCGCGAGGTCCGCCCAGACGAGGTAGCCGCGTGGCGGCGTGTTGTCGCGGATCGAGTGGATGTAGTTGTTCGTGTTGCCCGCAACGGGCAGCGTGGTGCCAGGAAGGAGGCCGGCCTCGATCTCCACCGGGTAGAGGTTCCCCTGCAGGACGTTGTCCGGGCCGAGGAGGTAGTTGCCGCCGTCGAGGCGAAGGGCGGGGCGGGTGGGGTTATCGAGAACGGTCACCGTGTCGATCAGAGCCGGCTGGCCGGGCCACTCCCGGGTCCAGTCGATGTTGCCCCCGTCGAGCGCCACGTTCGATGTCCACAGCCCGCCGCGCAGAACGCCGATCGAGCCGCCGGCAAACGTCGAGTCGCGCACGACCACGGTGGCGTCGCTGCTCGCGATGCCGCCGGCGCCGAAGCTGCAGCGGTCCAGCTGGGCGTAGGCATAGCGGTTGTCGTCGTTGATCGTGGTGCCGGAGGTCGAAAGGGTGCCTTGACCGGAGAATGTGGTGTCGGCGACCAGGAGCGAGGTGCCGACTCCGCCGTGGATGCGGCCGGTGACGATGGCGAAGGCGAGGTCGAGCGTGCCATCGGGGACGTGGATCGGTGGCGGAACGAGGGAGATGCCGCCGTTGAAGGTGATCGGATCGCCCGCGGTGCCGTGGGCGGTCACCAGCCCGTCGATGACGAGCGACTTGCCCTCATCGACGTTGACGGTGACGCCGGGCTCGACGATCACGCTGCCGCCGGCGGGGATGAGGCGGTCGGCGCAGATCTGGTAGGGCGAGCCGGCCAGCGTCCAGACGACGGATTGACCGGCGGCCGGCGCCGGGGGGAGATTGCATAGGGGCGGTGGGGGCGGGCCGACACTGAGGGTGTCGATGCCGCTGTACATGCCGCCGGAGAAAGGCTCGTACTGGCCGGTGAAGCGCAGGGCGATGCGACCGCTGCCTGGGACCTGCGCTGAGGACTCGAGCCAGCCGCCGGTCGGGATGGGATCGATGTTGACCAGCAGCTCGGTGAAGTCACCCACCGCGAAGGGGCCCGAGCCGGTAGCGGTGCCAGCCGAAGGTGAGTAGCGGACCTCGAGCCTGGCCGGGAGGGCACCGAGGCGCTGGAGGTGAAGCGTCACCGCATCTCCGGCGACCTGGTTCGAGACGGCGGGCAGAATCGCCCAGTGACTCACCGGGCCGCTCGCGCCCGGGCTCATGAACGCATCGGCGGCGAGATAGCCGGGGCCGGCCTGGGGGGTCAGCCAGCCGGGGCCGAGATAGCCGTCGTGGAAGGCTTCCGAGCTGGCCGGCGAGCTCTGCATCCTGAAGGTCCAGCCACTGGCGATCAGGTTGGCGGGACCGTACTGGCCCGCGTTCACCGGGCCGTTGTTGTCGAAGCTCTCGGAAAAATTCGCCTGTGCCCAGGCTCCACCGGAGTACAGTGCGACCGCGAGGCCCACCACCCAAGGCAATTGTCGTTTCGCTTGCTGGCTCATGCTTGTTCCTCGTCATCCCTCGTGCGACCGGGAGGGTGCCCGGACCTTTGGGAGTCCATTGGACTCCCTGCTCCTAACGCGAGAACGCGCCGCGAGAACGGTCACGTGGGGCGCAACTGCTTCTCGGTGAGACATCGGCCGGTACTCCAGCGGAACTGGAGGTCAGCGTGATTCCCGCTACTCTCGGGAGAACACCGCACGCCGCGTGCCAAGTCCTGGATCAGCGTGACAACTTGGTGCGGTACGCGGTCGCCGTCGCCGTCTTGCCTTGGCCGTCGTAGAACGCGATGAGCCGCTCGAGCGCGGCCACGGTCTTGGCGCTCTGCGCGCCGCGCCCACGCAGCAGTCCCTCGTAACCACCGACCAACAGGGGCTCGGCTTCGACCGCCTTCTGGCGCGCGGTGAGGCAGACGCCGAGCCGACTCTGGACCTCCGCGATGCGCCAGTGGCCGGCGGGCAGCGCCCTCGACAGAACACCCAAGGCCCGGCGCAGGTACTCCTCGGCCTCATCGTCTGGATGGTCCGGATGCGCCGCCAGGCGGATCGATCCCAGCGTCATGAGCGCGGTTCCGAAATCGGGATGGTCCACGCCCAGCTTTTTCCGGCGGATCTCCATGGCCTCGCGCGCCAGGGGCTCGGCGCTTGCGTGGTCACCCTGGGTCAGGAACATCTCCGCCAGGTCGCCGAGCACCTGGGCGACGCGCGGGTGCACATTGCCATAGACCTTTCGTTGAATCCGGAGCGCATCCTCGTAGAGCACCCTCGCGGTCGCGAAGTCCCGCTTTTCCTCCAGCGCGTTACCGAGGTTGTCGAGGCTCATTGCCACCTGTTCGTGATCCGGACCGAACAGCTTGCGGCGCATCTCGAGGGCTTGCCGCGCCATCGCAACCCAAGCATCCGTATCGCCGCGAGCCCCGAGCATCGAAGCCAGGTTGCTCAGCTGCAGCGCCACGTCCGGATGCTCCTCGCCGTAGAGCTTCCGGGTCATCTCCAGCGCCTCGCGCATGAGGGGTTCCGCGCCCGCCAGGTCGCCCTCGTCCTTGAGCACTACGGCGAGGTTGTTGATCGTCCGCGTCAGCTGCGGATGCGCCGGCCCGAAAATGCGGCGTGCGACCGTCAATGCCTCACGGTAAACAGCCTCCGCCTCGGAGAGCTTTCCGGTCCTGCGCAGCACCGATCCAAGATTGTTGAGATCGTAAGCGACGCCTTCCTGCGTGCCGGAGGACTGGCGGTGGAGGGCCAAAGCCTCGCGCACAACCGCCTCGGCCTCCGCGTACTTGGCCATCGACAGGAGCGTCACGCTCAGATCGGTGAGGGTGTCGCCGAGCCGCGCGTCACCCTCTGCCAGCAGCCCGCGCTGAATGGCCAGGGCCTTGCGCTGCGCGGCCTCCGCCTTGGAGAAGTCGCCGCGATTCTGGTTCAGAACGGAGATCACCAGCAGGCTGTCGGCCACATCGAGATGGCGCTCTCCGTGAAGCTGCATTTGCAGAGCCAGCGACTGCTGGAGAAGCGGCTCGGCGTGATCGCTCAGGCCCAGGCTCACGTAGACCTTGCCGATCGTGAGCGCGAGCGCCGCCTGCGTCTCCGGCTGGCCCTCGAGCTTCGCCATCACCCGCGCGGCGCCCTTGTCCAGGATCTCCCTCGCCGTCACCGTCTCGCCGCGCGTTTCGCTGGGATCGGAGCCCGAGAACACCTCCTCGAGGAAGCGACGGACCTCGAGCGCCTTGTCGCGCTCGTCCCGGATCTCGTCCCGCTGGTGACCGAGGCGGACTGCCTGCACGGTCATCGTGGCGGCCAGGCCGAGGATCATCGCCAGACCGATCGCCGCCGCACCGACCCCGGCCTTGTGCCGGATCACGAACTTGCGGGCGCGGTAGCCCAGCGTGTCGGGCTGCGCCGCAACCGGCAGGTGCTCGAGGTAGCGCCGCAGATCTTCGGACAGGAGTCCAACCGACGCGTAGCGGCGCTCCGGCTCCTTGCGCAGCGCCATCAAAACGATGTTGTCGAGGTCGCCCCGCAGCCGCCGCCGAAGCTGCTGCGGGCGGAGGCCGCGCGCTTCGCTCAACGCTTCCTGCGTCGGCCCTTCTCCGGCGACGCGCTCCGATGGCCGGCGGCTCCCCTCGCCCGTCCCGCGACGGATGGCGGTGCTCGGCCGCTCGGGATCCTGCTCGACGACGGCGCGCTGCAGAGAATCCGGGGTGGTCCCGGGTAGACGGTAGGGCAAATGACCGGTCAACAGGACGTAGAGCAAGACGCCGAGAGAATAGACGTCGGTGGCCGTCGTGATCGCGCCGCCCTCGACCTGCTCCGGGCTGGCGTACTGCGGCGTCATCAGCCGCTGACCCGTCATCGTGGCCTCGATCGCGCCGGGCAGCTCCGCGCCCTCGAGGAGCTTGGCGATGCCGAAGTCGAGGAGACACGGGACGCCGTCGGCGTTGACCAGGATATTCGAAGGCTTGATGTCCCGGTGCACCACCAGGTTCTGATGCGCGTACTGCACCGCGGCGCAGACCTGCCGGAAGAGGTCGACCCGGGCTTCGATTCCGAGGCGATGCTGATCGCAGTACTGGTCGAGAGGCACACCCTCGATGTACTCCATGATCAGGTACGGTCGACCGTCGTCGGTGGCGCCACCGTCCAGCAGACGCGCGATGCCGGGGTGATCGAGGGAGGCCAGAATCTGGCGCTCGGCGCGGAACCGGGTCGCGAGATCGGAGCGCTCCGCCCCGTAGCCCACGACCTTGAGAGCGACCCTCTGCTGATAGACATCGTCGGCGCGTACCGCGAGATACACGGTACTCATGCCGCCTTCGCCGATCTTCGCCTCCACCCGGTAGTGGCCGATCCGCCGGCCGACGAGCGACGCCGCCGAGGGCGGCGGGGCCGCTGCGGACACCACGGGTTGCGCCAGGAAATCAGCCGCCTTGTCGTCGGCCGCCAGCAGCGACTCGACCTCGCTGCGCAGCGCAAGGTCTGCGCCGCAGGCGCGCGACAGGAACGCCGCCCGCTCCCCTGCGGGCAGCGCGGCCGCTTCATCGAAGAGCGCCTCGATGCGGCGCCAGCGATCAAGCGCCATCGGCGGGCTCCGTTTCGCTCAGTCGCCGATAGAGCCAGGCCTTGGCGACGCGGAAGCGGCGCCGCACCGTGGCATTCGAGACTCCGAGCACCGCCGCGATCTCGTCGTGCTCCAGTCCGCCGAAGAAACGCAGCTCGACGATCTTCGCCAGCTCCTCATCGACTTCCTTGAGCTCGATGAGCGCGTCGTCCACCGCCACGATTTCGGCGTCGCTGCTGGCGGCAAGGTCCGGCACGTCGTCGAGCACCACGCGGCGCATTCCCCCACCGTGTTTGGCGGACGAGCGCCGGCGCGCGTGATCGGTCAGGATCCGTCGCATCATCTGCGCGGCGATGCCGAAGAAGTGGGCGCGGTTCTGCCAATCGACGTGGCGCTGGCCGATCAAACGCAGGAAGGCTTCGTGGATGAGATCGTGGGTCTGGAGCGTCTGGCCCGCGTTCTCGTGATTGAGATACCGCCCGGCCAGCCGGCGCAGCTCGTTGTAGACCAGGGACACGAGCTCGTCGAGCGCCTGGTCGTCGCCGCCGCGCCACTTGGCGAGCAGCAGCGTCACGTCGTGCCGGGGCTCATCTCCGCGATTCTCGTCGTCCTGGGACTCGTTGCTCATCAGGTCTTGCCTATCCCAGACCTTTGGACACCTGACTTCAACCTCTGGAACGATCCAGCAGAGCGTCGGAGAGCAGAAGTTTCAGTCCGGGGTGGCCGGCCGGGTTCGCCGTCACGGACAAGCGCCGCCGATCGTCGCCGACCACCGGCAGCTGTCCGCCGTCTCGAAGCTGTCCGAGAAGACGCCGCTGGGCAGGGTCTCGAACTGGCGCATCATTTCGTGGTCCTCGTGCTCGAGGACGTGACAGTGGTAGGGAAAGAGCCCGGCGTAGTCCTCGAAGCGCGTGATGACGCGCGTGATCTCGAACGGGTAGGTCGCGACGGTGTCCTTCCAGCCCGCCTCGTTGGCCGGCGGCGGCACCCGCATCCCGGTCGGCACGACCGCGCCGTCGACCACGGTGAAGGGCTGCCGATCGAGCACCTGGAACATCACCAGGTGCAGGTGCATCGGGTGGACCATGCCGGAGAAGTTGAGGAAGCTCCAGATTTCGGTGTCGCCCAGAACCGGCCGTTCGGTGACGTCCTCCCAGCCCAGGCCGTTGATGAGCCAGATCGAGCCGGCGCAGGGCTCGTCGAACTTGCGCAACTCGAAGGTGCGCGTGCGGACTGCGTCGGCCTCCTGCAGGACCTCGTGGGGACGGAGCGCGGCGGACAGCGGGTCGGTGTCGCCGACGGCCGCGAGCACGCGGAGCTCGAGCACCTCCGGCACGACACCGACGCCCGGCGTGCCCGGAAACGGCGCCGGCGCGTCGTTGACCAGGCGCAGCACGGT
Organism: Thermoanaerobaculia bacterium; assembly: GCA_031403995.1. Taxonomy (GTDB): domain Bacteria; phylum Acidobacteriota; class Thermoanaerobaculia; order Multivoradales; family JAGPDF01; genus JAGPDF01. The sequence continues at coordinate 23,514 of JANNGS010000020.1, forward strand.
GCCCGGGGCGTAGCCGGCAAAGTCGAGGATCAAGTCGGCGCGCTCGCCCGGCGTCAGCGTGACCTGGGTGAGCGGCACCGGCGCCGGCAGGAGTCCGCCGTCGGTGCCGATCTGGTGAAAGGTGGCGCCGTTCGAGAGCGCGATCCGGAAGCTACGCGAGTTCGAGCCATCGAGCACCCGGAAGCGGTACTTGCCCCGCTCGACCTCGAGGTAGGGCCACACCTTGCCGTTGACCAGGATCCGGTCGCCGAAGAACTCCTCCTGCCAGGCCGCCGGATAGACCAGGGAGCCATCCTCATTGAACGCGCGATCCTGGAGCGCGAGCGCGATCTCGTGGTCTCCCGCCGGCAGGCCGAGACTGTTCTCGAGGTCGTCGCGCAGGAGGTAGAAACCGGCGAGGCCGAGCTCGACGTTGAGCCGGGTGATGCCCATGGCGTGGTCGTGGTACCAGAGCGAGGCCGGCAGCTGCTGGTTCGGGTAGTTGTAGACCTGCTGCTCGCCCGGCAGCACAGTGTTCTCCGGATAGCCGTCCGAGGCCGCCGGCACGTGGCCGCCATGCAGATGGACGACCGTGCGCGGCGTGTTGCCTTCGGTGTCGGGCCCCTGCAGGCAGAGGTCGACCGGCAGCAGGTGCTCGGTGCGGAGATTGCCCTGGGCGTCCCGGATGTCGCTGATCCAGGTCACCTGGACCGGCAGCCCGGCGCCGGCTTCGATGGTGGGACCCGGTGTGCTGCCCGCGTACCTCCAGACCGTGGTCGGCGGCAGGTCGCGATGGAGCTGCTGCAGGCCTTCGGTGATGGCGATCTCGTAGCTGGCCGCGCCCCCCGGCGTGCCGACGACCGGCTGCGCGATCGCTGGCCGCGGCAGCGGATCGACGAACGGGCAGAGGTCGATCCCGCACCCGGTTCCGGTACCGAGGAAGCCGCCGTTCTGCGCGCTGCATTGGGCGACGGAGAGCGTCTGGCAGCTGCCCGGCGTTCCCGGAAGGCAGCAGGCGCCGGTCAGCACCGGACAGACAACGCTCGAGCACAGCGTGCCGTCGCCGTGGTAGACCCCGCTCGACGCCGTGCACGCCACGGCGGTCAGTTGCTGGCAGGTGCCGTCGGCGAGGCAGCAGGCGCCGGTCGGCTGCGGGCAGGGGTTAGGGTTGCAGGGCGTGCCCGCTCCCTGAAAGGTTCCCCCTTGCCCGCCGCAGTCGAGCGGCTGCAGGATCTGGCAGGTGCCGTTCCCGAAGCAGCACGCCCCGGCGCCGGCCGGCGGCGTGTAGGTGACGGTCAGCCTCGGGTGACGCGCCCCGCCTCCCGCGGTGTCGTGACGCGTGCTGAAGCGGCGTGAGGTCGAGTTGGTCGACTCGTCGCCGATCGCTACCCAGCCGAATTCGACCGCCGGCGCGTCGAGCCAGAGCTGGACGTCAGCGGCCAGCCCGGCCGACGTCCAGCTGTAGTTGCCGTTGGCGGTGCCCACCACGGTGGTCGAGCTGGCGCCGGCGACGAAGTCTCCGCCCGGTGCGAGCCAGAACGAGGTGTCGAAGAAAGTGTGCAGCCAGGTGCCGTCGCCGGGGGTGGCCGGTGCGCCCTGCCCTTCGCTCGCGTCGGCGTTGGAGGTCCCCTCCCCCCAGTCGGAAAGGGCGCGGTGAAGGCCGACTGGGCGCGGTGCCGAATCCTGGGTCCTCGACAGGTAGAGGACGAGCGTCGCCGCGGTCACGGTCGAGCCGGCGGGCAGTGCCAGTGCCACGTCGAAGCGCAGCAGGCCGCGGCGGCCGTTGAACGGATCGGCCTGATTGGTGTTGCCGACGAAGAAGTAGGTGCCGATCCCGTTACTGACGCTGCCTGTCGAATCCTCGTAGAGCGTGTTGTCGCGCAGCGGTTCGAGAACCACGGTTTCCGCGCGCCCGGCGGCAGCGCCCACTGCGAGCGCCAGCGCCAGTCCAGCGACGCTGCGCGCGATCGAGGGAAAGATCCGGGCCGCCATTGCCGCCTCCGCTAGTGGTTGGAAACCACACCAGGCTACGTTGAGTGCTCACCGCAATGATCTACCCGCCGCGCTGGAACGCCACACCCGACCGGGTGGGTGGAAGCGCCGCGCTCCCAGGGCGAGTAGAACGAGGCCGGCGCCGCTCATCGCGAGGCCGCTCGCGAGACCCGCTGGAATGTAGGAGAGGACGAGCCGCCCTGGAGCTTCGCCCGGCCGCACTCCGAGCCAGAGATCGTCCACCACCTCGACTGCGATCTCGCGGCCGTCGAGCGTCGCTCTCCATCCCGCGTCCCAGGTCTCGGCGACGACCAGGCGCGGGCTGCCGGGACTTGTCGCACCCGGCCAGGCGATCTCCCAGCGGCCGGGCTCGCGGCGGATGACTTGCGACGCAAGGCTGGTCGAAGCGCCTTCTAGACGGACCAGCGGCTGCGCCGTCTTGCGTTCGAAGATCGTCGCGTCGTCGCCGGTGTAGGCGACGGTCCATTCGGCGACCGGCGGCGCGGTGCCGGGCGGCGCGAGCACCCAGCGCACTCCGAGCCGGTCGAGCCACGGCGACTCCCAGTGCTCGATCGGACGGAAGTAGGTCGGATGCGGCGTGGCCAACTCGTGGCCGTAGACCTTCTCGTAGCGCGAGAGCTTGAGCGAGTCGTCGCCGCGCACGTCGTAGAGCCCCAAGACCATCGCGGCGTTGGGACGGAGCGCCGTCCCGACCGCGGCGATGCGCTCCGGCTTCGCGGCGAGGAAGTCGATCGCCGGCGTGCGCGCGTAGAGCTCGCCCACCGGCAGCGCCGGGTTGATGCCGGCGTGCGCCCAGGCGAGATCGGCGAGGGTCAACGCGACGAGGATCGGCGCGCAGCGCCGTCGGGCAGCAAGCGGAAGCCGGAGGCCTGCGACAACGAGAGTCGGTAACCCGATCGCCAGCAGGGTGGCACCCAGTTCGTCCCCGAGCTGTCCGCGGGCACTCCAGTCGTCGTGGAACGCTGCCCAGCCGAAGGCGAGGCCGGCAAGCGGCAGGAGTGCGCCGCAGAGAAGTCCCCGCCCCTCGCCGGCGAGCCAGCGCTCGAGACCGGCACCAGCGAGGAGGGCGAGACCGAGCTCGACGCCCAGCAGGAGATAGTGATGCAGCATCTTCTGCACCACCGGGGTCGCGAGCAGCAGCTCGCGGAGGCCAGGGAAGTGGTACGAAGCGAGCAGGCAGACCACGACCATCACCGCCAGCGCCCGCAGGCGCCGGTCCAACGCAGGATCCAGCGGACTCTGCTTGCCGCGACGCCAGAGCGCAGCGACGGCGAACGGCAGGGTGAGCGCGCCGGCGTAGACCGTCGTCGGGACGAAGGGGAAGGCTCCCCAAAACGTGCCGTCGGTCGCCTGGCCGAAGGCGTTCGGCAGGACAAAGCGCAGCCAGAGACCGAAGATCGTCGCCAGCGAGATCTCGCTGCCGCCGCCCGCCTCGAGCCAGCGGTCGGTCGCGACCACTGTGAAGGCGAGCGGCACCAGCGCGACGCCGGAGAGCAGCAGGCCGACAAACCAGGCGGAGACGACCTGGGTCCACACGGCGAGTCGAGGTCTCGCGCTCCCCCGCGCCAGGAGGTAGATTCCGCAGGCCAGTGCAGTGAAGAAGGCGGTCTCCGGATGTCCGGCGAGGAGTTGCAGGCCGGCGAGCGCCGCGAGCAGCGTCCAGGCCCGCTTGCCGGCGCGCTCGCCCGAAGCCAGGCGCTCGACCGCCAGGAAGAGCCAGGGAACGAGGCAGAGGGCGTTCGCCATCGGAAAGAGCAGGAAGCTCACCAGCCGGCCCGAAAGGGGATAGACCACCGCCGACATCGCCGCGCCGGCGCGGCCGATGCCGAGCTCGCGGGCGAGGAAGTACGCCCCTAGGGCGCCGACCGCGACCCGAATCCAGGGCAGGAAGAAAAACCCGAGCTCGAGCGGTATCAGGGCGAAGAGCAGGTGCAGCGGGAAGAGCGGCGCACTCTGGCCATTGCTCCAGTAGGGAGCACCAGACGATTGGTGAGGGTTCCAGAACGGCCAACGACCTGCGCGGAGCTCGCTGCGCAGAAAGAGCAGCCAAGGCTCGATCTGGAAGGTAACGTCGCCCAGCTCGGGATTGCCGACGACGCGGAGCGATGGCGTTGCGGCAGGCGCCATCTCCGTCGTCGCCGTCGTCGCCGCTGTCGCTGGCGCAGCCGGCGCTGCCGAAGCCAGCGGGCTCGAGGCCCAGGGGACGAGTTGCCCCAAGGTCGCCGACGGACTGGGAACGCCGTGCGGCAGGAGAAGCGCCGGCGACAGAATCACCGTCGCCGCGGCCGCCGCGAGGAGCCACGCGGCGCCCCACTCGCGCCGTCGCCACATGCCCCAGAAACCGGGAGCGGCGACGGCGAGCAGCAGCAGCAGTCGGAGCTCGGCGGGCACCGGTTCAACTATACTGCCCGCCCGTGGCGGACGAGCGCGAACACCTGCAGTTCCTGTCGATGTTCTACTTCGCTGTCGGCGCCCTGGCGGCGATGGTGTCGCTCATCCCCGCGCTCGGCCTGTTCGTCGCGGCGTCGCTGCGGCAGCCCGGCGAGCCGCTGGCCTTCCCGCTCGCCGACCGGTTGGGACTTCCCCTCGCCAGCGGGGTCGCCGGCGCGCTGCTCGTCTCCGGCTTCGCCCTCTTCGTCCTGATGGCGCGCGCCGCGCTCCTGCTTCGTCGATGCCAGCACTATCGCTTCTGCCTCGCGGTCGCCTGGGCGGCCTGTCTCTTCGTGCCGATCGGAACGTTTCTCGGCGCGATCACCCTGCCGATCCTCAAACGCCCCGCGACGCAGCGCCTGTTCGCGGACAGCGAACCGGAACGATGAATCGCCCTCGAGCTTGACGAGAAGTCCGGCTAGGGCGGCGGCTCGGTGGTCTTCGAGCGGCGGCTGAAGACGCGCTTCAGCCAGCCGGAGACGCCACTCTGCTTGCGCTCCTCCTCGACCTCGGCACGAGCCTGAGGGTCGATCGGCAGACTGTTCCTGCCGCCGTGAAGGTGGCAGACGATCTTCGGCAGACGACCTGAAGGGAAAGCCTCAGAGAGCACTTCCGGGCAGCGCTCGGTCGCGAGCTCACCACTCACCGGATCGATCAACACGACGCGAATCCCGTCGGGCGCCGTGAAGCGCGAGTAGCCCGACGCGGGGCGAACCGCGAGCATGAACTTCGTCCACAGCGGGAGCGCCGCTTTCGACCCCGAGAACGGCGTCGGCGAGTCGTCGTCGAAACCGACCCAGACCACCGTGGCACGCTCCGGCGTGTAGCCCACGAACCAGTTGTCGCGCCGATTGTTCGACGTGCCGGTCTTGCCGGCCACCGGGTCGGCCAAACCCAGGGTCCGCATCGAACGCGCCGTTCCGTAGTCGACCACCCCCTGGAGCAGAGTCGTGACGAGGAAGGCCGACTGCGGCGAGATCACCTTCTGCCCGGCCGTCGACTCTGTGGAGACGAGCGCCTCGCCGTCGGCGTTGAGCACGCCGTCGAGCAAACGGGCGGTCACCCGCACACCGTCGTTGGCGAAGGCGGCGTAGGCGGTCACCAACTCGACCGGCGCGACCTCGAACGAACCGATCGCGATCGAAGGCACCGGCCTCAAGTTCGCCGCCAGGCCGAGCGCCTTCGCCGTGGCCACGATGGCGGGAAGTCCGGTGGCGAGCGCCAGCCGGATCGTCGGCAGGTTGTAGCTCTGCTCGACCGCGGTCCGCGCCGTCACCCAGCCGTGGAACTGATCGTCGTCGTTCATCGGCGTCCAGCTCCTGCCGCCCGACTCGAGGGTGAGTGGAGCGTCCTCGAGCAGGGTCGCGGGGGTGGCAACTCCACGTTCGAAAGCGGTGGCGTAGACCAGGGGTTTGAAGGCGCTGCCCGCCTGCCGACGCGCCGAGCCGGCGCGATCGAACTGGCTCTCGCGGAAGTCCCGTCCCCCGACCCAGGCGCGCACGGCGCCCGTCGCCGGTTCGATCGAGACCAGCGCCGCCTGGAGCGGCTCCTCCTTCTTTCGCACCCGCTCGCTCTTGCCGACGAGCTCCGCGAGGCCCTCGCGCACCGCAGACTCCGCGCTCTCCTGGTCGCCCGGATCGAGCGTCGCGAGGAGCACGAATCCGCCGTCGGCGAGCTTGTCCACGCCGAAGCGCCGCTGTGCTTCGCCGACGACAGCGTCGGCGAAGTAAGGTGCGAGCCGACGCGAGAGCGCCGCCACGGGTACCGGCAGCGGTTCCCGTTTCGCCGCCTCGGCCGCGGCGCGATCGCTCCAGCGCAGCTCGACGAGGCGGTCGAGGATGAAGTCGCGGCGCGCGCGCGCCGCCTTGGCGTCATCGACCGGATGATAGGAACCCGGCGCCCGGATCATCGCCGCCAGCAGCGCGCTCTCGGCGAGAGTCAGCTCGCGCGGCTCCTTGCCACAATAGGCCGCCGACGCGGCGCCGACGCCGATCAGATTGGCCGAGCCGCTGCGCCCCCAGAAGATCTGATTGAGATAGGCCTCGAGGATCTGCTCCTTGGAGTACCGCCACTCGAGCATGACCGCCAGCAGCGCCTCGCGAAGCTTACGGCTCATGGTCCGCTCGGAGGTGAGATAGATGTTCTTGACCAGCTGCTGGGTGAGCGTCGAACCGCCCTGCATGGCGCCCGAGCCACGCAGGTTCACCCAGACCGCGCGCAGGATGCCGGTGAACGAGATCCCGGGATGCTCGAAGAAGGAAGCGTCTTCGGCCGCGAGCACGGCGCGCACCGTCCCTTGCGAGATATCTCCCAGCGGCGCCGGGCGGCGCTCCAGAAGAGCATCGCCATAGTAGGTGGCAAGGAGCGCCGGGTCGAGCCAGGCCTCGCGAACCGGGCGCTCGGCCCGCACCAGCCCGATCACTCTGTCGCCATCGAAGTCGACGACCAGCAGGTCGCCGCCGCGGTCCGCCGTCGTCGCGGGAAAGCGCCGCCTAAAGACCGCGACCTGCTGGGCGCTGGCGCGAAAACGCCCGGGCTCGAGCTCGCCGTCGACTGCGGGCGTGTAGTGAAGATCCGTCAAGCGGCCAGCCAGCGCCTCGGGCGTCAGACGCTCGCCGAGGAAGAGTCGGTACGGCCGGGCATAGAGCCGCGACGGCTGCACCGAAGGCAGGGTGACGAAATGTCCCGAGATCTGCCAGTAGGGCCAGATGTACCAGATCGCGCTCGCCAGCAGCAGCAACCCGGCGCCGACGAAGATCTTCGCCAGCAACCAGTCGCGCCGCCGCAGGACCAGGGTCAGGGTCCGGCCGAGGCTGCTCTGCGATCTCTTTCTCGTCACCCCGGGATTGTACCGGTCGAGTAGGGGGGAAATCTCGCGACCGCGCTAGAAGAGGCCTCCGGCGCGGAAGCCGAGTCCGACCAGCACGAACAGCAGGGAGAGCAGCGTCACCGCGGCGATGTGAAGACCGAGCGCAGGCAGGCGCCGTGCGTCGAGCCGTGGAAGCAGCCGCAGCTTGGCGTGGAGCGCCAAACCCATGGTCAGCGCGAGCAGCAGGAGCTTCGAGAGCAGGCCGCGCGTCAGGGGTGAGCCGAGATCGAACCAGGCCGCCCAGCCGGGCAGCAGTCGATAGCCGAGTGCGAGTCCCGTCACGATCTGCAGAACCAGGGCCGGGAGGCCGAGCGGCTCGAACAGCGCCTCGAAGCGGCGCACCGGTTCGGGATCGCGGGAGCGCAAGGCTCCCGGGAGAACGCGCAACGCGAGCACCAGATGGCCGCCGGTCCAAACGGCCGCGCCGAGCAGATGAAGGAAGAGCACCGCTTGCCAGATCGTCATACCCGGAAAGTTACCCTCGGAGCGTGCCTCGCGCTATGACGCTGGTCAGTCCCGGTGCACCGAATCTCCAGGGGTCACGAAAGCGCCTCGCGCGCCAGGACTCAAGCCGTGTAGTCGACTGTCGCGAGGAAGCGGGGTGCCTTGCGAGCCCGACTCGCCTGCTCGAAGGCGTGGCCGAAGCGGATCAGACGCGCTTCGCTCCATGCCGTTCCCATGAAGGAGAGTCCCCAGGGGAGCCCCTGCACCTGGCCGGCCGGCACCGTGACGTGCGGGTAGCCTGCGACGGCGCAGGGCGACGTGGCCGAGCCACCGTAGTGGTCGCCGTTCAACCAGTCGGTGAGGTAGGCCGGGCCCATCGTCGGACAGACCAGCCCATCGAGGCGCTGCCCGGCGAGGGCAGCGTCGATCCCTTCGCCGCGCGACAAGCGCAGGTTGGTCTCGAGCGCCTTGCCGTAGGCCTCTTCGGTGAGCGGCCCCTTGGCCTCAGCCTGCTCGAGGATCTCCTGCCCGAACCAGGGCATCTCCGCCTTCGCGTGCTGCTGGTTCCAGGCGATGAGCTCGGCGAGTGAACGCGGCACCCCGCCGCCCGTGCCCTCGCGCAGACCTGCGAGGTAGGCGTTCAGTCCGTGTTTGAATTCGTACAGCATGATCTCGTATTCCCCGGCGTCGTAATCCCCAAGATGCGGGATCTCGACCGGATCCACCAGCACCGCGCCGAGTTGGCGGAGAAGGTCGAGCACCGCCTGCATCTGGCGATCGACCTCCGGGTGCCAGCCGAAGAACTTCCGCACCACGCCCAGACGCGCACCGGCAAGCCCGTTGGCGTCGAGAGATCTGGTGTAGTCCGCTGCTCTTCCGGCCGAAGCCGCGGTCGCCGGATCAAGGAGATCGGTGCCGGTGATCGCGGAGAGCATGATTGCCGCGTCGGCGACCGTGCGGCACATCGGACCGGCGGTGTCCTGGGTCGAGGAGATCGGAATGATGCCCCGGCGCGAAACGAGGCCGACGGTGGGCTTGATGCCGACCAGTCCGCACATCGACGCCGGACAGAGAATCGAGCCATCGGTCTCGGTGCCGATGCCGGCAGCTGCCAGGTTGGCGGAGATTCCGGAGCCGGTGCCACTCGACGAACCGCAAGGATTGCGATCGAGGGCGTAGGGATTGCGCACCTGGCCGCCCCGTCCGCTCCAGCCCGACGTCGAACGCGTCGAACGGAAGTTCGCCCATTCGGAGAGGTTGGTCTTGCCGAGGACGACCGCCCCCGCGGCGCGCAGCCGCTCGACGAGGTAGGCGTCCTTCGCCGCCACCGATTCGCCGAGCGCCAGCGATCCGGCGGTGGTCTTCATCCGGTCGCCGGTGTCGATGTTGTCCTTGAGGAGGACCGGGATGCCGTGCAGCGGTCCGCGGAGCTTTCCCTCCTTGCGCTCGCGGTCGAGCTCTTCAGCGGTCTCCATCGCCTGCGGGTTGGTCTCGGCGATGGCGTTCGTGCCGACACCGCCGATCCCGGCCCGGTCGACCTCGACGATGCGCGCGACATAGAGCTCGACGAGTCGCTGCGAGCTCCAGCGGCCGGAGGCGAGACCGGCGGAGAGGTCGCGAATCGAGAGCTCCTCGAGCTCGAACGGTCTCGCGGCGATGCCCGCTGGCGCGGGGATCGCAGGGGTCTGCGCGAGCGCCGCTTCACCGAAGGCGACGCCGCCGAGCGCGGCGCCGCCGACGGTCCCGAGCAGCTCGCGACGATTGAGTCCTCTGTTGTGCGGATCGGCGGGATTCACGGGGCTCTCCTTGGCCGGCGCTGCTGGTGAGAGAAAGCTGCGTATTCGCGAAACTCTAGGCCGAAAGCTCGGCCACCGTCGCCGTAAGGAGCTGCCAGAACCGGCCCACCGACGGAATCAGCACGCGTTCGTCGGGCGAATGCGGAAACTCGATCTGTGGCCCGAACGAGCTCATGTCCATGCCGGGGAACTTCTCACCGATGAGTCCGCACTCGAGACCGGCGTGGATCGCCTTGACCTCCGGCGCCCTGTCGAAGGTCGCGGCATGGACCTCCTTCAGCGCCGCGAGCAGCGCCGATCCAAGGTCCGGCTTCCAGCCCGGATAGCCTTCGCTCTGCAGTGCTTCGCCGCCGGCGAGATCGGCAAAAGCCGCGATCCTCTGCTGCGTAGCCCGCAGAGCGGACATCACGGAGCTGCGGTTGCTCTGGTGGATGCGCAATGCGGCACCTTCGGTGCGCGCCTTCGCGAGGTTGGTGCTGGTTTCGACCAGGCCAGGAATGTCGCGGCTCATCGCCAGCACGCCGTGCGGCAGCGCGACCAGAAGCGAAAGTACGGTGAGCGTGGTCGTATCCGACCAGACCTCGGCCAGAACCTCACTGGCGGCGGCCGCCGCCACCTCGACGCGCACCCCCTGCTCTACTCCGGCGAGCTCCTCGACGATCGTCGCGACCTGCGCCGCCAGGGCGCTCTCGAAGCGCGCCGTCTCGCCGCTCGCGACGCGCACCAGGGCGGTCGCCTCGCGCGGGATGGCATTGTGCATGTTGCCGCCTTCGATACGCACCATCTCGAACTGGAACTCGCGCCAGAGCGCTTGCAGCGCTCGCGCCAGCAGGGCGATCGCGTTGCCGCGCTGGAGATGGATGTCGACGCCCGAGTGGCCGCCCTTGAAGCCGGTGAGGCGCAGCGCGAGGGCCGTCATCCCTTCGGCGCCGAACATGGTCTCGAGCGGGATCGTGAGATCCGTCCCCGCTCCGCCGGCGCAGCCGACGTAGACCGCGTACTCCTCCTCGGTGTCGAGATTGAGCAGGCGCCGCGACTGGAGGCTCCGCGGATCGAGCTCCGCGGCGCCGGTCAGGCCAGTCTCCTCGTCGAAGGTGAACAGCAGCTCGAGCGGCCCATGGACGACCTCCGGCGACTCCATGAGCGCCAGCATCGCCGCGACGCCGATGCCGTTGTCCGCGCCGAGCGTCGTGCCGGTGGCGTAGAGGTATTCGCCCTCGCGACGCGGGCGGATCGCGTCGACGGCGAAGTCGAAGACCACGTCCGAGTTCTTCTCGCAGACCATGTCGAGGTGCGACTGGAGGGCGAGCGGCACGGCGCCCTCGCGGCCGGGGCTGGCCGGCACCTTGACGACGACGTTGCCGGCGGCGTCGGTCGCCGCGGCGAGGCTGTTCTTGGCGGCGACTCCGCGCACGTACTCTCGCATCCCCTCCTCGTTCTTGGAGCCCCGGGGGATGGCGAGAATATGGTCGAAGTGCCGCCAGAGAGACTTGGGTTCGAGCGCGCTGACGAAGGTCGCGGAGAAATTGTCGGTGGTAGTCATGCGACCATTCTAGGCCCTTCCGACGCTTCCGATAGGCTGCGACCAGACCGTCCCTTCTCCGGAGACCCTATGCCTTCCAAGACCCCGATGGAACAGAACTTCGCCAACCACACCCAGAAACTGCCCAAGCTCTACGCCGCTGCCGGGTTGGTGCTCGCGGTCCATTTCGCGTGGGCGATCTGGAAGCTCTACAAGATTCCCACGTTCGACGGAGCCCTCGCTGTGGCCACGGCCTTGGCGATCCTCGTCATCGGCCTCTACGCCCGCACCAACGCGCAGATCGTCCAGAACCGGATGATCCGTCTCGAGGAGCGCCTCCGGCTTGCCAACATCCTGCCGGCCGACCTGAAAGCGCGCATCGGCGAGCTCTCGACCTCCCAGCTCATCGCCCTGCGTTTCGCCAGCGACGGCGAAGTCACGGAGCTCACGCGCGAAGTCCTCGCCGGCGACATCCAGGACAGAAAGCTCATCAAGGCCAAGATCCAGAACTGGCGCGCCGACTTCCTGCGCGTCTGAGGCCAAACTAGGAAGAGGCTGGCCCCGGGGGCGGTGAGGTCGGCGGCGGCAAGGCCTTCGGCCAGAGGAGCCAGAGGCGGCCGGGTTGTTTCATCCGGCCAGCGATCGCTTCGGCTTCGGCGCCGGCGCCCCAGAAGAGGTCACCGCGCACCGGACCCTTGATCGCGCCGCCGCGGTCCTGCGGGATCACCAGACGACGCAGCGGCGCCTCTTCGAGGCGACCCAGCTCGGGCAATACCGGCAGTGTCGCATCCATCCAGAGCGGCAGGCCGAACGGCAGGAAGCGCGTGTCCACAGCGAGCGATCTGCCCGGGGTCAGCTCGACGCCGGCGGCGCCGACCGGCGCGCCCGGCAGGACGCGAAAGAAAACGTACGAGCGGTTGGCGCCCATGACGTTGTCGGCCTCATCCGGGTGAACGCGCAGCCAGTGGCGGATCGTCTGTAGCGAGACCTCTTCGCGCGTGAGCTCGCCGCGCTCGACCAGGACCTTGCCGATCGCCGTGTAGTCGTGTCCGTTCTGCCCGGCGTAGCCGATGCGGACGATCGTCCCGTCGGCTAGCGCGACCCTGCCCGATCCCTGAATCTGGAGAAAGAACAGCGCCACCGGATCCTCGACCCAGAGCATCTCCAGCCCACGCCCGGCGAGCGCTCCGCCCTCGATCTCGCTGCGATCCCAGTAGGGACGAAAAGTCCCGCCCCGCAACATGCCGGTAACCTTGCGGCCGGCAAGGTCGCGCTTGAAGTCGCCGAGGTCAACGACCTGCTGATCGCGCGGCGCGAGATAGACCGGATGAACGAACGGCGCCTTCTTCTTCCGCGCACCGGCGAGCTCGGGCTCGTAGTAGCCGGTGAACAGGCCGGCGCTTTCGCCGTGATTGGTGACCTGCCAGGGAGTGAAGCTCTGCTCCAGAAAACGGCGCACGGCGTGGTCGTCTCCGGGAGGTAACGCCGCTGCCAGCCGGCAGAGCTCGCGCCAGACGTCCGCATCGTTGGCGAGGATCGTCCCCAGCCCGCCGCCCGAGCCCTCTTTGGAAGTGCCGATGCAGGAGCCGATCAACGCCGGTAGGGCTTGGGAGAGGTTGTCGGTCTCCCAGCCGGAAAGCTCGGTGAAGGAGGATGCGGAGACGACGAGGCGATCCTCGGGTGGGGCCGTCGGCGCCACGGCCGGCAGCGTCCCCTGCACCGGGATCGCAGTCGGCGCCTCACGCAGTTGGGAGAGCGCCCAGTAGGCTACGCAGAGGCTCGCAACCGAGAGGGCGCAGGCAGCGAGGGCCAGCCGGCGCCAGAAGGGGAGCGATCGAGCTCGCGACGACAACTAGAGTTTGAACACCATCAACGTCATGTCGTGCTGGTTGCCGTCCGGATCGGTGCCGTACCCGGGGACCTCGTAGGAACGGAAGCCGAGCTCAGCCAGCACCCGGATGGCATCGGCCTCGAGGTCGGTGATCAGCATGCAATTCAAGTGTCTGAGACCGAGCCCCTTGGCGGTGTCGATGAAGTGGTTGATCAGCAGCGATCCCAGGCCGACACCGCGAAACTCGGGGTCGATCGTCCACTTGACGCGGCCGGTGAGGCGAAGCGGACCGTGTGCACGCCGGTGAAGCGTGGCGTCGGCGACGATCCGTTTGCCGTCCAGGGCGAGCAGAGGCATGACCTTCTCATAGTCGAGCTCGACGCCCCAACGCTCGACGACGGCACGATCGCCGATGCGATCCCAGGCGAACCGCCGGCTGGCTTCTGGCAGATGCTGAAAGAACTCATAGAGTGCGCCGACGTCGCGCTTCGCGAACGGGCGCAGCATGACGCGTCGGCCGTCGCGAAGCACGGCCTCCTGCGGGAATCGATGCGGCATGGATCCTCCTCCTAGAGGCAAACCGGGGCGGCACCTGGCGGCATGGGTCTGGCCCCGGAGCAACCGGAGCCTACCAAAGGAAAGCGCGCCCGGTCTCGGGGGCTTGGGATCTGGTCGCTCTCGGCGATATCCTTGCGGTCCGGCGCTGGATCGCCGACTAGAGGCCCCGGGCGCTTTCCGTCACCCCGATGCATCCATTTCACCTTTTCCAGGAGAAACCCATGCGTAACCGCCTTCTGTCCTCCTCTGTGCTGTTCTCGATGCTGTTCGCACTTGTGATCCTTGCCTGCGGCCCGGTGACCGCAGCCGACGCGCCGCCGAAGCCGCCGGCCACCGAGGAGGAGAAAACCCTCTATGCCCTCGGCCTGATGTTGTCGCGCAACCTTCAGTCCTTCGAGCTCACGCCGGCCGAGATGGCGTTCGTCATGCAGGGCATCTCCGACGGCGCCGCCGGCAAGCCGACCGTGGTCAAGATGGAAGACTACGCACCCAAGGTGCAGGCGCTCGGACAGGCCAAGTCGGAGAAGCGTGCCGCGGCCGAGAAGGAGAAGGCCAAGGCGTTCCTCGATGCCGAGGCGGCCAAGCCGGGCGTCGTGAAGTCCGAATCCGGGATGCTCTACTCCGAGACCCTCGCCGGCACCGGCGCCGCGCCGGTGGCCACCGACAAGGTCAAAGTGCACTACCGCGGCACGCTCGTCGACGGCACCGAGTTCGACAGCTCGATCTCCCGCGGCCAGCCGGCGGAGTTCCCGCTGAACGGCGTGATCAAGTGCTGGACGGAAGGGCTGCAGAAGATGAAGGTCGGTGGCAAGGCCAGGCTCGTCTGCCCGTCGGATCTCGCCTACGGCGATCGCGGCCGGCCGTCGATCCCTCCCGGCGCCACGCTCGTCTTCGAGGTGGAGTTGCTCGAGATCGTCAAGTAGAACCGGCGGCACCGATGAGCGACTCGATGAAAACGCTGCGGAGCCACCTTTGCGGTCAGTGGTTCGAGGCCACGCGCGATTTCCAGACTCTGTGGAACCCTTCCACGGAAGCGCCTCTGGCGCGCGCCGCTTCGACCGGAGCCGATCTCCCGGGCGCCCTCTCGTGGGCCCGTGAGCGCGGCGGCCCTGCACTGAGAGCCCTGACCTTCGCCCAGCGCGGTGAAATCCTCAAGGCTCTGGGCAAGCGTTTTCGCGAGCATCGCGAAGAGCTCCTGGCGCTCTCATCGACGAACAACGGCACCACCGCGACCGACGGCGCCTTCGACATCGACGGCGCCGGCGGCGCGCTCGCCTACTACGGCGGGCTCGGAATCTCGCTCGGAGGGCGAAGGGTGCTGCCCGATGGCGAAGGCTCACCCCTCGGCAAGAGCGAGAGCTTCTGGGCTGGCCACGCCCTGGTCCCGCGTCAGGGCGTGGCCATTCACATCAATGCCTTCAACTTTCCGGCATGGGGCTTCGCCGAGAAATTCGCCTGTGCCTTCCTTGCCGGCGTGCCGACGATCACCAAGCCGGCGACGGCGACGGCGCTGGTCACCGCGCGGATGATCGAGATCGCCGTCGAATCGGGGCTGCTTCCGGAAGGCGCCCTGCAGCTCATCGTCGGTTCCACCGCTGACCTGCTCGACCGCCTGGGGCCGCAGGACGTCGTCGCTTTCACCGGCTCCGCCGCGACGGCGCTCGCCCTGCGCCAGCGGCCGGCGCTCGCCGAGGCGGGAGCGAGATTCAACGTCGAGGCCGACAGCCTCAACGCTGCCGTGCTCGCCCCCGACGTCCATCCGGGTTCGCCCACATTCGATCGTTTCATCGCCGACGTGGTGCGCGAGATTACCCAGAAAGCCGGCCAGAAGTGCACCGCTGTGCGCCGGATCCTGGCACCCAAGGAGATCGAAGAGCAGGTCACGGAAGCGCTGGTCGTCAGGCTCGCAGCCGTCGTCACTGGCGACCCGGCCGACCCACGCGTCACCATGGGCCCGGTCGCCCATGGCGGGCAGCTCCGCGATGCGCTAGACGGCATCGCCGAGTTGCTCGCGACCGCGCAGCTCCTCCACGGCAATGGCGGACGCGCCGCCGGTATCGGAGCGCCGGCAGGCAAGGGATTCTTCGTCGAGCCGACGCTGCTGCGCTCCGAGTATCCGCTCGAGAAGACCCCGGTGCACTGGCGCGAGGTCTTCGCCCCGGTCTCGACTCTCCTGCCGTATTCCGGCACCGCGTCGGAGGCGGCGGCGATCGTGGCGCTGGGAAGCGGCTCGTTGGTGAGCTCGATCTACACCGACGACAGCGAATGGGCCGGCGACTATCTCGCCCAGGGCGGGGCCTTCCAGGGCCGGATCTATTTCGGCTCGGCGACCTCCGAAGGCTACGGCTCGGGAGCGGCGCTGCCGCAGTCGCTCCACGGCGGCCCAGGCCGGGCCGGTGGCGGCGAAGAGCTCGGCGGTCTCGCCGGCCTCCGCCTCTACCAGCAGCGAGTCGCCCTGCAGGGCACTCGCGCGCTGGTCGATTCGCTTCTCGCCTAGGTTCCGATCAGGGCGCTTTCAGACTAGGGCGCCTGCGGCGCCTGCGGAACCCGCCCCAGCAATGCGGGACGGTCGGCGAGAATCCAGGCGGCGGTCGCGAAGGCGGCGGTCGCCTGCGCCATGTCGGCCGGCATGAGCTTGTCCGCGGTGTCGTTCGCGGTGTGGTGGTAATCGAAATAGGTCGTGGCGTCGTGGGAGAGGTCGATCATCGGCACTCCGAGCGGCCGGAGCGGCGAGATGTCGGCGCCGCCGGTCGCCGGTTCCACGGCGTCGTGCGCGATCCCGAGCGGCGCAAGCGCCGCCGCCAGCTCTCCGGCCAAAGCCGCGTCCTGCGACGCGAACGCGGTCCGCAGGCGATAGACGCGGCCGGTACCGAGATCGGATTCGAGCGCCGCCTGGTGCAACGGCACCTCGGCGGCGTGCGCGACGGCATAGGACTTCCCCCCCGAGAGTCCGAACTCCTCGTTGGCGTAGAGCACGATCCGGATCGTTCGCCGGGGACGTGAGGCCAGCCGCGAGATGAGGCGTGCCGCCTCGATCACGTTGCCGATCCCAGCGGCGTCGTCGAGCGCTCCGGTGCCCAGGTCCCAGGAGTCGAGATGCCCGGAAAGCACCACGATCTCCTCCGGCCTCGCGCGTCCGCGCAGCTCGCCGACCACGTTGGCCGACTCGACGTCCGGCAGCATGCGGCTGGTGAGGCGCATGCGGAACCTCACCGGCTGGCCGCTCTCCACCGCCTGCTCGAGGAGGTCGGCGTCGGGATTGGAGAGCGCCGCCGCCGGGATCTTCGTCACCGAGTCCTCATAGCCCATGGAGCCGGTGTGTGGCAGCCGGTTGGAGTCGGTGCCGACCGAGCGGATGAGGACGGCCACCGCCCCGAGCTTCGCCGCCGCCATGGCGCCGCCCCAGCGGATGGCCACGGTCTTGCCGTAGCCCGAGCCGTCGCGCGTCCGCTGCATGCGTTCGCCGAGATAGACGATCCGGCCCCGCACCGATTCCGGCGGCAGCGCCGCGAGCGATTCGAGATTCTCCGTCGCCAGCACTTCGGCTTCGATCCCCGCCTCCGGCGTGCCGATGCTGCCGCCGAGGGCGGCGAGCGCCACAATCTGCGGAAAGGGGGAGACCATCTCGCCTTCGGCCGAGCCCCGTTCCCAATGCGGCACCATCACCGGTTCGGCACGCACGGCCTCGAACCCGAGTCCGGTGAGCGTCCGGACGCCCCACTCGACCCCGCGCGCGAGCCCGGCAGAGCCCGCAAAGCGCGGCCCCGCCTCACCCGAGAGCGAGCGCGCGAGCTCCGCCGCGCCGGTTCCAGAAAGGGCTGCGCGCTGCAACTGCGTGACCTCCGCGGAGATCTGTGGTGCCGGGAGCTTCCCCGCTGTCCCGGCGGCGCTGGCGGCGCTGGCGGCGCTGGCGGCGGCACCCTGCAGAAGAGTGGCCGCGCAAACAAGTCCGGCGCCGCGACGCAACGCCGGAATCAGGCCTCTCGAGATCATCAGCGCCTCGCTGCGAATGTCGCCCAGGGGGATCCGGACAGTCCGAATCCTAGCAATCGCAGCGGCTGCCCGGCGCCGGGGATCAGGCAGCGGCAGGCGGAAAGAGCTCCTGCAGCACCTTTTCGCGGTAGGCAAAGATCGTCTTGACGTCGCGCGCGACGACGAGCTTGTGGATCAGGATGCCGCCCAGAACGGCGTAGCGCACCCGGTCGTGGACCCAGGTTCCGCCCTCCTGCTCGAGGAAGGT
Organism: Thermoanaerobaculia bacterium; assembly: GCA_031403995.1. Classification (GTDB taxonomy): domain Bacteria; phylum Acidobacteriota; class Thermoanaerobaculia; order Multivoradales; family JAGPDF01; genus JAGPDF01. Next base: position 41,196 of record JANNGS010000020.1, read on the forward strand.
ATGGGTGTGGTGCCAGAGCCGGTAGGGGCCGCGGCGCTGTTCGTCGACGAAGCGCACCGGCGGCTCCCAGGCGGTGATCTCCGTCCGCCAGCGCACCGGCACATGGTGCACCTTCAGGCGATAGTCGATCAGGGCGCCAGCGCGCATGGCGATCGGCCGCGGCGTCAGGATCTCGAATCCGAGCCAGGGCGGTGTCAGGCGCTCGAGGTTGCCGGCGTCCGAAAAGAACTCGAAGACCTCCGCGCGCGTCCGCGCGAGCCAGGTTTCGGAACGATGTTCGAAGATTCTCAAGGGAACTTCCTCCGCACTACCTACGCGCGCTTTCGGGTTACGGCTTTCCGGCTGATAGAATCTCCTTTGCGGACGCGGACGGATGGCGACCGGCTCCCCGAGACCTTCGAGATGACCACTATCGCGGCCGAGGCCGCCCGCCGCCGGACGTTCGCCATCATCAGTCATCCCGACGCCGGGAAGACGACTCTCACCGAGAAGCTCCTGCTCTACGGCGGCGCGATCCAGCTCGCCGGCGCCGTCAAGGCGCGCGGCGACGCGCGCCGCGCGCGCTCCGACTGGATGAAGGTCGAGCAGGAGCGCGGCATCTCGGTGACCGCGTCGGTGATGACCTTCGACTACGCCGGCTGCACCTTCAACCTGCTCGACACGCCGGGCCATCAGGACTTCTCCGAGGACACATACCGCACCCTTACGGCGGTCGACTCGGCGGTCATGGTCATCGACGCCGCCAAGGGGATCGAGACCCAGACCCGCAAGCTCTTCGAGGTCTGCCGGCTCCGCGACGTCCCGATCATCACCTTCATCAACAAAATGGACCGTGACGGCCGCGATCCGTTCGAGCTCATGGACGAGATCGAGCGCGACCTGCAGCTTCATGTCACCCCCGCCAACTGGCCGATCGGCATGGGCAAGGATTTCCACGGCTGCTACGACCTGCTGCAGGACGAGCTCATCCTGTTCGACCGCGGCAAGGGCGCCAGGTTGACCAAGGGCCTGTCGTTCCACGGGCTCTCCGACCCCGAGCTCGACAAACACCTGCCCCCGGGCACGGTCGAGAAGCTCCGGGAGGAGGCACACCTCGCCTTCTCGCTCTCGCCCCGGTTCGAGGTCGAGACCTACCGCGACGGACACCTGACGCCGGTCTTCTTCGGCTCGGCGGTGCACAACTTCGGCGTCCTCGAGCTGCTCCATGGCCTCGCGGGCTTCGCGCCGTCTCCGCGCCCCGCCCCGACCACGACACGCCTGGTGCAGCCGACCGAGGAGAAGGTGACCGGCTTCGTGTTCAAGATCCAGGCGAATATGGACCCCAAGCACCGCGACCGGATCGCCTTCGTCCGGCTCTGCTCAGGGCGCTTCGAGCGCGGCATGCGCCTCTCCCACGTGCGCTCGGGCAAGCAGATCACCGTGCACAGTCCGGTGCTCTTCCTGGCGCGAGACCGCGAGATCGCCGAGGAGGCTTTTCCGGGCGACATCCTCGGTATCCCCAACCACGGCGTCCTGCGGATCGGCGACACCCTGACCGAAGGCGAGGAGCTGCGTTTCGTCGGTATCCCGTCGTTCGCGCCGGAGCTGTTGCAGAAGGTGCGCGCGACCGATCCGCTGCGCGCCAAGCACCTCGGAAAGGCGCTCACCCACTTGGCCGAGGAGGGCGCGGCGCAGGTTTTCCGCACCCGCCTCGGCGGCGACTGGATCGTCGGCGTCGCCGGCGCGCTGCAGTTCGACGTCCTCGCCGACCGCATCCGCAGCGAGTACGAGCTCCCGGTCGCCTTTCAGCCGACGTCGCTCTTCACCGCCCGCTGGCTGGAGGCGGACGACGACCGCGATCTGAAGAGTTTTCTCGACTCGCAGGAGCCGGCCATCGCCGATGACGTCCATGGCCTGCCGGTCTTCCTCGCTGCCAACGCCTACCGTCTCAAGGTGGCCCAGGAAGACTGGCCGAAGATCCGCTTCCTGAAGACCCGGGAACAGGTCGTCTGAAGTCGCAGTCCCGCTGGTGGGCGGGCCGCGTAGAATCGCCCCAGCATGACCAGCGATCGACAAGCGGCGGCGGACGTGACCGCCCTTCTCCAGGCGTGGCCGGCGACGCCGCAGCGGGTGAGGCCCTCTTCGCCCGGGTCCGACGAGGCCGCAATCCGCGACGCCGAGCTCCACGAGCTTCGGACGCTCTCTTGAGAGACATCGATCCGACCGCCGAGACCCCGGAGCACATCGGTCCCTACCGGATCGAGCGCGAGCTCGGCAGCGGCGGCATGGGCCGTGTCTTTCTCGCCGTCGAAGAGACCGCCGACTTCTCCCGCCAGCTCGCGCTCAAGGTGATCGACCGGCCGATCGCCGACGCCGACTCGATCCGTCGCTTTCGCGAAGAGCTCCGGATCCTCTCGCTGCTCGAGCATCCCGGGATCGCACGATTTCTCCACGGCGGCCGCTCCCCCGAGGGGATCTGGTACCTGGCTCTCGAGTTCGTCGACGGCGTCGACCTGCTGGCCTGGGCCTCCGAACACGAGCTCGACCGGGAGCAGCGGATCCGGCTCTTTCTCGCCGTGCTCGAACCGATCCGCTACGCCCACGAGCGCGGCGTCGTCCATCGCGACCTCAAACCGCGCCACCTGCTCATCGATCGCCAGGGACGGCCTCGCTTGCTCGACTTCGGCATCTCCAAGCTCCTCGTTCCAGGAGGTGGCGCCGACCTCGCCGTCACGCGCACCGGCGCGCGGGCGCTGACTCCCGCCTACGCGGCTCCGGAGCAGTTCCGCGGCGAGCCGGTATCGCCGGCGACCGACGTCTTCGCGCTGGGCGTCGTGCTGTACGAGCTGCTCGCCGGCCGGCGCCCGTTCGCGGCCTCGACGCAATCCGCGGCGGCCTACGAGCAGGCGGTCCTCGAAACCGAGCCGGACCTCTCCGCCGGTCTCGGCGTCGAGCTCGACGCCATCTGCCTCCAGGCGCTCGAAAAGCGTCCGGAGGATCGCTACCGCGACGCCGGCGAGCTCGCCTTCGACCTCGAGCGCTTTCTCGACGGGCGTGCGGTCTCGGCGCGGCCGCGAAAAGGCGGCGGGCTGCGGCGAACGGCGGGTCGCCTCCTGCGGCAGCGGCGCTTCGCTCGCGCCTCGGCGGCCGCCGGCGCGGCGATCGTCGCCATCGTTGCGATCGCCGCGATCGTCGCTGCACTCGCACGCCGGCCCTCGGTCAACGATCCGACCGCACTGCCTCAAAGGCCTGGCCCGACCGCGTCCACTGAGCCGCCTCCGCGCGCCTTCCCCTTTGGCCATCTCGACGCGAGAGACATCGTCGAGCTCGAGCGCGGCTTCTCCGCCGCTCCGGAAAGCCCCGACGCCGGCGCCCTTCTCGCCCTCGCCCTCGATCAGAAGCGCCGCCTGCCGGAGGCGAAGCTGATCGCGTCGCGCCTGCGCCAGATTCCAGGAGCCCCCGGCGATCCGCTGCTCGACTACATCGACGCGACGCTCGCCAACTCCTCCGACGAGCCACAGCGCGCCCTCGTTCTGTTCACCCGGGCGCACGACGGAGCGATCGCCCACGGACGCGGTGAGCTCCTGGGCCAGATCCGCGCCTCCCGCGGGCGGCTTCTTTCGACGCTCGGCGAGCGCGCAGAGGCCTATCGCGAGATGGATCTGGCGCGGGTCCACTTCGAGCGCGCTGGAGACTTCGAAGCGCTCGCTCGCGTGCTCAACGATCTTGCGATCGAACATCTGATCGGCGGCGAGCTCGCCCAGGGAGAACAGATGCTCGAGCGCTCGATCGCGACGGCTCGACAGGCCGGATCCTCACCGACGCTCATGCTGCACAATCTGGGACAGGTCTCTACCTTCCGCGGCGACCCGGCGCGAGGCGAAGCGCTGCTGCGCGAAGCGGTTGCCGACCGGCGGCGCGAAGGGAATCCTTTCCGCCTCGGCGAGGTCCTGGCCGCTCACGCCGACGCACTGGACGACCTGGGCCGCCGTCCGGAGGCGATCGCCAACCTCGACGAGGCGACCGCCATGCTTCGCAACGCCGACGACAAGTCGGCGCTGGTGGCGGCGCTCTACCTCCGGGGAGCGATCGCCGTCTCCGCAGGCGAGCTCGACCAGGTGGAGCCGCTCGCCGCCGAGCTCGAGAAATACGGAACGCAAACGGGTGGCTACTTCGGCCTGATCAGCTCCTACTCGCTACGCGGTCTCTGGGCCGACGCCCGCGGCGACCGCACGGCGATGCGGCGCGAGTTCGGGTCCGCGGAGCAACTCTCGATATCGAAAGGCCACCTCGATTTCGCGGCGATGACGGAGGCGGCCCACGCTGCCGCCGAGCTCCGCGCGGGCGACGCCGACGCCGCTGGGGCGATCGCGCTCCGCGCGCTCGGCCGGCTCCCCGCTGGCAGCGCCACCAGCGCGCCGATGGCCGTCGCCCAGTCGATTCTTGCGCGGGTCGATGCCGCCGCCGGCCGGCTCGAAGCGGCGAGCGAGCGTCTGCGGCTCTTCGGCGACGACGCCATGCGATCGACCAGCGTCTCGCGCCGGATCGCGCTGCTCAGGGCTTTTGCGGAGCTCGAGCGGGCGAGCGGGCGATCAGGCATCGCTAGAGGCGCGCTCGAGCAGGCGATCGAGCTCGCTCTGCGGTCCGGGCGGAGGTTCGAGGAGCTCGAGCTCCGGCGCGCCCGCGACCTCTGAGGGGATCCGTCAGTGGAACGCCGGCCCGGCGACCGCGAGGCGCTCGACAACGTGGCTCGTCATGCCGAGCGCGAGCTCGTGCTCGCCCATGAAGACCTTCCCGACGTTCTCCTGGCGCAGGAGCTCCGCCTCTTCTTCACTGTGCGTCCGCACGACGGTTTCCACGCCTGGATTCAGGATGCGAGCAATTTCGATCATCTTCCGGGCAGCGAAAGTGTCGGGCGTCGCGATCACCAGAATGCGCGCCCGCATCACGTGCGTCTGAGCCATGACTACCGGATCGGAAGCGTCGCCGGACACTGCGTGCACACCGCGGGCGCGCAGGTCCTCGACGATCTCGCGGTTGCGGTCGGCGACGACAAAGTGCGTACCGTTCGCCGCCAGGGCCTCTCCAATGCGCCGCCCGACCCGGCCGAAACCGACCAGCACGACATGCCCGGTGAGCTCCTTCTCCCCCACCGTCAGCGGCAGGGCAGCCAGCGGATCGACCGGGCGCTCGAGCGCGTTGGCGAGCGCCGAACGCCTGCGCACCCAGCGTTGCGCCGGCTCGATGCAGGCGAACACCAGATGGTTGACTCCGATCGACACCAGCGCCCCCGCGAGGATCAGGTCCCGGCCCTCCACCGGCAGGATCCCGAGGCCGACGCCCATGCCGGCGAGGATGAACGAGAACTCGCCGATCTGCGCGCCGCTCGCCGCGATCGTCAGGGCGGTATTGAGCGGATAGCGGAAGAGAAGCACCAGGGCGAAGGCGATGATGAACTTGCCGAGCACGATGATCGCCGCCACGACGGCGACGCGCAGCGGCTCGCGCATCAGGATCGCCGGGTCGATGAGCATGCCGACGGCGACGAAGAAGAGAACCGAGAAGGCGTCCCGGAACGGCAGCGACTCTTCGGCCGCGCGGTGCGCGAGCGCCGACTCGCGCAGCATCATGCCGGCGAAGAAGGCGCCGAGCGCGAACGAGACGCCGAAGACCGCCGACGACAGGTAGGCGATGCCCACCGCCGCCGCCATGACACAGAGGGTGAAGAGCTCGCGCGAGCCGGTCTTGCCGACCTGCCAGAGGAGCCAGGGGAAGAGGCGCCGCCCGCCCACCAGCATGACGACGACGAAGATGGCGAGCTGGCCGAAGGTCATGAGCAGCGAGAGACCCAGGCTTTGCGCGCCGAAGAGCGGCGCGGCCGGGGCGGAGCTCCCGGCGGCGGGTGCGCCACCCCCGAGCAAGCCACCGAGCGCCGGCAACAGGACGAGAACCAGGACCATGACCAGGTCCTCGACCAGCAGCCAGCCGACCGCGATGCGGCCGTTCAGCGACTCGAGGAGACCGCGGTCCTCGAGGGCGCGCAGCAGGACGACGGTGCTGGCGACGGAGAGCGCCAGGCCGAAGACCAGGCCGGCGCCCGGCGTCCAGCCCCAGAAGTGGGCTGCGGCCATCCCGAGGAGGGTCGCGAGCAGCATCTTCCCCAACGCCCCCGGCACCGCGATCCCGCGGACCTCCTTGAGGTCGTCGAGCGAGAAGTGCAGCCCCACCCCGAACATGAGGAGCATCACTCCGATCTCCGACAACTGCTGGGCGAGACCGACGTCGGCGACAAAGCCCGGGGTGGCGGGCCCGATCAAGACGCCCGCGACGAGGTACCCGACGATCGCCGGCAGCTTCAGGCGCAGGGCGAGGAAGCCCAGGAGCAGCGCGGCGCCGAGGGCGACGGCGATCGTGGTGACCAGCGAGAGCTCCCCATGCATCGAGGTATTCTCTCATCCGACGTCGCCTGCCCGCGACCTCACTTCCCCCCTGGGCGGAACATTTTTGGACCTGCCGCGTAGAAGATTCAAGCAGTTGATTCCAATAGGAGCCGCGTGATGACTCGGACGAAGAAGATCCTCGTGATCGGGATTCCGGTCCTGATTGCGATCGGAGTGGCGGCCACGATGGTGAGCGGAGCCGACAAGAAGTTCCCGGTCGTGACGGTCCAGAAGGCCGAACGGACCGATCTCCGGAGCCTTGTCACGGCCACCGGCAAGACGGAGGCGCAGCGCAAGGTCGACCTCTCGGCCAACGTGATGGGCCAGATCGTGAACCTCGCGGTGCGCGAGGGCGACGCGGTCAAGAAGGGCGACTTCCTCCTGCAGATCGACCTCACCCAGCGCCGGGCGACCGCCGTCGGGGCCGAGGAGTCGCTCAAGGCGCTCTTTTTCGACCGCGACGCCGCCCGGGCCCAGGCCGAGGAGGCCAAAAAGAGCTTCGAGCGCGCCGAGCGCTCGTTCAAGGACCAGATCATTCCCCAGGCCGATGTCGACCGCGCCCGCGCCACGTTCGAGGGCGCCGATGCCAACTGGAAAGCGGTCGAGCGCCGGATCGCGCAGTCGCGCGCCAACCTGGCGGGGGCCCAGGACGAGCTCTCCAAGACCAAGATGCTGTCGCCGATCGACGGCGTGATCACCGCCCTGCCTGTCGAAGAGGGCGAGGTCGCGGTCATCGGCACGATGAACAACCCCGGCACAAAGCTGATGACGATCTCCGACATGGGAACCGTCGAGGCGGTGATGGAGGTCGACGAAACCGACATCCCGAGCGTCAAGGTCGGCCAGACCGCCGAGGTGCGCATCGACGCCTTCGGCGAGCGCAAGTTCGAGGGCGTCGTGACCGAGGTCGGCTCGAGCCCGATCGGCTCGGCCTCCGGCGCGATCGATGCCGCCGTCAACTTCGAGGTCCGCATCCAGTTGAAGGACCTGCCGCCCACCATGCGGCCCGGCTTCTCCTGCTCGGCGGACATCCTCACCGGTACGGCCGCCGGCGTGCTGGCGGTGCCGATCCAGGCCCTCGTGGTGCGCGAGAAAGAGGCAGTGGGCGAGGCCAAGCCGACCGAGGAAGAGGGTGTCTACATCCTGAAGACCGACGGCAAGAAGAAGACCGCGGCCTTCGCCGTCGTCACCGCCGGCATGACCGGTGAGACCCAGGTCGAGATCCAGAGCGGCCTCGCCGAAGGTGACGAGATCATCACCGGACCCTTCAAGTCGCTGCGCGAGATCAAGGACGGCGATCGCGTGCGCCTCGAGGAGCCCAAGAAGAAAGACGGCAAGTCGGAAAAGAAGGCGGGCTGAGGAGCCACTCCCGGTCTCGAGCGCCATGGAAACCCTCAGAATCGCCGTCATCGCCCTGCGCACCAACAAGCTGCGCAGCTTCCTGACGCTCCTCGGCGTGATCATCGGGGTGATGACTGTGATCGCCGTGGTGTCGATCGTAACGGGCCTGAACGACTTCGTCACCGAGCAGCTCTTCTCGCTCTCGCCGGACGTCTTCGTCGTCACCCAGTTCGGCATCATCACCAGCCAGGAGGAGTTCCTCGAAGCACTCAAGCGCAAGCGGATCAACGTCGACGACGCCCGCGCCGTCGAGCGCCTGTGCGCGAGTTGCGGCGCCGTCGGGGTCTCCGCGCGCTCCAACCAGACGGTCAAGCGCGAGGGAGACAAGCTCGAGGATGTGCAGATCAACGGCACCACCGCCAACATGGGCGTGCTGTCGAATCTCGACCTCGAGGCCGGGCGGTTCTTCGTCGACTCCGAAGTGGATCACGCCGCGCAGATGGTGGTGATCGGTTCCGACGTCCGCACCGAGCTCTTCGGGCAGATCGATCCCCTCGGGCGCCTGATGTGGATCGAGGGCCGCCCGTTCAAGGTCATTGGCCTCATGCGCAAGCAGGGAGCGGTGCTGGGCCGCAATCAGGACAAGCAGGTCTACGTGCCGCTCGGCACCTTCCGCAAGCAGTTCGGCACCCGCCGCAGCCTGACCCTCTTCGTGCGGCCGGCGGAGGGCATGGCCGGCCTCGAGAAGACCCAGGACGACGTTCGCGGCATCCTGCGCGCTCGGCGCCACACTCCCTTCGGCGCCAAAGACCCGTTCGGTTTGATCTCGGCCGGCGCGGTCGAGGCGGTCTGGCGCCAGATCACGGCCGGCGCCTTCGCCCTGGTGATCTTCATCTCCGGCATCTCGCTCGTCGTGGGCGGCATCGTGATCGCCAACATCATGCTGGTCTCGGTCATCGAACGGACGCGCGAGATCGGCATCCGCCGAGCGCTGGGAGCCAGGAAGAAGGACATCCGCCGCCAGTTCCTCGCCGAGGCCGTGATGCTCTCGCTGGGCGGCGGGCTCGCCGGGGTGGCGCTCGGCATGCTGATCGCCTTCGGACTCTCGGCCGCCTTTCCGCTGCCCACCAAGGTCACTCCCGGGCTCGTCGCCGTCGGCCTTCTGCTGTCGGTCGTGACCGGCTTCTTCGCGGGCTATTTTCCGGCCCGGAAGGCGGCCAACCTGACGCCGATCGAGGCCCTGCGCTATGAGTAAGGTCTTCTTTGCCGCCCTGCGTCGCGGCTTCCTGGAGAACGTCCGGTTCGCCAAGACCGCGATTCTCGCGCACAAGCTGCGCGCCGCGCTCACCGTACTCGGCATCGTCATCGGTGTCTCGACGGTGATCGCCATGGTGTCGCTGATCGCCGGCTTCAACAACAGCGTCACAGCGAGCTTCGAGTCGTTCGGCGCGACTCTCGTCCAGTTCCAGAAGTTCGACCCCCAGTTCGGCCCCGGTGGCGACCACCGCGACCCCGAGATGCGCCAGCGCAAGCCCCTGACTTACGAGGACGCCCTGGCCATGAAGGAGCTCTGCCCTTCGATGCGCTCAGTGTCGCCGGAGCGCTATTGGTTCCCGGGCAACAACAATTCCCGCGCCACTCCGACGGTGAACTTCGATGGTGAAGAGGCGAATCCCGACACGATCGTGGGCACCGTTGCCGATTATCTCGACGCCAACTCGAAGCAGACCGGCGAAGGGCGCTTTCTCAACGAGACCGACGTGCGACGGTCGGCCAACGTCATCGTCATCGGTTTCGACATCGCCGACGCGCTCTTCCCGTTCGTCGACCCGATCGGCAAGTGGGTCCAGTTCGGTAGCCGGCGGTACGAAGTCGTCGGCGTGATGGAAGCCCAGGGGTCGACCATGTTCGAGTCGACCGACGCCCACGTCTACCTGCCGATCACCACCTTCGACCAGGCGTTTCCCTGGGTCAAGGACGAGTTCGGGGTCAACATCGCGACGGTGCCCAAGGATCCCCTGCTGACTGCCAAAGTCGTCGAGGAGGGCACAAACGTCCTGCGCATGCGGCGCGGGGTGCCGTTCAACAAGCCGAACGACTTCGGAATCATGACCCCCGACAAGCTGATCGGGAACTTCCAGGCGGTCACCGGCGGCGTCGCGCTCACTATGCTGCTGATCGCCTCGATCTCGCTCCTCGTCGGCGGCGTCGGGGTGATGAACATCATGCTGGTCTCGGTTACCGAACGCACGAAGGAGATCGGCTTGCGCAAGGCTCTGGGCGCCATTCGCCAGGACATTCTCACCCAATTCCTGATCGAGGCGGTCACCCTTTCGGCGGTCGGCGGCGTGATCGGCGTCGGCGTCGGGCTGGGGATTGCCCTCCTTGTGCGAACCTTCTCGCCGCTCGCCGCCGCCGCCCCCTTCTGGTCGATCGCCGTCGGCCTCGGCGTCTCGATGACCGTCGGCCTCGTCTTCGGCATCTTCCCCGCCTACCGCGCCGCGAAGCTCGATCCGATCGACGCGCTGCGCTACGAGTAAGAATAGATAGGGACAGATGAGATGAGGGGGCCAGTCTCCTACGCAGTACCCTAAAAGGGTCTGCAAGCTGTCATTGGGCTCGGGGCCCAAAAAGGAGACTGGCCATGGGAAAGCGTAGCAGCAAGCAAGTGGAAGTGGTGGGGTCCCGTCAACACGGATGGCGGGCTTAAGACGTTTGGTCATCCCACCGGGGCGACGGGCGTGCGCATGATTTATGAGAACGTGCTGCAGC
>JANNGS010000021.1:0-50177 GCA_031403995.1 Thermoanaerobaculia bacterium
CAGCTGACCAACGACGTGTACGGCGACCTGCAGCCGCAATGGTCTCCCGACGGCCGCACCATCGCCTTCGCCACCGACCGCGGCGAGGGCGCCGATCTCGCGGTGCTGCGGTTCCCGCAGTGGCGCATTGCGACCTTCGACGTCGCGAGCGGCATCGTGGTCGTGCTGCCCAACCAACGCGAGCTGAACACCAATCCGCAGTGGGCGCCGGACGGGAAATCAGTGGCCTTCGTGTCCGACCGCACTGGCACGGCAATCGTGTTTCTGTACGAATTCGAGTCGCGCGAGCACTTCCAGCTCACGAACGTGGTCGGCGCGATCTCGGCCATCACCGAGTACAGCCCGTCCATCTCCTGGGCGCGCGGGGCCGATCGCCTGGCCTTCACGTACTACGAGAACGGCGAGTACACAATCTGGCAGATCAGTAACCCGCGGGTGCTGAAAAAGGCGCCGTTCCGCGATGCTCCGCCCACGATCGTCGCCGCCGCGACCGACGGGGCGACGGGGACCACCGGACACACTGCGGACTCCCTGTCCTCATTTCGCGATACCGTCCACCGGCGCGCGCTCACCATCGCCGCGCTGCTCGACAGCGCCGAGCTTGCGCTTCCCGACACGACCAAGTTCATCGACGCGCGCTATCGCGTCCGCTTCCAACCCGACTACGTCGCCCGTCCCAGCATCGGATACGCACCGGACAGCTACGGTCGCAGCGTCTTCGGTGGCACGACGGTCATCCTGAGCGACATGCTGGGCAATCACCGGCTCGCGATCGCCGGTGAGATCAATGGCCGCATCCGCGAAGCGCAGACGTACTTCGGCTACACGAACATGAGCAAGCGGCTGCAGTATTCCGGCGGCTTCTCCCAGTACCCGTACTATTTCCTCTCGAACGATTCCTTGATTCCCACGCCGGATGACCCGCGGACCGAGGTGGAGAAGCAGGAAATCACGACGTACATCGCGCGGCAATTCTTCGCGACGACGTCCTACCCGCTGAACCGCTTCACGCGTTTCGAGTTCGGTGGCGGCTTCAACAACGTGGGACGCCAGCGGACCTTCCTGCGACGTCTGGTCTTCGATCGCAGCGCCGTCACCCAGTTTGACTATGACAGCGTCACCAAGGATTCGCCGCTCAACTACGCCGAGGCGCATCTGGCCTACGTCTCGGACAACACACTGTTCGGGTATACGGGCCCGATCTTCGGACGACGCTACCGCTTCCAGGTCAGTCCCGTCGTGGGAGGGCTCAACTGGGTGGAGTACCTCGCCGACTACCGCCGGTACGACGCGATCATCTTCAACTACCTGACCCTCGCGACGCGCGCCTACGCCAGCGTCTCCATCGGTCCGGACGAAACGCAGTTCCAGAAATACATCGCGCGTCCCGACTACGTTCGCGGGTACGATCGCAACAATCTGCTCTTCCTGAGTTGCCCACTCATCGGCGCGTCGAGCGTCAACTGCAGCGCCGTGAATCTGCTGGGCAGTCGCGTCGCGGTCGCCAACGCCGAGCTTCGATTCCCGCTGATCCGGCGCGTGGAGCTCGGCCTGCTCCCGATGACACTGCCTCCACTGGACGGTCTCTTCTTTTTCGACGCCGGGATCGCCTGGTCGAAGGACCAGGCGGTCTACGGCGATATCGTCTCGGATCTCTGCGCCGGCCTGGTGGGCGGGCTGGGCGTCGTCCCGGGCGCCAATTTCGGCGAGAAGGGCGCGGTTTTCGAGGCGGTGCACGGCAGCGCTCCCGACATTGCCGGCAAGGATGTCGCCAACCCCCTGGCGCTCCTCCAGAGCGCGGTGATGATGCTCCGCCACCTGCTCGAGATCGACGCCGCCGACCGCATCGACCGCGCCGTGCACAAAGTCCTCTCCGGCACCGGTATCCGCACTCGTGACCTCGGGGGATCGGCCTCGACCACCGAATTCACCGACGCTATCGTGCGCGAGATCGAGGCGGCGTAACTGGCCTCGGGGACCGGCGGCCGGCGTCCAGCCCAGCCGGTGCGAGAATCGTCCGCGTGACCGACTCCCTGTTCGACGAGCCCGGCGGCCCGCTCCCGGCCCGTGGCACGGAGGACGCCTCGGCGCCGCTCGCGGAGCGCATGCGGCCGCGGACACTCGATGAAGTGGCGGGGCACCCGGAGCTCCTGGGCCCGCGCGGCTTTCTCCGGCGGGCGATCGCCGAGGACCGGGTGCCCTCGCTCATCTTCTGGGGTCCGCCGGGCTGCGGCAAGACGACACTTGCACGCCTCATCGCAGAGTCGACCAAGAGCCGTTTCGTGCCGTTCTCGGCGGTGACCTCGGGCATCAAGGAGATCAAGGAGGTCATGGCCGACGCGGTGAAGTTGCGCACGGCGACCAGCCGACGGACGATTCTCTTCGTCGACGAGATCCACCGTTTCAACCGCGCGCAGCAGGACGCCTTCCTGCCTTACGTCGAGCGCGGCGACATCGTGCTGGTCGGCGCGACGACCGAGAACCCGTCGTTCGAGCTCAATGCGGCGCTGCTCTCGCGCTGCAAGGTCGTGATGCTCCAGGCGCTCGGACCGGAGGAGGTGGCGGCGATGCTGCGCCGCGCGCTCGCTGAACCGAAGCGCGGCCTCGGCGGGAGCGGGGTCGAGATCGGCGACGAGGCGCTGGCGGCGATCACCCAGCTCGCCAATGGCGACGGCCGCCGGGCGCTTGGCCTGCTCGAGCTCGCGGTTTCCGAAGCTGTCGCGGCAGGTCTCGGCGCGGTGACCGTCGACGGTGTGACGCAGCTCGCCCAGCGCAAAGTTCTGCTTTACGACAAGAGCGGCGAAGAGCACTTCAACCTCATCTCGGCCCTGCACAAGTCGCTGCGCGAGAGCGACCCGGATGCCGCGCTCTACTGGCTCGGCCGCATGCTCGCGGCGGGAGAGGATCCGAACTACCTGGCGCGCCGGCTGGTGCGCTTCGCGAGTGAAGACGTCGGCCTCGCCGATCCGCAAGCCCTGCCGCAGGCACTTGCCGGCTGGGCGTCCTATGAGCGCCTTGGCTCGCCGGAAGGCGAGGTCGCCCTCGCCCAGGTCGTGATCTACCTCGCGCTAGCGCCGAAGAGCGTCGCGGTCTATCGCGCCTATGGCGACGTGCGCCGGGCGATCGAGGAGCGCCCGGCCGAGCCGGTCCCCCTCGCCCTGCGCAACGCCCCGACGAAGCTGATGAAGGGGCTCGGCTATGGCCGCGACTATTCTTATGCCCCGGACTCGGAGGAGGGCGTCGCCGGCCTCGAGTGTCTGCCGGAGGCGCTCGTCGGGACGACCTTCTACAGCCCCTCGGGCAAGGGCTTCGAAGCCAGGCTCGCCGAGCGCCTGCAGGAGTTCGAGCGCCGGCGCCGAGCAGCGCGGGAGCGCGTCGGCTCCTAGACCGCAAGTAGCCTTCTCGCCGATCTCCGGTGAGGAGAGGGGGCCCGCCGCCGAGCGAGGGACCGGCCTCTCCTGGAGCGCTGGGATTCGCCTCAGACGCTGCGCTTGCGCCGCAGGATCGTCATCGCTAAGCCGGCGAGGAGGAGTGCCAGGGCAGCGAATCCGGAGTCCGAAAGGGCTGGAATCTCGACAATCGACGGAATCGGACCGACCGCGATGTCCGTCGGGTCGGCCGCGCCGGGGAGGCTCGGGTCGTCCGTCACGCCGGAGGTCTCGTTGGTGCCGTTGCCGTCCCCGTCGTAGCTGAAGGTGCCCTGGTTCGAGAGCGTCTGTCCTGCCGTACCGGCGTCGATGAGCGCTTCGATGGAGATCGAGAAGAAGCCGCCGGACGAAGCGATCGATCCGTTCCAGGTCACCGTGTTGCCCACCGTGGCGATGGTGCCGGCCGTGGCGGTGGCGCCGACCAGCGTCAGCCCCACGGGAAGGACGTCGCTGAACTCGTCACCGGGGTTGTCCAGTTGCGTGCCGGAGCCGTTGTTGGTGAGGACGATGTTGTAGTGAACGGTGTCGCCGGGCTCGAAAGTCGTGGCGCCGATGACGGCCTTGGTGGCCGAGACGACCGCCGCCGCGCCGAACGAAGTCGTGTCGGTGGCGGAGTTCTGGACTGGCTGGACGGCGCTCAGCCCGGGCTGCGCGGCGCTCGCTCCGATCGCCAACAGGAGAATCATGGTGAGTCGGGCGCTCGTTTTCGGACTCCGGCGGCGGTTGGAATTCATCCGATTCTCCCTGTCCAGCTGGTGAAGGACTCCTCCGGGTACGAGGAGTCGTGAATGCGGTTCGGATCTGACGGGAAGGAATCCTAGTGGCTGCGGCGGAAAATTCCAACCCAAGAGTCGACTGCCCAACCGGCATGGGTGTCGCAGCGAAGCCCGCCGGAGATCTGAGTGAAGGCGGGGCGAGGCCATCCCGGCCCGGGCGGCGCGCTCAGGACTTCGCGGCCGACTCGGCGATCACCCGGGCGACCTCGGCGGCATTCAACAGCTCGCCGAAGAGATGGGGCGGCTGCCCCGGGCGGTAGAGCATGTAGAACGGGATGCCATAGCGGCCGTGCTCGGCGAGAAATCGGGCGATGCCGTCGTCGCGGTTGGTCCAGTCGGCTTTCATCGCCAGGACGTCGTGGTCCTGGAACGCCGCGATGACGTCGGAGTTGTTCAGGATGAGACGCTCGTTCACTTTGCAGGTCACGCACCAGTCGGCGGTGATGTCGAGGAAGACGAGGCGGCCGGCGGCGGAGCGACGCTCGGCCTCGGCGCGGTCGAACGGCGTCCAGACGATCGCTTCCGACCCTTTGACGGCCGCCGGCTGAAGGCTGCGCTCCGCCGGGGTGGCGCGCACCGCGAAGAAGATCAGGCCGACCGCTGTCGCCGCGGCGAGCAGCCACCAGAGCCCCGTGCCGCGGCGCTCGAGCTCGGCGCGCTGGCGCAGCCAGAGAAAGAACGAGAGGCCGAGGAGGCCGAGCTCGAAAATCGCCAGACTGACGCTGTCGATCTGTCCGGCGAGCACGAAGATCAGCCAGACGACCGCGCCGGCGAGCAAGAAGCCCATGACGCCGCGCAGGGTGACCATCCAGGTTCCCGGTCGCGGCATCCACTTCACCGCCCTGGGGGCGGCGACGAGCAGCAGATAGGGGAGCGCGAGGCCGACGCCGACGGCGGTGAGAACCGCGAAGATCGTGCCGCCGCTCTGCCCGAGCGCGAACGAGAGCGCCGTGCCGAGGAACGGCGCCGAGCAGGGGGTCGCCATCAGGGTGGCGAAGAGGCCCGAGGCGAAATGTCCGGCCAGCCCGTCGCCTGATCCGGCGCTCGTTCCGGCGTCGCCGAGCTTCGCCAGGCGGGCGGGCAGCGGAATCTCGAACAGCCCCCAGAGATTGAGCGAGAAGAGCAGGACCACCACGGTGAGGAAGGCGACGAAGCCGGGCTGCTGGAACTGCACTCCCCAGCCGATCGCCGCCCCCGCCTGCCGCGCCAGGACCGCTGTGCCGGCGAGCGCCCAGAAGGAGACCAGGATGCCGGCCGTCGTGGCGAGGGCGCCGATGCGGATGGTGCGGGTCGACTTCCCGGAGGCCTGGACCAGGCCGAAGAGCTTGAGCGAGAGGATCGGCAGGACGCACGGCATGCCGTTCAGGATGAAGCCCCCCAGCAGGGCGAGGAACAGGATCGCTGTCAACGAGCGCGTCGCTACTGGAGTGGCGGTCGTCGCCGCGGCTGCGCTCTCCGGCGTCGCGGCCGCAGCAGGTTCCGGGGGGCCGCCGTGCGCCGCCGGCCCGGCCTTCGGGCCGGGGTCGGCGAAGTAGTCCGGGGCGGCGGCAACGCCTCCCGGACCGATCGCGAGGTCGACCGCGGCGCTGGTCTCGACCGGCGGCAGGCACTGGCGGTCGTCGCAGGCCTGGTAGCGCAGATGCAGCACCAGCCGCACCGGGCCGAACGCGGTCGCTGCCGGCACGGCGAACCGCGCCACGATGCGGGCGCGTCCCTCGAGGACGTCGAGCTCGTCGTCGGCGAAGGCAAACTTGTACTTGGCCGGCGCGGGATAATCGATCTCGGCGACGGGCCAGCCCGGCGGCGCTTCGACGGCGAGCGTCGTCGGAATGAGGTAGTCGTAGGTCGGAACGTGCGCCTGAAGGTGCCAGCCGGTTTCGATCTCCAAGCGCGCCGCCACCCGGACCGGCTCGCCCGGAAGGTAGGCGCTGCGGTCCGCCGCTCCCGAGAGGGTGGCCTTCTGCAGCCGGACCGGCGCCCCGTCGCCGGAAAACTGCGCGCTCCCCGGACTGGCGCCGAGCGCCGCCGCCAGAGCGAGCACAGCGAGGGCGAGACGGCTGACGCGCCTGGCGCCAGTCCGGCCGGCGCGCTTCAGGAGCACAGCGCCGCGGAGTTGGACTTCAGGGACGAGTAGGCGCGCCGGGCGTCGGTCAGGTAGGGGCTGCGCGGATGGCCGCGTTCGAAGGCGGCGAGCGCCCCGGCAGCGCCGCTGCAATCGCGCTCGCCGCCGGCGATGAAGACCAGCAGGAGGTCGACGCGCTCGGCAATGCCGGCGCTCTGCTGCGTCTTGGCGCCCTTCGCGAGTGCGCTTTGCAGATCGGAAGCGACCTGGCGCGCGGCTGCGAAACGGCCGTCCATACGGTAGGCGTCGGCGAGCTGGAGCCGGGTCCAGGCGAGGTCGTCCCCCTGGAGGCGGCCGTCGCGCAGCAGACGCTCGAAGAGGACCGCAGCGCGGCCGCCATCGCCACGGGCATGAAGCTCGCGCGCCCGGCTCCGCCAGAGGATCGGATCGGTGCTGGCGAGAGCGTCAGCGTAGGCGGCGAGGAAGGTGTCGTAGTCGCGCAGCTCACGCTCGAGCCGGGAGATCAGCTGATCGGTCTCCATGTAGCCTTCGATCTTGCCGAGCAGGCTCTTTTTCGGATCGAGCAGCAGCAGGGTCGGCAGCGAATCGGCCATGAAGCGCCGCTGGAGGTCGCTCCCGGCGGCATCGTCCTCGACGTCGACGCGCAGCAGCACGAAGCGTTCGGCGTAGGTGCGGAACTTCTCCTGCGTGAAGACCTCGCGCTCCATCGTCCTGCACCAACCGCACCATTGCGCGTAGAGGTCGACCAG
Source organism: Thermoanaerobaculia bacterium (assembly GCA_031403995.1). Lineage (GTDB taxonomy): Bacteria > Acidobacteriota > Thermoanaerobaculia > Multivoradales > JAGPDF01 > JAGPDF01. The sequence continues at coordinate 7,037 of JANNGS010000021.1, forward strand.
CACCGGCTTGCCGCTCTGGCGCGCCGCGGCGAATGCTTCATCCGCGCGCTGGTGCCAGACCGACGCGGCAGGTGCCTCCGGGACGCCAGAGCCGACCGGCATGGGGGTCGGCAAGGCCGCGGTCGCGAGGCTGGTGAAAACCAGGGTGGAAGCGGCGAAGAGCTGTCTTTTCATTGGGTTGGGTCGCCCTTGGGGTGGTCAATTTGGCCCGGCGGCGATGATAACATGCAAGCCATGGACCTATCGGCTCGCGTGCGGCGCATCGGCGAATCCGCGACTCTCAAGGTCACGCGGCGAGCGATGCAGATGAAGTCCCAGGGGATCGACGTCGTCGACTTCGGGGCCGGCGAGCCTGACTTCGCCTCACCCGCGGTTGCCGTCGAAGCGGCGCGTCAGGCACTTGCCGACGGTTTCACCAAGTACACCCAGAACCAGGGGATCCCGGCGCTGCGCCAGGCGCTCGCGAAGCGCTACGCGCAACGCTACGGCGGGCCCTGGACCGCCGACCAGACGCTCATCACGGTGGGCGGCAAGGGGGCGCTGTTCGAGGTCGCACTGGCGCTGTTCGAAGAGGGGCAGGAGGTCGTCCTTCACACGCCGGCCTGGGTCAGCATTCCCGAGCAGATTCGCTTCGCCGGCGCTACCGTCGTCGAAGTCCCGACAACGGGCGCCGACGGTTTTGCCGTCGACCCCGACGCGATGCTGGCGGCGATCACCTCTCGCACCCGCGCCGTCATCCTCAACTCGCCGTGCAATCCGACTGGCGGGCGGATCTCGCCCGAAGCGATGACCGCGATCATCGCAGGCTGCGCGGCGCGCGGCGTGCTGGTGATCTCGGACGAGACCTACGAGCGTTTCGTCTACGACGGTGCGCTGCCGTTCTCGGCGGCGTCGCTCGCGGAGCGCTTCCCCGAGACCGTCGTGGTCGTCGGTTCGTTCTCGAAGACTTATGCCATGACCGGCTGGCGGCTCGGCTACCTGATGGGACCGCAGGAGCTCGTCGACGCCGCGGCGACGATTCAGGGGCATGCCACTTCGAACGCCACCTCGTTCGCCATGGTCGGCGCACTCGCGGCACTCGAGCATGCCGAACCCGAGGTCGAAGCGATGATCACCGAGTACGAGCAGCGGCGGAATGTGGTCGTTCCGCGTTTGAACTCGCTGCCCGGCTTCCGCTGCCTGCCGCCGGCCGGCGCTTTCTACGCCTTTCCGGACGTCTCCGCCTGCTACCGCACCGACGACAGCGGCGAGCCCGAGGGCTCGACGCGCTTCGCCGAACGCCTGCTCGAAGAGGCTCACGTCGCGGTGGTGGCGGGCGCCGCCTTCGGCGGCGACGCGTACATCCGGATTTCATTCGCCTGTTCGCGCGAGAACCTCAGCAAGGGCTTCGTCCGGATCCAGGAGTTCCTCGCCCGGGGTTAGAGCCCGCCCTGCGAGCCCAAGGGCCGCAGGGAGTCGCCACACCTTCAATTTCATGGAGAGATCGATGATTCCACGCCACCTGTTTTCGCCCGGAAGGACCACGCGCGGGGTTTGGATCGCGCTGCTCACGTTGGCCTGCCTCCTGCCTGCCGCAGTTCCCGCAATCGCCGCCGGAGAGGCAGCCGCCAACCCGACCGTGGCCGAGGCCGAGAAATTCATGGCCGAGGCGGAAGCCCGCCTCCTCAAGCTCTACATCGCGCGCGATCGCGCCCAGTGGGTCGCCGCGACCTACATCACCGGAGACACCGAGACACTCGCCGCCCAGGCCAACGAGCTGGTGATCGCCGCGGCGATGGAGCTGGCGCAGAAGGCGACGCGTTACTCGTCGACGAAGCTGCCCGCCGAGCTCGAGCGCAAGATGGGTCTGCTCAAGTCGAACCAGGTGCTGCCGGCGCCCTCCGATGCCGTCAAGCGCGAGGAGCTGACGCAGCTCGCCGCCGAGCTCGAAGGGATGTACGGCCGCGGCAAGTACTGCCCGCCGGCGAAATCCGGGGAGTGCCTGGACATCGGCCAGCTCTCGGCGATCCTCACTACCAGCCGCGACCCGAAGGAGCTCGAGATGGCCTGGGCCGGCTGGCATTCGATCTCCCGGCCGATGCGCCCCAAGTATCAGCGCTTCGTCGAGCTCGCCAACGAGGGCGCCAAGGAGCTCGGCTACGCGAATCTGGGCGAGCTCTGGCGCTCGAAATACGACATGGCGCCGGACGCCTTCGCCGCCGAGCTCGATCGGCTCTGGGGCCAGGTCAAGCCGCTCTACGACTCGCTGCACTGCTACGTGCGAGCCCGCCTCACCGCGACCTACGGCAAGGAGGTCGTCCCGCCGGGAGCGCCGATCCCGGCTCACCTGCTCGGCAACATGTGGGCGCAGCAGTGGGGGGGCATCTACGACCTCGTGAAGCCGGCGAACGCCGTCCTCCCGGGATTCGACCTCACCACGCAGCTCAAGGCGAAGGGCGTCGACGAGCTCGGGATGGTGCGTTACGGCGAGGCCTTTTTCAGCTCGCTCGGCTTCGAGAAGCTGCCGGCGAGCTTCTGGGAGCGGTCGATGTTCACCAAGCCGCGCGACCGCGACGTCGTCTGTCACGCCTCCGCCTGGGACGTCGACCAGAAGGACGACCTGCGCATCAAGATGTGCATCGAGATCAACGAGGAGGACTTCTCGACGATCCATCACGAGCTCGGCCACAACTATTACCAGCGGGCCTACAACCAGCAGTCGACGCTCTTCCTCGACAGCGCCAACGACGGCTTCCACGAGGCGCTCGGCGACACGGTCGCGCTGTCGGTGACACCGGCCTACTTGAAGTCGCTCGGACTGATCGGGGCGGAGCCGCCGGCCGCCGCCGACATCGCCCTTCTGCTTCAGACCGCGCTCGACAAGGTCGCCTTCCTGCCTTTCGGGCTGACCATCGACAAGTGGCGGTGGGAGGTCTTCTCGGGCAAGATTGCGCCGGAGCACTACAACCAGGCCTGGTGGGAGCTGAAACGCAAGTACCAGGGGGTTGCTCCGCCGGCGGCGCGCAGCGAGGCCGACTTCGATCCCGGCGCGAAGTTCCACGTCCCCGGCAACACCCCCTATATGCGCTATTTCCTCGCCGACGTGCTGCAGTTCCAATTCCATCGCGCGCTCTGTCAGACAGCTGGCCAGAAGGGACCGCTCCATCGCTGCTCGATCTACGACAGCAAGGCGGCGGGCGAGAAGCTCGGCGCGATGATGGCGATGGGCTCGTCTGCGCCTTGGCCCGAGGCGATGGCGGCGCTGACTGGCGAGCGCGCCATGGACGCCTCGGCGATCCTCGACTACTTCGCTCCGCTGCGGACCTGGCTCGACAAGCAGAACCAGGGCCAGGTCTGCGGCTGGTAGTCTGCAGCCCATGACCGCCGGGATGAAGAGAGCAGGAGAGTGAGCCAGACGCGCGCCACGGGCGGGGCCTTCCGGGTCGGAACGGCGCTGGGCATCCCGATCCGGATTCACTTCACCTTCTTTCTCCTCCTGCTCTGGTTCGGAATGGCCTCGGCCAGCACCGGCGAGGGCTTTCTCACCGGCGTCGTCTTCATCCTGCTGCTCTTCGGTTGTGTGGTGCTGCACGAGCTCGGGCACGCTGCGATGGCGAGGCGTTTCGATGTCGAGACGCGCGAAATCGTGCTCTATCCGATCGGCGGCGTGGCGCGGCTCGACCGGATTCCGTCGGGGAAGGCCGAGCTGCTGATCGCTCTCGCCGGACCGATGGTGAATCTCGTGCTGGCGGGAATGCTCGTCGCCTGGCTCGTCGTACGGCAGGTGCAGATCTCGTTCTCGCCGCAGGATCTGCTCGCGGGCGGCGCGCCGGTCGTCTGGCAGCTACTGACCGCGAACCTGACGCTCTTCTTCTTCAACCTGGTGCCCGCCTTCCCGATGGACGGCGGACGGATCCTGCGCGCGATCCTCTCGATGTACGCCGGCCAGGAGAAGGCGACGCGCATCGCGGCCCGGGTCGGCCAGGGGTTCGCGCTGCTGTTCGCGATCTGGGCGGTCGTCCCGCCGATGAAACCGGTGTTCCTCCTGATCGCCTTCTTCGTCTTCGTCGGCGCCGGGCAGGAGGCGGCCTACGAGCGCAGCCGCTCGGCGGTCGCCGGGCTCACCGCGCGCAACGCGATGATCACGCGCTACGAGACGATCGCGCCGCAGGAGCCGCTCGGACGGGCGGCCGAGCTGCTGCTATCGGGTCATCAGCAGGACTTTCCGGTCGTCGACGCCTGGGGGAGAGTGGCGGGACTACTGCCGCGTGGGGCGCTCCTCGGTGCGCTCGCGGCGCCCGGCGGACGTGAGCGCGCGGTCCTCGAGGTGATGGATCGCGAGCCTCAGACGGTCTCGGTTGACATGCCGCTCGAAGCGGTCCTGCGCCATCTGCAGAGCCGTCCCTTGCAGCCGATCCTGGTCATCGGCCAGGAGAATGGCACCCCCGGCCTGGTCGGCATGATCACTCTCGACAATCTGGGCGAGCTGATCCAGATCTCCCAGTCCACGAAGCCGGCCTGAGAGCCTGCGCCTGCAACCGCTTGCTAGAATCGCCGGGCTGGCGGCCGCGCCCGAAGGCTCGCGCGGTTGCGGGCGCGAACACCGCGATTGCGGATAGAGGATGCGATGAGAGTTGGAGTGCCCAGGGAGAGCCTGCCCGCTGAACGCCGGGTCGCGGCGACTCCGGATTCCGTAAAGAAGCTGCTCAAGCTCGGATTCGACGTTACCGTCGAGCACGACGCCGGACTGGCCGCAGGCTTCGACGATGCGTCGTATGCGGCGGCTGGCGCCACCGTGGCGGACCGCGCCAGCACCTGGTCCTGCGACATCGTGGCGAAGGTCCGTCCCCCGGGCGACGAGGAGATCGGGCGACTGGCTGCCGGACAGACAACCATCAGCTATCTGTCCCCGGCCTTCAACACGGAACTGGTCACCAAAATGTCGTCACGAAAGGTCCATGCCATCGGCATGGACCAGGTGCCGCGCATCACCCGCGCACAGAAGGTGGACGCGCTCTCCTCGATGGGCAACCTGACCGGCTATCGGGCGGTCATCGAGGCGGTGAACGTCCTGCAGCGACCGCTGCGCGGGCAGTCGACCGCAGCCGGCAAGATTCACCCCTGCAAGGTCCTGGTCATTGGCGCAGGAGTGGCCGGTCTGGCGGCGATCGGCGCCGCGCGCTCCCTCGGTGCGATCGTCCGCGCCTTCGACACCCGCCCGGCGGTGAAAGACCAGGTGGCGTCGATGGGCGCCGAGTTCCTGGAAGTGCAGCTCGACGAGGACGGCAGCGGGATCGGCGGCTACGCCAGGGAGATGAGCCCGGCCTTCATCGCCGCCGAAATGGCCCTGTTTGCCGAGCAGGCCCGGGAGGTCGACATCATCGTCACGACCGCGCTCATTCCCGGCCGACGCGCTCCGATCCTGATCACGACGGAGATGGTCGCCTCGATGAAGCGCGGATCGGTGATCGTGGACCTGGCCGCGGAACAGCAGGGCAACTGTGAGCTGACGAAGCCCGGCGAGGCGGTGGAGGTGAACGGCGTCACGGTGATCGGCTACACCGACCTCGCCTCGCGGATGGCTCACCAGGCCTCGACGCTCTACGCCACCAACATCCTGCATCTGCTGACGGAGATGGGCGGGGCGGAGAAGTTCGCGCTCAGCGAGACCAACGACATCGTCCGCCCGATGACGGTACTGCGGGCGGGCGAGCTGGTCTGGCCGCCACCCAGGCCAGCGGAGGGTTCCTCTCTGGCCACTCCCCGCCCCGCGAAGGCGAAACTGTTCAGCGAGGAGCACGGCCCGCCGGCGGCGGAGCGCATGACGGCCTTCTCGCGGTGGGGCCTGGTGCTCGCCGGCGTTGCGCTCTTCGGCATCGGTTTCTACGCTCCGCCGGTCTTCCTGACGCACTTCACGGTCTTCGTGCTCGCCTGCTTCATCGGTTACCAGGTTGTCTGGAGCGTCACGCCGGCGCTGCACACTCCCCTGATGAGCGTGACCAACGCCATCAGCGGCATCATCGTGATCGGCGGCATGCTGCAGGTCGGCGGCGGCTCCCCGGCGAGCCTCCTGGGAATCGCGGCGATCCTGCTGGCGACGATCAACATCGCCGGCGGCTTTCTCGTCACCCAGCGCATGCTCAGGATGTTCCATCGATGACCCCTTCTCTCCTTGCTGCGGCCTACATCGGCGCCGGGGTTCTCTTCATCATGAGCCTCAAGGGGCTCTCGCATCCCGAGACGGCGCGCCGCGGGAACCTGTTCGGCGCCATCGGCATGGGTGTCGCCGTGCTGGCGGTGGCGATTCAGGTCGGCCTCGTCTCGTCACCGGTAGTCATCGGGGGCGTGCTGCTGGCGGCTCTCATCGGGGCCGTGGTGGCGGCGCGGGTTTCGATGACTGCCATGCCGCAGCTGGTCGCCATCCTGCACAGCTTCGTGGGCGCCGCCGCCGTGCTGGTCGGCTTCAGCAGCCATCTGGATCCGGGGACCGCGCTCGTCGGCGCGGAGGCGACTCTCCACGATCTCGAAACCAGCCTGGGCGTCTTCATCGGCGCGCTGACCTTCACCGGCTCGGTGATCGCCTGGGGCAAGCTCCAAGGCGTCATCTCCAGTAAGCCGCTGCTCCTGCCCGGGCGGCACCTGCTCAACCTGGCGATGGTCGGCGCGTGCGTCTGGTTCGGCCTCACCTTCGTCGGCGGCGGAGAGTCGGCGTTGCCGGCGTTGCTCGCCGTGACGGCGGTGTCGGGGTTGATCGGGATTCACCTGGTGATGGCCATCGGCGGCGCCGACATGCCGGTGGTCGTCTCGATGCTCAACAGCTACTCGGGCTGGGCGGCGTCGGCGGCGGGCTTCATGCTCTCCAACGACCTGCTGATCATCACCGGCGCCCTGGTGGGATCGTCGGGCGCAATCCTCAGCTACATCATGTGCCGCGCGATGAACCGGTCGTTCGTCTCGGTCATCCTCGGAGGATTCGGCGCCGAAGAGGGTGTGGCCCCGGCGGGTGGCGCGGTCATGGAAGGGGAGATGACTCCCACCACGGCGGAAGAGGTTGCTGAGCTTCTGCTGGAGGCGCAGTCGGTGATCATCGTGCCGGGCTACGGCATGGCGGTCGCGCAGGCGCAGCATCCGGTGCGGGAGATCGTCGACGTGCTGCGCAAGCGCAAGACGCAGGTGCGGTTCGCCATCCATCCGGTCGCCGGCCGGCTCCCTGGCCACATGAACGTGCTCCTGGCCGAAGCGAACCTCCCTTACGACATCGTGCTCGAAATGGACGAGATCAGCGAGGACTTCGAGAAGACCGACGTAGTGCTGGTGATCGGCGCCAACGACATCGTCAATCCGAGCGCGCTCGACGATCCGTCCAGCCCCATCGCCGGCATGCCGGTTCTGCCGGTGTGGGAGGCGGAGAGCTGCATCGTGTTCAAGCGCGGACGCGGCGCCGGCTACGCCGGGGTGGAGAACCCGCTCTTCTTCAAGCCCAGGACTCGCATGTTGTATGGCGATGCCAAGTCCTCGGTCGACGCCATCCTGAGATCGCTCAAGGTCTGAGGGGAGCACCCTCGACAACCTCGGCGCGCAGCCAGGCGCGGGCGGCGAGCCAGTCGCGCTGCACGGTCTTGGTGGAGAGAGCGAGGGTCGCGGCGGTCTCTTCGAGCGACAGGCCGGCGAAGAAACGCAGCTCGACGACCCGGTGGGCCGCGTCCACCAGCAGGCGCCGCATCGTCACCGCCGCGACGGCGAGAAAGGCCGCCCGATCGCTGGGCGCCAGGTGCCGCGCCTCGAGGAGCCGGATGTAGGTCTCGTTCACCAGGGTGGTCGTGGAGAGCGTCTGGCCCGGACGCTCGCCGCGCAGCAGGCGGCGCGCCACGCCGCGGAGCTCGTCGTAGAGCAGCGGCACCAGCTGGTCGAGCGCCGCGCTATCGCCCTCTCCCAGGCGCTGCAGCCAGAGAGTGATAGGTCCGCTCATCGCCTCGTCCCGGCGACGCGAGCGACCCGCGCCGGGTCCTGGCGCCCGAGCCGGGCGAGATAGTCGTCGAGCGCGCCCTGCGCTAGGGCGGCCTCTTTGCCGCCCTCTTCCCCGGACTTGCGGAACGCAGCGAGCGCCCAGCGCAGCTCGGCCTCGGCCTCGGCCGGACGGCCGGCGGCGAGCAGGAGCTCGCCGAGCTTCAGCCGGTCGGTGGCGAGATAGGGATGCCCGGGCGGCAGCCGGCGCTCGTCGATCGCCAGCGAGGCGCGCAACGCCTGCTCGGCGCCGGCGAGGTCGCCGCTGTCGGCGAGTGCCGCGTAGAGACCATAGAGACCGGTGGCGACCCGGGGATGCTCGGGCCCCAGCGTCACGGTCCAGGCGCGGATCGCTTCGCGAAAGTGCGCAATCGCCTCGGTCTCGCGGCCGAGGTCGTCGAGCAGGTTGGCGAGGTTGTTCTCGGTGTTGGCGACGGTCGGATGGTCGTTGCCGAGCCTGCGCCGGCGTCCCTCGAGGACATCGCGAAGGTGGCCCTCGGCCTCGGCGAGATCGTCGGGCCGGCCGCGCTTGATGAGAAACACCGCGAAGTTGTTGCGACTCTGCAGGGTGTCGAGATGATCCTCGCCGAACAGCTCGCGGCGCAGCGCCAGGCCGCGGCGCTCCAGTCGCTCGGTCTCCCCGGCCTGGGCAGGGTCTTCGCGCTCCACGAGCACGATCGCCAGGTTGTTGACGCTCTCGGCGACGTCGGCCCGCCGGTCGCCGGGCAGTGCGCGGCGGTCGGTGAGCGCTTCCTCGGCGAGGGCGCGGGCGCGGTCGAGACGGCCGAGGTTGCCGTGCAGCCGGGCGAGACGTGAGAGCAGCGCCGCCCGGAGGTCGGGCCGGTCGGCGAGCTCGCGCCGGACGGCGGCCTCGCTGCGTTCGAGGAACTCGCCCAAGGTCGTCGTGTCGCGCAACTCCTGGTCGCCGGCGAACGGATCGGCGCCGAAGAGGTCGATCAGAAAAGTCGACAGCTCGCGCGCCTTGTCGCGCTCGGCTCGCGCGGCGTCGCGCTCGCTGGCGACGAGGGTGGACTGGCGCACGGCGAAGGCGGTGAACGCGGTGAGCAGGAGGGCGATGACCGCCGCGGCGCCGACGCCGACGCGGTGCCGGCCGGCGAACTTGCGCAGGCGGTAGGTGGCACTCTCGGGCCGGGCGCGGATCGGCCGCCCGGCACGGAATCGGGCGACGTCCTCGGCGAGCCGTTCGACGGAAGGGTAGCGGCGCTCGGGCGACTTGCGCAGCGCGGTCGCGACGATGGTGTCGAGGTCGCCGCGCAGGGCGCGCGCGAGTGCGGACGGGTTCGAGCGCCGGGCGGAAGCTGCCTCCACGTCGCGGGTGCCGGCCACCGTTTCGCTCGGCCGGCGCGGGTCGACGGAGCGCACCGCCCGCTCGAGCTCGGTGAGCGAGCCTTCGTGGTCGCGGAACGGTCGCCTTCCGGTCAACAGCTCGAAAAGCAGGAGGCCGAGCGCGTAGACGTCGGTCGCCGTGGTGACCGTTTCGCCGGCGAGCTGTTCGGGGCTGGCGTACTCGGGGGTCGCGAGGCGCAAGGAGGTGCGCGTCGCACCGATTGCTTCTCCTCCCGCCGGTGCGACGTCAGCCGATTCAGGGTCGAGGAGCTTGGCGATGCCGAAGTCGAGCAGGCGTACCTCTCCGCTCTCGGTCATGAGGATGTTCGACGGCTTGAGGTCGCGGTGGACGACGAGGTGGACGTGCGCATAGTGCACCGCGTCGCAGACTTCCTCGAAGAGGGCCAGGCGCTCGTCGAGAGCGAGGCGTCGCAGGTCGGCGGCTTCGACGAGCGGCCGGCCGTCGACGTATTCGAGGGCGAGGTACGGAATGCCGGCGGAGTCGATGCCGCCGTCGAGAAGCTGCGCGATGCCGCGATGCGAGAGGCGGGCGAGCGCCTCGCGCTCGATCCCGAAGCGCCGCCGGAGCTCGCCGCTCTCGAGCCCGCGGCGGATCCGCTTGAGAGCGACCCGGCGCCGGAATCCAGGCTCGTCGCGCTCAGCGAGCCAGACTTCGCCCATGCCGCCCTCCCCGAGCAGGCGTTCGAGGCGGTAGGGTCCGATGCGCTCCGGTGCGGGGTCGGGGTCGTGGGCGACCCGTTCCTCGAGAGCCAGCGGGCGGCCGTTGGCATGCGCCGCGAGCATCCGGTGGAGCTCGAGGTGCAGCTCGGGACCGAGCCCGTCGGCGAGCCCGGGATCGTCGAGGCGAACCCGCCGCTCCGCCTCCGGGATCTCGACGAGCTCGCCGAAGAGCTCGGAAAGGCGCGTCCACTGCTCCGGATTCATGAGCGGCGGAGTCTACCAAGGCTGCGGCGCTGCAGCAGCGTGCTGCCGTCGGCTAGGCCGGTTCGACGAGATCGGGTGCGTCGTTCGCCGGGCTGTTGACGCGCTTGCTGACCGGGAAGGCCTCCATCTGTGCCGCCGGAAACGAAAGAAAAAGATCGGTAAAGGGGGTGCCCGGAGGGGCGTCGTCGAGCCAGCGCTGCCAGGTGGTCTCCGGGAGGATGACCGGCATGCGATCGTGGACGGTCGCGATGAGCTCGTTCGGCGTCGTAGTGAGAATGGCGCAGCTCTCTAGCGTCGCGCCGTCTTCCGGGTTCTTCCACTGCGACCAGAGGCCGGCGAACGCGAACGGCCGGGCGCCCTTCACGCGCAGCAGCCAGGGCTGTTTTCCTTTACCGCGCTTTTGCCATTCGTAGAAGCCATCGGCGGGAATGAGGCACCGGCGGCGCTTCATGGCGTCGCGGAAGGAGGGCTTCTCGGCCGCGGTCTCGGCGCGCGCGTTGATCAACTTGTTGCCGATCGCAGAGTCCTTGGCCCAGTGGGGGACGAGTCCCCACTGCGCAAATGCGAGCTCGCGCGGGCCGGCGGAGATTCGGCGCACGATCGGCACGCGCTGAGTCGGCGCGATGTTGTAGCGCGGCACGACAGACGCCATCTCCTGGAGAACCTCCTCGGGCGGGGGGGCGGTGTCGAAGATCTGCGCCAGGACCTCGCCGGGGGTGGTCAGGACGTAGCGGCCGCACACGCGCTTCACCATATGGGGAGGCGGCCGGTGGCACAAGAGGCCGTGCTTCCGCGTTTCTCCTGGTGTGCAGCAGTCCATTGGCCCGGCTTCCCGGTGAAGCCGAGAATTCGGCTTCGATCTGTACCCTTTGGAGGACGCCTGAATGCGCAAGCGGATCTTTGCCCTGCTGTTTCTCTGCAGCACGCTCGCGCAGGCACAGCGCCTCCATCCGATTCTTTTCGTCACCCAGACGCCGATCCCCTACGACTTCACGGCGATCGGCTCGGTCTTCGGCAATCACCGCGCCGACATGCAGAGCACCGGCCGCGGTGGCGACCTTCACGTGCTCTATCCGAACGGCACGCTCAAAAACCTCACCCAGCTCGGCGGTTACGGCGTCGCCACCGGCTTTCAGGGTGCCGCCGCAATCGCTGTGCGCGAGCCGGCGGTGCACTGGAACGGCACCAGGGCGATCTTCTCGATGGTCATCGGCGCGCCGACGCAGCAGTACGTCTGGGAGACCTACTACTGGCAGCTCTACGAGGTGACCGGTCTCGGGGTGGGCGAGGTGGTGACGATCACCAAGGTCCCGAACCAACCGCTCACCGCCAACAACGTCAGCCCGGTCTATGCTCCGGACGGCCGGATCCTCTTCACCTCGGACCGGCCGCGCGACGGCCGCGCGCATCTCTACCCACAGCTCGACGAGTACGAGGAGGCGCCGGTCGTGACGGGTCTCTGGAGTCTCGAGCCGGCGACCGGGAATCTGAAGCTCCTCGACCACTCCCCGTCGGGTGACTTCAAACCGACGGTCGACAGTTTCGGACGGGTCGTCTTCACCCGCTGGGACCACCTGCAGCGCGACCAGCAGGCCGACAGCGACTACTACGACGAGTTGGCCGGCAATCCGCCGACCTACGGCACGTTCAACTGGTCGAGTGAACGTGCCGACGCCGCGCCGCTCGCGACCCGCGCCGAACAGTTTCCCGAGCCGCGCGCCGGCAGGAGCGACCTCCTGTTGCCGCACGAGGAGGGCCACAGCTTCAACCATTTCTTTCCCTGGATGGTGAATCCGGACGGTAGCGGCCTCGAAACCCTGAACCACATCGGCCGGCACGAGCTGCATACCTATTTCAACCGCTCCTTCAACAACGACGGCAACCTCGACGAGTTCATCTGCGGCGATAACGCCTGCGGCCGCTTCAACGACCGCGAGATCCTCAACATGCTCGAGATCCGCGAGAGCGCCATGATTGCCGGGCTCTACTTCGCCGTCGACGCGCCCGAGTTCTACACTCACTCCGCCGGCATGCTCTTCTCGCTGAACGGCGCGCCGACCGATCCTGCCGACGAAATGGGCGTGACCTGGATCTCGCACCCCGACACCTCGAGCTACACCGCCACGCCCGGCCCTTGCCATTCGGGTTTCTACCGCAACCCTCTGCCGCTCTCGGCAGCCAGCGGACCGGGCGCCTTGGTCGCCGTGCATGCCGGGGAGCGCAGTGCCGGCGTTCCCGAGACCCGGGAGGCGGCGAACGACGGCTCGACGGCCGCGCCGGTGGCGCGCTACAAGTTCCGGCTGCGAAATCTGGTGGCGGCGACCGCGCCGTGCGCCGGCTACCAGAAGTACGGGACGACGCTCACGCCGGGGATCACCAAGACGCTCTCATACTGGGACCCCGACACGATGGTCACCTACACCAACGTCACCATGTGGGAGCTCGATCCGGTCGAGGTGCGGCCGCGCACGCCGCCGGTCCCGCCTCAGCCGGCGCTCGAGACGCCGGAGCAGTCGGTCTTCAGCGATGAGCAGGTCGACGTCGCCGCCTTCCGCGACTTCCTCGAGAGTCAGAAGCTGGCGCTCATCGTGAGCCGCGACGTGACGACACGCGACCGCGCCGACCGTCAGCAGCCGTTCAACCTGCGCATTCCCGGCGGCACTCAGACGACCGGCGCGGGCGGCGCGATCTACGATGTGACCCACATGCAGCTCTTCCAGGCCGACCTGATCCGCAGTCTCGGCGGCACTGCCAGCCCGCGGGCCGGTCGCCGGGTGCTTGCACAGCGAATGCACGACCCGCGGGCGCTCAATCCGCCGCGCGCGCCGGGCGCCCCGGCCGCGAGCGTCGAGCTCGGGGACGACGGCTCGATGGCGGCGCTGGTGCCGGCCGAGCGCGCCCTCACCTGGCACCTGACCAACGGCGCCGGAGCTCCGGTCGTGCGGGAGCGCTACTGGTTGACCTTCCAGCCGGGCGAGATCCGTGTCTGCACCTCGTGCCACGGCCTGAACAGCCTCGACCAGAGCGATCCGGGGAGCACCGCGCCGCAGAACCCGCCGGAGGCGCTGCGCACCCTGCTGCAGTGGTGGAAGGACTGGATCTTCGTCGCCCACTTCGAGGACGGCGATACTGCCGAGTGGTCGGCCTCCACGCCCTAGGCGACGGTAAGAGCAGAGTCGAGTCGAGATGAGCATCCGAGCTGCGGCGCTGGCACTTGGCATCGCTGGCGGCCTCGTCGGCGGCGGACAGGTGCCGGCAGTGGCCCAAACTTCGGCGACGCTCGTCGGGATCTCGGGCTACGGCAACTTTCACGCCGCCGGCATCGTCGCAACGGTTGCCGGCGACAGCGACCAGGATGCGAGCGTCGCGCTCGAGTTCCGCCGCGCAGGGTCACCGAGCTTTCGCGCCGCCCAGCCCCTGATCCGCATCTCCACGACCACCTTTACTGGAAGCCTCTTTGGCCTCTCGCCCGGCGGCACCTGGGAGACACGGGTCACCCTGACGGACCCCGACGGAACCACCGGGACGCCGACCCAGACCACGGCTCTCACGACCCGCTCGGCGCTCCTCGCCGAGCCGACGCTGCAGACGCTCTTCGTCGCGCCCGGTGGGGACGACGGCGGGCCGGGCACCGCAGGCCAGCCGCTCGCGACGATTCAGGAGGGCGCGAACCGCGCGGCGCCCGGAACGCTGATCTCGATCGCCCCGGGGGTCTACCGTGAGCGCGTCGAGCTCGCGGTCTCGGGGACCGCCCTCCAGCCGATCGTCTTTCGCGGCAGCGCCCCGGGCGCGATCCTCGACGGCGCCGACGCCGCGATCGCCCAGGGCGTGCCCTGGACGGCCCAGGGGAGTGGCGTTTACGCCCGCACCCTCGGCTTCGCGACCGGCCACGTCGTCACTGAGCTCGGCCGGCTCTTTCGCTACGAGTCGCTGCCGGACCTACAGGCGCCCGGCGCCGGAGCACCCGGCGGCTTCTTCTTCGACGGCACGACGCTCCGCGCCCGCTTCGCCGACAACTCCTCGCCGGCCGCGCACACGATGCACGTTGCCCGGCTCGAAGAGGGCTTCGTCCTCGACGGCCGGAGCTTCGTGCGGATCGAGAACCTCGAGCTCCGCCACTACGGCGCCGGCGACTACGGCAAGGGGGTCTACCTCCGGTACAGCTCCGACTGCGCCGTGCGGCGCTGCCGTATCCACGAGATCGGCGCCGCCGGCGTCTGGGTGAAGGGGGGCGAGCGCAACCTCATCGAGGAGAACGAGATCTGGGACACGTCGATTTTCACCTGGCCCTGGGACTTCACCAAAGGGAGCTCGGCCGAGAACAACGCCGTCGTCTTCACCGACGAGATCGGGCGCGGAAACGTCGTGCGGCGCAATCTCCTCCACGGCACCTTCAACGGCGCCGGCCCTTGCGGGAGTGCGGCTCCCCCCGCCGGCATCACCAACGAGACCGACGTCTACGAGAACCTCCTTTACCAGCACACCGACGACGGCTTCGAGCCCGAGGGTTACTGCTCGAACGTCCGCCTCTGGGGCAACGCAATCGAAGACGTCCACATGGCGTTCGCGGTGGCACCAGCCGCCCCCGGACCGACCTGGATCGTGCGCAACATAGCCTTCGACTTCGGCAACACCCGCACCAGCCAGCTGGACGGCTATCTCGCCAGCGCGCTCAAGATCAACAGCGGCTATCCCGAGCCGGTGGGGCCGCTTCTGCTGCTGCACAACACCTTTTTCACCACCGCGCCGGGCACCGCGGCGTTGACTCTGCTCAACCCGGGCGAAAGCACCTGGATCCGGGCGCGTAACAACCTCTTCGCCGCCCCCGCCGAGGCGATCTACAAGGTGAATCCGGTGGCGCTCGACTTCGACCGCGACGACCTCTACCGTTCGACGCCGGGGCGGCTCGCCTACTGGATGGGGTCGTCGCTCGCGGATCTCGACGCGCTGCAGCAGGCGACTGGCCAGGAGCCGACGGGCATCTCCAGTGCGCCCGCCCTGACCGCTGCCGCGGCGGGGAACTTCACTCCGCTCGCCGCGAGCCCACTCGTGGGCGCGGCGCTGCCGCTGGCCGGCATCAACGACGGCGGCGCCGGTGACCTCCCGGATATCGGCGCGGTGGAGCGTTCCTTTCTCTTTGCCGACGACTTCGAGGAGGCGACTGCGCAGCGCTGGTCGGCGGTCGCGCCCTAGGCGGGCTGCCTCAACGGTCTGGGCGGTACCAGTACTCTCGCGCGAAGTCGGTCGCGGCCTGGGGATCTTGGAGCAGGCGCCAGGCGACGGCGGGCATGCGGGTGAAGAAGTGCCAGTCGCCCCAGCGGTCGAACTTGCGGGTCGAGATCGTCGTCCGTGCCCCCCAGGGCCGGGCGAGGCGGCGGCCGGTCGACTTGCCGTGGCGGCGCAGGGCGAGGAGGAAGGCGACGTCTTCGGCGAACAGGCGGCTCTCGTCGTAGCCGCCTGCGGCCACGAAGTCGTCGCGCCGGCAGAACACCACGCCGGTGTCGAAGCCGGTGGCCATCGCGATCGGCGCGAAGAGGACGAAGGTCGCGACGAGGCCTGGCGACCAGCGCTCGAAGTGCCCGCCGGTCGCTCCGGCGACGATGCGGCCGGTGGCGATCGCGGCGTCGAGGACGGCAAAGGTCCGCGGGTGGATCCGGCCGTCGGCGTCGGTAAAGGCGACGATCTCGCCGCGCGCCGCCGCCGCCCCGCCGTTCCTCACCGAGGCGATCGCCCGGCGCTCGACCGCGACGACCCGGCAGCCGCGCTGACGGGCAATCTCGGCCGTGGCGTCGGTCGAGGCGTTGTCGGCGACGATGACCTCGACCGTGCCGGCGTAGGCCGCCCGGGCGGCGTCGATGCTGTCGAGGAGGCGGGGGAGGAGCTCCGCCTCGTTGAAGGCGGGAATGATCAGGCTGATGCGCGGTGTTGCATCGTCTGCGGGCGGCACCGCGTCAGTGTAGCCCTTTCGCAGGGGGCGGTTGCCGTGGGGTCTCCGGCACTCGAGGTTTTGGGGCCGGCTCCTAGTGTGGCTTGGTCGCCAACCCAAAAACCTCGAGCGCCGGAGCCCTTGTCGTATCACCGCTGAACGACTGTGAGGAAGAGCACAGCGGCTTCTCTCTGAGCTCTACCGACGAGGGGTGGCTGGACCGAGGGCTCCCATAGGCGCGGAGCGCGCCTCTTCAGCGCGAGCACCTATGGGAAGCGGGCCAGACAGGACCCCGAGCAAAGTGTAGCGTTGGCATACAAAGGACCCCGAGCAAGGCGAAGGGACGATGTCAACTTGGAGGCATCGATGAGAGGGGTAGAATCGAGCCTATGAAACCGCAGCCGATCGTCCGTCTGACGCCCGGAAGACGGGTTCTCTTTCTCACCAAGGACCCCGAGCTCATCCGCCGTCAGCTGCTCGGCGAGCTCGACCTGCAGATGGCCGAGGTCGACCCGGCCGATCTCCTCGACGACATCAACACCGACGTCATGACTCCCGCCTGGGTCTGCTTCAACTGGCAGCCGGCGGAGATCGCCCGCGAGGCCTACGCCGGCCTGATCGTCGACGGGAAGCGCCTGTTCGAGCGCGACGCGCTCGCCAACGGCGACTTCGAGGTGATCGTGTCGGGGCTGCGCAAAGGCACCGGCAGCTCGCGCGAGACCGCGGCGCAATGCGAGAAGTACGCCGGAATCAAGATCGCCATCGCCGCCTCGTTCGCGCCGATCCACGCCCGTAACAACCTGAACCTCGGCACCCTGATGGGTGGCTACGACGTCCTGGCGCGCCTGCAGGCGGGGGAGGGGGTGGCGCTCGCCGAGTTCACCGCGGGCTACGACCCGATCACCCGGCAGATCATCGAGTGGGGCGGGCTCTTCCCGTACTCGAAGGCGCTCGCCGAGGGGGCCGTCGCGCCGCCGTCCGTGGCCACGCCGCGCCGCGCGATGACCATGGCGGAGAAGATCCTGGCGCGCCACGTCGTCGGCACGCCGGAGGGTACGAAGGGTGACGAGGTCTTCGTGCGGCCGGGCGATGCCGTCGTGGTCTCGGTGGACGGCGGCTACACCCACGAGTTCACCACCGCGCAGGTGCACGCCTTCCTCGTCGAGGAGTACGGCGAGGAGTACCGGATCCAGGACCCCGAGCGCTTCGCGGTCTTCGAAGACCATCTGATCTACGCCGACGAAGTCGCCCGGATGCGCCCGTTCCTGCCCAAGATCGAAGTCTTGCGCGCGATGCAGCGCGAGTTCCAGCGTCACACTGGCGTGCGCGATTTTTCGTCCACGGAGGGCGTCTCTCCGGGGATCTGCCACGAACTGGCGCGCACCCACATGGTCGAGCCGGGTGATTTCATCCAGGCGACCGACTCGCACACCTGCATGGGCGGGGCGAACAACGCCCTCACCTGGGGTGTCGGCGCCACCGAGTACGCGGCCCTGATCCATTCGGGCTTCACCCAAGTCGAAGTTCCGGAGTCGATCCGCTTCGAGCTCATCGGGCACCTGGCGCCGAACGTCACCGCCAAGGACCTGATGCTCCACATCCTGCTCGCCTACGCCCGGCCGCAGGCGACGCTCAACCGGGTGATGGAGTTCACCGGCCCGGGCGTCTCGACGCTGTCGATGGACGAGCGCGCCACGCTCGCCAACATGGCGACCGAGTGCACCGCCCGCAGCGGCATCGTTTCGGCCGACGCCGAGACGTTCCGCTGGCTCGCCGAGTGGCGCCCGGGCGTCGACGTCGCACGGCTGCGCGAGCGCGCGGTCGAGCCCGACGCCGATGCGGTCTACGCCGGCGGCATCCAGGTCATCGACCTCGCGGCGCTCGAGCCGATGGTCGCCGATCCGGGAGACCCCGACCGCGGCATCGCCTCCGATCCGACCAACGGGGCCAGGATCTCCGACATCGGTCGAATCAGGATCGACATCGCCTACGGCGGCAGCTGCACCGCCGGCAAGATCGACGACCTAGGCTTTTACCATCAGGTGGTGAAGGAGGCCGTCGCCGCCGGCCTCAAGGTCGCTCCCGGCGTCGATTTCATCATTCAGTGCGGCTCGCTCGAGGTCGAGAACTACGCCCGCGAGCACGGCTTTCTCGACACCTTCGCGCAGGCGGGAGTGCGGATCATCCGCCCCGGCTGCGGCGCCTGCATCGGCTGCGGTCCAGGGGTCTCGGAGACCACCGAGCAGGTCACCGTATCGGCGATCAACCGCAACTACAAGGGGCGCAGCGGCCCCGGGAAGCTCTGGCTGGCGAGCCCTCTCACCGTCGCCGCCTCGGCCTTCACCGGCGCTATCACCGCCTACACCCCGGGGATGTTCGCTCTCGCGGCGACGGCGAGGTGAGCACGCCCGCCTGTGGACTGCTCCGCGCCGTTCCGCGGGGCGTTTGGCTAGGATTTCCCGAGGAGGTCGAAAGCCATGACTGAGTTTTTCACTGTGGGTCTGCGCAATCGTTCTGTCTGGACCGCTCTCTGCGTGTTGTCCGTCCTGGTCTGTGTTCCGACCGCGGTCGACGCAGCGACGGCCTGTTACACCCAGAACTGTCTCGCGACCTGCACCCCGAACGCGCCGGCCGCGGTTTCGACGCTCATCGCCGGTTTTCCCGGCGGTACCGACACACCGATCGTCTTTGTCGACCCCGCAGACAACCTGCCGCACCGGTTCGTGGCGACTCAGGAGGGGGTGATCTACGTCTGGTCCGGAGTGACTCAGGCGCTGCTTGCGACCCCTTTCCTCGACCTCTCTCCGAGCGGGCTGAACAAGGTGGCTTTCGGCGGCGAACGGGGGCTTCTGGCGATGGCGGTCGAGCCCGACTACCTCACCTCGGGCCGGTTCTATGTCTACTACACCCGCGTCTCGGATGGCGACATCGTGGTCGAGCGCTACCAGCGCTCGGGGAATCCGGAAATCGCCGACGACACCTCCGGAGCGGTCATCTTCCGCATCGATCATCCGGCGGACAACCACAACGGCGGACAAGTCGCCTTCGGTCCGGACGGCTACCTCTACATCTCGATCGGCGACGGCGGACCCCAGTGCGATAACGGCGCGGGCGCCTCGGGGGACGGCCAGAGTCCGGGAACCTTGCTTGGCAAGATCCTGCGCATCGACGTCCGCGGCGTCGACCCCACTCCGGTCGCGGCCGAATGTGGGCTGAGTGCTTCGAACTATACGGTCCCTTCGGACAACCCATACGTCGGCCAGGCCACTCCATGCAACGAGGTCTGGGCGTTGGGAATGCGGAATCCTTTCCGCTTCACCTTCGACCGGCTGACCGGTGATCTCTACCTCGGAGATGTCGGTCAGTCCCAGTGGGAGGAGATCAACCTCATTCGCGCCTCTACACCGGCGCCTGCCAACCTCGGTTGGGTTTGCCGTGAAGGCTGCGAGAGCTCGGGTGTCTCTTCGGGCTGTTCGACGACCGGCTGTCCCGCGGACGCGGGTGGAACCTGCGAGTTTCCGCGTGCCACCGGTTTCTGGGATCCGATCCTCTGCCATCAGAACTCTCCCTGGGTGTCGATCATGGGGGGCTACAGGTACCGCGGCGCGCTCGTCCCGGTCAATGCGGGGCGGTACTTCTACGGCGATGCCGGTTGCGGACAGGTTTGGGCCACGACGACGCTCGATCCGGCGAACCCGGCGGCGATCGCCTCGGCCTGCTGGTTGAGCGGTTCCTCGAACTACGGCTTCGGCGAAGACCACTTGGGCGAGCTCTATATCGTTCGCGGCGGCGCCGGGACCGTGGACTGCATCCACAACGGCGAAGGCTGCTACTGGGCGCGATGGGGTGGCTTCTTCGAAGACGGGTTCGAGTCCGAAGACACCTCCCGCTGGAGCTCGGCCGTACCCTAGTGTTCGCGCTCGAATACGGCGGCAAGGGCGCGCTCCTCGTCGCGGCGTTTCTCCTGCCTGCGGTGGGGGTCGCCGGCGTCGTTCCGGTCTCGACCGCCGCGCAACTCGTCGCCGCGATCAACGGCGCGGCGCCGGGCGACGTCATCACGCTCGCGGCGGGAACCTACGACATCGACCAGAACCTGAACTGTGACGCCGCCGGCACCGCCAACGCGCCGATCGTCGTCCGTTCGGCGGTGCCGCTCGGGGCGCTGATCCGCTTCGACGCCGTCGAAGGCTTCAGGGTCTCGGCGCGCCACTGGGTGTTCGAAGATCTCGACATCCAGGGAGTCTGTGCCGTCGATTCCGACTGCGAACACGCCTTCCACGTCTTCGGCGACGCCGACTTCCTGCGCCTGCGCCGCAATCGCCTGCGCGACTTCAACGCCCAGGTGAAGAGCAACATCACTGCCGGACAGTTCCCTGACGACGTCGTCATCGAAGACAACGAATTCGCCGACACCGCGGCGCGAGAGACCGCGAATCCGGTGACCAAGATCGACGTCGTCGGCGGGCGGCGCTGGATCGTGCGGGCGAACTTCATCCACGACTTCGAGAAGGCGCTCGGCGACCACATCTCCTACGCCGCCTTTCTCAAGGGAAACTCGCGCGACGGACTCTTCGAGCGCAACCTGGTCATGTGCGAGAGAGATCACGCGGGAGGAACCCGCCTCGGGCTTTCTCTGGGTGGCGGCGGGAGCGGACCCGCCTCGATCTGCGAGGACGGCACCTGCACGCCGGAGCACCAGCACGGCATCCTGCGCAACAACCTCATCGTCAACTGCCCGGCGGATGTCGGCATCTACCTGAACTCCGCCTTCGACACCCGAGTACACGACAACACGCTGATCGCGACGACCGGCATCGACGTGCGCTTCGCCGCCTCGACCGCCGACATCCGCAACAACCTGGTTTCCGGGCAGATCCGGAACCGCGACGGTGGCAGCTCGACGCAGAGCGCGAACCTCACCGGCATCACGACCCTGCAGTACCAGCAGTGGTTCGTCGACCCGCTGGCCGCCAACCTCACCCTGCTCGATGGCGCCGCCTTCGTCGACATGGCGGAGCCGCTGGCAGGCGTCCCGGACGACTACTGCGGCAACCTCCGCTCAGCGCTTCCTGACCGCGGAGCCATCGAGTACGAAGGGCCGATTTGCGACACGACCCTACCTGGCGGTGGACGAGACCTCTTCCTGGACGGTTTCGCTACCGGCGGCAGCGGCCAATGGTCCGGGGTCACCCCCTAGCCGAGCCACCGCCGCGCCGCAGACACCCTCCTTTGCTGGCAGCTTTTCTTGTCTTTCTGAGGTCGAAGGCGTTGCCGGCGCCTACCGGCGCCAGCGCGCGGAGATCGAGAAGACCTGGGCGCGGGCGCTGAAGGTGCCGGGGTAGGGAAAGTCGTAGCCCTCGAGGTAGGTCTTGCGGTCGTCGAACTGGTGGTACGAATAGCCGGCGTCGAAGGAGAGCCCCGGAAGATTGTAGGAGGCGCCGAAGGCGAAGACCAGGGCGTCGCCCTGCGGGAAGCCGGGCTCGATCGTGTCGTCGGGTACCGGGCTCGGCTCGAGCGCGATTCCGCCGCCCAGTGCCCACTGCTCCGACAGGGTCCACTCGGCGCCGAGGCGCAGGCTCACGACGTCCTGCCAGTCGCGGCGGCGATCGAGCGCTTCCGGCTCGCTCTGGTTGATGAACTGGAACGGGTTGTGCTCCATGTCGATCTGGGTGCGTTCGAGCGCCGACCAGCCGCTCCAGACAGCATCGACTTCGAGCTTGACAGCGTCGGAAAGCCCCCACCAGAAGCCCATCGAAGCCATCGGCGGGAGCTCGAAGTTCATGTTCACCGAAGAGGAGGGGAACCTCCTGTTGAAATTGGCCTCCACCGCGGGGTCGCTGAACGGCTCGCGCGGGAAATGCTCCATGTCGCCGCCGCCGTCGAGCGACACTCCGGAGCCGAAAACCGCTCCCCAGCCCCACTTCGGGGCGCTGTATTGCACGCCGAGGTCGAAGCCGAGACCGTCGATCTGCGATGCGGCCTCGCTATGAATCTCCGCCACGACGATGTTCTGCGGACTGAGGATCAAAGCCTGCGTCGAGGCGAACGAAGTCTCGAACGCCCCCTGCACGTAGCGCAGCGAGCCGCCCAGGCTCCAGTGCTCGCCGATCGCCCAGCCGACCGTCGGGCGGAGCTCGAAGAAAGTCGCCTCCTGGCGGATCGTGTCGAAACGGGCGGGGAAGAGGGCGGTGTCCCAGTTCTCGATCGACCAGTAGGGCGAGTCGATGCTCAAGCCGAAGGTGAGCGGCAGCTCGAGTCCCGTGGGATTCCAGGTGGCGTAGAGGGCTGCCGGGAACTGAATGACGTGGTGCGCCAGGTCGCTCTGGCCTTCGGTGTCCAGCTGGTCTTTGGGGGCCGCGAAGTCGAGTCCGGCCTGGAGCTGAAAACCTTCGAGCCGCGCCACGCCGGCCGGGTTGAAGCGCACGGCCGAAGGATCATCGGCGCGGGCGACAAAGGCGCCGGCCTGGGCGGCGCCGCGGCCACCGTGCTGGAAGAGGCCGAAACCGGCGGCGCCGAGCGGTGCCGACGATGGAAGGAGAACGAGGAGGAGCAGGAGGAGAGCGCGTCGGTTCATGGTGCCGCAAGTCTATCTCCCGGCGGGGCCGGGCTAAGATGGAGGCATGATCGCGCCGCTCCAGACCGCCGCCGACAGCGCTGAGCGCCTGAAAGAGGGCCTCCGCGAGACGCCGCACAACCTGCAGGAGGTCCTGAGGGAGCTCGTCGACCGGTTCTTTCAGCACCTGCCCGGAGTGCTGACCGGGATCGTCGTCTTCCTCTTCTTCTGGGGTTTGGCGCGCCTCGCCTCCCGTCTGGTGCGAAAACTGGCCGAGAGAGCGCGCTCCGACGAGGCGCTGCGCGAGCTGCTCGTGCCCTTGACCCGGTTCGCGGTGCTGGCGGTCGGCGTCCTCATGGCGCTCGACCAGATGGGCTTCGAAGTGGGCTCGCTCCTCGCCGGTCTCGGAATCGCGGGACTCGCCGTCGGCCTCGCGGCGCAGGAGACGATTGCGAACATCTTCGCCGGCTTCGCCATTCTCTGGGATCAGCCCTATCGCATCGGCGATATCGTGACGATGACGGGGAACCAGGGGCAGGTGAGCGGGATCGGCCTGCGTTCGACGCGGATCCGGACCTTCGACCAGCGCGAAGTGATCCTGCCGAACAAGGAGGTCATCCAGCAGCCGATCGTCAATCACTCGCGCGCCCCCGCGATGCGCATCGATGCGGCGGTCCAGATCGCCTACGGCGTCGCCGTCGAGCGCGTGCGCGAAGTGCTGCTCGCGGCGGCGCGCCGGGAACTGCCGGTGCTCGCGAGTCCGGAGCCGCAGGTGGTCGTCACGGCGCTCGGTGACTCCGGGGTGGCTGTCGAGCTGCGTGTCTGGGTCACCGATCCGCTCGCTCCCGCGAGCTCGCGCTTCCTGCTTCTCGAAGTCACCAAGCGGGCTCTGGAAGAAGCCGGTATCGAGATCCCCTACCCGCAGCGTGTCGTGCGGGTGCTCGGCGACCGCAGTGATCGAAGCGATCGCGGTGATCGCAGTGGCCGCGGTCTCCCCGGCACGAGCAGCGATGGCGGCGCGTCCACCGCCGGCGGCGCCTGAAGGCCGCGCGTTGATCGCCGGCGCCGGGCGCTGGTAAGCTGCGCCCTGACTTTCCACCGCCATGATCGTCGAAAAGCGCCGCATCGGTCCGGATACCCTCCTGGTTGTCGAGGGCGTCATCAAGCTCGGAGAGAGCGCCATCTTCTTCACCAGGGCGCTCGAGCGTGTCCTCGAAGAGGAGGGCCGCCACGTGCTCGTCGACATGGCGCAGATCAACCAGATGGACTCAACCGGCATCGGTGAGCTGGTTGGCTACCTCGGACGATTCAGCGAAGCGCGCCGGCGCCTCATTCTGGTTGCGCCCTCCGAGCGCGTGCGCCGGCTCCTGCGCGTCGTGCAGCTCGACACCCTCTTCCCGATCTACGACACCCTGGAGGCCGCCCTCGCAGCCGAGCAGGCCTGAGCTCGAGCGTCGCCAGATTGTCATTTCACCGCTTTACGGAGATCCGATGAAATCCGTACCGATGAACGACCACGACATGAGAGCTGCGCTCGAAGAGCTGGCGGCGCAGCTGCCCGACCGCATCCGCTTCGAGCTTGCCGACCGCCAGCCGTTCGAGAGCGACTTCGGGCGCTGGAGGCACCGTCTGCCGGCCGCAGTGGCGCGCTGCGTCAACGCTCAGGAGCTCGCGCTGGCGATCCGCTTCTGCAGTGAGCGTGGCATTCCGGTGGCACCGCGCAGCCAGGGGCACACCCAGAGCGGTCAGTCGACGACCCGCGGCCTGCTCCTCGACTCGTCGGCGATGACCCGGATTCTCGAAATCAACGAGGAAGAGCTCTACGCCGACGTCGAATGCGGGGTCATCTGGCGCGATCTCGTCGTCGCGGCGACGGCGCGCGGCCTGTTGCCGCCGGTATTGACCAACAACCTGGGAGTCACCGTCGCCGGAACCACTTCGATGGCCGGACTCGGCGTCGCGAGCTTCCGCTATGGCACCCAGGCGGACAACGCGATCGAGCTCGAAGTGGTGACCGGAGCCGGCGAGATCGTCGTCTGCTCGCGTGACAAGGAGCCCGAGCTCTTCGACATGGTGCGCTGCAGTCTCGGCCAGATCGGCATGATCACCCGCGTACGCACACGGCTGCGCCGCTGCGCTCCGATGGTCCGCATGTACACCCTGGTCTACGACGAGCTCGGCCGCTTCATGGACGACGCGCTCAAGGTCATGCACGCGCCACCAGACGGCGTTTTCGCTGGTTTTTCTTCATTGGGCGGCATCTGCTCGCCGGCGCCGCTCGGCTTCAGGAAGATCGGCGATGGCGTCGAGCTCGGCAAGGGGATGATCGGCTTCGCGCAGTGGCTCTTTCCGATGTTCCTGACCATCGAGTTCGCCCCCGGCGAGGAACCCGACGACGAGAAGGTGCTGGCCCCGCTTTCGCCCTGGCGCCGCTCCCTGATTCAGGACGTGACGCAGCTCGAATTCTGCCGCCGCATGGAGCCGATGTTCGAGGCCTGGAAGCTCTCGGGATACTGGGAGAAGCCGCACCCATGGATGGAGACGACGCTGCCCTGGGACATGGCGAAGGAGTACATCGAGACGATCCTGTCGAGCCTCCCGCCGGGAGCGCTCGGCGCGGGGGGCCATGTCCTCCTCTGGCCGGCGAAGACCTCCACTTCGAGCGTCCCGCTCTTCATGCACCCGGGCGGCGAGCAGGTGCTTGGCTGGGGCGTCCTCGGCGCCGTTCCGGAGTCGAAGCTGGACGAGATGCTGACCCAGCTCGACATGGCCTCGGAGCTCTCGATCGCCTACGGCGGCAAGCGCTACCTCTCGGGCTTCATCACCTTCGACACCCCGGAGCGCTGGGCGGCGCACTACGGCGACCAGTGGCCGCGCCTGTGCGCGGCGAAGCGCCGCTGGGATCCTTCCGGCATCCTCGCGCCCGGGTTCATTCAATACGAATAGCGCCCGAAGACCGGGACAGGAACTGAGGACCAGATGTATCGAATCGCTCTACTGACCGGCGGCTCCACCCCCGAGCGCGACGTCGCGCTCGCCGGCGCCGCCCAGGTCGTGAAGGCGCTGCGCACGCTCGGCCACGAAGTCACGGTGGTCGACACGGTGAGCGGTCCCCGGACGCTGGCGGCGGAAGAGGCGCTGCTGGCGCAGGAGGTCCGCCGCAAGCCGCCCACCGCCGCCCAACTGGCGGAGCTCGCGGCGCAGGAGAACCTGCCGGCGCTGGTCTCGAGCGGCGAGATGCGCGCCGCCGATCTCGTCTTCCTGGTGCTCCACGGCCTGCAGGGCGAAGGCGGCTCGGTACAGGCGCTGCTCGAGCTCGGTCGGCTGCGCTACACCGGCAGCGGACCTTTGGGCAGCGGCATGGCGATGGACAAGGAGGTCACCAAGCGCCAGCTCCAGGCGGCGGGGATTCCGACCGCCGACTGGGGGATGTGGCCGATGACGCCGGCCGCGGTCGCCGGACTCGGCCTGCCGCTCATCGTCAAGCCGTCGAATGGCGGCTCGACGGTCGGGCTGACCCTGGTGAAGGCGCCGCAAGAGGTCGACGCGGCGGTCGCGTTGGCGCTCGAAAGCGATCGCGAGGTGATGCTCGAGCGCTTCCTCCCCGGCCGCGAGTTCACGGTCGGGATCCTCGGGCAGCAGGCGCTGGCGGTGGGGGAGATCATCCCGCAGCACGAGATCTTCGACTACGAGTGCAAGTACACGCCGGGCATGACGCGCGAGGTCTTTCCGGCCGAGATCCCGGACGAGCTCGCGCGCGAGATGCGCGATCTGGCGCTCGCCACCCATCGTGTGCTCAAGCTGCGCGACTTCTCGCGCGTCGATTTTCGTCTGGATGCAGGCGGCGACCCCTATGTCCTCGAGGCCAACACCCTCCCCGGCATGACCGGCACCAGCCTCCTGCCGCAGAGCGCCGCCGCGGTCGGCATCCCCTTCCTCGACCTCTGCGCCGAGATCTGCCGCCTCGCCCTCGCCCGCTGAGGGCGGCGGCTGCAGCCGTTCCGGCGCACAGCAAAAAGGGCGACCTCGAGGAGGTCGCCCTTTTTGTAGCTTCACCTTCTGATGGCCGTGCGACGAATCAGGGAATGAAGGCCGCCCGGAGGTCGGAGAAGGTCCAACCCGGGGTGTAGGCCTCCGGGCCCTCGGCCTGCTGATAGCCGAACTCGATGAAGAAGCGGTTGGTCGAGAAGGTCGTGCCGCGGATGTTGTACGCCTTCGTGGAGACCGTTCCACCGCCGGCGTGGGTGATGCGATAGAAGACGGTGTCCTCGTTCAGGTCGTACTCGTAGTGCATGTGATAGTTGCCACCCGGCTGGGGAGAACCGCCCTGGTTCGTCTCCTGGTGGTCGCCACCCGTCGCATTGACCTGGAAGACGGTCAGATTCCGGGTGCCGCGGGTGTTGATATAGCCGAACATGTTCGACCAACTCTGCCCGTTGTTGAGCCACATGATGCAATGGAAGCCGTTGGGGAGATTGCGGTCCCAGTTGCCGATGTGGAAATCGAAATCGACCACGACTTTACGGAACTCCCGGTTACCGCTGAACGGCATGTTGACCCGAAAGTTGTGCACACCGTTGTTGCTCGTCGGGTAGCGCACGATCTCGCCGGATCGGGTGAAGACGACGGCGTCGCCCGGGGTCGGATCCGGGTCTGGATCCGGGTCCGGATCCGGATCCGGGGTCACGCCGACAGGCTCAACGAGGCTCGAAGAGGCCACGGCTCTGGAAGGTCCCATGAACTCGACCTCGCCGGACTGATCGTTGTAGGTCGAGTGGTACGCCGAGAAGCTCTGGTTGCAGGACACTTCCGCGCGCGCACCTTCGGCGACCGCGACCTGTCCCACCAACGCGAGGGCGTCATCGAACTGCACCGAAGATAAAGGCTGGATGTTGATGGCGACATTCTGGACCACCAGCAGGCCGTCCCGCTTGCGAATCGTGACCGTGCATGCGGCGGGGGCGTGGGCCAGGTTGACGATACCGAGGTTCGTCGTCACCGTCGAGCCGGCGCGCTCCCAGCCTTGCAGCGTAGCCCAGCTTCCCGGCGCCGCGATGTCCAACTGGTTGAGGATCGGAACCTCCGCTTCGGCGACCTTGGAGCCATTGACGGTCCGCACCGTGAGCACGCCGCTGAACTGCAGCATCACTGCGCCGTCGAGCTCGATGATGCCGCGGAATCCGCTCGGGACGAGATCCGTGTAGCGCTTGGATTCGCCGGCGGCGAGATAGTAAGGCCCGATCTCGTCACCCGCCGAGCGCAAGGTGCCATTTGTCCCGGCAGGGATGTAGCGCACGACGAATCCTTGCACCGCGACATCGGGATTGGTCACCCAGATCTCGGTGGAGCGAACGTAGGCACCGTCGGTTTCGTGGATCGCCCCCGGTAGGTAGACCGGGCCGGCGAGGGCGGGGGCGGCGGCGAGCGCCAGAGCACAGAGGGCGAGCAGGGTACGCTGCATCAGGGTGTCCTCCAGTCGTTGTCCTCATCCGAGACCGATCGAATGGGACTGAGAAGTGATAATTCTAGGTGAAAATTACCTAGTAGTTCAAGTAAAGCTTGAACTATTGGCGAGTGAATCGGTGCACAGCCGTCGCCGGAAGCGCGATTTGATACCCTCCCGACTCGCCATGAGCCAAATCGTTCGTATTGCCCACAGCCCGGATTCCGACGACGCCTTCATGTTCTACGCCTTGACCCAGGGCCGTCTGGACACTTCCGGACTCGAGATCAGTCATGTCCTGCGCGACATCGAGACCCTCAATCGAGCCGCCTTCGAGGGTACCTACGAGATCTCGGCGATCTCGTTCCATGCCTATGCGCATCTTGCCGACCGTTATGCTCTCATGCCCTCAGGAGCGAGCTTCGGCGACGGCTACGGCCCGGTGCTGGTCTCTAGAACCGGGCGGCGGCGCGAGGAATTCCCCGACCTCCTGACCGCGATTCCCGGCGAACTGACCACCGCGGCCCTCGCTCTCAAGCTCTGGCAGCCCACCGTGCGGACGGTCGTGGTGCCGTTCGACCAGATCCTGGACGAAGTCCGTTCGGGGAAGGTCGACGCCGGCGTGGTCATTCACGAAGGCCAGTTGACCTACCAGGAAGAGGGGCTCGTGGCGGTCACCGACCTCGGCGCCTGGTGGAAGGAAGAGACCGGGGACCCGCTGCCGCTGGGGGGCAACGGCATCCGCCGCGATCTCGACCCGGGCCTCTCCCGGCGGCTCTGCCGGCTGCTGACGGAGAGCATCGCCTACGCCCTGGACCACCGGCAGGAGGCGCTCGACTACGCCATGCGCTACGCGCGCGGGCTCGAGGACGACCCGGTCCGGTCGGACCGATTCGTCGCCATGTACGTCAACGATTGGACGCGCGACTACGGTGCGATCGGCCGCCGCGCGGTGCAGCGCCTGCTCGATCGCGGACACGACGCCGGCCTCCTGCCGCAGCGCGTGATCGCGGAGTGGATCGAGGCCGAATGACGCGGTTTCGGTCCAGCCGGCCGATCTCGGCCCGATGAAAGTCTCCGCCGTCGTTTTCGACCTCGACGGCACCCTGGTCGACTCCCGCCCCGACATCGCGACGGCGGTGAACCGGATGCGCGCGGAGCTCGTCCTGCCGGCGCTCGACATGCCCGCGGTCGGCGCGATGATGGGGGGAGGCTCGCGGGTCCTCGCCCGGCGGGCGCTCGCCGACGCAGCGGTTCTGGGCGCGGCCGACTTTGAGCGCGCGCACGGAAGCTTCCTGGAGCACTACGCCGCCGTCTGCACCGCAGCCACCAGGCCCTACGAAGGTGTCGCGGAGCTGCTCGCCGGCTGCATGCGCCGGTGGCCGCTCGCCCTGCTGACCAACAAGCCGATGGCGATGACCCGGGCGCTCGTCGAAGCTCTTGGGTGGGCGGGCTGTTTCCGCACGGTCGTGGGCGGCGACACCCTGCCGTACCGCAAGCCGGACGGCCGCAGTCTGATGGCGGTGGCCACCGGCCTGGCAGTCGCGCCGGCGGAGGTCCTGCTCGTAGGCGACAGCCGGATCGACGCCGAAACGGCGAACGCCGCCGGAGCGGCGTTCGTCTGGGTGGAGTGGGGCTACGCGGCGGAGGCGGATCGCCGCGGGCTGGCGAGCGGTCTCTCCGCCCGCACCCCCGCGGCGCTCGCCCGCTTCCTCGATGCGCTCGGTCAGTAGGCCTTCAGGAAGGCACTGACGCCGGCCTCCTGCCTCTCGCGCCGGCCGATGCAGATGTTGACGATGTCCAGCACGCGGTCCAGGTTGTTCTGGCCGCCGGAGAGCTTCTGGACCCGCGGGCCGAAGAACGCGGCGATCTCGTCGCGGCGGGCAGTGTCGCAGAAGCCGGTCGTCGTCCAGACGAGCCCGGCGGCGTACTGCTCGGGCATGGCGGCCGCCAGCGGGTCGAACGATCTCTTCACCCAGTCGTAGACCAACCCGCGGCTGACCCGATCTCCGGAGAGGTTCCAGGCGACGCTGCCGGCTTCACGGATGTCGAACTTGCCGGCGAGCACCAGCTGCAGGCCCTTTTCGACGGCGGCCGGATCCCGGAACTGGCCGAGCGCGCCGAGGATCTGGCCGCGCGAGCGGCGATCCTGCTCCTTCAGCGCGGCAGCCTCGAGGCGGTCGAAGAGCGCCACGTCCCCGGCGGTCGCCGCAATGCCGAGCACGGTGCTGAGCATCTCCGGTTCGATCGCCTTCGGGTCGCTGAACCAGACCTCGGTCAGGCGGCGTGCCTCGGTCCGGATTGCCGGATCGGCGGCGGCGATGCCCAGGTTGCGGATGACCCGCGGCCGCAGCAGGGTGTCGTCGAGGCTCTCGCCGGCGTGCTTGGCGAAGCCGAGCTTTGCGCCGCGGGCGCCGAAGAGCCGCACCAGGTAGCGCTCGTAGTTCGGGCGCACGGCCTCGGAGACCAGGTTGTCTTCCAAAGAGAGCGCAAGATCGAGCGCCGACTCGACGACGAGCCGGTGGGTGCTGGCGGTGAAACGGGGCAGAACTCCGAGCGCGGCCTCAGGGGAGAGATCTCCGGCCGAGAAGAGGAATCTGACGTCGTTGATCAGCGCCATCTGTTCCGGGATCGGCAGCCTGGTCGCGGCGGCGGAGAGGCTGTCGAGCAGGGCGCCGCTGTACTCCGAAACGTAGTAGCCGAAGCCGCCATGGTTGGCCTGCACCCAGTCGGGGCAGAAGGCGAGATCGGCGGACTTCGTCGCGGCGTCCACCAGGACCTTCGCCGTTTCGCTCCTGGCGCCCGCTGCGTTCCCTCCAGCCGCCCCGTAGCGCAGGGTCACCGGCACCTGCCAGGTCTGGTCCTGCGAGACCGGCGAGCCGAGCGGCACGTAGCGGCGCTGCGCGAGCGCGACCTTGCCCTTGCCGGCGTCGCAGGTCACCGCGACCGAGACGACCGGCACGCCGGGCTGGTCGAGGAAGGTCGCAAACGACTTGGCGACCTCGGGCGCGCCTTCCGCGGCCAGGGCCGCGAGGAAGTCGTCGGAGGTGGCGTTTCCCCAGGCGTGGGTCTTCATGTAGCGCTGCACCCCCTTGCGGAAGCGCTCCGGACCCATCCAGGTCTCGAACATCGAGAGCAGCGCGCCGCCCTTGGCGTAGGAGATGCCGTCGAAGGCGCTCTGGATGTCCCCCTGGTTGTGGATCGGGCGGCGCACTGGCTGCGAGGAGGCGAGGCTGTCGGCGCCCATGGCGCTGCTGCGCCGGGCGGCGTTCTCGTCCTCACCGCCCCATTCGGGCTTCCACTGCGCGACGATCTTGCCCGCCATCCAGGTGGCGAAACCCTCGTTCAGCCAGATGTCGTCCCACCATTTCATGGTGACGTAGTCGCCGAACCACATGTGGGCGTTCTCGTGCGCCGCCGTTTCGGCATAGGCCTGCTGGCGCTCGAGCGTCTGTCGAGCCGGGTCGGCGAGGATCAGCCGCTCGACGTAAGTGACGAGGCCGGGATTTTCCATCGCGCCGAATCCGACCGTCTGCGGGATCGAGAGATTGTCGAGCTTGCCGAACGGGTAGGGGATCTCGAAGTACTCCTCGAGGGCGGCGAGCAGCGGCCCGGTGACCTCCGCCGCATAGCCGGTCATGCCCTCCTTGCCCTTCGCGACGACCATGCGGACGGGGGTCTTCCCGGGTCCCCAGGTGCCGGCGTCGACGACGGTGAACGGACCGACTCCGAGCGCGACGAGGTAAGAGGGGATCGGCTTCGTGGTGGCGAAGTCGACCGCCTTCATGCCGTTCGCCTCCGGCCGCTCGGCGACCGACGGCGCGTTCGACACGGCGACCTGGTGCGCCTCGACATGCAGGGTGAGCTTCCAGGGAGTCCGGTACGACGGCTCGTCGAAGCAGGGGAAGGCGCGACGCGCGAAGGTCGACTCGAACTGACTGAAGACGTACCAGTCTGCTCCGTCTTTCTGCCGGAAGAGCCCCTCGGTCTCGACCGCGTCGAGCTTGCCGCGGTAGGTGATCGCCAGGTGAACGCGCCCGACCGGAACTTCACGGCCGAAGTCGAAGCCGGCGAAATCCTCGCCGCCGGCGACGACCCGAACCGGGCGCTCCTCGCCGCCCGACTTCAGGGTGGCCGACTGGATCTCGAGGTTGCGCGCGTTCAGCCAGAGAAAGGAGGTGGCGCTGGAGAGATCGAGATCGATGCCGACTCTGCCGTCGAAAGTCTCCTTTTCGGGCAGGATCGTCAGCTCGACGTCCATCAGCACGGGATGGGCGACCGCGGGCAGGCGCAGCTCCGGCGGTTGCGGGTCCGCCGCCGTGAGGAGAGCGGGCAGGGCGAGGGCCAGGAACAGGGCGGTAGCAAGGCGTGTCTTCACGGGAGAATCCTCCAAAGCGACAGGAGCCGGGGGTCGCGGACGCTCTGAGGTACGGAATCAGGCCCCGAGAGTTTCCCCGGCCGGAAAGCGGAACGGCTCGGGGAAGAGCTCGCCGAGCGAGACCACCCGGCGGTCGCCCTCCAGATTGAAGAGGCCGATCGGTGTCTCGGGGGCGCAGAATTCGGTCATCGTCTCGCGGCAGAGCCCGCAGGGGGGCGACGGCGGCGAAGTGGAGCTGACGACCGCGACGGCGCGGAAGCTCCGGTGTCCGGCGGAGACGGCGGCGACGAAAGCGGAACGCTCGGCGCAGATCGTGACGCCGAAACTCCGGTTCTCCACGTTGGCGCCGGCGAAAATCGCCCCGCTCGCGGTCTCGACGGCAGCGCCCACGGCGAAGTGGCTATAGGGGCTGTGCGAGTGCCGCCGGGCCTCGAGAGCTGCAGCGAGGAGAGACTCCCACGTCACGATTCCAGCCTAGCATCTTGAAGGCTTTGAAGGCTCGCGATTGGCCTGTGCTAATTTCCGCTCCCGGCACCCCCCAGAAAGCCTCCGTCGAGCCCGAAGTCCTCGGCCGGGTGGTAAACCTCCGTGCGGGGCCTGCGTAGTTTGAAGTTGAGGAGTCGTCCGTCATGCGAGAGCCGTACCGCAAGACCCTGACCTGGCTGGCGGTGCTCGTTTCCGGAGCCCTCGTCTGCGCCTGGGCCTTTCCGCGCGCCTTTCCGTTCTTTCCCGCCGACTGGCAGATCTCGCATGTCGAGGCGGAGAAGATCGCCCTCGAGGAGCTGCGCGTGCTCGGCGCCCTGCCCGACGACCCCTACGTCGTGGCGCAGATGGAGGACGAAGCCGGGCTCGAGGTCCGCCTCCTGCAGGCCTCGCGAGACGGACAGGCGGATGCGGCGCACGGCTCCGGCCTAAAGAAGCGGGTCCTCTACTGGCAGGTCACCGTCTATGCTCCCCAGGCGCAACCGCGGGACTGGTCGTATCAGGCCCAGATCGCCTTCGACGGCACCGTGCTCTCGCTGCTCAAGGGGTTCAAGGCGACCGATGCCAGCGGCTCGATGACCGAAGAAGCGGCGATCGGACAAGCTCAAACGCTGCTCGCGGAGCGCGGTATCGATCTGGCGAAGCTGGCTCCGCCCGAAGTGCGGAACAAGGACCTCGAATTCCGGACCGACCGGGTCGTGCGATTCGCGGATACCGCCTCGCCGCTCAGCAGCCGCCTGCGCTCCGGGATGCAGGTGACTTTCGCCGGCGACCAGCTCGCCGGGGTCGGTTCCTTCGCCGAAGATGTCCACCCGGACGAAGTCACCCAGCTGCTCCAGCCGATCGGTCTGATGGGAAACATCGCCTTCTTCTCGACTTTCCTCGTTCTGCCGCTGGTCGCGCCGATCTTCCTCAAGCGCTACCACGAGGGAGAGCTCGGGGTCCGCCGCGGGCTCCAGATCCTCCTGCTCGTTCTGGGGTTGGCGATGGTCTTCATGACCCAGGTGTCGGCGGGCTCGACCCAGGGGAGCAACTTCGGCGTCCTCTCGCGCCAGCAGACGACCTGGATCTGGGGCGGCCAGATGATCGTGCTCTTCTTCCTGCCGATGGCGATCGCGTCCCTGCTCTCCTGGTCGGTGGGCGAGTCGCTCTGCCGGGAGGGCTGGGGCGCAAAGCTCGCGGCCTTCGATGCCCTATTCCAGCGCCAGTGGAAGAACCGGACCGTCGCCCTGGCCGCCCTGCGCGGGTACGCCGCCGGCTTCGCGATCGCTGCCGGCATCTTCGCCTGCCTGGTGCCGCTCGGGCGCTTCGGCGGCATCGCTCCGATCTCGTTCCAGTTCGGTCCGTTCTGGCAGCATGCGCGCTGGCCGAGTTTCGCGCTCATCCTGTTTCTGGTGATCTTCAGTCTCTACACGACGCTCTTCGGCAGGCTCTTCCTGCTCCCCTGGCTGGTGCGCAAGCTCGGCAAGGTGGCGGGCGGGACGATTGCGGCTCTCGCAACCAGCTTCGTCTTCTTCTCGCCGGTAATCGTCCTGCCGCTGTCGCTGGGGGCGCCGATCTGGATTCTCAACAGCCTGGCGACGGTGGTGCTCTTTCTGGCTACCGACCTGCTGACCACGATGCTGGCTTCTTTCACCTCCGCAGCAGTGCTGTCGATCTTTCCGTTCGTCTTCGCCGCCGACCCGGGCCTGCAGCTTCATGGCTGGATCGGAGTCCTCGCCGGCGCCGTGCCTCTGCTGCTCACGGCGCGCCATCTCATCTCCGACCAGGTCTTCGTCTATCGCTATGAGGACGTTCCGCCGCACGTCCGCCGGATCGCCCAGCGCGAGCGCCAGCGGGTGGAGCTCGAGACGGCGAGGAACATCCAGAACTCGATCCTGCCGCAGCTGCCGCCGCAGCTGTGCGGTGTCGAGCTCTCCCATGTTTATCTTCCGGCGACGGAAGTGGGCGGCGACTTCTACGACGTCCTGGCGCTCGAAGACGGGCGCCTGGCGGTGGCGGTCGGCGACGTCGCGGGCCATGGGGTCTCCTCCGGACTGGTGATGTCGATGGCCAAATCGGCGCTCGCCGTGCAGGTGACCTTCAATCCGGAGGTCGCGGCGGTCTTCACGACGCTCAACCGCATGGTCTTCCAGAGCGCCCGGAAGCGCCTGCTGGCGACCCTCTGTTATGCCTTGATCGACCCGGTGAGCCGCGAGATGCGCTTCGCCAGCGCCGGCCACCTTTTTCCCTACCGGATTTCCCGTCTCGGCAAGGTGGAGAGCCTAGAGTCGGTGGCCTACCCGCTCGGCGTCCGCGAGGTCCTCGACATCGACTCGCACACCGCGAAGCTCGATCCCGGCGACATCATCTTCCTGTGCAGCGACGGCGTGGTCGAAGCCCGCAAGGAGGGGTCGGACGAGCATTTCGGCTTCGACCGCCTCGAGCGCGTCCTGGCGGACTTCGGTGGCCACGGCGCCAGCGTGGTGCGCGACAAGGTGCTCGCCGCCCTGGAAGCCTTCACCCAGGGCGCCGAACGCGAGGACGATCTGACCGTCCTCGTTCTGCGCATGCCCTGACCTTTGGGGTGGCCGTTGGAGTGCCGGGCGGTGGGATAGAATCGCCCTGCTGTTCAGCCGCTTCCCATAGGAGCCCAACGTGAAGATCCACGAGTATCAGGCGAAGGAAATTCTCCGCCGCTACGGTGTCGCGACGCCGCGCGGGAGGGTGATCGAAGATCCAGGCGAAGCCAAGGCGATCTGTGAGGAGATGGGCGGGAAATGTGTCGTCAAGGCGCAGATCCATGCCGGTGGTCGCGGCAAGGGCGGCGGCGTGAAAGTAGCCAAGAGCCCGGCCGAGGCGGTGGAGGCGGCCACCCGGATCCTCGGCATGCAGCTCGTCACCCACCAGACCGGCCCCGAGGGGCAGAAGGTCCGCAAGGTCCTCATCGAAGAGGCGGCCGACATCGCCCAGGAGTTCTACGTCGCAGTCACCCTCGATCGTCAGTCGGGGCGGCCGGTCATCATCTCCTCGCCGTTCGGCGGCATGGACATCGAAGCCGTCGCCGCCAAGAACCCGGAGGCGATCCATCGTGAAGAGGTCGATCCGCAGATCGGGCTGGTGCCGTTCCAGGCGCGGCGCGTGGCGCGGGGGCTGGGCTTGAAGGGCGACGTCGCGGCGCGCGCCGCGAAGCTCGTGAGCGCGCTGGTTGCCGCCTATCTCGACACCGACGCCTCGCTCGCCGAGGTGAACCCGCTGATGATCACCGCCCAGGGCGATGTTCTGGCGCTCGACGCCAAGATGAACTTCGACGACAACGCCCTCTTCCGCCACAAGGATGTCGTCGTCCTGCGCGACCTCGCCGAGGAGAACGCGCTCGAAGTGGAAGCCTCGAAGTACAACCTCAACTACATCAAGCTCGACGGCGAGATCGGCTGCATGGTGAACGGTGCCGGCCTGGCGATGGCGACGATGGACATCATTCAGCTCGAAGGCTCCTCGCCGGCGAACTTCCTCGACGTCGGCGGCTCGGCGTCGCAGGAGGCGGTCGCCAATGCCTTCCGCATCCTGATCGCGGATCCGGACACCAAGGCGGTGCTGATCAACATCTTCGGCGGCATCGCGCGCACCGATCGGATCGCGAGCGGCGTCGTCGAGGCGCTGCGCGGCCTGGGAGGAGTGAAGATCCCGGTGGTCGTGCGCCTCGAAGGCACGAATGTCGAGCAGGGCAGGGCGATCCTCCGGGAGAGTGAGTTCCACTTCCTGGTCGCCGGAACGATGGCCGACGCGGCGAAGAAGGCCGTCGCGGCGATTCAGGGAGGTGCGTGATGGCGATCTGGCTCGGGAAGGAGACGCGCCTCGTCGTTCAGGGGATCACCGGCAAGGAGGGCAAGTTCCACGCCCTCGGCTGCCGCGACTACGGCACGCAGGTGGTGGCCGGCGTCACTCCCGGCAAGGGCGGTGAGACGGTCGAGGGGATTCCGGTCTTCGATTCCGTGGAGGAGGCGCGGCAGGCGACCGGCGCCAACGCTGCGATGGTCTTCGTGCCGCCGCCCTTCGCTGCCGACGCCATCATGGAGGCGGCCGACGCCGGCATCGAGCTCGTGGTGGCGATCACCGAGGGCATTCCGGTCAACGACATGATCCGCGCCAAGGCGTTCCTGCGCGGGAAGCCGAAGACCCGGCTCATCGGACCGAACTGTCCCGGCATCATCAGCCCGGGAGCAGCGAAGATCGGCATCATGCCGGGCCACATCCACCGTCCCGGCCGGGTCGGCGTGGTGTCGCGCTCGGGAACGCTCACCTATGAGGCGGTCTGGCAGCTCACCGGCCTGGGGCTCGGGCAGTCCACCTGCGTCGGCATCGGCGGCGACCCGATCAACGGGACCAACTTCCTCGACGTCATGAAGGCGTTCCGTGACGACAAGGATACCGACGCCGTCATCCTGATCGGCGAGATCGGCGGCAGCGCGGAGGAAGAGGCCGCGGCCTGGATCCAGGCGAACTTCGACCGCCCGGTGGTCGGTTTCATCGCCGGCCGCACGGCGCCCCCCGGTCGACGGATGGGGCATGCCGGAGCGATCGTGGCGGGTGGCAAAGGTACCGCCGCCGCCAAGATGGAGGCGATGACCGCGGCCGGCATCCACGTCTGCGAGTCGCCGGCCGACCTCGGCACGACGGTGGCGCGGGCGCTCGGGAAGTCCTGACCGGAGATGGGGGAGCACCGCGGGTGAACGGTTGGCTGGCGCTTCTCGGCGGGGGCGAGTTCACCTTCGGCGAGACGGAAGAGGCCGATCGCGTCTGGCTCGAGAAGTGTCCTGCCGGGCCGGTCGGATTTCTGCCGGCGGCGTCCGGGTCGATCGACTACGGCAAGCACTTCACGGTGTACATGAAAGAGGCGTTCGAACGCGAGGTCGAGATCATCCCGGTCTATCGCGACCGGGACGCCCGCCGGGGAAAAAACTGCGAGCGCATTCGCGATTGCGCTGCGATCTATCTCGGCGGCGGTGTCGCCGACCACCTGATCGAGGCGCTCGCCGGGTCTCCGGCGAGGGAAGCGCTGGCGGCGAAGCTCGAGAGCGGAGGGGTTGTCGTGGCGATCGCCGCCGCCGCGCAGGCTTGCGGTGTCGAGGTGCGCAGCGTCACCGGCGGCCGGATGATCCCCGGCCTCGGCCTCCTGCCGGGAGCGGTCATCGAGACCAACTTCGACCCGGGGCACGACCGCAGGCTGCGCAAGCTCCTCGAAGGGACGGCCGGAGCGTTCGGTCTTGGCATTCCGGCCGGGGGCGCGCTTCTCCTCGGGCCGGCAGGGACGTTCGAGGCCGTCGGCACGGTTTTCCGCCTGACGGGTTCCGAGGGCGATCTCGAGCCGCTGGTCGACGAAGTCTCCGCTGGCGGGGGCGGGGACGAGCCGGACGCCCTCACTCGCGTCGACTGACCGGCCGTCATCCCGCACCGGCCCGGCGAGCGTAGAGCAGCATAGAGGAGATCGTCATGAAGAGATCGGTTTTGGCGGCAGCGGCAGCACTTGCGATCGGAGGTCTCATGTTCTTCAGTTTCGGCGCCAAGGCCGACGAGCTCGGCGAAGGGGCAAAGCTCCCGGCGGTCACGGTCAACGATCAGGACGGCCGCGCCGTCGACTTGGCGGCCGCGGGCAGCCAAGGTTGGACCCTGGTCTATTTCTACCCCAAGGCCGATACACCAGGCTGCACCAAGCAGGCCTGCAGCATCCGGGACTCCTACGCCGCGCTGACCGGCAAGGGAATCCGGGTCTATGGCGTCTCGACCGACGACGAAAAGGCACAGAAGGCGTTTCGGGAAAAGTACAAGCTGCCGTTCACGCTGCTCGCCGACAAGGACAAGAAAGTGGTCACCGCCTTCGGCGTCCCCGCGACGATGGGCTTCGCCAGGCGCCAGGCCTTCCTCTTCCACGACGGCGTCCTCGTTTGGCGGGATCTGGAAGCGGCGACCGCCGAGCAGGCCGCCGAGGTGCTGGCCGCGATCCAGGAAGTCGAGGGCAAGGCAGCCAAGAGCTAGCACCCGCCCCCAGGCGCGGCCAGAAAGTGTTCCACCCCAAAGACGTTTCTTTTCTTCATTCTGGAGGCTGTACGTATGCACATGACGCTCGCCATTCTCAAGCCCGACACCGTCGCCGCAGGCAATGCCGGCAAGGTCCTCGCCCACCTCGAGGCCAGAGGCTTCACGATCCGCGGCCTGCGGGTGCTGCATCTCACTCCGGCGCAGGCGGAGGCGTTCTACGCCGTCCACCGCGAGCGTCCGTTCTTCGGCAGCCTGGTCACGTTCATGACCGAGGGTCCGGTCATTCCGGTGGCCCTCGAGCGCGCCGACGGCGCCGATCCGGTGCCGGCGCTGCGGGAAGTGATGGGCGCCACGGACGTGGTGAAGGCCGCCGACGGAACCGTCCGCAAGCTCTTCGGCACCTCGATCGAGCGCAACGCCATCCACGGCTCGGATTCCGCGGAGAACGCCCGCATCGAGCTCGGTTTCTTCTTCCCGCACACGGATCTGGTGGCAGCTCGCTGAGCTCGCCGGAACCGCGCTTCGCCTGACGCTTGGCAGGCAGGCGCCGTTCCGGTAGCCTCTCGCTGATGCGCAAGATCTCTCCCGCCTGGGCTCCCGCTTCGACGCTGCCGCCGGAACGCCGTGGTGGAGTCGTCGGACGTTTCTGTCGCGAATGTTCGAGCTTCTACCCCGTGCACGCCGGCCGGCACAAGGGAAAGCCTTCGTTCGGCCGCGATCACATCAGCTCACCCTGCAGCAGCGAGGGCCGGCCGTTCGAAGAAGATGCCAGCTGGTGGGAGCCCGCTGTCGCGCTCCTCCCGGCTCCCGCCCCGCCCTCGCCGCCTCCCGCTGCGGCTCCCGTCCCGGCCTGATCGCTCCCGCGCCGCCCCGGGGGTGGTGGCGGTAGGCGTGGTGGGCGCCTATTCGCGCAGCGCGCGCTTCAGCTCTTGCGCGATCGAGGCGAACTCGAGCTTCGAAGCCGGATACCAGCCGCAGTGGAACCGTTCGCGGAGGAGGCGCTGGATCGCTTCGAGGTCGAGATCCTGGGTGGCTTCCTCCAGCACGGTCCAGTCTGCCGCGAGCTCCGCGACATCGTCGAGATCGGCTTCGCCGACGAACGTGTAGGCCGCTTCGGCGGCGGAAGCGAAGCCGAGTTGCCAGTCCTCGTGCAGGTAGCCGCCGAGGAAAGCGGCGAGGCTGGGCAGGTCGTCGCCGTTCACCCGGTCGAGAAGCGCCGCGCGAGCCGCGGGATCGTCGGGATCGATCGGCTCGAAACGCCGGGTCACGGTTCCACCGGGTAGGAGGTCAGCACGAAGTACCGGTCGCCGCGTTTGCGCAGGACGACGCGGGCGTCGCTCGCCGCCAGCGGCCGGGT
The DNA here is from genome assembly GCA_031403995.1 of Thermoanaerobaculia bacterium. Lineage (GTDB taxonomy): Bacteria > Acidobacteriota > Thermoanaerobaculia > Multivoradales > JAGPDF01 > JAGPDF01. The sequence goes on from JANNGS010000021.1 coordinate 47,470, forward strand.
TTCGCCGCGCAGGAGGACCCTCCCGACTGCGTTGCCCGGCTCGCCGCGATAGTCGAGAGTGAGGTTGTCCTTGCTGCGGCGCATCCAGCTTGCGACGCGTCCCTGCTCGCGTTGCAGAGCAAGGCCGACGACGCGCTCGGCGGTGGCCCGGTCGTTGAAGCTCGAGGCCGCGGCAACGCCGGCCTCCCGCGCCAGCCTGAGGGCGAGCTCACGGTCGCTCTTGCCGACGTGTCGCGTCAGCGTGTGACCCCCCTGCTGCTCGTCCCATGCTAGGTCGCGGCCACTGGAGACCGGAGCCTGAGGCGGCCCGGAGTGATGTGATGGTCGCGTCGACTTCAGGACCTGAAGACGCCAGGCGACGATCAGCAGGAGCGCACCGAGGACAAGGATCGAGAGCCGGTGCCCTGTGCGTTTTGCCATGGCTCGCGATTCTAGCCTGCAGCTTCGAGCTCGTTGCCGAATCGGACCCCGATGCTGCGCAGGAAGGGGAACGGCGGCTCGCCACCGATCAGAACGAAAACGTAGTCGTTGTCGATCGTGATCTCGCCTTCTGCGGTGCGGAGCCGGACCTGGTCGCGGCGGATCTCGAGAACCTCGGATCCCAGGAGCGGGCGGATCTTGCCGCGCCGGACGAGCTTGTCGAGGGTCTCGAGGTTCTTCGCCTTGACGCGGTTGAAAGCCTCGCCGCGATACGAGAGCGTCAGCTGGTTGCCGGCCTGCCGGGCGAGGCCCATGGCGGCCTCGATCGCGCTGTCGCCGCCGCCGACACAGAGGATCTTCCTGCCGCGATACTCCTCGGCATCGCGCACTTGATACATCACTTTGGGGAGCTCCTCGCCGGGGGCCCCGAGCCTGCGCGGCGTGCCGCGGCGGCCGAGCGCCAGCAGCACGCGGCGGGCGCGCCAGACGGAGGTGGCGGTGAGAACGTGAAAGAGGCCGCCCTCCGGGATGACCTGCAACACCTTCTGGCCGAAACGCACGTCGAGCCGGTGCTTCTCGAGCAGGCCGCGGAAGAGCTCGAGCAGCTCCTCCTTGCTGTACTCCGACTTGCGCAACGGACCGTAGAGCGGCAGCTCGACCTCCTCGGTGTGGGTGAGCTTGCGGCGCGGGAAGTTGTAGATCGTTCCGCCGAGGTCGGCTTGCTGCTCGAAGACGGCGTAGCGCAGGCCGCTCTCGACCGCGGTGAGCGCGGCGGCGAGCCCGGCCGGGCCGGCGCCGATGATGGCGACGTCGAGCAGCTCCGGGTCCTTTCGGTCGACTCCGGCGAGCTCTCCGGCGATGGCGTGCACGGTCTCCCTTCCCTGGCGTACCGCGTTGCGGATCAGGGCGAGACCCGCGAGCTCGCCGGCCACGTAGACCCCCGGCACGTTGGTCTGGCGTTGATCGGTCATCCACGGGACGTCGGCGCGGCCGCGCAGGTCGCCGACGGCGATCTCGATCGCCTGCACCGGGCAGGCCTTGGCGCAGGCGGCGATGCCGACGCAGCGGCTCCCCTGGACCGCCACCGCCAGCCCGCCGACGATGCCCAGGACCTTCTCGGGACAGGCCGCGACGCAGCCGCCGCAACCGATGCAGACGGCGGGATCGATGTACGGGAAGGCGCCCATCGGCGGTTGGCTTCCGTGAAGTTTCGCGACGCCGGCGCGCTCGCGATCGCGCCGAATGCGGCGTCGGAAGGAAGCCAGGTAGCCGAGCACGATTACCGCCACGACGGCGAGGGCCGACGCCCAGATCAGAGTCTCGGTGGGCAACGTGGCCGGGATCCTCACAGCGGTCGGACGGCCGACTTGTGGCAGTCGGCACAGGCGCTGGCGAGCGGCTTCAGGCGCATGAACTCCTTGCCGGCATTGCGCTCTGTTCCAAGCTCTTTGGGGTGGCAACCGATGCAGGCGACCGCGCGGTGGGCGCCCTCGAGGCGGTAGGTCGAGTCGCGATTGTGGTCGAAGCGCGAGGGACCCCAGCTCGAGTCGCCGTGGCACTTCTCGCAGCCGGTGCCGACTTGCCCCAGATGCGGATCCGTGTGGCAGCCGGAGCACAGGAACGGCGCCCCGACCAGGCGGACCTCGCGCGGCGCCGCCCAGGCGAGCGCTGGGGGCGGCGGCAGAATTACGGCGGCCGCCGTCGGCAGAGGAAGGCCGCCGGCAGACGTCGGCAGAGCGCGGCCATCGGCCGCCGGGGCCTTGTGGCAGGCGAGGCAGGAGACCTTGAGGTGCAGTCCGGCGACCGGAAACTTCGTCACGCTGTGGTCGAAGCGAACCTCGCGCCATTGGAGGAGGGCATGACAGGCGAGGCAGCCCTCCTTCCCTAGGTATTTTTCAGTGTCGCCGGCGTGCGGATCGCGATGGCAGTCCGTGCAGCCCGACTTCGGGAAGCGGAACTGGATGACAGCTGGCGGTCCGGCGGCCTTCGGGGTGGCAACGCCCCGAACGAGCGCGATGCCGGCGCGTTCGAGCTCGCCGGGCGGCAGGATGCGATGGCAGGCGGCGCACTTCGTCGTGCGATGGGTCCCGAGCAGCGGGTAGGGGGTGGCCTCGTGCAAGGCGACGGTGAAGGTCGATGGGCGGAAACCGGAGGTCGTGTGGCACTCGGCGCACTCTCCGGCGCCCTTGCGAAGGGCGAGCTGGCCGGCATGCGCGTCGGCGTGGCAGGAGGCGCAGAGCTCGAAGCCGCGAATCTGCCTCGGCTTCCCGGGTGAGTGGCAGGCGACG
>JANNGS010000022.1:0-102474 GCA_031403995.1 Thermoanaerobaculia bacterium
AGATCCAGGGCTACCGCGGCCTGGCAGCGCTCGATGGCCGAGCGCAAGCCCAGGCAGCCTGAAGTCATAGACTCATCAACAGGGAAGTGGGAGCGTTACGCCACGATCGACAATTTCCACGGGACTCGGGACACATCCTTCTTTACCGTAGGGAACAGGATTCTAAAGTCGGCCGGCCGCCTGCCGAATGCTGAATAGCCGGTCTGGAATCTCGGAATAGGAAACAGGAACCTGGGCGATGCCCCTTTCCTCCCACTTGTGGCGTCTCGAATCATCGGGTTTGGCCAGGCGCACCCCCCAGTAGGCAAAGCCGTTTTCTTTAGACGCGTGCTGAGGCTGAACACGCTGGGCTAAGCTCATCAGATTTTCGTCCTTCCCCGACAGTCCTACGAACAAGCAGAAGTGACTAGACATGACAGCCAAGAGCTCTCTGTGCCAAGCGCTGGTGATGTCTCCTGTGACACGGCCGAAACTAGCGCTTGTGAATACTAGCTTTCCTCGTGGAGGTCCACTTCTGGGCAAGAGGCCGTGCGGATGCGCAATTGCCACGTCTCCTTGGGTAGCCCAGCAGGGAACATCGACGATCGTGTCCACTAGAAAGCCGAGATGGCCAAGGTAGGTCTCGAGCACCTCATCGAAATTGAATGAAACAACTTGGTGCACGGCCCCAAGGCGGGAAGGAAGGACGAGAGCGCCAATCGCTGCCAGCAAGGAATTCGAGGTTAGCGTCGCAAGGTCGAAACTGTATTCCGCGTACAGCGCATCTCGAACGAGTAGCGCAAATTCACGATCATCGCGATTGCAGTGGTTTGCCCAGATGTACTCGGCCTTTTCTTCAAGGGTGAGATCCCCTGGCGGTACCGCTGCCGTACACGCGGCGCAGATTCGTTCAGTGAGGATCTCCCAGTTTGGGAGTTTAAAGCCTTGCGAAACTCCAGCCCCGACAACGAGAGCGAGCCTGCGCTCTCGGAGTTGCTCTGCACAGAGTCTCAGGACGAAGTTCCAACTAGACCAATTGTCTGGACTTGCAGCCGTACTGACGGTGATGGTGCTCATCTAGCCTCCGACTACGTCTGGGTCACTCTCCGGCCAGCTTAGCAAGGCGCGATTATTCAAGTGCCTTAGGCACTTGTCGATCTCGCGAAGTGAATTCGCATTTCGAAACTGGAAGGCGAGCTCCCCCTTGCTTCCGATACTCAACACCTCGACTCCATTCCGAGGATCACGCAAGTGAACGCGGAAGGGCGTCAATCCGGGCAGCAGCTGCTTGAACAGTCCCGCTTCAGCTAGGTCTTCACCATAGAAGGCCATGGTTCGAAGCGACTGTCCATATGCGTCAACCCTTGCCCAGACAACCCCAAGTGAATAGGAGGAAGGGTTGGTGACCATGTCTTTGCACAGGCCGACGGTATCGACATACGGCGGGGCGACAAGACGCAGCCATCCCAGCTGAGTGAGCACCTTTGGGAGAAGCAACTCGTCCACTCCGGCTAGCAGAAAATGCCGGCCACTCTGTCTCAGAACGAATTCGTACTCGAACGTGTCTACTTCCACCTGCTCATTGAGTAGCGGGGTGGCGCTCACTAGAGTAAGGCGAAGCCATCCACTTGGTCCGGCGGGCTCACTGCGCAGTTCCGCTGTGGTCCTCGGTGGACGAGGTTCGACTCGCCAATAGAAGAGACTGCCGCTAATAGGCCCAGTCAAGAGTCCGCCAAGAATGCGAGCTTGTGCAGGATCCAAGCGGAGCGCAGCTCATCGCCCTGTAGGTCGGACGCGAACGCGTCGGCAAAAGCCAGAGGACTACGGACACGCTTTTCGTCAAACCGAAGTGAGACGAGGTTGTACGGAGCTTCGGCGGACCCTGTTGCCAACTCATCTCGTGCGAGCGGGGCTGCTACTTCCGGAGAGTAAAGGATGAAGCGGGCGAATCTGACGAAAGCTGAACATTCCCGAAGCCTTTCGGCAAAGTGAGCACGCCGATCATCCAACATCTTGATTGCCGGCTGAACATATTGGGCTGAAGGCAGGTCGGTTGCGACTTGCGTCAAGAGTACTCTCAGCCGGTCAATCGTGATTTCAAGCGGGTCTTGCTTGCGGAAGTTGTTAGAGCTCAGGGCGCAAAGGCACCGAAGTAGGTAGTCCGGAATCCTGTGGTGGATATTGGGAATCACCGCCCAACTTGCCCAAACGGACCTAACATATGGCGATTCGTTCTTGCCGTAGAAGTACAAGAAGTCGATCGTATGTGTGAGTATTTCGTTGACCTTGCTGTAGTGGCGATGGATCGAGTCCGAAAGTCCCGCCGGTGTCGCGGGAACACTCTGAGGAGTGCTTCTATCGTGAACCAGGAACGAATAGCAGAAGTAGGCCTGAAACTGCTCGAGAAGACTTCTCGCTGGCGATGGTTCGGCGAGTAGTCGGACCGCCTTCTCCAGATCCTCCGCAGCTTGCGGCCCTGGGAGGAGTCGACTCAAGACTAAGCCGACTAGCGTGTGGCTGATCTCATGGGTGAGCGTGTGAAGCGTCCACGAGGTGGCGTTGCAGCTGCTGACTATTTCCAAAGGGCCGCTTAGAGAGAGATCGGTGTTGCGAAATCCGTCTCGGCCGCTCAAGAATGTGATCAAGGGTAGGTGTTCGACAGGTGTAGTCTGAGGGGCCAGTCGCCTGGTGTTTTGCTCGCGAAAGAGTGGGTCCTCATTCCAAAAGGCATCACCTGACGAAGTCCTATGGAGAGGTACACCGAGCGGCTGTTCCGATGCCAGGGCGGCGAGGCGATCTCCGAATCGCGCAGCGACCAAGCGGTCTTCTAGGAAACGCCGGAGATTGTTCACCGCCAAGATGGGAATCCCAACCCCCAATAGTGAATGGGTCCAGTAATGTCCGGCGGTCTCTGCAATAGGAGAGCTTCCAGCGAAGAGTTGCGAGGAAAACCGCGACAGAGAGGCGTTTGCTGTTACAAGTGCGCCCAGTTTCACGACTGGATCGGTATCAGTCGAAAGTTGCGCGCGCAGGATTGAGTTGTAGCTCAGCAGCTCGGATTCAAATACGGGCAGCGTTCCCTGAGCGTGAGCAACGGTAGTGCCTAGAACGGCTCTGTATTCCCGGAGCGCAGGAAGCAAGGCCGGAGCAAGGTGTGTAAGCGGAGATGTGGTCTCGCTGGGTGGGCGGCGATTCAGCGAGGGCGGCGCATAATTGACCGACGAGATTGAAGAACCCAAGAGGGTCCACTCCTCCCAACTCTTGCTTAGCCCTCTTGCGACGGTCAGTGCTTGGCCCCGAGCACCTTCCTCGGTTGAGAAGACTACGACGTTGAAGAGGCCTAGAGTAAGGAAGCAGCTAGGAGGCAGGTCCGGAGGAAGGAGTCCTGGATCTACGGGCCCCAGAAAGAGCACCCAACTCGCCGCGCCGGGCTGGAGCTGAGGCACTGGAGCCTCATTGAGTGGAAAGATCGGACTTATTCGGTCGCCGGAATGCCAGTCCTTCAGTGCATCATCGAAACGCCGACGAATGCTGATGCTGTGCCCGGAAAACCCCTCTTCTCGGCGAAGTACAAGGAAGTGCGTTCCGCCGAGAAGCTGAAGCAAACTGTCTCCTCAGTCTTGAGAATTCTGTGGCCCTGGTTCTGCTGGCAACAGCGAGTTAGCTTCGGGGTCGCCGCTCCAGAAAATGAGGATCTCGGGAAGAACAGACTGCGACGAATCCAAGAAGTCCTCTTGAAGAGCATCCGCAACGGGGCCAGCTGCCCCGTTGGCGTCGTGATCGTAGTGACCAAAACGACGTTCGTCTCCCAAGGAATGGGCGAACTCCAAGACGTCGCGCAGTTCATTTTTTTGGAGCATTTGGATACCTCTTGCGCCTGGAAGGACCTCTCCTGGCACAGCGACGATGTCGGTCGCGCCCCCGCCGGGGCATTCAAGAAAGAGAACGCTATTGTTTGTATTCGGGCTTGTCAAACCCCACCTCGGGGTCAAGTCCGAACTTAGAAAGAGCACCGCCAAGGGCCGAGATCAGTCGGTGTCCCAGCTCCAGCCGAGGGCGAGAGAGGCGGAGATGTCGACCGTGCTGTTGCCGGCTTCGTAGATCCGGGCGCGCGCTTCGGGGCGGAGGTAGAGGTTGGTGCCCAACATCGCGCGGTAACCCAGCCCGACGTGCACCGAGAGCGTGGACTTCGTGAGGTCGACGGCCGGATTGTCGACGTGGGCGTCGACGTCGTTGTCGGTCAGCCCGAGGCCAGTGAAGATCTCGAAGCTTTCGCCCCACGGGTAGGCGACATAGGAGGCCTCGAGCGACTCGATCTGGGCGTCGACGTTGCCGGAAAGTCCATAGCCCTCGCCGTCGTTTTTCTCGTAGCGTTCGTAGCTCCCCATGATCCCCCAGCCCGGCGACGCCATCCAGGTGCCGCGAAGCCCGTAGGAAACGTTCTCCTCCAGCTCCTCGGCGAAGTAGTAGCCGGCGAAGCCCTCGATCCGCCCCGAGCTCTGAGCGCGGAGGCTCGCAGGTGAACAGACGAGGGTGCCCACGACGGCCAGGGCCATTCCTGCCAGGTACTTTTCGAGCTTCGTCGAACTTTTCATGAATCCCCCTTTGAGGAGTATCGATCTAGTCCGCGAGCTCTTCGACGCTCGCGGCGTGAAATCCGACCAGGAGCCGCCGGCCGCGGCGCAGCATCGGCGCGCGGAAGTTGCCCGCGGGTCCCCGGAGATCGTCCGGCTTCGCGGATCCCGCCGGCAGCTTGTCGACCTTCTTGCCGTGCGCGATCCAGACTTCGTCCACGCTGCGCAGGAGCTCGACCACGTCCGGCTCGGAGAGGGCGTTCCTGGAGCTGCGCTCTTCCTTGACCGCGACGTTTCGGCTGCGCAACACCTCCCGGGTGTTCTCGCAGCTCTTTCAGCTCGGGCGCGAGTAGAAGAAATCGATGACAGGCATGGCGCGGACGCTAGCACGCGCACCGGCGCTTCGAGCCCCTAGTCGGAGCCGGAGCTCTCCCAGTCGTCCATCAACCGGCGCTCCTTCTTGGTCGGCCGGCCGGCACCCTTCTCGCGCGCTACCGGCGGTCGGCGCATCAGTCGCAGGAGCGGATCGGCGGCCGGGCGTGGCGGCGAGAGATCCTCGTAGAGCCGGCCGACCTCCGCCTTGGGCAGCGGCTTGTCGGCGATCTCCTGCACGACGAGAACGCGGGTCCAGTCGCTTCCGATCTCGGCCTCGATGCGGTCGCCGATCACGAGATTGCGGTGCGGCTTGACCGCGACGCCGTTCACCCGCACCCGCGAGAGGTCGCAGGCGTGGGCGGAGAGGGCGCGGGTCTTGTAGACCCGGGCGATGGTGAGCCACTTGTCGAGGCGCGTGGACATCGTCAAGATTCTAGGCCACATGCCCAACGTTCGCCGTGCCACCCCGATTGTCCTGACTCTCGTCCTCGCCGCTCTTCTCGCCGGCTGCTTCGAGCCGCCGGTGGCCGAGCGCATGCTGCTCGAGTTCCGCTCGGACGGAGCGGCGCGGGCGACGCTGATGATCGATCTCGGACGCGCCGAGGACTTCGAGTCGCCGGCCGTCCGCAAGCGGATCGCGGCCACCGAGCGCGGCCTGCTCGAAGGGACCGACCCGTGGCTGGGGCGCTTCGAAGGCCTCGCCCAGGGCACCGATGGCACCAGCTTCCAGCGCTCCCGGGGGGCTCTCCGGGAGTTCCGACGATGGGCCGAGCTCAACGACCCGGCGGCCTTCTCGAACCTCTTCGCCGACGATCCGGTCGACTTTTCCTACTCGCGCAACGGCGACCGGGCGACCCTCGAAATTTCGCCTTCCGGCGCGAGCCGCGCGACGCGCAAGGAGCGCGAACGCGTGCAGGTGGAAGTTGCTGAATGGAGCTCCGCCTTTGCGCGTTACCTGGACCGGGTTTTCGAGCTCGATCGGTTTCTCGAGGCCAACTCGGAGAGAAGAAAAAGCTGCTGGCAAAGGGTGTTCGAGGTGAAGGGGAGCGGCGACGGCGAGTCCGCGACAGGGGGGGCAGAGCTCACCCGCGAGGAAGAGGCGGTTTCCAAGGCCGTGAGCGACAGCATCGGCGAGTTGCTCGGCGCCTTCGAGATCGACGGCCGGGAGGGCTTCTCCCTCGACGAACGGGTGCGAAAGGTTTTCCATCCGCTCTCGGCGCAGCTGCTGGTCACCTTGCCGGCGCCGGCCGCCGAGGTCGTGGGCTTCGACGCGCCCAGCGCCGAGGAACAGGCCGGCGAAGACGAGCGCGCCTACGCCTTCCCCGAGCGCAACCTCCTCACGGCGCTCGATGTCCTCGAGGGGCGCTGGCTCGCCGTCGGTCCGCTCCGCGCCATGCTCGACCACGTGCGCGGCAACCCCGACTCGGAGATGGACATCACCCGATTCGTCGAAGGTCCGGTGACGAAGGAGTCGACCACAGCTCCCGGACCCGGCGAAGTTGCCGACCCTTTACTGGAGCTCTTGCGCCCCGAAGGGGCGTATCGTCTGGTCTGGCAGATTCCGCACCCCGAGACCCGATGAGAGTCCCCCCCGAAGAATTCGAAGCGCTGGTCGAGCAGGCGCTCGCCAACCTCCCCGACGAGTTCAAGGAGGCGCTCGACAACGTCGCGGTGATGATCGCCGAGGAGCCTTCGGACGAAGACCTCGAGGAGGTCGGCATCGACCCCGACGACCCCGAGCGCGACGAGCTCTTCGGCCTCTACCACGGCACGCCGCTCACCGAGCGCGACAGCTTCTATTCAGCACTCCCGGACCGCGTTCTCATCTACCGCGGCCCGATCCTGCGCGAGTGCACCAGCCGCCGGGAAGTCATGCGCGAAGTCCGCGAAACCGTCCAGCACGAGCTCGGCCACTACTTCGGCATGGAAGAGGACGACCTGCCGTTCTAGCTCCGGCCAGGAACCTGCCGGGCGGGCTGGGCCGGGCTACTCCGGGTCCGCCGCGGCCCGGATACGATCGACCTTGGCCTCGCCGTCGCGGGTCAGGGTCTCGTGCTCGCGGAGGTAGAACTCCTCCTGCTCCTCGCGCTTCATCGGGTCGGTGAGCTTGGCCATCTGGTCGCGGTGGAGGATCTCGAGCTCGGCGATCTTCGACTGGGTGAGGGAGCGGGCGTCGGCGATCGCCTGCTTGGTCGCATCCGAGAGGGTGGTCGAGCTGGGGCGCTCGATTCCTTGGGCTTCCATCCGCTCGAGCGCCAGTTCGTATGCCGATTTCATTCCTCTTGCCTTGTCGTTGGCGGCCATGATCGGTCCATTGTAGCCCTCGGCGCGCCAACCTGACCGGTTCGACGCCCGTTTTCGAGGCATCGGATTTGCTAACGTGAGCAGCATGATCGAAGCGCACGACCTGACCCGAAAGTTCGGCGACTTCACGGCCGTCGCCGGCGTCTCGTTTGCCCTTTCCGCAGGGGAGATCGTCGGCATCCTCGGCCCGAACGGCGCCGGCAAGACCACCACCATTCGCATGCTGACCGGTTTTCTGCCGCCTTCCTCGGGGCGCGTGACCCTCGGCGGCCGGGATCTCTTCGGGGGTACCCCGGACGCGGTCGCCGTGCGCCGGGACCTGGGCTACCTGCCCGAGAGCGTCGCGCTCTATCCGGAGATGCGCGTCGAGGAGTACTTGAGCTACCGCGCCCGGCTCGAAGGGATGGACCGCACCTCGACCCGGCGGCGGCTGGGCGAGGTGCTCGAGCGCTGCCTGCTCTCGGACGTGCGCCGGCAGGTCATCGGGACGCTTTCGAAGGGCTACCGCCAGCGCGTCGGGCTCGCCGGAGCGATCCTGCACGACCCGAAAGTGCTGATCCTCGACGAGCCGACCGTCGGGCTCGATCCAAAGCAGATCGTCGCCATTCGGGAGCTGATCCGGGAGCTCGGCCGCAAGCACACCCTGTTGCTCTCGACCCACATCCTGCCTGAAGTGGAGCTGCTCTGCGGACGAGTGCTGATCTTCGACCGCGGCCGGATCGTCGCCGAAGGCAGTCCCGATCAGTTGCGCGAGCGCCTTCAGGGGCAGGTCGCGGTGACCGTCGAGTTCGAGGCCGCGGCCCCCGGTATCCTTGAGGCCATCGAGCAGATCGAGGGTGTGCGCGGCATTCGGGCCGAGGCCGACCGACCGGGTCCGGCCGGACATTCCGTGCGCTTCGTCCTCGAGTGCGCTCCGGGCGCCGATCCGCGCGCGGCGATCTTCCACCTGGCGGTCGAACGCTCGTGGACTCTCCTCGAGCTCGCCTCGGAGCGCGCCTCGCTCGAAGACATCTTCGTGCGCCTGGTGACCAGCGATCGGCGCGACGCGGAACAGCCGGGCGAGTCGCAGCTCGCCGGAGAGGCGGCATGAGGGGCGCCCTGGCGGTCTTTGGCCGCGAGCTTCGGGCCTACTTCTTCTCGCCGCTCGCCTACGTCATCCTGACCTTCTTCGTGCTGGTGCAGGGTTGGTACTTCGCGATGATCGTCGCCTTCCTCGCCGATCCGCGGGCGGCGGCGGGGAGGCCGCTCGAGCTTTTCTTCGGCCAGACGATCTTCACCTGGTTGGTGCTCATTTTCGCCGGCACTTTCCTCACGATGCGCCTGATCTCCGAAGAGCTGCGCTCGGGCACGATCGAGACCCTGCTGACCTCGCCGATCTCGGAAGTCCAAGTGGTCGCCGGCAAGTACCTCGCGGCGCTCACCTTCTACCTTTTCCTCTGGGCTCCGACGCTGGTCTATGTGGCGATCGTGCGCTGGTTCACCCCGGTCGACTGGGGCCCGATAGCCGCTTCCTACCTGGGGATCGTCGGCATCGGCGCGCTCTTCCTCGCCGTCGGCCTCTTCGCCTCGGCGACTTCCAAGAACCAGATGGTCGCCGCCGTCGTGACCTTCTTCTGCCTGCTGGTGCTCTTCAGTTGCGGTCTGCTGGAGAACCTCGTGAACGGCGAGACCGCCAAGAAAGTGCTCGGACAGATGAACCTATGGCAGCACATGGACGACTTCAGCAAGGGCATCGTAGACACTCGGCGACTCGTTTACTATGCGACGGGCGTGGGCTTCTTCCTCTTCCTCACCAGCCGCGCTCTGGCGGCGAAGAAGTGGAGGTAGGGCGATGAGTGCCAAGGGCCCGCGTGGCTGGGTCGCCCAGGGATCCATGCTGTCGGCCGGCGTCCTGTTGGTCGCCGCGCTCGTCGGCATCGTGAACTACCTCGGCATGAGGTACTACAAGCGCTTCGATTGGACGTCGTCGCAGATCTACTCGCTGTCGGACAAGACTCTGGCGATTCTGGCCGGTCTCGACCGCGACATCGACATCACGCTCTTTCTGCCCGACGGTACGCCGCTGCACGATTCCTCGAAGGAGCTCCTGGAACGCTACGCGGCGAAGTCGCCGCGGATCCACTTCCGCGCCATTTCGGCGGACAAGAACCTGATCGAGGCGCAACGCCTGGTCGACAGGTTCCAGCTCGCCAACCTGAACGTCGTGGTCTTCGAAAGCGGCGACGATCGCCGGGTCGTGGAGGAGAGCGACCTCGCCGACTACGACTATTCGGCGCTCCAGTACGGAGGCAGCCCCGAGCTGACCGGCTTCAAGGGCGAAGAGGCGTTCAGCGGCGCCATCCTCGAGCTCGTCGAGAGCAGGAAGCCCAAAGTCCTGCTGACTTCGGGTCACGGCGAGGCGTCGATCGAAGAGCCCGACGCCGGTGGCCTCTCCGGTGTTGCCGGACTGCTGGGCAAGGAGAACGTCGAGCTCACGAGCTGGGCCTCGCTCGGGCAGCCGGAGGTCCCTGCGGAGGCCGACCTGCTGGTCATCGCCGGCGCGAAGACGCGCTTCGTCGAGCCCGAGCTCGCGGCGTTCGGCAGGTACCTGGATCGCGGCGGGCGGATGCTGGTGCTGCTCGATCCCGAGTTGACGCAGGCCGGCGGTCTCGTCGAGACCGGGCTCGAGAGCTGGCTCGACGCCTATGGCGTGCGAGTGGGTGCGAACATCGTCGTCGATCCGGGCGCGACCGTGCCGCTCTACAGCGCCGAGACCCTCTTCGCCGGCGCCTTCGGGGCGCATCCGATCGTGCGCAGCCTCGAACAGGCCAAAGTCGGTGTGATCGTGGCGTTGGCGCGCTCGGTAGGCGCCGGTCGCGCGCCCGAAGGCACCACGGCCGAGGTCCTGCTGGAGACGACGGCCGAAGGCTGGGGCGAATCCGATCTCGCCAATCTGCGTGCCGTCGCCAGGGACAGCAAGGACCTGACCGGACCGGTGCCGCTTGCGGTCGCGGTCAGCGCGCAGTCGAAGGACGCCGCACCGCAGGTGCTGGAGGACGAAGAGCTCAACCCGGAGTCGCCGGTACCGACGCCGAAGCTGGCCGCCGGCGGGGACGCTCCGGCCTGGCGGCTGGTCGTGGTCGGTGACTCCGATTTCGCAACCAACAGCCTGCTCGCCCTCTCCGGCAACCCGACGCTGCTGGCCAATGCCTTCAACTGGCTGCTCGACCGCCAGAAACTCCTGGGCATCGGCCCGAAGAAGCCGGAGCAGGTCCGCATGACGCTCACTCCGGGCCAGCTCTCGGGCATCACCTGGCTGGTGCTCGCGGGGCTGCCGGCGCTGGCGATCGCCGCCGGTGTCGCGGTCTACTTCCGGCGCCGGAGATAGGTCGGTGCGTCCCAGGACCCTGCTCGTTCTCGCCGTCGTCGTCGGCGCGCTGCTGGCGCTGATCTACTTCGCCGAGGACAAGGTCGCTTCGACCGACGAGCGCGCCGCGGCGGCGAAGCGGCTGGTGGATGTCGAGGCCGATGAGGTCGTGACGCTCGAGATCGACTGGCAGGGGAATCGGGTGCGCTTCGAACGCGCCGCTGCCGTTGCGGTAGCCACGTCCGGCACGCCGGAAGCACCGGCGGTGTCGGCGAAATTGGCGGCAGTGGCGGCACCGGCGATGCCGCCCTGGCGGATCGTCGAGCCGTTCGCGCAGCGCGCCGACGACGCGGCGGTCTCGCGCCTGCTCGCGACGCTCGCCGGGCTCGAAGCGGCGCGCGACCTCGAAGGCGCGGCGCGCGGCGATGTCGGCCTCGAGCCGCCGCGCGGCGCGGTGACCTGGAAGACCGCGGCGGGGGAAGGCCGGCTCGAGATCGGCGGCGCGGTGCCGGCGTCGCACGACGTGGTCGTCGCCGCGACCGGCCGGCGCGCTCTCGCGGTGACCTCCGACGGTTTCCTGACCGATCTTGCTCGCCCGGCCGGTGAGTGGCGAAGCCGGGAGGTCGTGACCGCGCCCCGCGAGCGCATCGAACGGATTTCGCTCTCCGGACGCGGCGCCTCCCCTCCGACCGTCCTCGCGCAGAGTGGCGCGACTCTGCGGCTCGAGAGCCCGGTCCCCGATGTCGTCGATCGCGACCTCGCCGATCGGCTGCTCGGCGATCTTGCCGCATTGCGCATGGAGAGCTTCCTCGATCCGCCTCTGGCGCCCGAAGTGGAGAAGGCCCTGGCCGAGCCTGCCGGAATCGTCGAGCTGACCATCGCCGGCGAGCCTGACCCGCTGCGCATCGAGGTCGGCGGCGAGTCGGTTGCGGGCAAGCGTGTCTGGCGGGCTGGCAACCAGGTCTTCGAGAGCGCGTCGGCTCTCGCCGCCGTCGTCGCACGACCGGCGGCCGAATGGCGCAGCCGCAACTGGACCCGGTTCGAGAACTGGCGCATCGAGAAAGCGCGCGTCGAGGAGCCCGCCGGCACATTTGAGCTGGTGAGGAGCGACGGTGAATGGCTCCGGGACGGCAAGAAGATCCCGTTCACCGCGGCGAGCGATCTCCTCGCCGCCTTGACCGCGGTGAAGGCGGACAGCCTGGTCGAGGGAGCGAAACCGGCGTCGGCGACGGCGCCACCTGCGCCACCGAAGCTCGCCGTCACCCTCTCCGACGCCGACGGCAACGAGGAGCTGCTGACCCTTCTGGCGAGCGGAGACCCCGGCGCCGCAGTGGTCCCCGCGCGGACCAGTGGACGCGACGTGACGCTCCTCCTGCCGCGGGTGCTGATGACCGAGCTCTCGAACAAGATCGCCGCCGTGCGCGCCGCCGAGCCGGTCGCGGAAGCGAGCCCGGTGCCGCAGTAGGAAGTTGCCGGGCTGTCTTGCCTAGCCGCGGCCGGTGTCCGTGTGCTCGCCGAAGACTCCGCGCAGGGTATCGGCGATCTCTCCCAGCGTGGTCTCGGCTCTCACACAGTCGAGAATTGGCGGCATGAGATTCTCCGTCGTCGCCGCGGCGCGCCGCAACGCTTCGCGGGTCGCGGAGACACGCGAAGCGTCGCGCGCCGTGCGGAGCGCGCGGAGACGCTCGACCTGCCGGGTTTCGCCGGCGGGGTCGAGGACGAGCGGCTCCGGGATGGACTCGGTTTCGACGACGTGGCAGTTGACTCCGACGACCCTCGACTTCCCCTCTTCGACCCGCCGCTGGAAAGCGTAGGCCGCGTCGGCGATTTCGTCCTGCTGGAAACCGCGCTCGAGTGCCGCCAGCGCTCCACCCATTTCGTCGATGCGCACGATGTACTGGCGCGCCCGGCGGGCAAGGTCGTCAGTCAAGGCCTCGATCGCCCAACTGCCGCCGAGCGGGTCGGTGACGTCCGCGGCGCCGCTCTCGCAGGCGATGACCTGCTGGGTGCGCAGGGCGAGCCGCGCCGAGTCCTCGGTGGGCAAACCCAGCGCCTCGTCGCGGGCGTTGGTGTGCAGCGACTGCGTGCCGCCCATTACCGCGGCGAGGGCCTGGATCGCGACACGCACGATGTTGTTGTCCGGCTGCTGCGCGGTGAGTGTCGATCCGGCGGTCTGGGTGTGGAAGCGCAGCCAGAGCGAGCGCGGGTCGCGAGGCGCGTAACGCTCGCGCAAGAGCTCTGCCCAGAGACGGCGGGCGGCGCGGAACTTGGCGACCTCTTCGAGAAAGTGATTGTGGGCGTTGAAGAAGAAGGAGAGCCGGGGCGCGAAGTCGTCGATGGCCAGGCCCCGGGCGAGCGCCGCGTCGACATAGGCGAGAGCGTGCGCGAGCGTGAAGGCGATCTCCTGCACGGCGGTCGATCCGGCCTCGCGCATGTGGTAGCCGGAGATCGAGATCGGATTCCACTTCGGAACGCGCTCGGCACAAAAGGAGATGACGTCGGTGGCCAGGCGCAACGAAGGTTCAGGGGGATAGATGTACGTGCCGCGCGCGGCGTACTCCTTGAGGATGTCGTTCTGGACGGTGCCGCCGAGGCGCTCCCAGGAGACGTTCTGCTCCTCGGCGAGCACGAGGTAGAGCGCGAGGAGGATGGGTGCGGTGGCGTTGATCGTCATCGACGTCGTGACGCGATCGAGGGGAATCCCTTCGAACAGGCGTCTCATGTCGGCGATCGAGTCGATCGGAACTCCGACGCGGCCGACCTCGCCGCGCGCCAGGACGTGATCGCTGTCGTAGCCGATCTGAGTGGGCAGATCGAAGGCGACGGAGAGTCCGCTGGTGCCCTGGGCGAGGAGATAGCGATAGCGCTGATTCGATTCGGCGGCGTCCGAGAAACCGGCGTACTGGCGCATTGTCCACAGGCGGCGCTGGTACATCTCGCGATAGATGCCGCGCGTGAACGGGAATTCGCCGGGTTCGCCGACCGCCCCTCGGAGGTCGATCGTCGCGACGTCGACGGGCGAGTAAACGCTGGCGAAGGGTGTGTCCTGGAGGTTCGGGCTGCCCGCTGGCGCGGAGTTCGCGGGTTTCTTCTCGGAGTCGCTCACGGGGCCGATTGTAACGCTGCGGAGGGCGGTTTCCGGGCACCGGGGCTCGCTTTCCAGAGGCGAGCTGGGGGACAATGGCTAGGGGTCGCCCGGGAGGAATCCACAATATCTTGGGGAAAACCCTTGACAGAGCTGTGCGCTCTGCCGCACACTCTGGACCTCGGAAATTGCACAAGCCTTTGGGCAGGTCGGTCAGGTTGCTGGAATGGCGGTGCGCGGGCAATTTCGGTCGGGATGCAGGTGGGTCGGTTTGGCAGACATGTTGGCGCAGGTACCTCGAGGAACAGGTTGTAACGGAGGAAGCATGGCAACGGAAAGCAAGATGAACCCTGAAAACTCCTCCGATCTCTCCCGTCCGCCCGGACTCCCGGGCGGCGTTGCGGAACCCGAGGCCGCGGTGGCGCCGGGAGCAGGTCGTGCGGGCCTGGTGTTCGAGCGCTATTTCTCGAGCCCCGGTCTCGATCCGTTCGAAGCCGTCGAGTGGGAGATGCGCGACGCCCTGATCGGAAACGAGAAGGGCGAGAAGGTGTTCGAACAGAAGGGCGTCGAGGTTCCCAAGTTCTGGTCGCAGACCGCCACCAACGTGGTGGTTTCGAAGTACTTCCGAGGTGAGCTCGGCACGCCGCAGCGCGAAACTTCGGTTCGCCAACTGATCGGCAGGGTGGTGGACGCGATGGCGAGCTGGGGGCGGGAGGGCGGCTACTTCGCCTCTGAAGAGAGCGCCGCGATCTTTCATGCGGAGCTCGCGCACATCCTGCTCAACCAGTATGCCTGCTTCAACTCGCCGGTCTGGTTCAACGTCGGAATCGAGACCCAACCGCAGTGCTCGGCCTGCTTCATCAACTCGGTCGAGGACACCATGCAGTCGATTCTCGGCCTTGCCAAGACCGAGGGCATGCTCTTCAAGTACGGCTCGGGCACCGGTTCGAACCTCTCCTCCCTGCGCTCGTCGCGCGAGAGTCTCGCCGGCGGCGGAACCGCTTCGGGTCCGGTGTCGTTCATGAAGGGCTTCGACGCCTTCGCCGGCGTGATCAAGAGCGGCGGCAAGACCCGCCGGGCGGCGAAGATGGTCATTCTCAACGCCGAGCATCCGGACATCCTGGACTTTATCCGCTGCAAGGAGATCGAGGAGCGCAAGGCCTGGACGCTGATCGACGCCGGATATCCGGGCGGCTTCAACGTCTCCGGCGGCGCCTACGACTCGATCGCCTATCAGAACGCCAACCACTCGGTGCGCGTCACCGACGAGTTCATGAAGGCGGTCATCGAGGACCGTGACTGGACTACCCGCGCGGTGCGGGACGGCCGGCCGATGGATACCTATCCGGCGCGCGAGCTCATGCACTCGATCGCCGAGTCGACCTGGGTGTGCGGTGATCCCGGGATGCAGTACGACACCACGATCAACGACTGGCACACCTGCCCGAACTCGGCGCGGATCAACGCGTCGAACCCGTGCTCCGAATACATGTTCCTGGACGACACGGCGTGCAACCTCGCGTCGCTCAATCTGCTCAAGTTCCACGATGTCGATCGCGGGTTCGATGTCGAGAGCTTCCGCCACGCCTGCGAGGTGGTGATCACGGCGCAGGAGATCGTGGTCGACTACGCCAGCTACCCGACCAAGGCGATCGAAAAGAATTCGCACGACTACCGCCCGCTCGGAATCGGCTACGCCAATCTCGGCGCGCTGCTGATGGCTCGCGGCATGGCTTACGACTCCGATAGCGGCCGTGGCTACGCGGCGGCGATCACGGCCCTGATGACCGGCGCCTCGTACGCCCAGTCGGCGCGCATCGCGGAGGAGAAGGGTCCGTTCGCCGGTTACGCCAAGAACCGCGAGCCGATGCTGCGCGTGATGCGCAAGCATCGCGATGCGGTGAAGAAGATCGACGCCGCGCACGTACCGCTGGAGCTTCTCCAGGCCGCCAAGCAGACCTGGGACGAGGTCGTCACCCTGGGCGAGCTGCACGGGTTCAAGAACAGCCAGATCTCGGTGCTCGCGCCGACCGGCACGATCGCCTTCATGATGGACTGCGACACCACCGGAGTCGAACCCGACATCGCCCTCGTCAAGTACAAGAAGCTGGTTGGCGGCGGCATGATCAAGATCGTCAACCAGACGGTTCCTGTAGGCCTGAAGCGCCTCGGTTACGAGAAGGACGAGATTCGCGCGATCGTCGAGTTCATCGACGCGCACGACACCATCGAGGGTGCGCCATTTCTCAAGGCCGAACACCTCTCGGTTTTCGATTGCGCCTTCAAGCCGGCGCAGGGAAGCCGCTCGATCCACTATTCCGGCCATCTGAGAATGCTCTCCGCCGCGCAGCCGTTCATCTCGGGAGCGATCTCGAAGACGATCAACATGCCCGAGGACTCGACTCCGGAGGAGATCGAGCAGGCCTATATCGAGGGCTGGAAACTTGGTCTCAAGGCGGTGGCGATCTATCGCGACGGCTGCAAGCGCAGCCAACCGCTGTCGACGCGCAAGGACGATGGCTCTGATCGCTCTGATCGCTCTGATCGCTCTGATCGCTCTGATCGTTCCGATCGTTCCGATCGCTCCCGCACCACCGCCTCGGCGGCGACCGCGACCAATCTGGCGCTCGCCGGCACTTTGGCATCCACCGTGCCGATGCCGGGCCGCCGCAAGCTCCCGGACGAACGGCGATCGATCACCCACAAGTTCTCGATCAACGGTCACGAGGGCTACATCACGGTCGGGGTTTACGACGACGGCCAGCCGGGCGAGATCTTCCTGGTGATGGCCAAGGAGGGTTCGACCATCTCGGGGCTGATGGATGCCTTCGCCACGATGGTCTCGCTCTCGCTCCAATACGGTGTGCCGCTGCGGGCGCTGGTCGACAAGTTTTCGCACACCCGCTTCGAACCCTCGGGCTTCACCAAGAATCCGGAGATTCCGATCGCCAAGTCGATCACCGACTACATCTTCCGCTGGCTGGCCTCGAAGTTCCTCAGCCAGGAGGAGAAGCAGGCGGTCGGGGTGGTGCTGCGCGAGCTCATTCCGCCCGAGGCGAGTTCGACCTCGAGTCCGACGCCGGTCCGGCCCGCAGCCAAGGAGGCCGAGGGTGGCTCGCTGCTGACCTTCGTCAATTCAACCGACGCCCCGAGCTGCCATGAGTGCGGAGCGATCATGGTTCGCAACGGTTCCTGCTACAAGTGCACGAATTGCGGCTCGACGAGCGGGTGCAGCTGAAGTTGGAGTTTTCCCACGCACGCAACGGGCAATCCAGCCCGATGCCATAGAGGAGGCTATCAACATGGCCACCAAGAAGGCGGCGAAGAAGCCTGCCAAGAAGGCAGCAAAGAAGGCCACCAAGAAGAAGAAGTAACCTAGCCGGCGCCTCGGCGCCGACAGTAACTTTCCGGGCGCCAAGTCGCCTGGCATCTGTATTCGGTTTTTACCCAATGAGCCTGGCCGTGAGGCCTCGGCTCTTTTTTTTGTGACCCGCTCCCTATCCCGATTCGTAGCCAGACCGGTTATCGTTCGCGGTATGGCGATCTCTCTCACTTCGAACGGTCGTGGCCGAGCGGTTGGTTCCGTGTTCGCATACGCCGCCCTGGCGCTCGGATTTTCAATCGTCGGCTGTGGGCGGCCGGTCGATCGCGCGGCAGGGGGAGCCGGGCGCGAGGCGATGCCGGAGTTCCAGCTGGCTTCGTTGGGTGGAGAGAGCTTCGGCAAGGCTGATTTCGCCGGCAAGGTGGTGCTGTTCGACTTCTGGGCGACCTGGTGCGGGCCGTGCCATCTGCAGGCCGATATCCTGAAGAAGATCTATCCCGGTGCGGCGAAACGCGGCTTCGAGTTCGTGGCGGTCGCCACCGGCGAGGAAGCCGCCACGGTGCGCAACTTCGTCGCTCGCAAGCCCTTCCCTTACGCGGTGCTCGTCGACCCGGAGGAGCTCCTCGGAGGCAGGCTCGAAATCCTGGCGCTGCCGACCCTGGTGGTGATGGACGCCCGAGGGCGAATCGCCTACCGCCACTCCGGTGTCGCCGACGCCGACACGATCGAGGCCGCCCTCTCCGCCGCCGCGGCGGCTTCCGCGGCCTCCGGAGGCTGACGCGTTGGAGCAGCTCTCCCTCCTCGAACTCTTCGCGCAGCCGCCCCGCGCACGCACGAAGAAGGCCCCCTCCGTGCGTTCGACTGCGGCCCTCGAACGGTTGGCTGCCGCCTATCTGCGTCCGCTACGCAAGCTCCGCTGGGCCTGCCCGCGCCGGGTGCGGGTGAGCTTCAACAGCCGGCTGCGCAGCTCCCTCGGCCGGGCCGACTTCTCGAGCGCTACGGTCGAGCTCAACCCTCACCTTCTCGATCGCAATCCCGCGGAGCTGCTGCCGACGCTCGTGCACGAGGTCTGTCACCTGGCGGCGGGAGCGCGAGCCGGCCACGGGCCGAAGTGGAAAGCGATGATGCACGCCTGCGGCGCCCCGCCAACGGTCTGCCACGCGCTCGACACTTCACACCTCAAACGCCGGCGCAGGCTCTGGATCTGGAGCTGCAAGGCCTGCGGCGAAGGCTATCCACGCCACCATCGTGGGGCGCGGCGCTATCGCTGCAGCGACTGCGGCGGGCGCCTGCTGGTGGTCGCCGAATCGACCTCGGTGACCTGAGAAGAGACCGCCTTCCGGAGCTGGCGTGACATGAAAAGGGCGGCTCCGAAGAGCCGCCCCGGTCTTTCGCAGGCTGTTTGGAGACTCCTACTGCAGGACGACCAGCACCACGCGGCGATTCTGCGATCGGCCTTCCCGGGTCTTGTTGTCGGCGACCGGTTCGGACTCGCCGTAAGAGATCGACTCGATGCGGAAGAGGGGAATGCCCTGCTTGGCGAGGTACTCCTCGACCACCTCGGCACGCTGCTTGCCGAGCTTCTCGTTGTAGAGCTCGCCGCCGACATTGTCGGTGTGGCCCTGAACTTCGACGTAGACGTTCCGGTTCTCTGTCTTCAACTGCGAGGCGAAAGCGTCGAGCGCCGCCTTGGCCTCGTCCGAGAGCGCCGCCTTGTCGAAGCCGAACTTCACCTTGTCGTCGGAAAGCACCGTTTCGTAGAGGAGCTTGCCCTCGGCGAGGCGGCCCGCCGCCACGGCGCGATCGAGCGCCTGCTGCGCGGTCTTCGAGGCCGCCGCGGTGTCGGCTTCGTTCCTGGTGATGCGACCCTCATGCACCTTGATCTTCGTCTGGGCGTCCTCGACCTGGGTCTGCACGCCGTCGACTCTGGTTCCGACCTGTCCGACTTCGCCCGCAACGTACTTCTTGGTGGCGCAGCCCCAGCCGGCCAACGCCGTCAGCATCACTGCCGTCACTGCCAAACTCCGTCTCTTCATCTCATGTCCTCCATCCTGGGTTGATAGTTCCACTACGGCCGTCGAAAGCCTGCCTCTCCCCGTGGCGACGAATCACTTCGACGCGGGCGGAAGGCCCTGATAACCCTTCCTCGATAACACTCGCTGCGCCTTCTTGTTGCGCACTTCGACCTGAATCGTCCGAAAGGCGTTCTTGCCGGCGCCCTGGGTCTCGAAACCCAGCACGTACTGGTAACGCAGGTCCTCCGCCACCGTTGCGCAGGCCTCCTTCATGTCGTCGGGACTGGCGATCGAGAAGTACCGGCCACCGGTCATGTGGGCGAGCAGATTCAGCATGTCGGCATTACTGTAGACCTTCTCTCCGGGTTTCGCGACGGCGTACGGGTCGCCGGACTCGAGGCCGAAGACGTAGACCGGGAGCTGCGCCTGCCGCACGATCTCCCTCGCCTCCGCGGCGGAAATCGTGCTCGCGTTGTCCACTCCATCGGTGATCAGCACGGCGGCGCGCTTGACATTGCGGCTGTCGCTCGAGATGCGCGGGAGGAGGGCGACGGCGTCGTGCAATGCGGTCTTGCCGTAGCCTTCCCAGGAGGCGACGGACTCGCGCAAGGGCCCGAGTTCCTCGGTGAACGGCACGTCGATGTTGGTGTCTTCGCCGGCGAAGGTCGCCAGCGCGAACTCGTCCCCTGGACGGGCTGCCTCGAAAAAATAGTCCAAGGTCTGCTGGCTGGCCTCGAGCCGGCCGCCGATGCCCATGCTCCCGGAGAGGTCCTGGAGAAAGACCAGGCTCCAAGGCGCCTCTCCGCGGGGTTCGAAATCCGGAAAGCGGATCGACCGTCCATCGACTTTGAGGTCGAACTCCTCCCGACCCAGGCCGTTGACATAGCCGTTCGCTCCCTTGACGATGACTGGGACCAGAATCCAGGCGACCTGAACCTCTTCGCTGAAGGTCTGTGTGGATGGCTCCGCAACCGTCTCGCCAGCCAGGCTTGTCGGCGGCGCGAGCACCAGCGCCAAAACGGCGAGGGCGGCGAGTTTCCGGCCAATCCGCCGCTCCGGGGCTCTGGTAGCCTCGGTTGCGGGAGGACCAAGGATGAACATCCGCGACATCTCGATCAAATGCGGCAATTGCAGCTCCTATCAGACCCTCGCCGGCTTTGCCCGCGGTGAGGAATGGAACGTGTATACCTTCGAGTGCGACCACGGTCGCTGCGATCCGGCCGTGACCCGCACCCTGGTGGAGGTCCCGCGCGAGATCGACGACTTTGCCCGCCGCGACCCGAACTGGCGAGGAGGCGGCAAACACGGCGAGTTCGGTACCGGCTCCCCTTCCGAGTGAGCAAGCTCCGTGCCGGATCTCCGCAAAAAACGGGTTCTTGGCGGTATGTTACGCTTTCCGACGTCATTTTGAGAAGGTTTTCCAACCCATCTCCAGGCAGGTGGAGGGAGTCATGAAGAAGACGGTCGTTCACGTCGTTGGCACGGGTACCATCGGCGAGCCCCTGATCGGCCTTTTCACCGATTTCCGGGACAAAATGGGCATCGACGAGGTTACTTTTCACAAACGCTCGCCCCTGGCCGGCGATCGCTCCAAGATTCGCCACCTGATGGCTCGCGGAGCCAAGCTTGCCGCCGACTCCGATCAGAAAGACGCCTTCGAGAAGCTCGGCCATACGGTCTCCTACGAGACCGAGGAAGCCCTTTCGCGGGCCACCGTCGTGGTCGACTGCACGCCCGCCGGCAACGAGATGAAGGAGAAGTACTACAACCAGCTCTCCGGTCCCAAGGGATTCCTCGCCCAGGGCAGCGAGTTCGGTTTCGGCGTGCCCTACGCGCGCGGGATCAACGACGAAGTGCTGGTGCCCGGCCGCGATCGATTCATCCAGATCGTCTCCTGCAACACCCACAACATCACCACGTTGATCAAGACCCTCTGCGACGAAGGCGGCGGCAAGTACGCTCTCGATCGCGGGACTTTCGTCTGCATGCGTCGGGCGAACGACATCTCGCAGACCAGGGACTTCGCCCCGGCTCCCCAGGTGGGCAAGCACGACGACGCCGAGTTCGGCACTCATCACGCGCACGATGCCTTTCACGTCTTCGAGACCCTGCATCAGAAGTTCGATCTTTTCTCCAGCGCGGTCAAGCTCAATACGCAGTACATGCACTCGATCTGGTTCAATCTCGCGTTCAATCGCGACATCACGAAGGACGAGATGATCGAGCGTCTGCGCGGAAACCTCCGGGTGGCGGTCACCGACAACCGCAACTGCAACGAGATCTTCAGCTTCGGTCGCGACCATGGCTACTACGGGAGAATTCTCTCGCAAACCGTCGTCGTTCTGCCGACGCTCGCGGTGCGGAAGAACCGGGAGCTCTACGGTTTCTGCTTCACGCCCCAGGACGGGAACTCCCTGCTCTCCTCGGTCGCCGCCGCGCTGTGGTTGATCGAACCGGATCAGGAGGGGCTGAGCAAACGCCTCGATCCGCTGCGGCGCTTCATGTACCAGGAGATCTGACGACGGGACGCTTCGCTCCTGGCTCCGGCGCCCAGCGGAGCCCCTTCAGGATGCAGCTGGGAGAGATGTCGATCGAAGGGCACTCGGTAGCGGGGGAGGAGACCTGGTTTCGCATTCACCCGCCCGGTCTCGCGCTGGATGTCGGGCGGGGAGTGCCGGCACAGGCCGGATCCAGGGACCTCTTCGTCAGCCATGGGCACCTCGACCATGCGCTGGGTGTTCCCTACGTTCTCTCGCAGCGGACGCTGCATCATCAGGCTCCTACCCGGGTCTTCTGTCCACTCCCGGTCGCCGGTGTCCTGGGCGAGTTCGTCGCGGCAGCCGAGCGGCTGGAGGGCGCCCTGTACCGCTACGAAATCGTCGGACTGGCTCCGGGCGGCCGGGTCGAGGTCGGGCGCGACCTGGCGATCGAAGCTTTTGCCACCGACCACGTCGTGCCGAGCCTCGGTTTTCACCTTTTGCGCCGGCGGCGGAAGCTGAAGGAGGAGTTCCGGGCCCTCTCCGGGAGCGAGCTGGCCAGACTCCGGGCCGAGCGCGTAGCGATCGAAGGCGACAGCGAGGAGGTCTGGCTCTCGTACTGCGGCGACACCGGCCCGGAGGTCTGGAGGCTCGCGCCGCGGCTTCCGCAGAGCCGCCTGCTGATCATCGAGTGCACCTTTCTCGGCGAAGAGGTCCGGCAGCACGGCAGCGCATACAAGCACCTCCACTTCGACGATCTGGTGGAGCACGAGGCGGACCTGGCTGCGCACGAGGCGATCGTCCTGCACCATCTGAGCCGGCGGCATTCGACGGCGCAACTGCGACGCGAGGTGGAAACGCGGTTGCCAGCGCTCGCATCGCGTGTCCATCTGCTCGGTGAGGCGGACGCTTGACGGATCGAGGCAGCGCCAACGGACGGGACCGATGAGCTCGGTCAGAGGAGATTCATGACCTACGATCGCCCGACCGCGGGCCTGCGGCTCTCCGAGCTCGAAGAGCTCGAGCTCACCATCGAGAAGCTCGTCGCTGGGGGCGACGGCCTCGGCCGGTTCGAGGGAATCCCGATCTTCGTGCCGCGCTCGGCACCTGGCGACCGGGTGCGCGCGCGCCTGTTCGAGCGCCGGCCGGACTACGGACGCGCGGAGATCGTCGAGCTGCTGGTCGCCGGGCCGGACCGGCGCGAAGCGCCCTGTCCCTACTTCGCCCGCTGCGGCGGCTGCGATCTACAACATCTCGACGACGCTGCGCAGACCCGGCTCAAAGCGCAGGCCCTGCTCGAGACCCTGCGGCGGATCTCCGGACTGCCGGTTCCCGATCCCAGCGCCGTCGTTGCGGGGCAGGCCTGGGGCTATCGCCTCCGCACCCAGCTCCACACGCGCGCAGTGCACGGCGGATTCGAGGTCGGCTACTTCGCCCGGCGTAGCCGCGATCTCGTCGCCGTGGCGAGCTGTCCGGTGCTGGTACCGCTGCTCGAGGTGGAGCTCGTGACACTCGGCCGCCGGCTGCCGGAGCGCGCACCCTCGCGGATCGATCTGGCCTGCGGGGACGGCGCCCAGGTCTCCTATGCCCCGCTGGTCGAAGGGCTCCCGCACGGTGAGCTCAAGCGCAGGATCGGATCGTTCGACTATCGCTTCGACGCCCGGTGCTTCTTTCAGGGCCATGCGGGACTGCTCGAGGAACTGGTCGAAGTCGTCGTCGGCCCGTCGACGGGAGAGACCGCCGTGGATCTCTACGGTGGCGTCGGCCTTTTCGCTCTGCCGCTCGCCCGGCGCTACTCCCGGGTGGTGATGGTCGAAGGGGACCGGATCGCGACGCGGTTCGCGCGCAAGAACGCGCGGGCGAATCTCGCCGAGCCTTCGGGCCCGACGGATTCCACGAACGGCGCGACGGGTCTGGAGATCGTCGGCCAGGCCGTGGAGACCTGGGTGGAGTCGGGACTTTCGGACAGGCTCGACCGGATCGTCGTCGATCCGCCGCGCGACGGGCTCTCTGCCGTCGTCCGCCGGCTTCTCGTCCAGCGGGCCCCGCGGCGCCTGACCTACGTCTCTTGCCATCCCGCGGCGCTGGGACGGGACTTGCGGGAGCTCTCGCAGGTCATGGACATCGAGTCCCTGGTCCTGCTCGATCTCTTCCCGCAGACCGGGCACATGGAGGCCGTGGTCCAGCTCACCCGCCGCTGATTGCAGTAGGATCCCGTTCGATCCGATGTCCGATTTCGATCACGACAAGACCCCGCGCCTGCCGGCGGCGGAGCTCCTCCGGCGCGAGGAGGAGTCGTTGCGTTTCCCGCTCCGGGTGGAGCTCGGTGCGCTCTCGCACCCGGGGAAGGTCCGCTCGCGCAACGAGGACCACTATCTCGCCCTGCGCCTCTACCGTTCGCGCGAGACTCTGGCCACGAACCTGCCGGAGGGCGACCTGCCGGCGCGCACCCATCAGGCCGGCTACGTGCTGGTGGTGGCCGATGGCATCGGCGGACGTTCCGGGGGTGAGCACGCGAGTCGGCGGGCGATCGGCGCGCTGATCGAGGTCGCGACGCGTATTCCGGACTGGACGCTGAAGCTCGACGACCTCTTCGCTGGCGAGCTCATGCAGCGCGCCGAAGCCTACTTCGGGAGGGTCGATGCGATCCTCGAAGCGGAAGCGGCCGCGGATCCGGCGCTCACCGGCATGGGCACGACGATGACCATGGTCTACCTGCTCGATCGCGACCTGCTCGTCGCTCATGTCGGCGACTCGCGGGCCTATCGTTTCCGCGACGGCGCCCTCTCCCGCCTCACCCAGGATCAGACCATGGCCCAGGCGCTCGCCGACGCCGGCGTTATCGCGGCGGAAGAAGTGAGGTCGCACCGCCAGCGCCACATTCTCACCGGTGCGCTCGGTGCAAAGTCGGGAGCGCCACGGGTCGAGCTCGGACGCCACGACCTGCGCGATGGCGACCGGGTTCTGGTGGCGAGCGACGGCCTGACCGAAATGGTGACGGACGATGGCATAGCGGAGATTCTGCGCCGGGAGTCCGACCCCACAGCAGCGTGCGCGGCGCTGGTCGCCGCCGCGCTCGATCAGGGGGGTGCGGACAACGTCACCGTGGTGATGGCCGACTGCCGGCTCCGAACCGAAGCCTGACCTTGAGCGCCGCCTGCCCGAGACGACTCGCCCCGCCGGGTGCGTCACCCGGCCCTGGCACCCCATGAGCCTCTTCGTCGCCGGCGGCTTCGCCAGTTCGCCGTTGGGATCCGCGAGATCGGTTCGGGGGGAGCTGCTGATCGACCTGATGGCGCTGCTCGAGCTGCCGGTTCTGCTCGTCGCGCGCTCGTCTCTGGGGACGATCAACCACACCCTGCTGTCGCTGGATGCTCTGCGGCGGAGGGGAATCGTCGCCGCTGGGGTCGTGCTCAACGGCCTGGCCGACGACAATCGGCGGGCGATCGAGGCCTACGGCGATATGCGGGTCCTCGCTGCCGTCGAGCCGTTCGAGCTCTTGGCAGAGCGAATGACGAGTGCCGCTGCCGCCCTGGATCGAGCGGGCGAGCTGCGCCGCTTCCTCCAGAGCGCCTAGCCCGGCTCTTTTTCCTTAGGTGGAAAAAAACGTGACAAGGTTCATAGGATGTTCCCTGTGAGCTCAGCTCGGCGCAGCGCCGGCGCCTTTTCCCGCGGTTCTCGACCGCGGTGAAGACGCCGCGCGCAGACCCCGAGTGGCTCGCTCTCGATCGGGCCCACGTATGGCATCCGCACACCCAGATGCAGACCGCCCCGCCGCCGATGCCGGTGGTGCGGGCCGACGGCGTCTGGCTGGAGCTCGCGGACGGCCGACGGATTCTCGACGGCATCTCGTCCGGATGGGTCAACCTCTTCGGCCACAATCATCCGCGGCTGAACGCTGCGCTCGCAGCGCAATCGGCGGAGCTCGAGCAGGTGGCCTTTGCCGCTCTCACTCACGAGCCCGCAGCGCGCCTGGCGGCGGAGCTCGTCGCGCTCGCCCCAGCGGGGCTGACGCGAGTCTTCTTCTCCGACGACGGATCGACCGCCGTCGGGGTGGCGATGAGGATGGCGATCCGCCAATGGCGCCAGCGCGGCGAAGACCGGCGGCGGATCTTCGTGGCTCTCGATCACGCATGGCACGGAGACACCTTCGGCGCGATGGCGGCCGGCGGCGAGTTTTCTCTCCACGGGGTTTTCGATGATCTCCCGTGCGAGGGACTGCGGGCGCCGGTTCCCGCCTGCGAATCGGAAGTCGGCGGCGCCCTGGAGGCACTCGCGACGCTGCTCGACCGCGCGGACGGCGATGTCGCCGCGGTCCTCGTCGAGCCGATCGTGCAGGGCGCCGGCGGCATGCGCGTCCATCCGCCGTCGTTCCTGCGCGGAGTACGGGAGGCGACGCGGGCGCGCGGCCTGCCGCTGATCGCCGACGAGGTCTTCACCGGCTTCGGGCGCACCGGAAGGATGTTCGCCTGCGAGCATGCCGGCATCGCCCCCGACCTCCTCTGTCTCTCCGGGGGCCTGGCCGGCGGCTACCTCCCGCTCGCGGCGACCCTCACCACCGAGGAGATTCACGCCGCGTGCCTCTCCGCAGAGCGCGGGCGCTCCTTCTTTCGTGGCTATTCCTGTACCGCCAATGCCCTTGCCTGCGCCGTCGCGCGCGCCAGCCTGGCGCTCTTCGCCGAGGCGAACTGCCTCGGCCGCATCGGCGAGCTGCAGCGTCTGTTCGCCGGACGACTGGCGGTCATCTCGGCGCTCCCCGGCGTGGCGCGCGTGCGCGGCCTCGGTGCGCTGGCGGTCGTCGAGCTCGAGGTGCGAGCGAAGGAGCGCGAGTCCGCCCATCTCGACACCCGCGCAGCGCGCCTGGCGCAGGAGTTCCTCGACCGCGGCGTGCTGTTGCCTCCGCTCGGCAA
The DNA here is from genome assembly GCA_031403995.1 of Thermoanaerobaculia bacterium. GTDB lineage: Bacteria > Acidobacteriota > Thermoanaerobaculia > Multivoradales > JAGPDF01 > JAGPDF01. The sequence continues at coordinate 26,388 of JANNGS010000022.1, forward strand.
CGTGGTCTATTTCCTGCCTCCGTATGCGATCTCCGACGACGAGTGCCACCGCGTCTTCGATATCCTGGAAGAGACGCTCCTCGGCTCTCGTAGAATGGCCGGACGATGACTCCGACGTTTGCGCTCCGCCTCGGCAAGCAGGACTTCAAGTTCTCGGTCGCGCACTTCACGATCTTTGGTCCCGGGCGCGCCGAGCCGCTGCACGGCCACAACTACCGTCTTGCCCTCGAGGTCGAAGGAGAGGGCGTCGACGAGCTGGGCCTGCTCGCCGACTGTGCGCGCTTGAAGCGCGCCGCACGCGCCGCCTGTGCCGCCCTCGACGACAAGGTCCTGCTGCCCGAAGAGAGTCCGTATCTGGCGATTGGAAGGTCTGGCGAGAAGTCCGGCGCCAGGGGCGAGGGCACGGTTGCGGTGCGTTTCGCCGACCGCGAGTATCGTTTTCCGCAAGGCGAGGTGCTCTTCCTGCCGGTCGCCAACGTGACCATGGAGCTCCTCGCCCGGTGGGCCTGGGAGCGTCTCGCGAAGGTGGCGAAAGGTGGCGCGGTCACGAGCCTGATGGTCGAGATCGAGGAGACCCCCGGGCAGCTCTGCCGCTATCGCGCTCCGTTGGCGGTCCCCCGCCCGGCCGCCGACTCGAAGAAGGCCGGGGCCTCGCGCGCGAACCGCGCCTGAGCCACGCTAACGCCGGATCCTGATTTCGCGACCCCGCCATGAGGCCGCGCGGCCGCGTGTGCGATCGATCATCGCCAGGGCGAGGGTTGCACCGAGCAGGAGAACGTCTAGAGGGAAAAATGCTCCGGTAAAAGGGTTGTTGCCGGAGCTCTTGCGGATCGTTGCGGAAGTTGCGGCTCCGGCGAGCCAGCAGGCTGCAAGGGTCGCTGGTGAGCAGTTGGCGAGCGCCAGCCACATTGTGGAGAGCGTGGCTGCTGGCAACGCGATCGCCGCGAGCGCCGCTGCCGGCCGCGCGGCGACGAACAGGGCGAAGTTGCGGCGCCAGCCGCGCAAGGACGCTCTGGTTCCTTCGTACATGCGAACCTGTAATGCCGCTCCGGCGCGGCGAAAGCCGACTCTGAACCCTCCGGCGCGCAGGGCCCTGGCGAGCGCCACGTCATCGAGCGGGTCGCCGGAGATCGCTTCGAAGCCGCCGATCGTCCGCAGGGCGCCGGACTTCAGGAGAAAGTACTGGCCGTTGGCGATCGCCATCGGTCCGTCACCGCGGGCATGGGGGCGCCAGTCGCCGAGCATCAGGTCGAGCAGCGCGTAGGCGGCCGGTGTGAGGAGCGACTCGCCCAATCCGACCGCGAGCTGGCGGCCGGAGAGCGAGAGCGCATCGAGCCGGTGCTCGGCCGCGGCGGCGTGGGCCCTGGCCAGGAGCTCGGGCTGATGCCGTGTGTCGGCATCGGTGAGCAGGATCCAGGGGGTCGAGACGCCTTCGAAGCCGGTGGCCAGGGCGTTGACCTTGCCTCCCCAGCCGGGAGCGAGCGGCCGGGCGGCGAGCGCCGTCACCCGGGGCTCGTGACGAGCGATCCGGGCGAGGATCTCCGCCGTTCGGTCGGTGGATCCGTCGTCGACGATGCGCAGGGCCGGGGCGCCGCCTTGGGCGACGAGCGTCGCCGCGCAGGCGGCCAGGTTTGCCTCTTCGTCTCGTACCGGCAGAAGGACCGTCGTCGGTGGCGGCAGGGCGGCGGAGTCCGGCAGGACCGGGGCCTGCCACCGCCGAAGCGCGAGGCCAAGCGCGAGCGCGATCCAGATGGCCGCCAAAAGCGCGGTGAGAGGTTCGAGCATTGCCGGCGGGCCGAGCTGGCCGGGTCCGGTCAACCGGCCGCGGGCAGGCGAAAGGCGAGCCGTTGCGTGACTTCGCCGCTCGTGGGGAAGCGCCCAGCCTCTTTCTTGGAGAACAGGATCTCGCCGTCGAGTACCACCTCGAAGACGCCTCCCCGGCTCTTGATCAGCGTCGGTTGCACGCCGTACTTCGCTTCGATTTCAGCCGCCAGACCGGCGGCTCGCGGGCCGTAGTTTCAAACCACGCAGTATTCGATGGTGATGCGGGACATTCAGGCTCCTTGCGCCGGGCTGGCGTGGTCCGGGAGAGGTCGGCGCGCACACAGCGCACCGGAGAAAAACCGCGGGTAGTGGTCGCGAATGCGCTTGAGGTCGGGCACTTCGGCGAGCGCGGTGAAGCCGGTGGCGGCGAGCGCTCCCCGCCACTGCTCCGGAGTGAGGAATCCATGCGCGCTGCGGACCTCCCGGTCGAGCTTCACCTGGGTGAAGCTCGACAGCTGTTCGAAGATCAACTCGATGGGAATCGTCTGCTGCGGGAAGAGCCGCTGACATTCTCCGCCGATGAGCCAGCCGCCCGGGACGAGCAGCGATCGCAGCCATTCGAGGCTCGCGCGCAGGTCTCGCGCGATGTGCAGGACGTTGACCGCGAAGACGAGATGGAAGCCGCCCTCGGGAAGGCCCTGGCCGGCGGGGACGAGATCGATGTCATAGGACTGATCGGTGAGCATCAGCCCGGGGTAGCGCGCGGCGAGGGTGCGGATGGCCCGCCGGCGGAGCATCGGGTTGGGCTCCGTCAGGCGGTATTCGGCGATCTCTTCCAGCCGCCCGCGATGGCGCAGTTCGTCGAGCAGCGCCTCGGCAGCGCTGCCGGCACCGGCGCCAACCTCGAGGATCCGGAGTCCGCCATCGGCGGCGGAGATCGCCGGTAACCGGTTTGCGGCGGCGATTGCCGCCATGCGGTTGTTGACGGCATAGATCGGGTTGGCGTTGTGGAAGTACTCGGTCCACAGCTGCATCCGGGCGCCCGAGAACAGGGCCTGCTCACCGGTGAGCGCACCGGAGAGGACCTTTGGAAAGGCCTCTCCGGCAGCGTCGAGAATGGCCAGGGTCGGCGCGATGGCTGGATCGATGGCGAGCCCCAGGGCCCGCAGTGGGGCGAGCTCCGGGACGGGCAGGGCTCGTGACAGACGAAAGACCGACTCTTCCGCCCCTCCCGTGCCCGGGGATCGGTCGAGGTGGCCGGCATCGGCCAACCGCGCGAGTAGCCAAGCGAGCGCCGGACTCCCTTCGGCGGGATAGCTCCGCGAGCTCAGGATGGCGCGGACTGTCGTCCCCTCCGTGAGGTCGGGCTCGAGCGCAAGGCGCTGCGCGATCACGACGGCCCAGTCCGAGACGTAGCGCTCGACCAGCTCGCAGGCCTGATAGAGACGGTCGGAGAAGAGGTCGCGCGGGACCTCGCCGAGCAGGTCTTCCACCTCGAAACTGCGCGGCGGGGGCTGGAAAGGCACGAGCACGGCGTCCATTCTAGCCTGTGGTCAGGGCGGCGACCGGGGTGGATGGGCCGCCATGAGAGCCGACGACCTGGGGTTGGATCGATTCCGGCCGGCGCGCTGCGCTAGGATCGTCGGAATGAATGTGAGGAAGCCGGAAGAAAGGGTTGCCGACGCTTTGAGCGCGGTCTCCGACGAGGATTCCCGGATTGGCCGCATCGCGGGCCATGTGCGTGGAATGCTGACCGAGCTCGGACTCGATCTGGCCGACGACAACCTGCGCGAGACCGACCGCCGGGTGGCCAAGATGTACCTCGAGATGTTCCACGGTCTCGAGGAAGGCGCGGAACCCAAGGTCACGACCTTTCCTAATGACGAACATTACAGCGCGATGGTGATGGAGAAGCAGATTCCGTTCTACTCCATGTGTGCTCACCACCTGGTGCCTTTCTACGGCCACGCCCACCTGGCCTATATTCCGAACGACCACATCCTCGGGCTTTCCAAGTTCGCTCGTATTCTCGAGTTCTACGCCAAGCGCCCGCAGCTCCAGGAGCGCCTGACTGAGCAGGTGGCCAACTTTCTCGAGACCCGTCTGAAACCGCAGGGCGTCATGGTCGTCATCGAGGCTCGCCACCTCTGCGTCGAAATGCGCGGCGTAAAGAAGCCGGGTGCGGTGACCGTGACCTCGGCGATCCGCGGCATCTTCCACCAGAAGCCGGTCCGGGAAGAGTTCCTCGACCTTCTCCGGCACTGATCACCGATCACCGGACACGATTCTCGCGACTCGTCCAGGCAGCATGCCATCGAGGAGAGCACCATGAATCCGGTCCGCGCCCGCTTCGCCGGCAGCGGCATCGCCGTTCCGCCGCGGGTCATCGACAATCCGACGATCGCGCGCGTTCTCGAAACCGACGACGCATGGGTACGCGAACGCAGCGGTGTCGTGGAGCGGCGCTACGTCGAGGCCGGAGTCGCCTCTTCGGACCTGGGCGCCGAGGCCGCGCGGGCGGCGCTCGCCGACGCCCGGATGGAGCCGCAGGAGATCGACTACATCGTCTGCGCCACGATGACCCCCGATCACTTCTTCCCGGGGTGCGGAACGATCCTGCAGCAGAAATTGGGCTTGCGGCCGATCCCGGCGCTCGACATCCGTCAGCAGTGCGCCGGCTTCGCCTACGGCCTGCAGATGGTCGACGCGCTCATCCGCTCGCGCATCGCCCGCAACGTGCTGCTCGTCGGCACCGACGTGCACACCTCGCTGATGCCGTTCTCGCGGCGCACCTGGGCGGTCCTCGAAGGACGCGAGGAGGGTCCGATCTCGGCGGAGGAGTTCGCTTGGAACTCCCGCTTCCGCCACCTGCTGGTGCTCTTCGGCGACGGTGCCGGCGCAATGGTTTTCCGCGCCTCGGAGGAGGACGACGGCCGCGGGATCCTCGGCGCCCGGCTCTTCGGCGACGGCAACCATCAGGACATCCTGACGGTGCCCGGGTTGGGCTCCTCCCGCCGTCCGTTCGTCACCGCGGAGCAGATCGCCGCCGGCGAGACGGTGCCGGTGATGGACGGCCGCAAGGTCTTCAAGCTCGCCGTGACGCTCATGCCGCAGGCCGCCTCGGCTCTCCTCGCCGAACACGGCTACACGATCGCCGATCTCGACCTGCTGGTGATGCATCAGGCGAACCTGCGCATCAACGAAGCGGCGCAGAAAGTGCTCGGACTCCCCGATGCGAAGGTGCACAACAACATCCAGAGGTACGGCAACACCACGTCGGCGACGCTGCCGCTCTGTTTCCACGAAGCGCGCTTGGCCGGCAAGGCGCCCGAAGGGGCGCTGGTCGCCTTCGCCGCCCTCGGCGCCGGCCTCCACTGGGGCGCCGTGCTGCTGCGTCTCTGATGAACGCAGGGTGCGGCGTCAGGGCCGTCCGAGGCCGCTGCGTTCGAGCTTGAGCAGCTCGCGTTCGATGCCGTCGTAGAGCTCGCGGCTGCGCCGGTCCCAAGCCTCGGGCGTGAACGTCCCCGGCGCGGCGGAGAGCTCGATCGCAGTCTCCTGGTCGGATCGGCGGGCGATCTTGATCCGCGCATCGCTCCACAGCAGCGCCCATTCGTCGGTCACCTCGACGCTCGAGTCCATGGGTGTCCCGGAAATCTGCAACGTATTCAGGACCGCCACCAGGAGCGGGCTGCCGGTACCCTTGTAGGGGCTGCGGTAGATGCGGCTCGCGGAGGAGCTGCCGGCGGGCGGGACGAAGGAATCGGTGGTCAGCAGGGCCTGGAAAGGTCGGCTCGATGCCAGCTCGGCGAAGTTGGCGTCACCCCGGGCGCGTACCCGCGAGCGCTCGTCGAGCTCGATCGCCCGCCCTAGATGCTGCGCGGCGAGCGCCGAGTAGCCGGCGAGAGCGAAGTTGGTGGCCACCAGGTAGTAGGCATCGGCGGAGCGCGAGTTGGCGACCAGATGGCGTTCGAACTCCCGGCTCGCCGGCTCGAGCTTGCCTTGCAGGAGGTAGACCGCACCGAGGTTGATCGCATTGTCGCTGGCGGAAGTGTCGAGCTTCTCGGCCTCGGCGAGCGCCGCGATCGCGGCGTCGTAGCGCTTGTCGGCGATGGCCAGGCCGGCGCGGTTCAGCCATCCCTGGCGCAGCGTCGGGTCGAGCGCCAGCGCCTGGTCGAGGTCCTTCCGGCAGTCGTCGAGCTCGCCGCCGATGCACCGCGCCGTGGAGCGCAGCAGCAGGGCACGGGCGTTCTTCGGCTCGCGCCTGAGCAGCGGGGCGAGGAGATCGAGGGCACGGTCGCTGTCGCCGGCGTCCAGCGCCTGCTGCGCGGCGGCGAGCGGATCGCTGCCTCCCGGCGCGCCTGGGACGGCCTGGGTCGGAGAGGCCCAGCTGCCGGAGGGTGCAAGCGCCAGGCCTGCGGCGCAAAGGAGGGCGAGGAGTCGGCTGGAGAGCATCTCGACAATCTATCCGACCAGGGTGGCGGCGCCAAAGCAGGACGCCACTAGAATGCAGGCATGACCCTCGCACTCCAGGCTCCGCCGCCGAACGAGATCGCCGCAGCGCTCGGCAAACGCGTCATCGGGCAGGCTGGCGCGGTCAAGGAGATGGCGATCGCCCTGTCGAAGAAGCTCGCCGGCCTCGGCGTCGGCAATATCCTCATGATCGGCTCGTCGGGGACCGGCAAGACGACCCTGATGCGTGCGGTGGAGAAGTTCCTCGCCGCCGACCCGGTCCTCGCCTCGCGCTCGGCGGTAGTTCGCATTCACGCCAACGTCCTGGGCGAGGAGGCGCAGGCCGGGCGACCCGGCGAGGCGGTGATGCGCCGGCTGCTGGAGCGCTCCCGGGAGCAGCTCGGAGACGGTGCCGGCACGGCGGCGATCGTCGAGCGTGCCGCCCAGGGGCTGGTGTTCGTGGACGAGGTGGACAAGATCCGCAGCCACGTCGGCGGCACGGTGAATGTCGCCGGGATCCGAGCCCAGGAGGCGTTGCTGACCCTGATCGAGAACGAGGCGGTGCCGGTGGTCTTGCCGGAGTGGCTGGGTGGCGGCGCGACGACGGTCGACTCTTCGGGACTGCTGTTCGTCTGCGCGGGCGCTTTCGAAGGTCTCTACGATGCGGTCTACGACCGGGTGACGATCGGCGTCGACAAGGGCTCGCTCCAGCCGGTGACGGTCGTCGAGGGCGGCAGGGTCAAGGAGGAGCTCCGCTTCGAGCTCCGCGACTGGCTGAGGAACGAGGATCTCTTCGACTACGGCATGAGCCCGCAGTTCCTGTCGCGGTTCGACGCCGTGGTGATGCTCGAGGACCTGGGCGAGGAGGAGCTGCTGAAGATCTTCCTCGAGGGACCCGACTCGGGCTTCATCCAGACCCGCGCCTTCTTCGAGAGCCGCGGCGTGAAGCTCGCCATGTCGCCGAACGCCGCCCGCGCCATCGCCCAGGCGGCGCGCCGCCAGCCGCGTCTCGGCGCACGGGCGTTGAAGGAGGTCTTCCGGAGAGTCATCCGCGACTTCGAGTTCGACCCCGCCAAACACGCCGGCCAGGGCGTCCTCCTCATCGACCAGCCCCAGGTCGCGGCGGCGCTGGGGGACTAACCCTCACCGAGGCCGCTAGGGCGATTCGATGGGCTTCCCGAGCGATACCGCCAGGAGGTAGAGGCAGCCACCCGGGCCGTCTGCGGGCATCTCGAGCCGCAGGCTCGAGACGAGGCGCAGCTTTCCAGTGAGCGAGAAGCGCTGTCGCTGCAGGGCGTCCGGGGCGGCCATGGAGCTGGTGAAGAACCGAGCGCGGTGTCTCGCGTACACCGAGTTCAGCTGCGTCCGCAGCAGGAGCTGCGTTCCAAACCGCAGCGGATAGCGGCTCTCCTTGCCGTTCGCGAACGAAACGGTCAGGAATCCCGCCGCCATCGCCTGCTGCTCCTCGGCAGGCGCACCGCGGTACTGGATGAGGGTGTCGATCTTCTGGGTCGGTACATCGCCGATGGGAATCGCGAGGGAGCTTTCGCCTGAGCAGACCCGGATCGCATTGGCGGCTCCCGCGTGCATCACGCGCAGGTGAGAGCTCGCGGGGGGCGGCTGCTGCGCGAGGCGCTCGAGCTGGAGCGCGCTGACCGGTGAAGCTCCGGCAGTCATCGCGGGCGGCAGGTCGTACCGGGCGTCGGCGAGGCGATCGAGCTCGACCGGCTGCCAGTCGAAGCCGCCGCGGGCCTGCGCGAGGATCGCTTCGTCGAAATAGGGACCGCTCTCCTGGTACCTCCAGCTCCGGTCGATGGCTGCACGGAGCTGGCTGTCCTTCCAGCTCATGCGCGCTGCCGGATTGGCGTTGATCGCGACTTCGACATTCCACGCGTCCGCGTTGGGGGCGAAGTGAAGCAGGGAGGAGAGGAGGATCTGCACCGCGCCCGCGGTCAGCAGTGCGATGCGCAGGGCCCTTCCTCTCGCGATCTCCAGCGCCGCGCCGAACGCGAATGCGCAAGGCAGCGAAAGCTCGGCGAGGAGTCGGGGTCCTACCGAGTTGCCGCCCCACCAGCAGAAGTAGGAGGCGATCGTCGCCACCACCATTCCGGTCACGGCTGCCAGCGCGAGAGTCACTCTGCGCGCCTCGCCGGCCGGCGATTTTCGGAGCAGTACCGCGAGGGAGATCATGAGCGCGGGGAAGAACCAGACCAGCCCGCGGCTCGGGCTCAGGAGAACCCGAGAGAGATTGCCGAGCGACTCCGCCGCCAGCGGGTGGAACTTGTCCTGGTTGTCGCTGCCATAAGCCCCGGCGATGGAGCCGAACCAGGCGAGGTTGATCGCGGCGAGGACGGCGACTCCGGCGAGCACTCCGGCGGCGAAGCGCAAGCGAGCACGCCAGGTGTCGAACATCGCGAGCGGGAGTGGAAGGAGCAGCACCGCGGTGGGCCGGCACCAGACGGCGAAGCCGGCCGCGAGTCCGGAGGTGAGTCCGTGAATCCGAGCTGCGGAAGGGGTGCGAGCAAGCAGCAGCGACACCGCCATGGCGACCAGTTCACCGGTATGCGACCAGAGCCCCTGACTCATGGTCGTCAGCACCGGTGTTCCTCCCACCAGCAACGCCGTGGCGGCGAGGGTCGATCCAGAGGACCACCTTCGGCGCACGAGGAGAAGGAAGCAGCCCACGGCCAGGAGACACAGGACGACCGCGGCGGCCTTCTCCACCTTCGCATCGGCGAAGAGCGCCGGCGGGGAGAGGGAGCCGATCCCGTGCGCCGCGGCATAGATGGGCGCGGCCAGGATTCCTGTGCCGGGCGGATAGGCGACGCGCAGCGCGCCGCCGACCCGCTGAATCGAGTAGTTCCGCTCGGTTCCGGCCAGAACCGGCGTGAGGTCGAACGAACCTTCCGTCGCCAGCGCCGCCGCCAACGCCCGCGTGCCGACGTTGTCTCCCGCCGACGAGCTCCTGGCGTTGGTGTAGAAATAGAGACCCGAAACCGCGAGCACTGCCAGGATCGCCAGGCTGGAGAGAGGACGAGGTGGCCCCGCTGCGAGCTTTGGAGCTTCGGGCCGTCGGATAGCCAAGCGCATCGAACCTAGCACTTGTGCAATCTCTCTCTCCAGCGACGGGCGAAAGGCTCGTCCAGCGCGGACTGTTGCCGAGGCCTAGTCCGTGACGCGGCCGCGGCGCAGGGGGCGGGCGGCGCGTTCGGCGCGCAGGCGCTTGGCGCGGCGCTTGCGCAGGCGGCGGCGGAGGCCGATGGGGAAGAAGACGAGGAGGGCGGCGGTGATCGAGACGGCGAGCGCTTGGCGGACGATGCCGGCGCGGTCGCCGGTCGCGGCCTGGAGGAGCGCCGAGGAGAAGTAGGTGATGATCGCGATCGGCGGCAGGAGGCCGATCGCCGAGGCGAGAAGGAACTTGGGGAGCTTCACTCCGACGACCGCCGCGGCGGCGTTCACCAGTGTGAACGGCACCGGCAGGAAGCGGATGGCGATGAGCGGCATGAAACCGCGGCGGTGGAGAAGCTTTTCGGCGCGCTGAATCTTGTCGCCGCCGATCCTCTCGACGAACTCGCGCCCCAGGAGGCGCGCCAGCAGGAAGCCGGTCAACGAGCCGAGGAAGATCCCCACCCAGTTCCAGAACGTCCCCCAGAGCGGCCCGAAGATCGCCGCGCCGGCGACGATGAGCGGTGTCGCCGGCAGTCCCACCGAACCCAGCACGACGATCGTGCCGACCAGCGCGGCCGGCGCCCACCACAGACCGCGTACATGGTCGAGGTAGCCCTGGATCTTCTCGGCCTTCAGGTACTCGGCGAGCGGGGTGTAGCGGGCGGCGAGAAAACCGCCGACGACGAGGAGGAGGAGGATGCCGAACTTGATCGCGGGTCCGCGCAACGAGCGCGGCGCCTCGGGAAGTGCCTTCACCTGGCGGATGTCCCATCGAGCGCGAGGAACTCGCGCATGTGCGACGTGAGGATCTCCTGGGCGGTCGGCTCCATGAAGTTCAACTTGAGCTCGTTGATGACCATCACTTCGGCGCGCTTCCACTCTTCCCAGCAGAGTGGGCAGACACGGCGTTGCAGCTCCTCCCCGAGGGCGCCGCGGAAAGGAGGGCGCAGCAGCCCCGCCGGCCGCGTGGCGCAGCGTGGACACAGAGTTGGAATGGCCTGCGTCGAGGTCGAGTCCATGGGCGTCTCCGGTTGCTGGTCTAGGGCACCACCGGCAGAATCGACCGGAAGTAATCGATCGTGCGCCCGAGACCGTGGTCGAGATCGACCTTCGGCTCCCAGCCGAGGACGCGCCGCGCCTTGGTGATGTCGGGCTGTCGGGTCTTCGGGTCGTCCTCCGGCAGCGGCCGGAAATCGATCGGCGAGGAGGAACCGATGAGGCCGCGGATGCGCTCGGCGAATTGCAGGATCGTCATCTCGTGCGGGTTGCCGATGTTGGTCGGCAGCACCTCGTCCGACATCAGGAGCCGGAAGATCCCCTCGATGAGGTCGTCGACGTAGCAGAACGAACGCGTCTGGCTGCCGTCGCCGAAGACGGTGAGCGGTTCGCCGAGGAGCGACTGCTGAATGAACGCCGGAACGACTCGCCCGTCGCGTGGCCGCATGCGCGGACCGTAGGTGTTGAAGATCCGGACGATGCGGGTCTCGAGGCCGTGATAGCGGTGATAGGCCATGGTCATCGCCTCGGCGAAGCGCTTTGCCTCGTCGTAGACCCCGCGCGGTCCCACCGGGTTGACGTTTCCCCAGTAGGTCTCGGGCTGCGGATGGACGAGCGGATCGCCGTAGGTCTCCGAGGTCGAGGCGAGGAGGTAGCGCGCCCCCTTGGCCTTGGCCAGCCCGAGCGAATTGTGGGTGCCCAGGGAGCCCACCTTGAGCGTCTGGATCGGCAGCTCGAGATAGTCGATCGGCGAGGCCGGCGAGGCGAAGTGCAGCACGTAGTCGACCGGCCCGGCGACCTCGAACGGATTCGAAACGTCCTGGATGACGAGCTCGAAATTCTCGCGGCCGAGAAGGTGGTCGACGTTCTCGCGTTTTCCGGTGATCAGATTGTCGACGGCGACGACCGCCATCCCTTCCGCGAGGAGCCGCTCGCACAGGTGCGAGCCGAGGAAACCGGCGCCGCCGGTGACCAGCGCTCTCTTCATGTTCCCGCCTCGTCCCGGCCGAGAGAGAAATAGCGGAAGCCTTCGGCGGCTACGCGCTCTGGCTGGTAGAGGTTGCGCAGATCGACCATGATTGGCGTGGCGAGCCTGGACTTCAGGGCTGCGAAATCGAGCGCCCTGAACTGGTTCCACTCGGTGGCGATGACGACGCCGTGGGCGCCTTCGGCGGTCGCGTAGGCGTCGGCGCAGTACTCGATCGGCGGCAGCAGCGGCTTCGCCGCCGCCATCGCCGCCGGATCGAAGGCGCGCACCTTCGCGCCGCGCTGCACGAGTCCCTCGATCACCGGAATGGCGGGCGAGTCGCGCATGTCATCCGTGTCCCCTTTGAATGCAAGGCCCAGCACGGCGATCGTCTTGCCAGTGAGGCCGTCGAAGGCGGCTTCGATCTTGCCGATCATGCGGTTCTTGACCCGCTCGTTGGCTGACAGCACGGCCTCGATGATCTCGAACTGCATGCCGTGCTCCTCGGCGATCTGCGCCACCGCCCGGGTGTCCTTCGGGAAGCAGGAGCCGCCGTAGCCGGGGCCGGGGTGGAGGAACTTCGGACCGATGCGGTTGTCGAGCCCCATGCCGCGCGCGACGACCTCGACGTCGGCGCCGACCCTCTCGCAGAGCTCGGCGACCTCGTTGATGAAGGTGATCTTGGTCGCCAGGAAGCCGTTGGAGGCGTACTTGATCATCTCGGCCGACTCGACGTTAGCGACCACGAACGGCACACCGGCGGCCTTGAGCGGGGCATAGATGTCGAGCATGACGTCTATGGCACGCTGCGTGCGCGCGCCGATGACGACGCGGTCGGGGTGCAGGAAGTCCTCGATCGCCGAGCCTTCGCGCAGGAACTCGGGGTTCGAGACCACCGCGAATTCTTGACCGCCGCCTGAGTGCTCGCGCACCGCGCGCTCGACCATCTGGCCGGTGCCGACCGGCACGGTCGACTTCGTGACGATGACCTTGTAGCCGTTCAGGTTGTCGCCGATCGACTCGGCGACCTGGCGGACGAAGGAGAGGTCTGCCTTGCCGTCGGGGAGCGGCGGCGTCCCCACTGCGATGAAGACCGCGCGCGCCTCGCGGATCGCCGGCGCGAGGTCGGTGGTGAACTTGAGCCGCCCGGCGCGGACGTTTTTTTCGACGACCTCTTCGAGCCCGGGCTCGTAGATGGGAATCTCACCGCGTTCCAGCGCCTCGATCTTGCTCGCATCCTTGTCGACGCCGGTTACCGTCATGCCGAAGTCGGCCAGGCAGGCTCCCGTGACCAGGCCGACATATCCACTGCCGACGACACAGATCTTCATGAAACTCCCTTCTGCCACTCGCGTCTGGAGCTCGTTGTTCTCCGGAGGTCCGGCCCGTGACGGGCGGCGGGATCACTGATCATCTCGCTGGGCCCCGGGTCCTGCAGTTGGAGTCTATCGTGGGCAGGGCGAGGCCTGGTAGACGGTGGCGGCGCTTCGCTCCCGCGAGCGGCGCCGCTCCGCTGCGCTCAGCGCGAGTCTACCGAAGCCCGGCTGCGATACCAGGCGGCGACGCGAAGGAGACCTTCGCGGATGGGGACCTTCGGCGCGTAGCCGAGCATTCGGGAGGCCTTCGAAACGTCGGCGAAGGTGATCGGGACGTCGCCGGGCTGCTCGGGGAGCATCTCGACCCGGGCTTCGACCTCGAGCGCCTCGGCGATCCAGTGCACGAGGTCGATGAGCGTCGTCGTCTGCGAGCCGCCCAGGTTGAAGATCTCGAAGCCCGGGGCGAGGTCGAGAGCCGCCAGAACTCCGTCCACGATGTCGTCGATATAGGTGTAGTCGCGCCGCGTCTGACCGGTGCCGTAGAGCGGCACGGTCTGGCCGCGCGCCAGCAGGTGGGTGAACTTGGCGATCGCCATCTCGGGTCGCTGGGACGGGCCGTAAACGGTGAAGAAGCGCAGGCAGGAGGTACGCAGACCGTAGAGGTGGTGGTAGTTGAAGCACAGGAGCTCGCCCGCCCGCTTGGTCGTCGCGTAGGGCGAGATCGGGTGGTCGACGGTGTCGTCTTCGGCAAACGGAACCTTCTCGTTGATCCCGTAGACCGAGGAGGAGGAGGCGAAGACGAAGTTCGCCGGGCCGTGCCTTCGTGCCGCCTCGAGCAGGCGCAGTGTCCCGATGCAGTTGACCTCTTCGTAGAGAATCGGCTCGACGAGGCTCGGCCGGACGCCGGCCCTGGCGGCGAGGTGGATCACGGCGTCGAAGCGGCCAGCGGTGAACAGGCGATCGACCAGAGCGGCGTCGCGGATGTCGCCTTCGACCAACCGCCAGTCGTCGCGCTCCGCGAACTCGGCGGCGTTCGCGCGCTTCAGGGCTGGGTCATAGAAGTCGTTGAAATCGTCGAGCACGGTGACCCGGTCGCCCCGGTCCAGGAGTCTGCGGGTGACGTGACTGCCGATGAAGCCGGCGCCGCCGGTGACGAGGATGTGCTGACGCATGCGTACCGCCTGCGAGCCTATCGCAGCTCCGCTCGGACCGCTCGGAGGGAGCGTCACGGTTCCTTCGACGGCGCTGCCGGGAGCGGCGTGTCGAGCTCCTTTTCGAGCCGCACCTCGGCGCCCTTCTTCTGGCGGTTGCGGACCAGCCGCTTGAGGATCCGCGACTCGTCGATACCGGAGACGATGTCCTTCATCGCCAGGTAGAGGGCCGGATCGTTGAGCATCTGCGCCGCCGAGCCCGGGCCGTGGTCGAGCTTTTCGGCCACCCGATTGAGGTTCTCGATCAGCGACTGAAGCTCGGAGGTGAGCTTCTCGCCGTACGCTTCGTCGCCGAGGAGCTTCGGCAGCAGGGCGCGCTCATTCTGCAGGGAGTTGGTCACCGATTCGAGGTTCGCGGCGGTGCGCTCGATGCTCGCGAGCGACCGTTCCAGGCGCTTCCTCTGCTCGGTGTCGGTGAGCAGCATCGAAAGCGCCCCTTCGCCCGACTCGGTCTTGGCGAGGAGGGAGTCGAGCCGGGTCACCGTGCTCTCGAGCTTGTCGCCAAGAGTGCGATCGTTGAGCAGGCGGGGGAGGGGGCCGTCGCCTTCGCGAAAGTCGTCGAACATGCCCCGGATCGAGTCCAGGGTGGCGATGAACTCGGTCGTCACCTTGCGATTCGGCTCGACGTCCTTGGTGAGCTCGCCCAGGATCCCCTCGCCGCGCTCCATGCGCCCGAGGATGGTCGTCAGCTGTTCGGTGATCCGGGTGACGTTGTTCACCAGGTCCTCGCCGGAGGCCCGCAAACGGTCGACGTCCGCGGTCGGGGCGGTGCCGATGTCGCCGCCTTCCGGGACCTCGGGGAACCTCGGCGAACCGGAGGAGATCTCGATGTACTTGTCGCCGAGGAGTCCGAGCGTGCGAACGCGGGCCATCGAGTCCTCGCGGATCCGCGCCGCGAAACGGGCTTCGATGTGAATGCGGATCCCGATCTGGTTCTGCTGCACGTCTTCCGAGAGGTCGATCGCGGCGATCGATCCGACACCGACGCCGTCGAGCTGCACGTTGCTCCCGGGCTGCAGCCCCGATACCGAGTCGAAGTGGATGTAGTAGTCGTTCTTGGGCGAGAACAGGTTGCGCCGCTCGCCGACGAGGAAGATCGCCGCCATACCGACGGCGAGCGCGACCAGCAACAGGAGGCCGACCCTACGGGCGGCGGACGGGTTGGGCGACATCGGCATCTTCCTCTCTTCCGGCCAGAAAAGCTGCCAGTAGGGGGTCGGTGGAGGCTTCCGCTTCGGCGAGCGTGCCGACGAATCGAAAACGGCCTTGATCGAGAAAAGCGATGCGGTCGGCGACGCCGCGGGCGAGCGCCAGGTCGTGGGTCACGACGACCACGGTCGTCTGCAGGCGCTCGCGGGTCTCGCGGATGAGTCGCGCGATCGCCGCCGCCGTCATGGGGTCGAGTCCGGTCGTCGGTTCGTCGAAGAGCAGCGTTTCCGGTTCGAGTGCCAGCGCCCGCGCGAGCGCCACCCGCTTCTTCATGCCGCCCGAAAGGTCCGAAGGGAGCTTGGTTTCGATGCCCGGCAGGTGGACGAGCTCGAGCAGCTCGGCGACACGCGAGGGCAGTCCTTGCTCGTCGATCGCCTGGTGCTCTCGCAGCGGGAAGGCGAGATTGTCGAAGACGTTCATCGAATCGAACAGGGCCCCGCTCTGAAAGAGCATCGCGATCCGACGCCGAACCGGCAGCAACTCGCGCTCCGACAGGCCGACGAGCTCGCGGCCGTCGAAGCGGATCGAGCCGGAATCGGGCGGATCCAGGCCGATGAGCAGTCGCAGGGTCACGCTCTTGCCCGAGCCGGAGCGGCCGAGGATGACCAGACACTCGCCGCGCCGGACCTCCAGGTCGAGGCCGGAGAGGACCGCGCGCGCGCCGTAGCTCTTGCGCAGGTCGCGAATCTCGAAAAGTGGGGTGGCGGCGGGCATCGGTCGGTGTTCAGAAGAGGGAAAAGAGCTTGGTGAGGAAGAAGTCCGAGACCAGGATCAGGATCGAAGCCAGGACGACGGTGTTGGTGGTTGCCCGGCCGACGCCGTCGGCGCCACCCCGGGCGGTCAGGCCATTGTGGCAGGCGACGATGGTGATGAAGAAGGCGAAGAAGACCGACTTGCCGAGGCCGCTGCCGAAGTCCTCCAGGGTCAGCGCCGTGATGACGTCGTTCCAGTAGAACGCGGCGGTCAACTGCAGTTGGAGCACCGCGATGACGAGTCCGCCGAGGACGCCGAGCGCGTCGCCGATCAGGGTCAGGGCCGGCAGCATGACGAGCGCCGCGGCGAGTTTCGGCACGACGAGCTTGCGGATCGGATCGGCCGCCATGGCGCGCATCGCGTCGACCTGTTCGGTGACCTTCATCGTGCCGATCTCGGCGGTCATGCCGGAGCCGATGCGGCCGCCGACGATGAGCGCCACCAGCACCGGCACGAGCTCGCGCACCGTCGATTTCGAGACGACGGTGCCGATGTAGTACTTGACTCCCAGGCCGGGCAGGGCGAGAGCGGTCTGTAGCGCCAGCACCATGCCGGTGAAAACGGTCGTGATGGCGGCGACCCCGAAGGACCGTACGCCGATCTGTTCCATCTGCGCCAGCCAGGCCGAGGTCTCCCAGGGTGGTGTGGCGAGAGAACGTATCGCGCGCGCGCCGAGCAGGGCGAGCTCCCCGGCCTCCTCGGCGATTCTGCCGTAGCGCGCGGCGGCTCTGCGGCCGAGTCTCTCGAGGCCTGCCGAGATCGGTCTCAATCGCGGCCGGTCACGGAGAGTTCGGCATGGACGGAGCGCTCCGGGGCAGCGAGCGCGACAAGGCGAGATGGGCGAGGCCGAAGGCCAGGTCGCCGAAAGCGATGGTGTAGAGGCTCCCGAGATCGGGCCGGCCGAGGGCGGCGGCGGCGATGACCGCCGCTCCCAGAAGGCGGATCGCGATCGCCAGGCGAACGAAGTCGCGGTCGCGGCCTGGGTCGCGTGCAACGAGCATATAGAAGCCGGCCAGGCTCAGCAGGAAGACGGCGATGAGCCAGAGATAGAATCGCTCTCCGGGCAGCGGAAGCCGGAACGTGGTGCTGATCCAGCCCGGGAAAGCGACGAACAGAAAGGCGAAAACGGCGTCGTAGGCCGCGCCAGCCCGAAGCGACCAGGAAAGCGCCGATGGCGAGTACATTCGCGGAGGCATCAGCGGCAATTCTAACAGGCAGCAGCAAGAGAAACCGGTGACCTCTGTGAGCGGCGCAACCCCCCAGGATCGTGACTCTCCAACCCCTGAGCGGGGGTCCCTTCTGTTGACTCTGGTGGCGACGATCACCGGCAATCTCTACCTGCTCGTCGGCACGATGTTCTTCTCCATCGTCTCGATCCTGGTGGCGCCCATTCCGCCGCGCGGCAACTGGACGAATCGAGCCGCCCGAGCCTGGGCGAAGGGCCTGCTCTGGTCGAGCTGGATCCGGCTCGAGGTCCGGAGCCCGCCTGCGGGCCCCGGGCGAGCCGGCGTTCCGGGCGCCAACGACCGCTTCGTCATCATGGCGAACCATCAGAGCCTGTTCGACATTCCGGCGCTGCTCGCGGCGATTCCGGGCCAGAGCCGCTTCATCGCCAAGCGCAGCCTCTTCAAGATCCCGGTCTTCGGCTGGGCAATGGCGGCCGGGGGCTTCATCCCGGTCGACCGCAAGGATCGATCGACGGCGAAGGACAGCTTCGGTTCGGCGCTCGACAAGCTCTCCCGCGGCGCGTCGATCGTGCTCTTTCCCGAGGAGCTCCGCTCGCTCGGCGGCAAGGTCCTGCCGTTCCGGCGCGGCGGTTTCCTGATGGCGCTGAAGAGCGGACTGCCGGTCGTTCCGGTTGGAATCCACGGCACCCTGGCCGTGCAGTCGCGGCGCAGTTTCCTGATCCGGCCGCAGACCGTGAAGGTGCATTTCGGCGAAGCGATCACGCTCGCCGGGCGCTCGATCCGGGAGCTCCCGGCGGTCACGGCGGAGGTGCGCGCCCAGGTGGCGGCGCTCGCCGGGACGGAGTGCGCAGAAGAAGATGTTTCACATTGAACCGGAAAGGGTGACGAGTCGATGAGCGCTCCGAATGATCCGAAGGTTCCGAATGTTCCGAACGACGAGAAGATCTGGGAAGCACTGAAGGGTGTCCGGTTCCCGGGCATGAGCCGGGACATCGTCTCGTTCGGTTTCGTGAAGCAGGTGGGGATCGAGGGCGATGCCGTGCGCATCCGGCTCGCCATCACGACGCAGAATCGCGCCGCGGCCGAGGAGGTGCAGCGGGAAGTCGAACGCGCCGTCGGGGCGCTGCCGGGCGTCGGGCGTGTCGCCGTCGAGATCGAGGTCGCGGCGCCACCTTCCCGGGAAGAGTCCGCGGCGCGGGCGATCGCGCCCAATCCGCATCTGATCCCGGAAGTCCGCGCCGTCGTGGCGGTCGCGAGCGGCAAGGGAGGTGTGGGCAAGTCGACGGTGGCGAGCAATCTCGCGATCGCACTTGGGCAGGCCGGCCACCGCGTCGGCCTCCTCGACGTCGACATCTACGGCCCGTCGCTGCCGACGATGTTCGGCATCGACGAGCGGCCGGTGGTCATCGGCAATCGCATCCGGCCGTTCGAGAAGTACGGCATCAGGCTCATGTCCCTGGGCTTCATCCTCGACACCGACACGCCGGTCATCTGGCGCGGGCCGATGGTGATGAAGGCGATCGAGCAGATGCTCGGCGACGTCGACTGGGGAGCGCTCGACTTCCTCATTCTCGACATGCCGCCCGGCACCGGCGACGCCCAGCTCTCCGTCATCCAGAAGGTCCCGGTCGCTGGCGCGGTGATCGTCACCACGCCCCAGGACGTCGCCCTCTTCGACGCCCGCAAGGGACTGGCGATGTTCCGCAAGATGGACGTCCCGGTGCTCGGGATCGTCGAGAACATGTCGACCTTCGTCTGCCCGAACTGCGGCCACGAGACCCACGTCTTCCGGAGCGGCGGCGGCGCGCGCACGGCGAAAGAGCTCGACACGCCGTTTCTGGGCTCGGTCCCCCTCGACGCCGCGATCGCCGAAGGCGGCGACGCCGGCACCCCGATCGTCATCGCCCAGCCCAAGGGCCCCCACGCCGCTGCTTTCGCCAGCATCGCCGCCGCCGTCGCGACGGCGATCGCGAATCGGCCCGGCCGGAACTAGCGCCCCCAGACTCCGCCCGGCCCGCCCAACCCGCTCTGGGTCGACTTCCTGTGTCTCAAGAAGGACGGAATGGACTCTCGCTGGTCGACCGGACTCACGGCGCGTTCGTCGGGGCAACCGATCGTGCGGAGCGTGGCGCCGAGACGGCGTCGCGCGGCGCACACCGGCGCTTGTCTGTCTGAGTTACGTTGCCGCTGCGAGCCTTGCGGCCGGCGTCGGCCTCCTGCATGATCCTCCCGGTCGGGAGGGTACCGTCATGCCGCTACAACTTCGGGCTGGCCTTGGGTTCGCGATTCCCTTGCTCTTCATCGCCTGCGTCCCGGCTGCTGCGGAAGACATCTTCCTGGACGGCTTCGAGGCGGGGACTTTCTGCCCGTGGAGCTTCCCCCCGACGGGATTCGAGGTCGCCGGCAACGGTCTCGACGACGACTGCGACGGCGCGATCGACGAGGCTCCTGCGATCTGCGACGGCGGCCTGCCGTCCAACTCCAGCGATCCTCTGCAGTACGCCGCTGCGATGAACCTCTGCCAGACCACCGTCGAGACCGGCCATGATTGGGGGATCGTCACCAGCAGTTTTTCGCTCGCCTCCGGCGTTGGCACTCCGGCGACAGCCTCGCGCTCGATCCGCAGCGCGTTCGGTGGCGCTTTCCCGCAGCACGGACTGGCTCTGGCGGTGCTCTCGACCGGGGCGGCCGCCGCAATGGCTCAAGCCAATCCGGGCTACGTTGCGTTCCAGCTCGGCCTCGACACCACAACTCAAAGCCCCGTGCCGGCCGACTGGCTGGCCGCCAACGGCGGTACTCTTCCGTCCGCGCCTGAATGCCCCGGCGCCTCCGGTTCCACGGCGTTCAATCCGGTGATGTTGACGTATCGCATCCGGGTGCCGGGCAACGCGCGCTCCTTTAGCCTGGAAGCCAACTTTCTTGGCGCCGACTACCCCGAGTGGGTCTGCGATGCGGCCAACGACTTCTTCGTCGTGCTCCTCGATTCGCAGTTCGCCGACGTCCCGGCCAACCCGGCCGACAAGAACCTGGCGGTCTCTTTCACGTCGAGTGGAGCGATTCCGCTAGGCGTCAACCTGGCGCTCGGCGACGCCGGTCTCTTCACCCAGTGTCAGAACGGCCCCGTGGGATGCGCCGGCTCGAACTCGTCGACGATGGTCAACTGCACCTCCATCGCGGGGATCACCGGCTCCGGCATGGACGATCCGAGTCCACCCAGCCCTGCCGGCCAACCGCCCTGGTGTCACTCCGCTAGCACCTTCGCCGGTGGCGGCACTGACTGGCTGGCCATCCGTGGCAATGTCGTCCCGGGCGAAAACCTCACCCTGCGCATCGCGATCTGGGACGTCGCTGACGGGATTTACGACTCGGTCGTGCTGCTCGACAACTTCCAGTGGTCGACCGATCCGGTCCAACCCGGCACCACCGCAGACTAGCGCCCGAGAGTACAGCTGCTGCATCTCCATCGCCAGGATTTGCAAACACCCAAGAGCTTGCAGGGCAAGGTCAAGGACCCACTCTTCACAGATCACGGCCTTCTTGTGGACTCTAGAGGGCTTCCCAGGAGCTCAAGTCGAAAGAACGAGGGCGGGTCGAACGAGCCTAAGTCGCCTGATGGTGTACTGCATGGTGTATTGCGTGTAGTATTTGGTGTATGCGGACCAACGTGCACCTCGATGAGGAGCTCCTGCAGGCGGCGATGCGGCTTGCCGGGGCGAAGACCAAGCGGGCGATGCTCGATCAGGCGTTGCGCTTCTTCGTCGAGCGGAAGAATGCCGACCGGGACCTCGAGAGCTACCGCGAACGTCTGAAGCGTGTCCAGGCCAAGACCGCCGGCCTGCGCTTCGCGGAAGGCGCTATCGACCTTGTTCGCCAGGATCGAGAGCGCGGGTGAGGGGGTTCGTCCTCGACACCAGCGTGGCAATCGCGGTCTATCTACCGGAAGTCTCTTCGTCCGAAGCTCGCAGGTATTGGGACCGCATCGCGGCAACGGGCGCTCGCTGTGTGGTGCCGACGCTGCACTTCTGGGAATTCGGCAACGTCTTACGCACCCGGGTGCGCAGCGGCGCGTTGAGCGAGGCCAGCGCGCTCGAGATCTACGGGCTCCATCTCGATGCGCCACTCGAGATCGTCGAACCCGATCCGCGGGAGATCCTGGGCGTAGCGCTCGAGTTCGGCGCCACCACCTATGACGCCGTCTACATCAGCCTCGCGCTGGGCAGTGACCTCACGCTGCTCACTGCCGAGAGCATCCGCAAGCCCTGGGTCGCCAAATTGGGCGACCGGGTCGTCGCGATCTCGTAGTTGGCGCCAGCGCCGCCGTCAGCCGGCGGCGGGGGGGACGATGATCACGCTGCAGCGGGCGTCGCGGGTGACGTCGCTCGCGACGCTGCCGAGCATGAAGCGCTCGAGGCCCGAGCGGCCGTGGGTGCCGAGGATCACGAGGTCGACTTCGCGTTCGTGGATTTGGGCGAGGATCTCTTCGCTCGGCCGGCCGATGCGGATGCGCCGGCCGATCGAATCCGCACTCTGGAGTTTGGCGAGGGCGCGGTCGAGCTCGTCCAAGGCCAGGCGCTCGACCTGCGCGCTGGTGAACTGCAGGTCGGTCTGCTCCGGAAAGGGCGACATGACGAACAGCGCTTCGACCGCCGGTCCGTGCGATGCGCCGAGCGCACGCAGGAGCTCGCCAGCCCAGGCCAGGGCGTGCATCGAGGGGAGCGAGAAGTCGACCGGCAGCAGAACCTGACGCGGTCGCTCGAGAAAAGCGCCGCGCGTCAGCAGGATCGGCCGGGCAGAGTGCCGGAGAAGGCGATCCGAGGTCGATCCGAGCAGGCGGCGCGCGATCCGCGACCCGCTCTCTGCCGGACCGACGACGATCAGGCCGGCGTCGAATCTCCTGGCGGCCTCTTCGAGCGCGAGGGCCGGAGGAGAAGCCGTCAGCCGGAAGCCGGCCACTTCGCCGGGCTGCGCTCCGACGCGCTCGGCCTGCGCGGCAAGGGCGCGCTCGAGTGCCGCCTCGTGGTCCGCGAGAAGCTCGTCACTCGCCCATGCGACCGGAAACGGGTCGCCGATGTACGGCATCGGGGGGACATAGGCGTGCACGACTTCGAGCTTCGCGCCCACCAGGCGGGAGAAGGCGAGCGCGCTCGCGAGGACGCCATCGCTCTGCAGCGCCAGCGAGCTTCCGACGACGATTCTGGTGAGTGGGTGGGTCATGGCGTCCTCCTTGGCTCAATGGCAGGAAGCGCCGGGCGAGAGCCGTCCAGCTTCTCCGAGTGTAGGCCCCTTGCGGGAAGGGCGGAAACACCCCGTGCGCGGGGCGTGTCCCGCCCCGCCGGGCAGGGCGCTATCCTAGGGCGAAGCCAGTATGGAGATGGGGTGGAGATGGGATGGAGATGAAAGTCGCGGTAGTGGCGGATGCACACCTGGGCGGACCGGGCGGCGAGGCGGCGCCGCTCGCCGAGCAGCTCGAGCGGCTCGCGGACGAAGGTGCCCATCGCTTGGTGCTGCTCGGGGATCTCTTTCAGGCCTGGGTGGGATTCCATCAATACGAGACTCCGGGCATCCGCGAGTTCCTCGACGCCATCGCGGCCTTGCGCCGGCGCGGGCTGCGGGTGGACTATGTCGAAGGCAATCGGGATTTCTTTCTCGCCGAGGGTCCTTATCGCGACTTTTTCGACTCGGTCGGCATCGAGTGCGCCTTCGAGGCCGGCGGGGTGCGCTATCTGGCCGTGCATGGCGATGGTTTGAACGACCATGACCGCCAATACCTGGCCTGGCGCTGGCTGTCGAAGAGCGGCCCGGTGAAGATGGTCGTTCGCGGCCTGCCGCGAAGAATCGTCGGCAGATTCATCGACTCCGCCGAGCGCCGCCTGTCGCGCACTAATTTCAAGCACAAGGCGGAGGTCCCGGAGGCGGCGATCCGCCGCTACGGCACGCGGCGCCTCGCCGAGGGTCACGACGTGCTGCTGCTCGGCCACTTTCACGAGCCTCGCACGTTCCGGGTGCAGGGTGGAGAGATCCGGCTGCTCGATGCCTGGTTCCGGAGTCGTCGGGTCGAATGGCTCGGATAGACTTGAGGCATGGCTCTGGGCGATCCGAGCGATCCGGGCAATCCGGGCCATCCGGGCGATCTGAACGTGGCGCCCGGCGCGACGGCCCTCCGGCTGACCATGCTCGGCAGCGGCACCTCCACCGGGGTGCCGGTGATCGGCTGCGATTGCGCCGTCTGCCGCTCGACCGATCCGCGCAACCGGCGGCTACGGCCGGGGCTGCGCCTGGAGGTCGCGGGCGGTTCGATGGTCATCGACACCTCTCCCGATTTTCGCCAACAGGCGCTGCGATTCGGCATCGATCGGGTCGATGCCGTCCTCTACACCCACTCGCATGCCGATCACGTTTTCGGTCTCGACGACCTCCGGATCTTCAACTTCCTCCAGCGCGCGCCGATTCCCTGCTTCGGCTCCGCCGAGACCATGAGCCGGATGCGACAGATCTTCACTTACGTCTTCGAGGAGGGTCAGGAGGGTGGTGGAAAGCCTCGACTCGAGCTCTCCTCCGTGCGCGCTCCCTTCGAGCTTCTGGGCGAGCGCGTCGTGCCGATTCCGGTCGGCCACGGCGCGATGGAGGTCTTCGGCTTCCGGGTGGGTCGCTTCGCCTGCGTGACCGACGTCAACTACATCTCCGAGGAGAGCTTCGCGTTGCTCGCGGGGGTAGAGTTGTTGGTGCTCTCGGCGCTGCGCTACCGCCCGCATCCGACGCACTTCAGCCTGACGGAATCGATCGCCGTGGCGCAGCGGATCGGTGCCCGCCGGACACTGCTGACGCACCTCGCGCACGACATCGACCACAGCCGACTCCTGGTGGAGCTTCCCCCCGGCATCGAGATCGGCTATGACGGTCTGGTGGCCACCCTCGATTGAAGCGCAATCGGCGGAAATCGCGATCGCGGTGCCCGTCGGGCGGCGGGCCGCCGGGCGCCTTCGCCCGCCTTCTTCGAAGAGCCTGACGCATCGCGCCTTCGCCCTCGCACTCCTCGCGCGCGAGCGCACCGTCGTTACCCGCCCGCTGCAGGCGGAAGACACCGATCTTTTTCAGGCGGCCCTCGCAACCCTGGGCTTTTCCTGCGAGCCGGTGGGCGACGGCGTCGAGATCGTGCCGCCGTCCGCTCCCCCCGCGACGGCCGATCTCTTCTGCGGCAACGCCGGGACGATGTTCCGCTTCCTGGTGGCGGTCGCGGCCACGCTCCCCGGAACTTTCCGGATCGACGGCGTGGCGCGACTGCGCGAGCGCCCCGTCCGCCCGCTGACCGAGGCCTTGCAGCGGCTCGGTGTGGTCATCGACTTCGAAAAGCAGGAGGGGCATGCGCCGCTGGTCGTGCATGGGGGCCGATTGCCCGGCGGGAAGGTGCGGCTGGATGCCTCGGCCTCGAGCCAGTATCTCTCCGCTCTCCTCCTTGCCGGGCAGCGCGCCGGAGGCGCCCTCGAGATCGAGGTGCCGGAGCTCACCTCGGCACCCTACATCGGCTTGACCCTCGACATGATCGGGCGCTTCGGAGGCCGGGTCGAGGTCGCGGGAGGCAACCGCTGGATCGCGCATCCCAGCCCCCTCCGTGCGACGGTGGTCGAGATCGAGGCCGATTGTTCCGCCGCCGCCTATCCGGCGGCCGCAGCGGCCCTCACCGGTGGAACGGTTCGGATCGATGCCCTTGCCGAGAGCTCTCGGCAGGGCGACCGTCGCCTGTTCGATCTCCTGGCGGAGATGGGAGCGATGGTGTCCTGGCGCGACGGTGGCGCGACGGTCGAGGGGCGTTCGGCGCTTTCGGCCATCGATGCCGATCTCGGAGACATCCCCGATCAGGTGCCGACCGTGGCCGCCCTGGCGCCGTTCGCGCGTGGCACGACCCGGATCCGCAATGTCGCGCATCTGCGCATCAAGGAGAGCGATCGCCTCGCGGCGATGACCTCCGAGCTTCGCCGCGCCGGTGCCGAGGTCGAGGAACTCGCCGACGGACTCGTGATCGAGGGGGTTTGGGCGGAGAGGGAGCCGGCGGATTTCCCGGTGCTCGTCGATGTCCACGGCGACCATCGCATCGCGATGGCGATGGCGCTCGTGGGTCTGCGCCGCCCAAATCTCTGTATCGCCGACCCGGGGTGCGTCGGCAAATCGTACCCTGAGTTCTGGCGCGATCTCGCGCGGCTGCTGGGGGTGACGGCTTGAGCAGCGTCGCCGACCGCCTCGAGCATCCGGCGTTCGCGCCGGCGGTGGGGCGATCGATCGACGCCGCGGCCTGCACCGATCGCGCCAAGCTGGCGGTCCTGTTGCAGGCCGCCGCTGCGTTGTCGGTTTGCGACTCCGCCGGCTGGTCGCTCGCCAGCGGTTGGCAGGGCGCCGCGGTCGACGGATGCGGAAGACTTTCGGGACTCGTGGCGCACCCGGGGCGCGACGGCCGGCCATCGCAGGAGCAGCTTCGGGAGCTTCTCCTGCGCCTTTTCCGCGCCAAAGCCCGAGTCGCCGGCCGTGGCGAGGGGCGCAGCGCGGCACGGGAGCTCCTGACGGCCTGGGAGGGCGCGCTCTCACCGATGTCCGCCGACGAGGCCATCGGCCGCATCTTCGACGCGGCGGAGTATCTGTGGAATCCCGAGTTCGGCTTCGCGCGCCAGGCGCTCCGCGGAGTCGTCGTGCGAGAGGGCGCCCTGCAGGCTCGATCCGCCGGTCCGGCCGCGGTGCGTCAGCGTCTCCTCGAACCGGTCTCGAGCACCGGGCCGTCGAGGTCCGACGTGGATGCGCTGCGGCAGGCCGAGACGCTTTTCGCGCAAGGACGCTTCGAGCAGGTGAAGATCCTGCTCGCCGGCCGGCAGGACTCTGCCGCGCTCGCGATGCGCGGCGCCTGCTGCCTGCTGCTCGGCGAGCTTCCCGCGGCGCGGGAGGCTGTTCATGCTCTCGCCGCCCGCCCGCTCACCGCGGCCGAGCGGATCGCCGCTGGCGACATGGCGCTGCGCGTCCTGGCGCTCTCCGGAGAACCGGATGCCGCGGCCGACTGGGCGGCCGCCGCGCTTTCTCGGGTGCGTTCTCCCGAATCCCGGGCCCTCGCCCATCTGCTCGGCGCCACCGCGGCGCTCGATCGCGGCGACCGCGCCGGGGCCGCCCGGCATTTCGCCAGCGCCGCCGCCGAAGCGGCGCATCCACACGTCGCGCGACGGTGGCACGAAGCCTGCGTCTGGCAGGCGCTCTGCGAATCCGATGGCGCGGCGGTCGTCGAACACTCGCGCGCCCTCTTCGCCGCGCGCCGCACGCTGCGGCGATTCGAAGCCGGGAGAGCCTGGAACAACCTCGGGCTCGGGCACTTGACGCTCGGGGATTTCGCCCGTGCCGAGCGCGCTTTTCGGCATTCGGCGCGCCTTCTGCGCCGCTGCGACGGACCGCTCGCGATCACGCTGCCACAGTGGAACCTGGCCGAAGTGCGGCTGCGCTCGGGAAAGCTCCTCGAGGTCGAGGGGATCCTCCGGGCCTCGATGACGCACAACCGCAAGAGTGGCAACCGGCGTGGATTGACGGTCGATGAAGCTCTCTGGCTCCGGCTCGAGCTCGTGCGGGGGCGACCGGAAGTGGCCGTGGAGCGTTGCACGCAATGGCTCGCGGAACAGACGAGGCTCGGTCTCGACTACCATCGGTCGCAGCTTGCCGTCCTCGCGTCCCGGGCTTGCGGTTGGCTGGAGCGCCCTGGCGAGGCCTCCGACTGGCTCGATCAGGTCGATGCCGCTGGACTCGGCGAGCTCGAGGCGGAGGAGCTTCCGGGCCTCTTCGCCCTTGCCGGAAGGGTCGACGAGGCTCGCCGCCACGCTCGCACCGGACCGTTCGCGGCGCTCTGGCTTCCGGTTCTCGCCGGCTCGCCGCCACCCTCCGGAGTCTTTCCGCTGCCTGGGCCTCCTGGCCCGACGGAGCTCACGACCCGCGCCGCGGCGTTTGCAGATTCTGCCGCGGCGCCTGCAGATTCTGCCGCGGCGGTCTCGGGTACTCCCGCGGCGCTCGCGGCGCTACCGGCGTTTCGCCGCGCGCGCCTGCTCCTCGATGTCGAGCTGGCGCTTCCGGGGGCCGTCCCGCGAGCGCACCGGGAGGCCGCCGCCGAGCTCTTCCGGCGCCTCGGCGCGCCGCGCTACGCCGCGGCCCTCGCGCGCGGGGAGGCCGGTCAGTGGACGGCGCTCGGCGACTACCTGAAGTGTGCGCCCGGAGACCGCGCGGCGCTTGCCGATCTCCTGCGCGCGGTCGGTGCGCCGGAATGCGAGATCGTCTGGAGCTCGCCCGCGGGCGATCACCACTGGGTCGATGGGAGCCGGCCGGAGGAAGGGGGTGAGGAGCTCTGCGCGGAAGGCGCCGGGGGAACCCTTCGGCTGCGAACGACCAGGATCGACGAAGTCCTGCGGGCCATCTTCACGCTGCTGCTGCGGGAGCTTCCCGATCTCTCCGATCTCCGTCTGGCGGTCCGGCGAGCCGACGGTGCGGAAGTCGACGGCGCTGCCGCCGACGCCTCCGGGCTGATCGGCGAGAGCCCGCTCCTCGCCGCCGCTCTGGAGCGCTTGCGGCAGTTCGCTCCGAGCGACATGCCGGTGCTCCTGCTCGGCGAGAGCGGCTCCGGCAAGGAGCTCGCGGCGCGCGAGATCCGACGCGCCAGCGCGCGCGCCAGCGCAGCGTGGGTGCCGGTGAACTGCGCCGCGCTTTCCGAAACCCTGCTGCTTTCGGACCTCTTCGGACATGCACGCGGGGCCTTCACCGGTGCCGATCGGGCGCGGGCCGGCGTCTTCGAGACGGCCAACGGCGGGACGGTCTTTCTCGACGAGATCGGCGACCTGCCGCCCGTGGCCCAGGGAAACCTCCTGCGCGTGCTTCAAGAGGGGGAAGTCCGACGGCTCGGAGAGTCGACGGCGCGCCGCGTGGACGTTCGCCTGGTGGCCGCGACTCACCGCGACCTCGCGCGGATGGTGACCGACGGCAAGTTCCGCCAGGATCTCTACTACCGCCTCAAGGTCTGCACGGTCACGCTGCCGCCGCTCAGGGAACGCGGCGAGGACGTGATGCTGCTCGCCGAGCACTTCCTTACCGCCGAGCGTCGGCGCCGGTCGCTGCCGCAGCTCCATCTGACCGCGGACGCGCGCCGCAGCATCCTGGCGCACCGCTGGCCGGGAAACGTCCGCGAGCTGGCGAACGTGCTCCAGGCGGCCACCGCCCTCGCCGGCAACGGACCGATTCGCGCCTCGATGCTGGACCTCGACCGGCCGCCGGGCGGGGAGATCGCCGACGGGAGCAGCGCCTACCATCAGGAGCTCGACGACTTCCGCCGCGCACTGCTCCAGAAGGCGCTGCGCGCCTGCGGCGGCAACCGGGCAGCGGCCGCGCGCCGCCTCGGCTTGTCGCGCCAGGCGCTGTCCTACCTCGTGCTCCATCTCGGACTCGATCCGGAGGTTGCAGGAGCCGCAGACGACTGATCCGGTTTCGGGCTAGCCCGGCCGATGAGTCAGGCGCGGCGAGAGCACCCGGACGAGCCTCTCGAGCCCCTCGCAGTCGCGCGCGTCGAAATTCGCCGGCAGGCGCGAGTCGACATCGAGCACCGCCGCGAGCTCGCCGCATTCGTCGAGGACCGGCACGACGATCTCCGAGCGTGCGCGCTCGTCGCAGGCGATGTGGCCGGGGAAGGCGTGCACATCGGAAACCAGTTGGGTGGTGCGCTCGCGCGCCGCGGCGCCGCAGACCCCGCGCGAGAACGGAATCTCGAGACAGCCCAGAGGGCCCTGATAGGGACCGACGCGCAGGAGCCCGGGGCCGACGCGACGGTAGAAGCCGGCGAAGCTCACTCCCGGAACCCGCTCGAAGACCAGGCAGGCGACGGTCGCCATCGCGGCGATGGCGTCGTCGATTCCGGCGAGCGTCGCCTCGAGGTCGGCAAGGAGTCGATCGTAGAGCTCAGGCCGCGACAAGGCTTCGTTCATCGCGGCATCGTACCAACGATCCCCCTTCACTCCCTCAGCGACCGCGCAAGTGGTCCCAGCCGGCAGCGGCGAGCGGCCTCCGGTGGCGAGCGGGAGAGGCGTCCGGATCTTCCACGAAGACTCCCCTCACCTTCGTGATCGAGCCGATCGCGAGTGCATGGAATCGCCTTGGCGGCGCAACTGCTTTCGGTAGAGTAAAAAGCAGAACGTAGTCTTCACCACCGCCCTCGACCAGGCGGCCCGCCTCGAGGTCCAGGCGCGCGGCGAGCTGCGCGAGGTGCGGTGGCATCGCCGCCCTCAGGGCCCCGCCGTCGAGGCGCGCGCCGACGCCGCTCGCGGCGCAGATCCGGTGCAGGTCCTTCGCCAGTCCATCGGAGACGTCGATCACGGCTCCTGCCTGGCCGCGACCCCGCCTCGCGAGCCAACGCCCGAGCTCGAGCTGCGGCGAAGGTTGAAGATGCCGGCGCACGGCACAGATGGCGGCAGCTCTCAATTCTCCCTTTACCGAAAAGAATGACGGCAGGACGACGCTGTTTCCGCGCGAATGCGCGCCCCGGCGCAGCAGCTCGCAACCCAGCGCCGACTCTCCGAGCGTGCCGCCGAGCCAGAGACGGTGTCCGGGCCGCGCCTGGTCGCGCGCCAGCGTGGCGCCGCCGGGGCGCCGCTCGCCGATCAAGGTCAACGAGAGGTGAGGCTCCTTCGCGACCGCGAGGTCGCCGCCGGCGAGCTCGACGCCGTTTTCGGCGCAGGCGCGGACGAGGGCGCGGAGAAAATTGCGGTGGTCGAAGGCGGGCGGTGCGGCGAGAGCGAGAAATGCGTAGCGCGGGCGCGCGCCGGAGGCCGCGATATCCGAGAGATTGACCGCCAGCAGACGACGCGCGACGACCGCCGGAACCAGACCGGCAGGGAAGTGCACACCCTCGATCTGCTGGTCGACAGTGACCACCGTTCCGTTCGGCAGCGTCGCGGCATCGTCGCCGATGAGGGTCCCGCGGGAGCGTCCGAAACCGGCGCGCGCGGTGAGCGTCCGAAGCCAGGCGACCAGGCCCTCTTCGGACGGAGCAGGGCTCACCGCGGGCGCGCCTCGTGTCCGCGTGCAACCCGCAGGGAACGTGAAACGGGACGGACCGCGGACAGTTGCGGGACCATCTTCCGGGGATTGGTGGCGGGACGAAGCGGCAAGAGGACGCGCGCGAGGACGTCGTCCATCGATTCGACCGGGTGGAGCGTGAGGCCCTTGTGCGCCGCCGCCGGAATCTCGATCAGGTCGCGTTTGTTGAGCTTCGGAAGCACCACCGAGCGGATTCCGGCCGCCTGCGCGGCGAGGAGCTTCTCCTTGAGGCCGCCGATCGCCATCACCTCGCCGCGCAGGGTGATCTCGCCGGTCATCGCCAGCTTGCGGTCGATCTTCCTCCCGGTGAGCGTCGAAACCAGGGCTGAAGCGATGGTGATACCGGCCGACGGGCCGTCCTTCGGAATGGCGCCCGCCGGAACGTGAACGTGAAGATCGTTCTGGGTGAAGAACTCGGCGGGGTGGCCGTTGCGCGCCGCCCAGTCGCGGGTGAACGAGAGCGCGGCCTGGGCGGACTCCTTCATCACGTCGCCCAGCTGGCCGGTGAGGACGAGCTGCCCCTTGCCGGGGGTGGCGAGGACTTCGATGAACATCAGTTCGCCACCGGCGGCGGTCCAGGCGAGCCCGGTGGCAACGCCGACCCGGTCGCGCTCCAGCAGATCCTCGCTGGTGTGCTTTGGCTGCCCGAGATATTTCTCGATGGTGCGGGGACCGATCGTCACCCGCCGAGCCTTGCCACCGGCGACGGTGATGGCCACTTTGCGGCAGACGCTGGCCATCTCGCGCTCGAGCCCGCGCAGCCCTGCCTCCCGCGTGTAGCCGGAGATCGTGCGCCGGAGGGCGGCGTCGCTCCAGGCGAGGTGGGCATCGGAGAGGCCGTTGTCCGCCAGCGTCTTCGGCAGGAGATGACGCTTCGCGATGGCGAGCTTCTCTTCGACGGTGTAGCCCGAGAGTCTCAGGACTTCCATGCGGTCGAGAAACGCCGGCTGGATCGGCTCGAGGAGGTTTGCGGTGGTGACGAACAGGACGCGAGACAGGTCATAGGCGACGCCCAGATAGTGGTCGCGAAAGTTCGAGTTCTGTTCCGGGTCGAGGACCTCGAGCAGCGCCGACGAAGGGTCGCCGCGGAAGTCCGCGCCGATCTTGTCGATTTCGTCGAGCATGAAGACGGGATTCCCCGTGCCGGCCTGATGCAGCCCCTGGAGAATGCGTCCCGGCAGGGCGCCGACATAGGTGCGCCGGTGGCCGCGGATCTCGGCCTCGTCGCGAACCCCGCCGAGCGAGAGGCGAACGAACTTCCTCCCCATGGCGCGCGCGATCGAGCGTCCCAGGGAGGTCTTTCCGACCCCGGGCGGACCGACGAAACAGAGGATGGGACCGCGGGCGTTCGCCTTGAGCTTGCGCACGGCGAGGAACTCGAGCATCCGCTCCTTGATCTTCTCGAGGTCCCAATGGTCCTCGTCGAGGATCTTTCGCGCATGAGCGAGGTCGAGATTGTCGGTGCTCGTGACCTGCCAGGGGAGACCGGTGAGCCAGTCGAGGTACGTACGCTGAACGGCGGCTTCGGCGCTGTCGGGATGACCGCGCTCGAGGCGGCGGATCTGACGCTCGAGCTCCTCCTTGGCCTCTTCCGGGAGCTGCTTTTCCTCGGCGAGCTTGCGATATCGCGCCACCTCTTCGGCGAGCTCGTTCTCTTCGCCGAGCTCGAGCTGGATGGCGCGCAACTGCTGACGGAGGAAGTACTCGCGCTGATTGCGATCGATCTCGCCGCGCGCCTGGGAGGAGATTTCCTGCTGCATCGTCAGCAGTTGAATCTCGCGCAGCATGAACTCGGTGACCATCTTGAGGCGCTCGGTGCCGTCGATCGTCTCGAGCACCCGCTGCGCATCGGGAATGGCGAGCTCGAGGTTGCTGGCGATGAGGTCCGCGAGCCGCCCGGGATCCTCGAGATTGGCAACCAGCACCAGGACTTCGGGGGAGACGCCCTTGCCGAGTCCGACGATACGGTCCATGCTTTCCTTCGCCGACCGCACGAGAGCCTGGGTGGCGAGCGAGCCGGACCCGGACGGCGCTTCCGGGATCGGCTGGATCCGTGCCTGCGGATAGTCGTCGGGGCGCGAAAGGTGCTCCAGGCGAACTCTGGCGACCCCTTGGACGAGGAGGCGGATCCGGCCATCCGGCAGCTTGAGCATGCGCATGATCGAAGCCGCCGTGCCAACCTGGTAGAGGTCCGCCTGTTCCGGCTCTTCGATCGAGGCGTCGCGCTGCGCCACCAACAGGACCATCCGGTTCTCGGCGAGCGACTGGTCGACCGCCCGGATCGAGCTCTCCCGGCCGAGCGAGAGCGGGACGATGATGAACGGGTAGAGAACCGCGTCCTTGAGGGGCAGGACCGGAAGAATGTCGGGCAATCGGACGATGTCGTCCAGAGGGCTCTCCCGCTGCTTCATGCTGGGCCTTTCTTCTTGAGCAACGTCTTCAGTTCCTCCATGAACTCGCCGACGTCCTCGAAGCGGCGATAGACCGAGGCGAACCGCACGTAGGCCACCTGGTCGAGCTCGCGCAGCCGCTCCATCGCGAAGGCGCCGATCTCGCTCGTCGAGAGCTCGCGATCTTCCTGGTCCGTCATCAGGCTCTCGGCGGCGTCCACGATCTCCTCGAGCTGGCGCAGCGACACCGGACGCTTCTCGCAGGCCTTCTCGAGCCCCTTGAGGAGCTTGCCGCGGTCGAAATCCTCGCGCGAGCCGTCGTTCTTGACCACCCGGTAGGCGATCTCCTCGACTTTCTCGTAGGTCGTGAAGCGGCGATGGCAGGTGAGGCATTCACGGCGGCGCCGGATCGTCACGCCTTCGCGGCTCTCGCGCGAATCGACGACCCGGTCCTGGCTCGTTCCGCAGAAGGGGCAGCGCATGGAAACACTCTAGCGCAGGCCGGCCCGGCGGTTCGCGCACCGCGGCGCTCCGCGGATGGTCAGGCGCCTGTCGGACGGTCGCCTGGCGAGTCCAGGACGTTTCGGACCTTCGTCCTCAGCCCCGCCATCGTGTAGGGCTTGCCGAGGAAGTGAGTGCCGTCGTCGAAAGGACCTTGGTGCAGGATGGCGTCGTCGGTGTACCCGGAGGTGAAGACAATCTTCAACTTCGGAAAGCGGGCAGAGAGCCGCTTCGCCAGCTCCCGGCCGCCCATTCCCGGCATCACGAGGTCGGTGAGCACAAGGTGCACCGGCGCGTCCTGACGCTCGATGCAGGCCAGCGCCTCTTCGCCGTTCGCGGCGACAAGGACCGAATAGCCCGCCGTTTCGAGAAGCCGCTTGGCGAGAGAGCGCAGCGCGTTCTCGTCTTCGACGACGAGGATCGTCTCCGAGCCTCGGGACACCGTCACAGGCGGGACGTCCTCAGTCGTCGTCGGAGGACCTTCAGCCCGAGGCAGGTAGATGCTGAAGCAGCTTCCCCGGCCGGGGTCGCTCTGCACCCAGATGGTGCCGCCGCTCTGCTTGACGATGCCGTAGACCGTGGAGAGGCCCAGTCCCGTGCCTTTCGCCGAGGTCTTGGTGGTGAAGAACGGCTCGAAGATCTGCAGGCGGGTGGCCTCGTCCATCCCGATGCCGGTGTCGCTGACCAGCAGCTGAACGTGCGGGCCCGGTTGCGCCGTCGGGTGTCCGGCGGCAAAGGCCTCGTCGAGGGTCACGTTCCGGGTTTCGATCGTCAGCGTGCCGCCGCCGGGCATCGCATCGC
Organism: Thermoanaerobaculia bacterium; assembly: GCA_031403995.1. GTDB lineage: Bacteria > Acidobacteriota > Thermoanaerobaculia > Multivoradales > JAGPDF01 > JAGPDF01. The sequence continues at coordinate 60,192 of JANNGS010000022.1, forward strand.
GCGCGTTGATGCCCAGGTTGATCAGCACCTGCTCGACCTGTCCGGGATCGACCTTTACGAAGTCGAGGTCGATCCCGGGAGCGAACGCCACGGTGACGTCCTCGCCAAGCAGCCGCTGAAGCAGGTTCATCATCTCTGCGACGGCCTCGTTCAGGTTCAGGACCTTGGGCTGCAGGATCTGCTGGCGGCTGAAGGCCAGGAGCTGGCGGGTCAGTCGGGCCGCCTGTTCTCCGGCCCTACGCACCTCCAGCAGGTCGGCAAGCAGCGGATCCGCTTCGTTCCGGTCCGCGAGGCTGAGATCGACCGTCCCCAGAATCACCGTCAACAGGTTGTTGAAGTCGTGGGCGATGCCGCCGGCGAGCCGCCCGACGCTCTCCATCTTCTGGGCTTGGCGAAGCTGGGCTTCGAGCTGCTTGCGACGGGTGAGGTCCTGCTTGATCGCAACGAAGTGGGTGATCTCACCGCTCGCGTCCTTGACCGGCGTGATCGTCATCTCTTCGGGGTAGAGAGTGCCATCCTTGCGGCGATTGGTGATCTCTCCGTGCCAGACGGCGCCTCCCAGGATGGTGTCCCACATGTCCTTGTAGAAGGTCGGCTCATGCACGCCGGATCTGAGCAGTTGGCGCGGGTTCTTGCCGAGGGACTCTTCTGCGCCATAACCGGTGACCTCGGCGAAAGCGGTGTTGACCCATTGGATCGTACCGCCGCGATCGGTGATGACCATCGGGTTGGCCGCGGCAGTGAGAGCCGCGCTCTGCAGGCGGAGGGCGCGCTCCGCCTGCCTGCGCTCGGTGATGTCGCGAATGTTGCATTGGATGACCTTGTGGCCGCCTACCAGATAGACGTTGCTGACGAACTCCACCTCTATCCGGCGCCCGTCGATGGTCTCCAATGGCAAGTCTTCGTAGCGGACGGAGCCCTTCTGCTGCAATTCCGTGAAGTTGGATTGATTGGCAAGTAGGTCCTTCGAGAATCCAATTTCCCAGATTTTCCTTCCGAGAACTGCCTGGCGCGCGTAACCCAGCAGGTTGAGCAGGAACGGATTGATATCCACAATCATCCCGGTCACGGCATCGAGGATCACGATGCCGTCCTGGGCCGACTCGAAGAGCCGGCGATAGCGCATCTCCGAGGCGACCAAGGCCGCCTCGGCCCGCTTGAATTCACGCCGGTCGACAGCATCGCGCAACTCCCGCTCGATGGCCGAGCCTAACCGCGCGAGCTGGTCCTTCATGACGTAGTCCTTCGCGCCGGCCTTCATGGCTGCGACGGCCTTGTCTTCGCCGATGGTGCCGGAGACGATGATAAACGGAATGTCCAGCCCGCGCGCGGTCAACAATTCGAGCGCCCGCAGCCCGGTGAACTGCGGCAGGTTGTAGTCGGCCAGAATGAGATCCCATCCTTGGTCGAGCTGGGCCAGGTATTCCGCCTCGGTCTCGACCCGCGACCACTCCGGCTCGTAGCCGGTGCGTCGCACTTCGCGCAGAACCAGTTCCGCATCGGCCGGCCGGTCTTCGAGAATCAGGATGCGGAGCTTCTCGCTCATCTTCGGCGCCTCCGGTTCAGTCTTTCGCGACCGGCGTGGGCGGTTGATTCAACAACAGCCAATACAGGCCCAGGTGGGCCACCGCTTCGGAGAAGTTCTCGAACTCCACCGGCTTGACGATGTAGCTGTTCACGCCCAGGCGATAGCTCTCCACGATGTCCTGTTCTTCGCGTGACGAGGTCAACACCACCACCGGGATGTGCCGGGTTCGCTCGTCGCCTTTGAGCCGGCGCAGGACTTCCAACCCGTCGACTTTGGGCAGCTTGAGGTCGAGCATGATTACTTTCGGAGTATGGTCGATTCGTTGTGACGCGCCCGTGAGCGCGCCGAAGATGAACTCCAGCGCCTCTGCGCCGTCCTTGACCCACACGACATGGTTGGCCAGATTGCGCTTCTTGAGCGCCCGCAAGGCCAACTCCCCATCGTGCAGGTTGTCTTCCACCAGCAGGATTTCGACTCCGTTTGCGTCGGTCATGATTCTTCCCTCATGTCGGGCAGTGAGAAGTAGAAGGTCGCGCCTTCGTCGACTTTTCCCTCGGCCCAGACGCGCCCGCCGTGACGGTGGATGACGCGCTGGACCAGGGCCAGCCCCACGTCGGTGCCTTCGAACTCCTCCGTGGAGTGCAACCGTTGAAAGACCCCAAACAGCTTGTGGGCGTATTGCATGTCGAATCCGACCCCGTTGTCTTTGACGTAGAAGACAGCCTGCCCGTCTTCCTGGCGGCCGCCGATTTCGATTACCGCGGGGTTTCGAGGTGTGGTGAACTTGATGGCGTTGGAGAGCAGATTTCCCAATGCCACGCGAATCATGGCCGGGTCGCCGTTGGCCGGCGGGAGCGGTTGCAGTTCCAGGCGGAAGACTCGTTGCGGGGCGTGGCCCGCCTGTTCGTCGAAGATGGCTCGAGCCATGGCTGTCATGTCGATGTCCGAAGCCTCCAGTTTCCGGCGGCTCAGTTGCGAGAAGGCGAGCAGATCGTCAATCAGTTGTCCCATGCGCCGGGTTTCGCCGGAGATGACGCCGAGCAGGCGGCGGCCTTCGGGGTCGAGACGGCTCTCGTAGTCCTCCAGCAGGATGCGGCCATAACCATCGATCGCCCGCAGCGGCGCGCGCAAGTCGTGCGACACGGAATAGCTGAACGCCTCCAATTCCTTGTTGGCCGTTTCGAGTTGGGCCGTGCGCTCGTGCACGCGCTGCTCCAGCTCCGCGTTGAGGTTGCGGATTTCCTGCTCCGCGTGTTTCTGCGCGGTAATGTCCTGAAAGAAGCCCAGCACTGTTCGGCGGGTTGGATCGGCCCTTCCAATCGAATGGACGTGGCGCCGGTTGCCTTTGGCGGTGACGATTTCCAGTTCCACGTCAAAGGGCTCGCCCTGCTCGATCGCTCGCTGCACGGCCCGCGCGATGATTGGGCGGGAAGCGGGTGCATAAAAATTGATGCCTGCATCCACCGTTGGCTGGTAGGTCAGATCCACTTCGTGGATATGGAAGACCTCTTCGGTCCAGGTCACCGCCTTGGTCTCGGTGTCGAATTCCCAGCCGCCGACCTTGCCCAGCTTTTCGGCCTCGGCGCGCAGGCTTTGGGCTTCGTGCAGCGCCGCTTCCGCCTTCCGGCGTGAGGTGAGGTCCAGTCCCACTCCGAGGAGACAAGGCTGCCCGTCCAACTCGATGCGTAGTCCGGTAAAATAGTAGGGCGTGCGGTCGCCTTGCTTGGTGAACAGATTCGTCTCGGCATCCGCCTGACCGTCGACGAAGACCGCCTGAATCTGCCGCTGTATCAGCGCGCGCTCCTCGCCGACAAACAGGTCCAGCGGGCTGAGGGTGGCCAGCTCCGCGGCGGAGTAGCCGGTGACACGCTCGAAATTGGCGTTCCAACGCAGGAATCTACCGTTCGCGTCGAACAGGTAAAAAATCCCTGGCAGGCTCTGGATGAGCGAGTCGGAGATCCGCTTCTCGGCGCCGACGCGCTCCTCGGCCTGCTGGCGTTGGGCGATCTCTTGGCGCAGGTTCTGGTTGGTTTGTTCCAACATTTGTTTCGCGGCAACGGCGTCCTGCATGAGGTTCAGCGTGGCGCGACTGGAGCGCGTGAGGTCCGCGTTGAGGCGGGCCTGTTCCTCGCTTCGCTGTTCCACGTCCGCCTCCGCCCGCTGACGTTCTACAATCTCCGTCTGCAAGGCGTCGTTGGCTTTGACCAGCTCTGCGGTGCGCGCCAGGACGTGGCCTTCCAGTTCCTGCGCGTGTTCGCCGATCTGCCGGTAAAGTGTGACGACCATTTCATAGGCGGCCACGAGCACAATGGAGTAAGCCAGCAACCGGGCACCGTGCCAGACCCACCAGTCGGCGGCCCACGTGTGCGCCAACCCGAAGAGCAGGCCCGCCATGCCAAAGAGCACCGTGAGGCTGGCGAACACGAGGTCCTCGGTCTGTGACTGGCGCAGGTAGCGCCGGCAGAAAAACAGCGCCGCCGCCAGGAAGCCCACCCCGCCCAGCGCATTGACGGCTTGGACCGGAAATGTGTAGAGGCCGACCGGATCCCACGTCGAGGGCATCCCCTCTGACCCCCACCAAAGGCCGAGCGCCAGGGCCAGCCCCGCCACCATGAAGAGAAAAAGCCCTTTCCGGCGCTTCACGGCCCGCGGCAGCGGCAGCCAGACCGCGGCGAAAAGCACTCCGCCCAACAACGTCGCCCCGTGGCGTTGCCACGAGTGGAGCGCGATGCCGTGGACCGAGTGCAGACCGTCCACCAATCCCATCGCGATGAGCGACGCCGCGACCCAGAACAGGTGCGGAGACGTTTCCTCATGCCGCGCCCTCAGCAACAGCAGCATCGCCACCGCCAGCGCAATGCAACTGCCCCCCAGTTCGACCGCTGCGTGGAGCGATTCCTGCACACGCGGCGCGTCACCGAAAACGAAACGAGCCGTCAGACTGGCCAACAGCGGCAACACACCGGCCAGCAGCACCACGGCAACAACTTTGAATTTCGCCCAGGATGCCTTCATACGGCGCTTCCGGGGTTGGTGGTTGGGGATTTTGGAATTCCGCTGCTCGCGCCATCGACCTCGGATGCGGTCGTCGGAACGGCTCCGTCCAGCAATGACATCTCGTAGAGCGGTGGCTGGCCCAGTTGACGGGCCAATCCGTTGACCTGCCCTTTCAACTCGACCATCCTCAGTTCGCGACCGACCGCGGCGGAGTTGAACTGCGCCAACTCCTGCACGCGTCGGGCCAACGCCTCCTGAGCCACTTTGCGCACAGCGATTTCGGTGCGCAACGCATCCTCCGCCTGCTTGCGCTCGCGATCAACGTCGTTGAGCTTGGCCTGGGTTTCCGACAACCACCCCAGCACACTATTTTTCAGACCCGATTTCACCTGGATCTGGGCAGAGAAATCGCCTCTGCCGATCCGGGCGATGTGCGCCGAGACCTCGTCCACCGATCCGCCCAGGGTGTCGCCCAGGGCGACGTAGGTGCGCCAGAGCACCCACGTCAACCCCAGGCCGAGCGCAGCAAGCAGGTAGCGGAAGATCGCGGCGCTGTACTCGGTGGCATGGACGGCAGCGAGGGTGCGCTCGTCCATCAACGCGAGGAAGTCGTCGATCGGCCCCATGACGGCGGCCTTGGCCTGGCGATACTTCTCGTCATGCATCATCGTGCGCGCTCTGGCCCGGTTGGCCTCGGCCTCCGGCCCGGTGGATTCGACCAGTTTCATCGCCTCGAGTTCCGGCAGGGTCAGCCCGTCGGAATTCGCCTTGGCCTCCGCCAGTTTGCCGAATTCCTCCTCGGTGAACCCGGCCTGCCGCATCAACTCGAGCAGCGGGATCGCCTGCTGGCTGCCGCGCGGCGCCGGGCCGTTCCCCAGCTCCAGGTCCCAATAAGGTCGCCAATGATCTTCCGGCCGGGGTTTCCTGCCGTCGCGAATGTCCAGAATGTCCTGAAAGTGCTGCTTGTAGACCGGGTCGCCGGTGACCACATAGGTCCGGGCCATCCGGGTCAGGTCATCTCCGGACTGGCGCAGCTCATCGGCGAGCAGAAAGGACTGATGTCGCAGCTCATTGACGCGCGCAATCTCCTCTTCCGACCGGGCATAGAGGGCAAAGGCGATGGCCAGGGCGCCGACGCAGGCGACCGTCCGCCAGAGGTGGCTGGAGAACTGGGTCAGCCTGGGGCCCAAGGCATCCCGCCACGACCCCAGAACGATCGTCGTACCCAGGACCGCGAACAGGAACGCACTCTGAGCTGCCATCATCGTCAGGCCGCCCCACCCCCGAGTGCGGAGGGCCGGCGAAAAGTAGGCCAGGAGGCCGTCCAATGCCACGATTGTCACCAGCGAGCCGAGAATCGCTGCAGCGACCGACGTCCGCGTCGTCTTGCGGGAGCCCCCGGCGAGCCACAACGCCGCCGCCAGCAGCACGAAACACAAAGCGGTGTCCGGCGCCATGCGGCCCGGATGCGACGTAGCTACCGCCCCGGAAGGCTCAGGGAACAACCACTGATCCATGCCGCCGGCATTCCAGCCGAGAACATACTCACTCAGCGTCACCAGACCGATCCCGCCGGCCATCAGGGCGCAGTATCGGGCGAGGCGGGAGACGAAGGCCGCAGGTCGAGAGCTGCTGGGTGAAAGCCGGCGAGAGGAAAAGAGCAGGGCGATCCCGGTCAGGATGAAGGTCAGGGCGGTGTTCGGCTTGACGGCAACCCAGCCCGACACGATGCTCTTCAGCGCGCCGATGTCGAGTGCCCAGCCGACGAGGACCATGCCGCCGAGGAAGATCGCGAGCGCTCCCGCAAGCGGGGTCGCAAGCGTCCGCGAAACGGTCGGCTGCGTCGCCATCTCGAGGGTCATTGGACGAGCCTCGTGGCCTCCGGCACTTGCTGACGGGCGGATGACCTGCGGCGTCAGCGCCGCTGGCGGCACTGTACTCCCAATTCCGGGAGAAAACCGGCTTTCGGAGGCTCTATTCCTTCGACTTGATCGCGACGTTCAACTGCAGCAGGACGCGCTCGAGCGACTTCGCGTCCTGGATCTCGATCGGCAGATCCCGGATCGCGTCGACGACCTGGCGGTCCTCGTCCTCGATGCGGAGATTGAGCAGGAAGCGGCGTGCCCGGCTGAACTCACCGCGCTTGAGCGTCAGCTCGACCGACCGGTGGATCTCTCCCCTGCCGTTCAGCACCGGGTACTTCGGGTGCGCGCTCGACCCGCCGGGCTGGACCGGCGCTGCTGCGGTGGCCGAGCCGGCTGACGCCGCGGGACGCGCCGTCGGCACGTGATGCGCCGGATGCGCCGGGGCGTGCATGGCCTGGCGCCGGATCTTCTCGAGCTCTGCGAGGACGTCGACCTGGCTCGTCTTCGACCTTGCGGCCGGGGAGAGCGGCGCGCTCCGCGGCGGCGTGGCTTCCACGCCAGGCCGCGCAACCGTCGCCGGGGCAGTGGCTGCCGCAGCCATCGCAGGCAGCGCAGCCATCGGAGCCATCGTCTTCGAAGCCTGCTCGGGGCCAACTCCTGCGCTGCCACTCGAGGCCGGCAAGGCGATGGCCGGCAGGACCTGCGGCCCGGACTCCGAGACCCCGGCGGGGTGCGCGGCGGCGGGCCGGGTGGGGGCAGCCATGGCGATGATCTTGGCGTGCCCGCCGGTCTCCTGCCCGGGCCGCGTGAGCCGCTTCTTCAGATTCAGCAAGGTCAGCTTCGAAATTCCCTTGAGGGTCTCGAAGACGCCCTGGCCTGAGACCGCGGAAGCTCCAAAGCTCGGCCAGCCGCGTGGATTCAGCGCCTGTTCCATCTCCTCGATCGAACAGACGTCGGGCAGATCGCGCTTGTTGTACTGCAGGACGATCGGCATGCTCTCGGCCGAGAGGTTCATCTCCTCGAGGTTGATCTGGAGATTGCGCAGCGACTCGAGATTGGCCTGCAGCATCGGGCGTTGCGAGTCGGCGACGAAGACGACCCCGTCGACGCCCTTCAGCACGAGCTTGCGGGTCGTGTTGTAGAACACCTGACCGGGGACCGTGTAGAGCTGAATGCGGGTATTGAAGCCGGCGATCGAACCGACGTCGATGGGGAGGAGGTCGAAGAAGAGCGTGCGGTCGGTCTCGGTTTCGAGCGAGACCATCTCGCCGCGGCTCTCCTGCGAGGTGTGCCCGTAGATGAACTGGAGGTTGGTGGTCTTCCCGCACAGACCGGGGCCGTAGTACACCACTTTCGCCGCCATCTGCATCGTGCTGTAGTTGAAGAAGACCATAGGTTTAGCCTGACGGCTCTCGCCAAGTTAGCACCCGGTCTTTTGTCAGGTCAAGGAGATCCGCGCGAGCAAGGAGCTCAGCCAGGGCAATGCGGGGCGGATCGGGAGCGGCCAGGCGAGAATGCTGGCGCAGACTTTCGCGGGCCAGAGCGACGACGACCGGCACCGCCTCGGGCGCGATCCGGGCGAGCTCGCCGAGCTCGAAAAGGAAGGTGCGCTGGTCGCCGCGCGCCGCCGGGCCGGTGATTCCCGCCGCCGGATCGGAGAGCGCCAGCGCCTTCGCCAGCGCGTCTGTCGCGAGCCTGGCGAATCCCGGCCGCACTTCGCCCGGCAGGCCGGATCGGTCGGCGATCTCCATCGCCACTGCCGCGACCGTCGTCATGGCGCCGGCCATCAACGTGGCCACGAGGTGGTAGAGCGGCCGCTGCCCTGCCGGGATCACCGCCGACGTCGCGCCGAATGCGGTCGCGAGGCGGCGGCCCAACGCTACCGCTGGTGGATCGCCGTCCAGGGCGAAGAACAGGCCGGAAGCCTCCGCGACGCTTGCCTCGGGCGTCGGGAAGGCGCGCAGCGGGTGGAAACCACCGATGGCCGAGCCGGCGGCGCGGAGCGGTTCGAGCACCGCCGCCGCGGCGACGCCAGATACGTGCAGCACCACGGCGGCCTGCGGCCGCTGCGCCAGCAAGCTGGCGACGCCATCGAGCTCGCCGTCGGGAACCGTGATCAACAGCAACTCTTCGCCGCGGGTGGCGAGCTGGCGGGTCTCAACCCCGGGCACCCCAGAGCGTCGCGCGAAGGCCTTCACGCTCGCAGAACCGGGTCGACCAGCCAACTGTGAGAGTCTCCCGCCGCGGGCCACGATCCAGGCCGCGAGGCTCTGGCCGACCGATCCGGGTCCGATCAGGGTGAAGCGCAGGCCGTCGAGGGGCGGATCCGCGGGGCTCACTGGGGTAAAATACGCGGGTCTGAGAGCTTACGCAACGCGAGGCAGCAAGCAAGGCACCGGTACACCTGCCCAAAAACGACATGCGCCCCGTCCGCCCAGCCCTCGAACTGACTCCGCGCGATCGCGAGATCCTGCGCGATGTCGTGCAGACGTTCATCCTCGTGGGCGAACCTGTAAGTTCCCGTTCGGTGGCTAAGCACGCGCAGCATGGAGTGTCGGCGGCGACGATCCGCAACGTGATGGCCGATCTCGAGGAGTGGGGCTACCTCGAACAGCCGCACACCTCCGCGGGTCGAGTGCCGAGCAGCGCCGGGTACCACCTCTATATCGAGGCCCTGATGGAGAAGGGCAGTCTCTCGGAGGACGATCGCCGGCGCATCGATGGAGACTTCCATGGTGGTGAAGCCGAGCCCGGGCGTCTCGTCGCCATGACCTCGCGGCTCCTTTCCCGGCTCTCGGGACAGATCGGAATCCTGGTCACCCCGGCGATCGGCGACACGGTCCTGCGGACCGTCGATTTCGTTCCGCTTTCCGGGCGAAGGGTGCTCTGTGTCGTCGTCTCCGAGGCCGGATTCGTGGAGAACAAGCTGCTCGAAGTCGAGGAGGAGCTGTCGCGCGAGGAGCTGATCCGGATTTCGAACTACCTGACCGAGAATTTCAGGGGGCGGACGCTGCGCACGATCCGCGAGCGCCTGCTGGCCGCGATGACCGACGAGCGAACGCAGATGGACGAGCTGCTGGGACGCGCGATCTCTCTCGCCCAGCGCTCGCTCGAATCCACCCAGGGGCCCGAGGTGCTGGTCGAGGGCACGGCTCAGTTGCTGGCCCGGCCGGAGCTCGAGAACCTGTCGCGAGTGCGGCTCCTTCTCGACATGTTCGCCGATCGCCAGCGTCTCGTGACCCTGCTCAACCAGTGCATGGACGGCAGTGGTGTGCGGGTGGTCATCGGGGAAGACAGTTCGGTGACGTCGGACCTGGGTTTCAGCCTGATCGCGCGACCGTTTGGCACTGGCGAGGGCGCCCAGGGTACGCTTGGAATCTTCGGCCCGTCGCGCATGGAATACGAGCGCATCATTCCTTTGGTCGACTATCTGGGAGAATCCCTGTCGCGGGCGCTCGAGTCGAGCGCCAGCCGATAGGGCAACTGGAGCTGTCATGAGCGAGCGCGACGATTCCAAACCCGAAGCTCCAGAGGAGGATTCCTCCCCGGAGGGCTTCGAGGACACCGTGGTGGAAATTCTGAGCCTCGGTGACGAGGAGGACGCCGCGGACTCGAGCGCCGAGCGGTCGGGAGATGGCGCGACGGACGGCGGTCCACGTGTCGGCAGCGTCGAAATGCGCCGGCTGGAGTCGGTTCTGGCGATGGAGCGGGAACGCGCGCTGCGCTTGCGGGCCGATTTCGACAACTACCGCAAGCGGACCGAGCGCGAGCGCGCCGAGATCGAGCGCTACGCCCTCGCCGACGCGTTGCGCGAGCTTCTCCCGGTGGTCGACAACCTCGAGCGAGCTCTCGGCGCGCAAGGAGGGCAGGGCGATTCCAACGACCTGCGCCGAGGCGTCGAGATGATCGTCCGGCAGCTGCAGGAGGTTCTGAAGCGCTACGGGCTTTCGCCGATTCCGGCGGTGGGGGAGCGCTTCGATCCTTCGGTGCACGAGGCCGTATTCCAGGAAGAGTCCGACCTCGTCGCGGCTCCTACAGTAGCGGCCGAATTGCAGCGCGGATACCGGCTGAACGACAGACTTCTGCGGCCGTCGCTGGTCAAGGTCGCTGTACCGAGAGAGACGACGGACGACGACTCCTCGTCGGATTCGTCGCAGTAGAGCTCGTTCGTTAGAGAAAAGGGGAAAACGTGGGGAAGATCATCGGCATTGATCTGGGCACCACGAACAGCTGCGTCGCGGTAGTCGAGGCCTTCTCTCCGCGGGTGCTGGCGAACCGCGACGGCAGCCGAACGACGCCGTCAATCGTCGCCTTCACGCCTGACGGCGATCGGCTCGTGGGTCAGATCGCCAAGCGCCAGGCGATCACCAATCCGCAGCAGACGGTGTTCGCGGTCAAGCGCCTGATCGGCCGCAAGTTCAGCGATTCGAACGTCCAGCGCGCCTGCGACCTCCTTCCTTATGCGCTCGTCGAAGCGGCCAATGGCGACGTGAAGATCCAGATTCGCGATCGCCAGCACAGCCCGGAGGAGATCGCCGCTTTCGTGCTGCGTGAGCTCAAGGCCTTTGCCGAAGAGGCGCTTGGAGAGCCCGTGCGCGAGGCGATCATCACGGTTCCGGCCTACTTCGACGACTCGCAGCGCCAGGCGACCAAGGACGCCGGGCGCATCGCCGGCCTCGAGGTGTTGCGCATCCTGAACGAGCCGACCGCCGCCGCGTTGGCCTACGGACTCGACCGCGGAACCGCGAACCGCAGAATCGCGGTTTACGACCTCGGGGGCGGCACGTTCGATATCTCGATTCTCGAGCTCTCCGAGGGCATTTTCGAAGTGCGCTCCACTTCCGGCGACACCTATCTCGGCGGAGAGGACTTCGACCAACGCATCATCGACTGGCTGATCCAGGAGTTCCGCGCCGAGACGGCAATCGATCTGCGCGGCGACCGCATGGCACTGCAACGGTTGAAAGAGGCCGCCGAGCGCGCCAAGTGCGAGCTCTCGACGGTGCCCGAAGCGACGATCAATCTGCCGTTCATTTCGGCCGACGAGAGCGGTCCGCGCCATCTCTCCCGCGTCCTCACCCGCAGCGCTTTCGAGGGCCTGGTCGCCGAGCTCGTGGCGCGCACCGAAGGTCCCTGTCGCGACGCCATCGAGCAGGCGGGGCTGGCGGCCGAGGACATCGACGAGGTCCTGCTGGTAGGTGGACAGACCCGCACGCCGCTCGTCGCTCAGACCGTCGAGCGGATCTTCCGCCGCCCGCCGAACCGGGACATCAATCCCGACGAAGTGGTGGCGATCGGAGCCGCCATCCAGGGCGGCATCATCCGGGGCGACATCAAGGACCTGGTCCTGCTCGATGTCACCCCGCTTTCGCTCGGTATCGAGACCCATGGTGGCTTGTTCGTTCGCCTCATCGAGCGCAACGCGACAATCCCCACCAAGAACGCGCAGATCTTCACCACCGTCGTCGACAACCAGGACACGGTCGAAGTCCACGTGCTTCAGGGCGAGCGCGAGATCGCCACCGAGAACCGTTCCCTCGGACGTTTCGAGTTGGTCGGAATCCCGCCGGCGCCGCGCGGCGTGCCGCAGATCGAAGTCACGTTCGCCATCGATTCGAACGGCATCGTGAGCGTCTCGGCGCGCGATGTGGCGACCAACCAGTCGCAGACGATCCAGATCAACCCGGCGGGCGGACTCTCCAAGGATGAGATCGACCGCCTGGTGACCGAAGCCGACCAGTTCGCCCAGGCCGATGCCCAGAAGCGCGAGATGCGCCGCCTCAAGAATCGCATCGAGGGTCTCATCTACACCAATGAGAAAGTGCTGGCGCAGTTCAGCGACAGCCTGCCCGAAAAGGACCGCAAGCGGACCTCGGAGACGCTGCTCCGCGCGCGGATGGCGCTGACCAGCGACGCCCGCGCGGACCTCGAAACGGCGCTCTTCGATCTCAATTCGACCTCGCGCTCGCTTTCCGAATTGATGATGAGCCGGGTGGGCGAGAGCGGACTGCCGAGCGGCCTCGAAGGCGGCGGCGCCGGATCGAGGGGCTGACGAATGTCGACGGCCGAACGCGCCCGGCGCGACTACTACGAAATTCTCGGCGTGGAGCGGACCGCTTCCGACAAGGATGTCAAGGCCGCCTACCGCAAGCTCGCTTTACTTCATCATCCGGACAAGAACCCCGGAGACAAAGGTGCGGAGGAGCTCTTCAAGCAGGCGGCCGAGGCCTATGCGGTGCTCTCGGATTCCGGGAAGCGCGAGCGCTATGACCGTTACGGGCATCAGGCAGCGCCGGGCTTCGACGGCGGGTTCGACCCTTCGACGTTCTCGGACTTCTCGGACATTCTCGGAGACCTGTTCGGCTTCGGCGGAGGTGGCGGGCGTGGGGGCAGGACTCGCGCCACCCCTGGAGCCGACCTGCGCTACGACCTCGAGATAGGCTTCGAGGAAGCGGCCTTCGGTGTCACCAAGAGCCTGAAAATCCCGCGCCTGGAAGGTTGCGAGACCTGCGGTGGAAGCGGCGCGGCGGGCGGCTCTGCGCCGGTGAAGTGCTCGGGCTGCGGCGGGCGCGGGCAAGTCCACTACTCCCAGGGATTCTTCACTCTCGCGCGGACCTGCCCGAGGTGCGGTGGCGAAGGCGTCACGATCACCGATCCGTGCAAGAACTGCCGCGGCCAAGGGCGGGTCGAGATGCTGCGAACTCTCGAGGTGAAGATTCCGCGCGGCGTCGACACCGGGGCGCGCTTGCGCGTGGTCGGCGAAGGCGAGCATGGGCGCCGCGGCGGACCGCGCGGCGATCTCTACGTCGTTCTCGGCGTCGCACCGCACGAGCGCTTCGAACGCGACGGAAACAACGTGCTCTCCGAAATCGAGATCGGCTATGCGCAGGCGGTGTTGGGGGCCGAGGTCGAGGTGGAAACGCTGCACGGCAAGGAGGAGCTGGTCATCCCGGCGGGAACGCACCATGGCGAGCAGTTCCGCCTGAAGGGCAAAGGGATCGACCGCCTGGGCGGATCGGGACGCGGCGATCACATCGCGCTGGCGGCGATCCGCGTGCCGGCGCCCGGCGACCTCGACGACGAGCAACGCGACCTGCTGCGCAAGCTGGCCGGTCTCGAAGGTCGTCCGGTGAGGGAGGACCGCGGCGTCCTCCATCGCGTCCGCGACCTGTTCGGCGGATGAGCGGCGCGGCGGGGGGCCCGCTGGGCCCGCCGATGGGTCCCAGATACCACCGCCTGCGCATCCGCGTACCCAGCGATCCGGAAGAGGTCGAAGAGTTCGTCGCTGCCTGGGCTTGGGAGCACGGCACGGCGGGAATTGAATTCCAGTCCGGCGCTCCCGGCGAGTCCTTCCTGATTGCGACCTTCGAGGCAGAAAAGCTTCCCGTAAAGGGAGATTTTGGAGATCTCGCGGCGCTGGTGCCGGGTGTCGAAGTCGTCGACTTCGGCCCCGTCGAAGAAAAAGACTGGCTCGCCGCGTGGCGCGATGCGGCCGAGCCCATCGAGCTCGGCTCGAGGCTCGTCGTCGATCCACGGGAATGGGACATCGCCGACGCGGCCTTGCCATCGACGGCGAGCGGCGGGCCCGGCGCCGAAGGCGCAACCGGAGGCCGTTTCGTCCTTCAGATCCCGGCGCGCACGGCCTTCGGTGTCGGCAGCCACGAGTCGACCCGGCTCGCTTACGAGCTCCTGGAGGCGATCCCTCTCGCCGGCAAACGGGTGCTCGACGTCGGCTGCGGTTCGGGGATCCTCGCCATGGCGGCGCTCCTCCTCGGCGCGCGTGCCGCGGTCGGTTTCGACTTCGACCCTGCGGCCAGCCTCCTCGCCGGCCAGTACGCCCGCCACAACGGCCTCGCGCCGGCGATCTTCGCCGGCACTGTGGCCGCACTCGCGGCGCCTGCGAGCGCCGCTTTCGCCTTCGAAGTCGTGGTCCTCAACGTCCTGCCCCACGAGATCGCCGACGAGCTCCGCGAGGTGATCGATCAGCTCGCTCCCGGCGGCGACCTCCTGGTCTCCGGCGTCCTCGGGACCGAAGCCGCTGCCGTGACGAAAGCGATCGATTGCTTCGCCTGCGACGCCACCGGCCAGATCCAGGCCGGCGAATGGGTTGGCCTCCGATTCTCCAAGCGCCAGGACGAGTCAAGGGTGGTCCGTTGACCACCACTCTCCTTTTACCGATCTTTTTTTCTGCAGATACGGCTCTCGTCGAAGGCGAAACCCATCACCACCTGTTCAAGGTGAAGCGGCTCCAGACCGGCGAGCGCCTGCGGGTCGTGGACGGGCAGGGTCACGCCCGCTGGGCGCAGATCACCGGCATCGACAAACGCGCCGCCCGGCTCGTGCTCGGCGAGGCGGCGCCGGCCAACGAACCGGAGCTCGCGGTCGAGATCTTCGTCGCGGCGCCCAAGCCCGATCGGGCCTCCTGGCTGGTGGAAAAGGTCACAGAGCTCGGCGTCGTCGCGATCCACTTCATCTCGACCGAGCGCGAGGCCCGCTCCATCGAGGGCTCGCAGCTCGCCCGTTTGCGCCGGATCGCGGTCTCGGCGGTGGAGCAGTCGTGCCGGTCGGCCGTTCCCCGCCTGTCGAGCGAGGTCGGCTTGCGCGAGGCCGTCGAGCGAAGTCGGGAGGCAGGCCTGCCCATGGCCGTCCTCGACGCCGCTGGAGGCGCGCCCGTCCCGGCTATGGCAGCCGGCGGGCGGATCGGCCTACTCGCCGGTCCGGAAGGCGGCTGGAGCACGGACGAACGAGCCTTCTTCCGCGATCAGCAACTTCCGGCCTGGTCGCTCGGGCGGACGGTTCTGCGGGTCGAGACCGCGGCGGTGGTCGCGGCGGGACTGGTGCTCTGCGGCGGTGGCGCTTGCCGGTCCGTGCTTGACGAGCTTCGGACCTGTGGTAGAAGGCCCGGTGTCCGGGGTGCGTGAGTACCCACAAGCATGATGCTTGTGGGTGTAGAAGTTCCCCAAAGCGAGGAGTAGATGAAGTCAACAGATGTTGTCGTAGTCCTGGGTGCAGCGCTCTTCATGGCCGGAGGTGCACTATCTGCCGGCGCTGGCGCCGCCAAGCAATCAGGCTCGGGAGTCGTTCCCAGCGAAGTGGCGCAGAACTCGACGAGTCCTTCTGTGAGCACACCCGCCAGCGCGCTTTCTCGCTCGCAGAAGCCGGGCGAGGGCCCACCCCAGGATATCTTCTATCCCGATCCAGGGCCGGATCCGGGAGGTGGTGGCGCCGAGACATGCTACTACTCCGATGGATATTGCTCGTCGAATCCAAGTTGCCACACTGGAACTGGTTCGAATGTGAGCGGAATTATCGTAGCTCCGTGGGATTCTGGATGGACAGGCAGGGGAAGCTGTGGCTGGAGATTCTGCGGGACGTTGATCTGTCCGTGTGGTGTAAGAGTAGTCGACATGGTCTGTCGTGGAGAGTGACATGAAGATGTCGAAGGCAATGTCCGTCTCAATCTTCTCTGTATTTCTCTGGACTGCTCCCGCCCTCGCTGACCTTCAGGTGGCAACGACTCCGGAAGCGCTTGTTCAATCGCTGCGAGCACAGTTCGCCCAGATTAGCAGCGTGCACTTGCGCGCCAGATATGTGCTTGTTTTCGACCTTGGTGATGGCAATTCCGAGTCGGCTGCGGCCAGCTTGGAGTACTGGGCATCCGGGGATCGCTTTCGAGTCGAGACCATTGCGGAGCCAGAGCTTGCAAGCGCGGGATTCATTGGTAGCCAGACCATCACATTTGATGGGAGCGAGAGTCGCATTCTCACCAACGACAACCGGACACTCATTATCAAGGGCGGGGAGATTCCCGACAGCAGTGTAGTCCCTAACCCGCTTTTCATTCCTCTTGCCAACTTGAACGTGGAGAGCCGCGCCTGTGCGGATTGCCGGTTATCTCTTGCAGACGTTCGGAGGATATCAGCTACTCGACTGGGAACATCTGATCGCCTTCGCCTCTCAACCTTCGCTGGGCCTTCCGGCACCGCCGAACTGACCGTCGCAGACTCATCACCTCTGGGCGATGTCAAGGAGATTCGTTTCGCAAGGAGTGGTAGTTCCTGGTGGCCCGTCAGCTCCCTTACCAGGGGAGTCGACGGCCAACTGAAGGACAGGAATACCTTCGACAGCGCGGAAGTGATTGAGAACACTAGTCCGCAGGTTCGGTTGCCGCGACACCTCCTGCTCGAGCACTGGAGCGACGGGACCGATCTTCCGAACGCCGCGAAGGCGTTTTCGATGGACATTGTTGTCGAACAGTTGACAGTCAACGGGCCAATCGAGGACACCCTGTTTACGATCTCTGAAGAGCTCGGAAGTACCGTGATCGACGAGGATTCCCACCAGGTCCTGCGAGCGCCATCCTGCTCGAAGAACTCGGAAAGGGCGAGTCACTAGATTGCGGAAATCGCTCTTCCTCAGTGGTCTACTCGTTGCTTCTGGACTGTGTCTGGCTTTGCCACTGAGTGGCCCGATAGTTCCGGGTCACTCGCTCGCTGGAATCGAACTCGGGATGAAGGAAAGCCGCGTCCAAGAACTCTTGGGCGAGCCGAAGATCAAAGGCGAGGAGGCCCGGCACTACCCGAAGTTCCACCTCACGGTGTTCGTTCGCGAGAAAGTGGTCACCGGCGTAATGCTGGTCAAGGCCTGCAGTGGAGTCGAGCCCTTCCCGGAGTGGCTGGAGTGGGCAGAATCGGTCAAGACGAAGGAGGGTGTCGGCCTCGGATCAAACGCTGCCGCAGTGCGCAAAGGACTCGGAATACCGGAACATGAACGTCGAATCGACGCCAGCGTTGCGATGGACGTACTCTCGTACCCGAGCCAAGGGATCAGCCTTCAAGTCAGCGAAGCAGGAGCCTGCGTGATCACGGTCTTGCCGCCGCGCTAAAAGGAGAGTGGGAGCCCAGGTTCCTGCGCTGAAGACGCAGTCACCCGGGTATTGGCTGGGGCAAGTGGGTGGCCCGATGACCTACCGCCACTGGTGAGCCTGACCACGCTCTGTGATGGAAACCTGCCCGGGATGGGGCTCGGTCGTTGATGGGCGTGTAGGTAACGGTCTTCCCGCCTCGCACGCCCGAGGATGGTGAGTGGAAACTCCGCCTCCTCTACTTCAATGGCCCCCCTCAGACTGCGGAGCTCACAGGCCAGTGGCCATTCGAAGGATCGACGACCCTCACCAACCTTGCGCCTGGAGACTACCGCCTGACTTTGATGGATGGGCAGCGGACTGCATGGGTCGACGAAGCGCTGGAGATGTGGGTTCAGGTGGTTCGCTCGCGCTGCGTCTCGAAGTGGTGCCCCCTTCGCCCTAGCCGGCCGCTCGCCTTTGCTACCTGCCAATCCCCACCCGTCTTGGGAGTGGCGCCGTTGACGCCTGCCCGGAGCGGGCGTTACCATGGCGGCGCGTTCACTGGGGGGGCAAGTCTTGTCGGAGAGTCCATTCGCGGGAATCCGCTACGTCTGGATGAACGGCCGTCTGGTCGAGTTCGAAAAGGCGACGGTGCACGTCATGGCGCATGCCATGCACTACGGCTCCGGACTCTTCGAGGGGATCCGGTGCTACAAGACGCCATCGGGTCCGGTGGTTTTCCGGCTCGCCGACCACCTCAAGCGGCTCGAGAATTCGTGCAAGGTTTACCGCATGCAGATTCCGTTCAGCCGCGCGGAGATGACCCAGGCGGTCTTCGACGCGATTCGCGGCAATAGCCTCGAGGAGTGCTACATTCGACCGCTCGTCTTTCGTGGTTTCGGTACGGCCGGGATCAACCCCCTCAGGTCGCCGGTCGACGTCGCTATCGCCGTCTGGACCTGGGGCAGGTACCTGGGCGACGACGCTTTGGAGCAGGGCGTGGACGCTTGCGTGTCGACCTGGCGCCGAACGGGCGCCGGCAGCGCGCCGGCGATCGCCAAGGCGACCGCCAACTACCTCAACTCCCAGCTGGTAAAGATGGAAGCGGTGACCAACGGCTTCGCCGAGGGGATCGCGCTGGACGACCAGGGGTACGTCTCCGAGGGTTCGGGCGAAAACATCTTCCTGGTGCTCGACGGTCAGCTGCTGACGCCGCCGGTTTCGTCCTCGATCCTTCCCGGAATTACGCGTAGCTCGATTCTCCGGCTCGCCGAGGAGATGGGCATCCCGACGCGGCGAGAGAGCATCCCGCGCGGCGTCCTCTATACCTGCGACGAGGCCTTCTTCACCGGCACCGCGGTGGAGGTAACGCCGATCCGAAGTGTCGACCGGATTCCGGTTGGCGACGGCAAGCCGGGCCCGATCACGCGCCGGCTCATGAAGGAATATCTCGGCATCACTCGCGGTGAGATTGCCGACCGATTCGGCTGGCTCACTCCCGTGCCGACGGCAGTCGAGCAGATCTCTTGAAGAGTCAAGCCGACGGAGGAAGCGAATGAACGTCAACGATCTCCTCAAGATCGCGGTCGAACGCAAGGCCTCGGATCTTCACCTGAAGGTCGGCAGCCATCCCGTCCTTCGCGTCGACGGCGCGCTCATGCCGCTCCCCGAGGTCAAGCGCCTGATGCAGGAGGACACGATCGCGATGGCGTTCTCGATGATGAATGCCCGCCAGAAGCAGCGCTTCAAGGACGAGTTCGAGATCGACATCGCCTATTCCGTTCCCGGCTTGGGCCGTTTCCGCTGCAACATCTTCCAGCAGCGCGGCACGGTCGGTCTGGTGCTACGGGTCATTCCGGGCCGCATTCTCACGATTCGCGAGCTCACCCTGCCGCCGGTGCTGGAGCGCATCTGCGAAGAGAGCCGGGGTCTCGTGCTGTGCACCGGCACGACCGGATCGGGGAAGTCGACCTCGCTCGCTTCGATGATCGATTTCATCAACGCCGGCCGCAGCGAGCACATCGTCACGATCGAGGATCCGGTGGAGTTCCTGCACCGTGACAAGAAGTCGATCGTGAACCAGCGCGAGATCGACGTCGACACGAGGACTTTCTCGGGCGCATTGCGATCGGCGATGCGACAGGACCCGGACGTCATCCTCGTCGGCGAAATGCGCGACTACGAGACCATTGAGACGGCGCTGCTCGCGGCCGAGACCGGCCATCTCGTCTTCTCGACGCTGCACACCCTGGACGCGACCGAGACCATCAATCGCATCATCGCCGTCTTCCCTCCCCACCACCAGAAGCAGATCCGCATTCAGCTCGGCCAGGTGCTCAAGGCGGTGATCTCGCTGCGCCTCCTGCCGCGAGCCGACGGTAGCGGCCGGGTCCCGGCAGCGGAGGTCATGATCGTCACGCCGTATATCCGCGACTGCATCGAGAACAAGGAAAAGACGAAGTACATCCGCGAACAGATCGCTCTCGGCACCAGCCAGTACGGCATGCAGACTTTCGACCAGTCGCTCTTTCAGCTCTACAAGGCGGGCCTCATCACGCTCGAAGAGGCGATTCGGCGGGCCTCGAACCCGGACGAATTCAAGCTCAAGATCCAGGGTGTCCAGTTCACCGCCGATGCTTCGCGCGAGCAGATGGAGTCGTCGCTGGAGGCGCCGGGCTCGTTCAGTCCGACGGAGGAGTCTGCTTTTGAGATCGAGCGTATCGAGGGTCCGAAGCGCTGACATCGGGTTCGGGGTTGGCAGGGGGGGGACGGGCGGCTGACGAGTCGTCCGGGCTAAGATCTGCATATGGAGTTCACCGGCCGGCTGGCCGTCTTCCCTGCATCGAACCTTTTGCAGTGGGCGTTGACCGAGCGGGTTACCGGCACGCTCGTCGTCCGGCGCAGCCAGCGCGAGAAGCGGATCGGATTCCGCAACGGCAAGATCCTCGATTGCCGCTCGAACCAGGCGGCGGAGTACTACGGACAGCATCTCGTGGCCCACGGAATCCTCGGTGCCGAGGAACTGGGGAAAGCCCTGGCCCACTGCCGGCTGCGGCGCTTGCCGCTGGGCGAAACGCTGTGGGATCTCGGGCTGCTCGACGAAGCAACCATCCGCGTGACCCTCGCGCAGGCGATCGAGGAGTCGGTACAGGATCTCTTCTTCTGGAACCAGGGGTTGTTCTATTTCCAGGAGGGCGATCCGCCGTTCTCGCGCCTCGAGGTCGAGCTCGAAACGACCGAGCTCCTGCTCGAAGGTACGCAGTGGATCGACGAACAGGCCCGGATCCGCGGTGTGCTCACCACCGACAGCGTCGTCGTGCGACCCGGAGTGAATCGGACCGCGGAGGCATTCCAGCACTCGCCCTACGAGCTCCGGATCGTCGGCGCCGCGGCCCCCGAAGCCTCGCTGCGCGAGCTCTATCTACGAACCGGAGGGGTGCACTTTCCCTTTCTCTCCGCCTGTTTCCGTCTGGTGACGGCCGGTGCGCTGGAAATCGTGCGCAACGCCTCCGAGAACCCGGTCGCCTCGCGCGAGATCGATCTGCGCGAGCTGCTTCTCAGCCTCCAGGCCGAGGACGAGGTCGTCGTCGGGGCTTCCAGCGCGATATTTCCGCTCGAAGCCATCGAGTCGCTCGTGCCGGTGTGGATCCGCAAACCGCCGGCGAGGGAGCTCGAGGCGATGCCGTTGCGCGAGCGCGCTTTCCTCCAGGGCTTCGATGGCCGGACGACGCTGCGCCGGCTCTTCTCGCCGGGCGCCGAGGAGCGCGCCGACCACATCGAGCTCCTGCTGGTCGAGCTCAAGAAGCGCAACATCGTGCTGTTGCCCGCCAGCCTCGAGGATGTCGAGCGCAAGCTCGAAGGCGATTCCACCCTCAGGCGAATCGTCCGCAAGCTGAAGAGCTGAGCTCGGACCGCCGGTGCGCCATTCGGAGAGGTCGAAGTCCCCGACCAGACGGACGGATGGGAAAGAAGCGCCAGATCGGCTCGATGCGGTCCTACCCCCTGCCGTCGACAAGGCGGCGCGGCTCCTGGCACTGCGCCCGCACTTCCGGCGCGAGCTCGAGGTGAAGCTCGAGCGCGCGGGCTACGAGCGCGGGCAGATCGCCGAGGCGCTCGACAAGCTCGCGCGGCTGCGCCTCCTCGACGACGCTGCCCTGGCGCGCTCGTTCGTCGAGACGGTCGCCCGGCGCAAGGGCTGGGGGCGAATGCGGGTGGCCCAGGAGCTGGCTCGGCGTGGCGCACCCGAGGCGGCGGCGCAAGCGGCGCTCGCCGAGCTTCCCGCGGAGGCCGACCTCGAACGCGCGCGCGAGGCGGCGCGGCGATGGCGGACCAGGGGCGCCGGTTCGTCGGCAGATGCCGCAGCCGCACTCGCCCGGTACCTCTCTCGCCGGGGCTTCGCGAGTAGTGCTATCTTCAAGGTTCTAAAAGAGATGGCGTCGAAATCGCCTGCCGGCGCCGGCGACGCCGGCGATCCGGCGCCCGAAGACTGATCTGGAAGGCAGCACCTCCTTCCGCTTTCCCGCGAGAGAGTTCCGAGTGAGCCGGGTGAAATCGATGCGCAGCTCCGAGATCCGCCAGAGTTTCGTCGACTACTTCCGCGAGCGCGGGCACCGGCCCGTGGCGAGCTCGCCGCTGGTGCCGCACGGCGACGCGACACTTCTCTTCACCAACGCCGGAATGGTCCAGTTCAAGGACTACTTCACCGGCGCCGCGACCTCCGAATACCCGCGCGCCGTCACGGTGCAGAAGTGCCTGCGGGTATCCGGCAAGCACAACGACCTCGAGAACGTCGGACCGTCGCCGCGCCACCACACTTTTTTCGAGATGCTCGGCAACTTCTCCTTCGGCGACTACTTCAAGGCGGAGGCGATCGAGTTCGCCTGGGAGCTGGTCACCCGGGTCTGGGGCCTCCCGCCCGCCCATCTCTTTGCTTCGGTCTACGACCAGGACGACGAGGCCGCGGCTCTCTGGCTGAAGATCTCGGGGCTCGCGCCCGGACGGATCGTGCGCTGCGGCGAGAAGGACAACTTCTGGGCGATGGGGGAGACCGGTCCCTGCGGCCCCTGCAGCGAGATCTATGTCGACCGCCGGCCCGATCTGCCGGAAGTGGGTTGGGACGAAGGTGCCGACAGTGGGCGCTACCTCGAGATCTGGAACCTCGTGTTCATGCAGTTCGAGCGCGCCGCGGGCGGTGCCCTGACCCCGCTGCCTTCGCCATCGATCGACACCGGCGCCGGCCTCGAGCGTGTGGTGGCGGTGGTCGCCGGAGTGGACTCCAACTACGACACCGATCTCTTCCAGCCGATCCTTGCCGGCGCGGCGACTCTCGCCGGCAAGGCATACGGGCGGAATGCAGAGCACGACACTTCGCTGCGGGTGATCGCCGACCACCTCCGCGCCACCGCCTTTCTGCTCGCCGATGGCGTCATTCCCACGAACGACGGGCGTGGCTACGTGCTGCGCCGCCTGCTCCGGCGGGCGGTACGTCACGGCATGCGCCTCGGTTTCGAGGAACCGTTCCTCTGCCGGCTCCTGCCGATCGTCGACGAGGCGATGGCCGGGGCCTACGCAGAGCTCAAGGCGACGCAGTCAGCCTCCGCTGAGACCATCCGGGCGGAGGAGGAGAAGTTCTTCGACACCGTGGCGATCGGCTCGCGGATGGTGCAGGAGGGGATCGAGGAGGCCAAGCGGGCAGGCCGTCGCGAGCTTTCGGGCGACCAGGTCTTCCGGCTCTACGACACCTACGGCCTGCCGATCCAGTTGCTGCGCGAGATCGCCGAGGAGGAGAAGTTCTCCGTTGACGAGGCCGGCTTCGAGCGCGCGATTGCCGGCCAGCGCGAACGCTCGCGCGCGGCGACGGGTTCTGCCCTGCGCTCCAAGCAGTTCGTCGATCTCGCCTTGGCGAAGAACCCCGAGGCCCAGACGCCGACGAAATTCGAAGGCTATGAAAGGCTTTCAGTAAAGGGGGTCAAGATCGTTGCCGCGGTGGGGGGTACTGAGCCGCCTCGCGGGCCGGGCGAGACGTTGGGCTCAGCGGAACTCGCCGAGGAGATCGGTGAAGGTGAATCCGGTGTGCTTGTGCTCGAGCGGACTGTGTTCTATGCCGAAAGCGGCGGTCAGGTCGGCGATCGTGGCGAGATTCGCTGGCCGGGCGGTAAGGCGCTGGTCGAAGACACCACCAAAGACAATGCCGGAAGGGTGCTGCATTGGGTGCATGTCGTCGAGGGAGTGCTTCGCCCACCTTTTCCTTTACTGGAGCTTTTTGTTTCTGAGAACCTTCGCCGCTCGACGCAGCGCAACCACACCGCGACCCATCTCTTGCACGCAGCCTTGCGCAATGTCCTGGGAAAAGGGGTTCGACAGGCCGGATCTCTCGTCGCGCCGGAGCATCTGCGCTTCGATTTCACTTACGGCAAGCCCTTGACCGACACCGAGCGGGAGCGCGTCGAGGGGCTGGTCGACGAGTGGGTGCTGCGCGCGGTGCCGACCAGGATCACGGCGGATCGCGACCCCAAAGAGGCGATTGCGGCGGGAGCCATGGCCCTCTTCGGCGAGAAGTACGGCGACCGGGTGCGCACGGTGGAGGTCCCGGGCTTCTCGCTCGAGCTCTGCGGCGGCTGCCATGTCGGCAACACGGGCGAGATCGGGCCTTTCGTTCTGCGCTCGGAGCGCGGCGTGGCCTCGGGAGTCCGGCGGATCGAGGCGCTCACCGGCACCGGCGCGCTCGCTTTCCTGCGCCAGCGGGACGGCGAGCTCGCGGCGGTCGAGACTTCGCTCGGTGCGGCGCCCGGCCATGCCGAATCAGAGCTCGTGAAGCTCAAGCGGGAGATCCGGGAACGGGACGCAGAGCTTGCGAAGATGCGGGTGCAGATGGTCTCGGGGGCGGCGTCTGCCGCCGAGGAACAGGTTGTGGCCGGTATCCGGATTCTGGCGCGCGAGGTGCCGGCGGCTCCGCCGGCGGAGCTGCGCAACATGGCCGACCTGCTGCGCTCGCGGCTCGGCTCCGGCGTCGTCGTGCTCGGCGTGCGCCAGGAGGGCAAGGTCACGCTGATCGCCGCGGTGACGGAGGATCTCAAGGCGCGCGTTCCGGCCGGCAAGCTCCTGAAAGCGCTCGCCGGCCTGGTGGGCGGGTCGGGGGGCGGCAAAGACGACTTCGCCCAGGCGGGGGGCAAGGAGCCCGAGAAGCTCCCCGAGGCGCTCGCCGGGGTCGCCCAGGCGGTCGCGGAGCTGGCCGGCCGAGAGGGCTGAGTCGGCAGCCCCATTTCGACGCCGGGCCGATTGGGGGGTAAGATCAAACGGACGCCATGCGCCGAGCACTGGGAATCGCGTTCTTGATCGCAGCCGCGCCTGCGGCTTTCGCCGGGACAACCTCGATCCAGGTGCGCGAGGACGGCATGAAGGTGATCGTGAACGAGCCGTCCGAGGCCCGCTCGCGGCGCCTCTCGGGTCGGTTGCTCGCGGTACCGGACCCCTTGCTCGCCGAGGCGATCGACCGCTATGCGCTCGAACGCGACCTCGAGCCGCGGCTGGTGCAGGCGGTGGTGCAGGTCGAATCGGGCTACAACCGCAAGGCGCGCTCGAACAAGGGTGCGATCGGCCTGATGCAGCTCATGCCGGGAACCGCGAACGACCTCGCAGTTTCGGATCCGTGGGACTCGGAGCAGAACCTGCGTGGGGGTACCCGCTACCTCAGGCAGATGCTCGACCGCTTCGGCGAAATCGAGCTCGCGTTGGCCGCCTACAACGCCGGTCCCGAAGCGGTGGCGAAATACGGTGGGATTCCGCCCTACGAGGAGACCCGCGACTATGTGCGGCGGGTATTGCACCTCTTCGATGGCAGCGACGGCGCGCTCGACGGACGTCAGGTTTTCATCGTGCGCGACGCCAACAATCGCGTGCGACTGACCACCTCTGGCGTGGTCCGGCCCTAGCCTTTCTGCCTGGCGACCCCTCAAGTCCACCGGATGGCGAATCTTCCCAACATCCTGACATCCGCCCGGATTCTGCTCGTCCCGATCCTGGTCGTCGTGCTGCTGACCAAGTTCGACGGCAAGGAGTTCGTCGGCCTGGGGCTCTTCCTGCTCGCGGCGCTCACCGACTTTCTCGACGGCTACTTCGCCCGCCGCTTCAACCTGGTGAGCCGCTTCGGACAGCTCCTCGACCCGGCTGCTGACAAGATCCTCATTGCCGCCGCGTTCGTCTCCTTGGTCGAGCTCGACCCCAGAGTCACACCCTCCTGGATGGTGGTCGCCATCCTGGCGCGCGAATTCGCCGTCAACGCGCTGCGCAGCCACGCCGCCGCCGAGCAGGTGGTGATTCCGGCGGGTCTCTCGGGGAAGATCAAGACCGGTGCCCAGATCGTCGCCATTTCGCTCCTCATCATCTACAACAAGCTGGGTGAGTTCTCTCACCTCGCCCCGATTTCGCTCTGGGTTGCCGTGATCGTGACCCTGCTCTCCGGGCTCGACTACTTCGTGCGCTACTGGCGGCGGGTGGGCCGCCTTGCTGGCGGGCCGCCACCGCCCTCCTCTCCGCAGCCACCGGCGATCGCTTGAACCCGCGCGGACCGCTCGAACGTCTGATTCTGTTCGCCGGCCGGCGCTACCGGTTGGTGTTCGTCGTCTTCCTCCTGGTGGTCGCAGTGAGCGCGGCGCTCGCTTCCCGGCTGCGTTTCGATCCGGACGTGCTGCACCTCCTGCCGAGCAAGAACCCGGGCGTCATCACCTTCCGCGAGACGCTCGAGCAGTTCGGCAACGTCGACTATTTCGTGGTCGGCATCCGCATTCCCGAAGACGCCCCGCTCGACCCCTACGAAGCCATCGCGGACGACGTCGCACTGCGGATGAAGGAATCCACCGACTACTTCCGCGCCGTCGAGTCCACGATCGGTGAGCCGGAGGAGCTGCTGCGCGAGTTTCTCCCTCGCGCGGTGCTCTTTCTCGACGGGCCGACGCGGGAGCGCCTGGCCGGGATGTTGACCGGGACAGCCATCCGCGACCGCGTGCGGGAGCTGCGCCGGACGTTGGAGATGCCCCAGGCAGTCGCCATGAAGGACCTGATCAAGCTCGATCCGATGGGGATTTCGAGCATCTTCCTCGAGCGCCTGGGTGGCCAGCGCGGTCCGTTGGCCGTCGACTGGACGAGCGGGCGCTACCTTTCGCGCGACCACCGGCTGCTGCTGGTTCTCGGCAAGCCGACGCACCCGCCCCAGGACATCGAGTTCAATCGGCGACTGTTTGAGTCGATGCAACAGACCGTCGCGAAAGCGACCGCCGGCTGGAGCGAGCTCGCCGAAGGCAGCGAAGCGCCCGTGCCGGAGGTCTTCTTCGGCGGCCGCTACATGATCGTCCTCGACGACACAGGACTCATCCGGCGGGACGTCGTGGTCAACGCGCTGACTTCGATCCTCGGCGTGCTGATCCTGTTCTACATCGCCTATCGCCGCACCTCGCTGCTGCTGCTGGTCTTCTGGCCACTCGCCTGTGGCCTCGCGATCACTTTCGGATTCGCGGCGCTCGCCGTCGGCGTGCTGTCGTCAGCGACCGCCGGGGTGGCGGCACTGCTCGTCGGGCTGGGGGACGATTTCGTCATCGTGCTCTATGGTCGCTATGTCGAGGAGCGCCAGCGGGGCGCCTCGGTCCTCGACTCGATGCGTGCAATGGGCGGGGCTACGGCGCGCGGGGTGGTACTCGGAGCCGTCACCACCACCGCGACTTTCTACGCCTTCCTGATCACGGACTTCAGCGGTCTCTACCAGATGGGATTGATCGTCGGGACGGGGACGCTGTTCTGTCTCGTCGCCGTGCTCTTCCTGGTCCCGGCGATGATCGGCTGGAGCGAGGACCACCACAGCAAGCGCGAGAGCGAGCCGCGCCTGCACATCTTCGCCTTCGGCATCGAGCACCTGGCGCGTTTCGCCACCCGGAAGCCGCGGATCACGCTGGCGGTCTCGGCGCTGCTGACGGTGGCCGCCCTCGCGGTAGCGCCGAACCTCAAGTTCGACGACAACGTCGAGGCCCTGCGGCCGCCGGAGAACCGCGGCATTATCGCCCAGAGCGAGATCAACACGCATTTCGGCTCCGGTTTCGAGTCGATGTCGCTGGTCCTCAAGGCGCCGACGCTCCCTGAGGTCCTCGCGCTCGCCGACAAGGCCGCCAGCGCGGGGCGCAAGCTCGTCGCCGAAGGGCGTCTGGGGGGCGTCGACGCGGTGACTTCGGTGCTGCCGCCGCCGTCCGCTCAGCACGAGGCGCTCGACTGGATCGCCGCCGAGCGCGGCGACCGGCTCGACATGGCGAGGATCCGCGCCGAGTTCGCGAGCGCGCTCGAGAGCGAAGGGCTGCGGATCGAACCGTTCGGCGACGGGCTCGACCTGCTGGCGAGCACCCTGGCGCCGCAGGGGCCGCTGACGCGCGAAGGCGTCCTCGCGGTGCCGCAGGGGCGGGCGCTGCTCGATCGCTACCTCGTGGAGACTCCAGCGGGCTGGCGCAGCGTCGTCAAGCTCTACAATCTGCCCGGTCGCCCGAAGCGCGAGATTCCCGAGGCGGCCATCGATCTCGAAGCGAGCCTCGGGCCGCAGGCCACCCTCACCGGCATGAACGTCCTCTCGCGCAGCCTGCGCGGCGAGATTCGCCGGGACGCCCTGGTGTCGGCGCTCATCGGCCTCGTGCTGGTGGTCATCCTGCTGTGGATCGATTTCCGCGACGTGCATACCGCGCTGCTCGCGCTCGTGCCCCTCCTGATCGGCATCCTCTGGATGGTCGCCGCGATGGTGGCGTTCAACCTGCACCTGAACTTCATGAACATCTTCGTGATCACGATGATCATCGGCATCGGGGTCGACTACGGGATTCACGTCATCCACCGCTACCGCGAAGAGGAGCAGGTCCCCGGTGGTGATCCGGCGGCAGCCGTCGAAGAGACCTCGCGCGGCGTGTTTCTGGCTGCCTTGACCACGATCGTCGGCTTCGGCTCCCTCGCCACCTCCCACTACCCCGGCCTCATCTCGATGGGACTGGTTTCGATTCTGGGCACGCTCGCGACCGCGCTGGTCGCGATCGTCGTGATTCCCGCCTATCTCTCTTTGCGCAGCGGCTCCCGCAATACCGTTCCGGGGCCGTCGACGAAGTAGGCGAGGGAGTTCCGAGGCGGTTGCTTCGGTCTCAGCGCCGCCGGAGCAGGAGCAGCAATATCGGTCCGGCGGCGAAGCCCGCGAGGTGCGCATACCAGGCGACGCCGCCGAGCAGCGAACCGGGCGGGGCGGTGAGTGCGCCGTAGAGCTGCAACCCGAACCAGAACGGGATGAAGAGGAAGGCACGGCTCTTCATCGGCACGACGAGGCAGCCGATGGGCAGGATGCCGCTCAATCGGGCTCTGGGGAAGAGCACCAGAAAAGCGCCGAGGATGCCGGCGATCGCCCCCGAGGCGCCCAGGAGCGGCAGGGTCGAGCGCGGGCTGGCGGCGATCTGGGCGGCGGAGGCGAGGAGTCCGCAGGCGAGGTAGAGAATCAGAAACCGTCGCACCCGGAGCCGGCTCTCGACGTCGTCGCCGAAGACCGCGAGGAAGGCCATGTTGCCCAGCAGGTGGAGCCAGCCGGCGTGCAGGAACAGCGCGGCGACGAGGCGCGCCAAACGGGCTGCCACTTCGAGAAAAGGACCCGGGCGAAGGGTCTCTGCGGGCGAAAGGGCGATCCGCGAGATAGCGGCTTCGAGCCCGGAGCCCTGGCGCAGCTCCCAGATGAAAACCAGGAGATTCACCGTCACCAGCACCCAGGTTCCCCAGGCGACGCCCGCCGATCGCCGCGAATCCGACAGCGGGATCAAGGCTTGCGGGCGCCGGCGCCCAACCGGACCTTCACGGGCGTTCTGGCCCGCCCTTCTGCCCGCGCCCTTACCCGATGGATGCGCAGGAGGTTGGTGAGCGCCTTCTGCCGGATCGGGTAACCCATCAGGAGGATCACGCATTCGCCCGGGCGGACCAGGCGGCGGTCGAGGAGCTCCCGTTCCACGATCTCGATCAGATCCTCGCGATGTTGCACGTCGCGCAGGAGATGGATCGGGCGCATCCCCCAGAGGAGCTGGATGCGCCTCGCGACCTGCGCGTCAGTGGTAAAGACGAAGGTCGGAACGACCGGGCGGTAGCGCGCCAGCCGGCGGGCGGTGAAGCCGCCCTGCGAGAAGGCGACGATGCGGCTGCCGTCGAGCTTGCTCGCCGCGTGCACCGCGGCGGCGGCGATGACGTCGGCGATCTCGATCGCTCCCGTGGCCACGGTGGCTCCAGTTGTCCCGCCGGGGTCCAGCCCCTCGGCCGGAGCGAGAGTTCGCGGCGCGGGAGTGGGAAACCGGCCGGCCGGGAGCGCTGGATCGCGTGGCACTTCGCCGGAGAGAAAGGTCTTGAGCTTGTACTCCTCGGCCTCGACGATGATCCGCGCCATGGTCTTGACCGACTCCGTCGGGTACTTTCCGGCGGCGGTTTCGCCCGAGAGCATCAGCGCGTCGGCGCCGTCGAAGACGGCGTTCGCGACGTCGGAGGTCTCGGCTCGCGTCGGCCGTGGCTGGACCATCATCGATTCGAGCATCTGGGTCGCCACGATGACCGGCTTGCCGAGCCTTCGCCCGGCGGCGATGATCCGTTTCTGCAGCACCGGGACCTCGTGCAAAGGAACTTCGACGCCGAGATCGCCGCGCGCCACCATGACCGCGTCCGAAGCCGCGACGATCTCGTCGATGTGGGCGATCGCCGCCGCGCGCTCGAGCTTGGCGACGATCGGAATCGCCGCGCCATGCTGCGCGACGATCGCCCGGATCGCCGCGATGTCGCGCGCCCGGCCGATGTAGCTCGCGGCGAGGTAGTCGGCGTGCTCTGCGACCGCGAAGGCGATGTCCGAAGCGTCCTTCTCCGAGATCGTGAACGGGAGCTTCGAGTCGGGGAGGTTGATCCCTTTGCGAGTCGAGACGGCGCCGCCGTGGAGCACCCGGGCGGAAACCGCACGGCCTCGTTTGGCGGTGATCTCGAGCTCGACCAGGCCGTTGTCGATCAGCACCCGCTCGCCGACGCGCAGGTGGTGGAGAAAGTCGGGGTCGTCGACCGGCAGGTCGATGCGGGGCGACGGCTCGCCCAGAGTCAGATGCTCGCCCTGCTTTAGCTGGCGCGGCCCGCCGCTGAGCTCGCCGAGGCGGTAGCGCGGCCCCATGAGGTCGAGCAGGACAGGAATATGCAGGCCGCGCGCCCGCGCCACTTTGCGCACCAACCGGAGAGCGCGGCGATGGGAGTCCTGGGTGCCGTGCGAGAGATTGAAACGCAGGACGTCAGCGCCGGCGGCGAGAAGCCGGTCGAGCATCCGCTCGTCGGCAGTCGCCGGTCCGAGCGTGGCGACGATCTTGGCGCGTCGATCCATGGGAGTCCGCGAAAAAGTCGCGGTCCCCGGAGAATAGCGCGGTCTGATATTTTCCGATGCATGTTCGAAGGTCTGCAGGACAAGTTCCAGGACGTCTTCCGCCGCCTCAAGGGCGAAGGCCGGATCACCGAGGAGCACCTTTCCGCGGCGTTGAAGCAGATCCGCCTGGCGCTGCTCGAGGCCGACGTCCATTTCCGGGTGGTCAAGGAGTTTCTCGCCCGGGTCGAGGAGAAGGCACTCGGCGAGAAGGTGCTCGAGAGCCTGTCGCCGGCCCAGCAGGTGATCAAGATCGTCCGCGACGAGCTTGCCGCGACGCTCGGCGGCGAAGACGCCCGCGAGCTCAGGATGGACGGCACCCCGGCGGTCGTGCTGATGTGCGGCCTGCAGGGCTCCGGCAAGACCACCACCTGCGGCAAGCTGGCCAAGCGCCTGGCCTCGAGAGGGCGCTATCCCCTGCTCGTGGCAGCGGACCTCCAGCGCGCGGCGGCCGTCGAGCAGCTCGTACAGGTCGGTGCCCGGGTCGACATCCCCGTGCTGCGTCCGGAGCCCGGCGAATCGGTCCTGGCGCTCGCCAGGCGCTCGCTGCGCGAAGCCCGCGAGCGCGGCCGGGACGTCGTGATCCTCGACACCGCCGGGCGGCTGCACGTCGACCAGGAGTTGATGGCCGAGATTGCCGCGATCGCCGAGTCGGTCGCTCCGGACGAGATCCTCTATGTCGCCGATTCGATGACCGGCCAGGATGCCGTGCGCTCCGCCCAGGAGTTCGCCCGTGTGCTGCCGCTCACCGGAGTGTTGCTCACCAAGCTCGATGGCGACGCCCGGGGCGGCGCCGCGCTTTCGGTGCGTGCGGTCACTCAGGTGCCGATCCGGTTCGCCGGCGTAGGCGAGAAGCCGGAGGACCTCGAGCTCTTCTCGCCGGAGCGCATGGCCTCCCGGATTCTGGGCATGGGAGATGTCCTGGCGCTCATCGAACGGGCTCAGGAGACGGTCGACGCCAAAGAGGCGCAGCGCCTCGCCGAACGACTGAGCCGCAACGAGTTCACGCTCGAAGACCTGCGCGACCAACTGCGCCAGGTCAAGAAGCTGGGCTCCCTGAAGAGCGTGCTCGGCATGTTGCCGAAGATGGGGCCGCTCAAGGGCTTAAGCGACGTTGGTGAGGCGGACGAGAAGCGGCTGGCACACACCGAGGCGATCATCAACGCGATGACCCTCGAAGAGCGGCGCACCCCGGGACTCCTCAATGCCAGCCGCAAGAAGCGGGTGGCCCGAGGCTCGGGAACTTCGGTGCAGGAGATCAACCAGCTCATCAAGCAGTACCTGCAGATGAAGCGGATGATGAAAGGCGTCAAGTCCGGCTGGATGAAGCGGGCGTTCGGTGGCGGCGGAGTCCCCGGCGCAGGTGCCCTCGCGGGCGGCCGGAAGGGCGGCCGGGGGCGCTTCCCCTAGCCTTCGCCTCGAATCTCCGCGGCCTTCGCGCGGCGGACCTCCCCACGGCAGCGCGCCTCGATGAAGAAGGAGTGCGGGCCGCCGGAGAGCAGGGTCAGCGCCACGAAGAGCTCTCCCGGCCGACCGGGCACCTGCGCCGCGGCAAGCAGCGACCAGGTGGGCCCGTCGAGGCGGGCACCGCTCGCCTGGCCGAGGCCGGCGAAGTTCGGCGGGTCGTCGCCGTGAAACAGCTGCAGCTCCTGGCTCGCGAACTCGAAGGAGGCCTGCGGCTCGTCGGCATCGCGCCACCGGACGACGGTCGCGGCGGTGCGCCGGTCACCCGTCAGCTCGGCCCGGAACTCGAGCCAGCCGCGATGCGCCCGGCCGCTGAGGATCGCTGCGACCGGAAGTCCCTCGGAGTCGACCGTCAGCCGCAGCTCCACCGGCAGCGTGCGCTGCGCGGCGATCTGGGCCTGAAAGCGCTCCGGATCCGCCTTGGCGAGGGCGGTTGCCGATTCCTCCGCGAGATGGGGCGGGCTTGCCCAGGGCGAGAACTGCTCGAGCTGGGAGCCGACGGATACGGGGCGGACGAAGGTCGCCTCCGGCGCCGCGAGAAGTGCCGCGGCGAAAGAGAAGGTGCTGTTCGAGATCGCCATCGCGGCGCAGCGCGAGAGGAGGAAGAAGTCGGTCAGGAAAGGGGTCGAATCCATCGCCACGCCCAGCGTCTGCGCGGTTTCTGGCTGGAATTCCGCCAGCTCTTCCCTTCCGCCTTCGGTCTCGTCGCTCGCCACGTAGAGAACGGGCCTCTCGAGGGTCGGCCAGAGGCGCTCGAGCCACTCGCGGTAGAGCGACGTCGGGGTCGCGCGATAAAGCCGGTCGACCAGCGGATTTCCGGAGGCCGCGCGGTAGTCTCCGCGCCGCAGGTGGAGCCCGACCAGCGTGCGCCCGCGCCCGCGCAGGCGCGCCTCCGCCTCGGCCAGCGGCGCGGCGAAGGACGGTTGCAGCTGGAAGAGCGAGCGGAAGAGATCGCGCTGCGGAGCCAGGGTCCTGGCGTCGACCTGGAACCAACCCCAGACGTCGGCGCCGACGGCCGGTGGGCGGCTGTCGAAATCGGCCCCGAAAAGTCCCAGCTCGAGCTCGGTGATGACCGGCCGGCCGGGTGCAACCGGCGCCTCGCGGCAGCCGAAGAGCTCCCTGCCGATCCAGTTCGGGGTCTCGAGCTCGAGGTCGTGTCGGGCGGCGTAGAGGCGCAGAAACCCGTACTGCAGGATCTGGTTGCCGAAGCGTCCGACTGCGCCGAGGATGGAGGAGGCGACGACAGGCTGCCCAGGGTCCATCGTCGCCATTCGAGCGAGTATAGTCCGGCCGACGGCATGCGGCCGTAGGGAAGGGCACCGCCTCCGGTGTGGAGGGAGCGGGGCCGGTCCCGCCCGGCCGGCGGCCGGAGTGGGGGCTGGACGGACCGATGGGCGCGGGTGTGATATCTTTTTCCACTCAGTTTCCGCCGGTGGGAGCCCCCTCGGGCGGAGAGCAACCGGAACACCCAAGACTCTGGAGGTTGAAGCAAATGCTCAAGATTCGGCTCCGCCGGATGGGCGCGACGAACAAGGCCTTTTACCGGCTGATCGTTTCCGACTCGCGCAAGGCAACATCCTCTGCCGCCCTCGAAGAGGTCGGCACCTACGATCCGCGTCAGGACCCGCCGCGGATCCTGATCGATCGCCCGCGCATCGACTTCTGGGTCGGCCAGGGCGCGCTGCTCTCCGACTCCGTCAAGCAGCTCGTCGCACGTTCCGCCGTCTGAAGTGCCACCAGGCGTGACCACCGCCGCCGATCTGCTCGCCGTCGTCCGCCTGTTGGTGGACGAGCCGAAGGAAGCGCGGGTGGACGCAGCGGTGCAGGGAACGGATCAGCTCCTCGAAATCCGCGTGCAGGACGCCGATCGCGGCAAGATCATCGGTCGGCGCGGCCGCACCATCGAAGCGCTGCGCGCGCTGGCCGATATCCGCGGCGAGCGGGAAGGGCAGTCGTATGAGGTCGAAGTTCTCGACGACTGAGAACGGCACCGGCGGCCTTCCGGAAACGGTCCTGGTCGGCACGATTCTGCGTCCCCACGGCATCAAAGGCGAGGTCACCGTCGCACTCTGGAGCGACAATGAGCGGCGTTTCGCTCCGGGTGTCGAGTTCCGGGCGACCTCCGCCGCGGCCTCCTCTGGACCTTCAGCGCCTTCCGCACCTTCCGGAGGTTCCGGACGTTCCTCGCCCGCCCGCCGGGAGCGCGCCCTGCGGGTGGAGCGCTGCTCTGCGTACAAGGGCGGTCTGCGGATCGCTTTTGCCGGAATCGCCGACCGCGAAGCGGCGGAGAGTCTGCGCGGCCTCGAGCTCCGGGTCCCGCTGGCCGACGTTCCGGACGCGCCTGCCGGTGCTTACTATGTCTTCGAGCTCATTGGTTGCAGCTGCTTCGACGAGAGCGACGGCGATGTCGGCACGGTGGTCGACATTCACGAGGACGGCGGCGGCACCCTGCTCGAGGTGGAGAAGGACGGCCTGCGATCGGTGATTCCCTTTGTCGAGGCCTTTCTGGTGCGGGTGGACCGTGAGGCACGTCGCATCGACCTGCGCCTTCCGGAAGGACTGCTGGCGACGTGCGCATTCAAGTCCTGACCATCTTCCCCGAGCTCTTTCGGCCCTTTCTCGAGACCGCGCTTCTCGGGCGCGCTCGCGAGCGCGGGCGCCTGGACCTGGAGGTGCACGACCTGCGGGATTTCGCCCTCGACCGCCACCGCTCGGTCGACGACGAGCCCTTCGGCGGCGGCGGAGGCATGGTGATGACCGCGCCACCGTGGCTCGCTGCGGTGCGGCAGCTCTCGCAGGGCGCGGCTCCCTGGCGGGTGATGCTGTCGCCCCAGGGGCACCGGTTGGACGAGGCGAAAGTGCGCGAGCTCGCCGGGCGGGGCGATCTGCTCCTGCTCTGCGGGCGCTACGAGGGAATCGACGAGCGCGTGCGCCAGACGGTGGTGGACGAGGAGATTTCGATCGGCGATTTCGTCGTTTCGGGGGGCGAGCTGCCGGCGATGCTCCTCATCGAGGCGGTCTCGCGCCAGGTCCCCGGAGTCGTCCAGCGGACGGATTCGGTCGAACGGGACAGCTTTCGCGCCGGATTGCTCGATTATCCGCACTACACCCGTCCGGCGGAGGTCGAAGGGCTGCCCGTGCCCGAGGTCCTGCTCTCGGGCGACCATGCTGCCATCGAGCGTTGGCGGGAGCTCGAAGCGTTGCGTCTGACCCTCGAGAAGCGGCCGGACCTTCTGGCCAGCGCCCCCCTCTCCCCGGCTCAGGGCCGGGAGTTGACCCGCCTCCGGGCTGCGAAGCCGCCCGTCGAGTTGCCCTCAACGCGGAAAACTTAGATAATTACCGACTCGGAAGCCACCTGGACGGTTCTCCGGCAGGACAGGAAGAGGAAACGTATGCACACTTTGATCGATGTCGAGGCGAGCTACCTGCGCCAGGATGTTCCGGAGTTCCGCGCTGGCGATACCGTGCGCGTGCAGGTCCGGGTGAAGGAAGGCGACAAGGAGCGGCTGCAGGCGTTCCAGGGCGTCGTCATCGCCCGCCGGGGCAGCGGCACCCGCGAGATGTTCACGGTACGCAAGATTTCCGGCGCCACCGGCGTCGAGCGCATCTTCCCGCTGCATGCGCCGGTCGTGGACCGCATCGAGGTTCTGCGCCGCGGCAAAGTGCGGCGCTCGAAACTGTTCTATCTGCGCGGGTTGCGCGGCAAGGCTGCGCGCATCGAAGAGCGTCGCGACGAGGCACCGGCTCCGGCGCGCGGCTGAGCAAAGCGCCCGCGGCGAGGAAGTGCGCGGGCCGGTTGGCGGGATATTCGGAGTGACGACGACGCTCGAACTCTGCTGCGAGGTCTACCGGCTTGGGCTGATGAGGGGGCTTGAGGTACGCCTCCATCAGTCAGGGTTCGCGAGAGTCGCGGGTGTCGACGAAGCCGGACGCGGCTGCCTCGCTGGGCCGGTGGTCGCCGCTGCGGTCATTCCCGACCCGGAGCGGCTGATTCCCGGCGCAGACGACTCCAAGCGCCTCGGCCCCGAGTTGCGTGCGCGGCTGGCCACCGCGATTCGCGAGACGGCGATCGCCTTCGCGGTGGTGGCGATTCCTGCCCAGATCATCGATCGCATCAACATTCTCGCCGCCACCCGGCTCGCGATGCGCCAGGCCATCGACAAGCTGGCGGTGCGTCCGGATGCCATCGTGGTCGACGCCGTCACCCTGAAGGACCTCGCAGCGGAATCTCCGTCCTCGCGCACCCCTCCCTGCCTGGCGATCGTGAAAGCGGACGCCTGGAGCTACGCCGTGGCCTGCGCTTCGATCGTCGCCAAGGCGGAGCGTGATCGCATGCTCGTGGAGCTCGATCGCGACTATCCCTGGTACGGTCTCGCGCGCCACAAGGGGTACGGCGCTCCGGACCATCTTCGGGCCCTGGCCCGTTACGGACCGAGTCCGCTGCATCGCCTGACGTTCCGTTCCGTCCTGCCCCGGCTCGCCGAGGGGATCGCCTGATGGCGATCGACCGGCCGCAGGTCATCGCCTCAGCGGAGAAGCTCGTCGCGCGCGGCAAGATCGAAGCGGCGATCAAGGAGTACCGCAAGCTTCTCGCCGAAAATCCGAACGACGCTTCGACGCTGAACCGGCTGGGCGACCTGTACGCGCGCATCGATCGCATCGACGAAGCCGTGCGTCTCTTCTCGCAGATCGCCGACCGCTACACGGACGACGGCTTCTTCGTCAAGGCGATCGCGATCTACAAGAAGATCATCAAGCTCGATCCGACGCGGCTCGCGGTCTACGAACGGCTGGCAGAGCTCTACCACAAGCAGGGCCTGATCCCGGAGGCGCGGACGCAGTATCAGGTGCTGGTCGACTACTACCAGAAGCACAGCAATCCAGCATCGGCGATCGGCGTGCTGCAGAAGATGGCGATCTTGATCCCCGACGATCCGGCGCCGCACGTCAAGCTCGCCGAGCTGTTCCACAGCCAGCAACTGACCGAGAAGGCGCTGGCGGAGTACCGGTTGATCGCCGACCTCATGCTGCGCCACAACAAGGTCGAGGAGGCGACGCAGGTCTACGCCAAGGCGATCGCGGCCGAGCCCGGAGACATCGCCTTCATCACCGACGCGGTGCTCGGCCTCAAGGATGCCGGCCACGTCGGAGCGGCGGCCCGGCTTCTGGCGCTCGCCGTCGAGCGGAATCCGCAGGCCGAGAAGATCGCCCGGATCGCAGGCCTGCATCGCACGCCGGGTACGCCCGCTGGCCAAGCCTTGCCGACCCCCACCGCTGCGCTCAAGGTCTCGGATGTGACGCGCGGCGGCGGCGATTCCGACGAGGTTCTGCACCTCGATCCAGATCTGCTCGCGACGACGGAGATTCCGCGCGCCAAGAGCTCCCACGCAGCGTCCGCCGCAGATCCGGTGCGGCCGCCCTTGCCGCAGCCAAAGTCACCGGTCGCACCGGTGGCGCCTACGCCCCCGCCACTTCTGCGTCCCGTTGACGAAGGCGAAGTCGACTTCGTCCTCGAGCTGGCGGACGACCTCGACCTGCCGTCCACTCAGGTCAGCCCGACCGACGACATGCTGCAGCGGTCGCCCGAGTCGCCCTGGTTCGAAGGCGGGCAGGAGCCCGAGGTCGAGTTCGACCTCGATCTCGAGGGGCTCCATTCGCTCGCTCCGGTCAGCGCCGGTGCTCCACCTGCTGCCTCGACGCTGCCGTCGGAGACGGGGAGTAAGTTACCGCCGCCAGCGACACCGGTATCGCCGCCATCGCGCCCGCCATCGCCGCCACCGTCGCTGACACCGGACGCCTTCGCCGCCGCGCCGGCGGCGTCCGACGAGGCCTATGAGATCGACTGGAGCTTCGAACCTGAGCCGGCACTCGACATGCCGGAGGTCGCGCCGGCAGGGACGCGGGCACCCGTGCTCAATCTCGAGGAGCTCGAGCGCACGTCGTTCGAGGTTCTGCCGACCCAGGTGTCGGGAGCCCGCCGCCAGGACGACCTTCTCGCCGAGGCGGAGGTCTTCCGCAAGTACGGACTGCGTGAGAAGGCCCACGACCGTTTGCGCGAGCTCCTGCAGATCAATCCGCGGAATATTGGCGCCAACGGCCTGCTGGTCTCGCTGTGGATCGACGAGGGCAAGCACGACAAGGCGTTGGCGCGGGCCAATCAGCTCAAGCGCCTGGCCGAAGAAGGCAAGGACGAAAGCGTCTGGCACCAGGTGCGCAATCGGCTGGTCAAGGCGGGATTCCGCGTCGAGGGCGGAGAGATCGTCGCCCCGCCGACGGCGGTGCCGAAGAAGAAGGACAAGATCTCGGCGCTGCTCGACGACCTCGCCGGGCTGTCGCCGTCGAGCGGACGCAGCGCGACGAAGCCGGCCAAGGCGCGTCCCGCCGCCACCGTTCCGGATCTTCCGCCCGCCCCGCCCGCCCCGCCCGCCCCGACGCTTCCGGCCCTTCCGGCCCTTCCGACCCTTCCGACCCTTCCGATTGCCGCGGCGCCGCCGGCGCCGGCGGCCGCGGGCCCGACGATCGCAGAGCCACCCGCTCCAGCCCCGATGGCTAAAGCTGCGCCGCCGAGCCCCTCGGCCGAAGCAGCCGCCGAGCCGTCCGCTGAACCGTGGCACGCCGGATTGCACGAAGCCGGCCCGCTCGACGAGGAGCTCCCCGAGATCGTCATCCCGATCGCGCGACCGCCGAAGACGGCGGTTCCCCCGGTCACTCCCCCACCGCCCGCTCATCCGCCGCATCCAGTGACCCCTGAGCGCATCGCCGCCGACGAGAGCCTCTCCTGGCTCGACCAGGCCGTGGCCGCGCCAGCGGTGCCCGGCGGGGGCGACGGCGAGAAGCTCTTCGACGACGAGGAGGGCTTCTTCGATCTGGCGGCGGAGCTCGAACAGGAACTTTCGAAGGAGGACCTGCTCACCGGCCGGGATCTCATGCCGACCCCGCAGGAGCAGTCCCTCGAAGAGATCGTCGAAGGATTCAAGCGCGGCGTAGCGGAGAGTCTCTCGGCGGAGGACTACGACACGCACTACAACCTCGGCATCGCCTACCGCGAAATGGGTCTGCTCGACGAGGCGATCGGCGAGTTCCAGCTCGCCTCCAAGGAGCCACGCTACCTGATCGATTGCGCCTCGCTGCTCGGCGGGTGTTTCCTCGAAAAGGGTCTCCCCGAGCTCGCGATCAAGTGGTTCCAGCGTGGGCTGGAGATTCCGAAGCTCCCGGAAGAGGCCTTCCTGGGCATGCTCTACGACCTCGGCAACGTCTACATCTTCCAGAACGATCGCGACAAGGCACGCAAGACCTTCGTCGAGATCTACGGCGTCAACTCGAACTACCGCGACGTCGTGGCGAAGCTGGCCGAGCTCGACCCGGCGCACTGAACGCGCCCTCCTTCATCCTGCGGCGGCGTTGCCCGCGCCCATACTCCGCTGTGAGCGCCGCCATCAGCGCCGGGAGCTTGCGATAGAGCCGCTTCGGTTTGCGCTTCTTCGCTTTCGCCAGGGCGTAGGCGGTCAGCAGCGGCAGGCCGATGGTGGCATCGGTATAGCAGACCACCGCGTCAGGGAGCTTCTCCGGATCGACCTTGCCCCAGGAGACGGCTTCGCCGGGAGTGGCGCCCGAGAGGCCGCCGGTGTCGGGTCGGGCGTCGGTCACCTGCAGGAAGTAGTCGTGCCCGGCTTCAGAAAGCCCGAGCACCTCCTGGATCTGCGGTTCGGTCTGCAGCATGAAGTTTTTGGGGCTCCCTCCACCGACGATCCAGCAGGCGCTCTTGCCGCCGGTCGCTTTCGCGTCCCAGACGATGGCCGCCGAGAGATTGACGTCGGCCGAAACGTCGAACGCGAGCTTCGAACCCTCGAGCGCCAGCGCCGCCACGTTCATGCCGATCGAGCTGTCGCCGGGAGAAGAGGTGAAGATCGGGACCTCGTACCGGTAGGCCGCGGCGAGAAGCGAAGTGCCGGTGATTCCCAGGTGGTCCTCGACCGCCGCGACGTAGCGGCCGACGCGAAAGTGGAACTCGGGGGTCGACATCGGTTTGTCGAACTCCGGCAGGCGCATCACCTGGCGGAAGAAGCGATCGGTGTCGAGAAGAACCGTGTAGTCGAAGACGATGTCGTAAATGCGCACGACTCCGGCGGCGCGCAGGGCGACATCGTCGGCATGGGGGCTGCCGCGATGGAGCTTCAGGCCGATGGCGTGATGGGTGTCGTGGTAGAGGTTGGCGCCGGTCGAGATCATCCAGTCGATGAAGCCTGCTTCGATGAGCGGCACCAGGCAGGACTTGCCGTAGCCGGCGGGCGTGAGCGCGCCGGTGAGGCTCATACCGACCGTCGAGTCCTTGGCCAACATCTTGCCCGCGAGTAGCTGACAGGCTTCGCGCAGGCGCGCGCCGTTGTAGGAGGTAAAGGCGCCCTCGATAGCCTCCCAGACGGTCTCCTTGCCGGTGAGGGCCTTGGGGTCGATGCGACTGCCGGAGAGGTAGCCGGACTTCTTGGTGGAGTGCTTCATCGTCGGGTCGCTCCCTGGAAGTGGCCCGGGCGCACGCCACGAGCGGCGCAAGTCTAACAGCGGCCCCTTCGATAGAATACGTGCCGGAGGCTTCATGAAGACCATCACATTGCTCGCCGGCGACGGCATCGGCCCGGAGGTCAGCGCGGCGACGTTGCGCGTCATCGCGGCGGCCGGCGCGAAATTCGAATGGGAACCCCACCTCGCCGGCCAGGCGGCGCTCGAGAAGTACGGCAATCCGCTGCCGCAGGAGGTTCTCGACTCCATCGTCCGCAACGGCGTCGGCCTCAAGGGCCCGGTGACGACGCCGATCGGGACCGGCTTCTCCTCGGTCAACGTGCAGCTGCGCATCGCCCTCGACCTCTACGCGAGCATTCGGCCGGCGAAGAACATGCCGGCAGTGAAGAGCCGCTACGAAGGTGTCGACCTGATCGTGGTGCGCGAGAACACCGAGGACCTTTACAGCGGGCTCGAGCACACGGTCGTGCCCGGAGTGGTCGAGAGCCTCAAGATCATCACCAAGAGGGCTTCGACGCGCATCGCCCTCTTCGCCTTCGAGCATGCCCGGGCGAACGGCCGTAAGCGGGTGACTGCGGTGCACAAGGCGAACATCATGAAGCTCTCGGACGGTCTCTTCCTCGACTGCTTCCGCGACGTCGCCGCCGGGTATCCCGACATCCTGGCCGACGACCGCATCGTCGACAACACCTGCATGCAGCTGGTGACGCGCCCCGAGCAATTCGACATCCTGCTGCTCGAGAACCTCTACGGCGATATCGTCTCGGATCTCTGCGCCGGCCTGGTGGGCGACCCGGGGCTGAACTTCCGCAAGCCGCTGGCCGGCGAACGCGTGCTCGACATCGCGTTCGGCGATGGGCGCAACACCGTCTTCCTCTGCGATCAGGGATTTGCCGTGAGCGGAATCGAGATCACCGACGGTATCGTCCGGCAGACCCACGAGCGACTCGGAAAGCTGGGCCACAACGCCGATTTGCGCGTGGGCCGCAACAGCCAGATCCCTTTCGAGGACGCCTACTTCGACTACCTGCTTGCCTGCCACTGCTGCTACTACTGCGACGAAGGCGAAACCTTCGCAGACAACATGAAGGAATACGCCCGCGTCATGAAACCGGGTGCTTGGATGGTGGCATCGGTGGCCAGTCGAGCTTCCTATATCTTCGAGAATGCGATCGCACTGGAAGACGGTTCCCTGCGCATCCAGGCCGATCCCTACGGCAACCGCGACGGCTACCGCCTGCACGCGTTCTCCCACAAGGACCAGATCGACGCCTATCTCTCGCCGTGGTTCGAGAATTTTTCATTCGGCTTTGCGGACAACGACTACTACGGGGTCTCCGAGCGCGTGTTCTGGGTCGCCTGTCAGAAAAGAGAATCACCATGACCCTTCAATCCTCCTATTGCTGCCCCGAGTCCGGTTGCGATCACGCGCCCCTCAAGCAGGAAGCCGCTGGCCTGCTATGTCCCAACGGCCACCGATTTGCGTTCGAGCCCGGCACCGACGTGCCGGTGTTCGCCAGCGAGCCCGAAGGGGCGAACGAATACGCCCAGGCAAATGCCGCCTCGACTATCGCGGGGGTGACGACGGCCGCCCTGCTTCTGGCGCTTCTGGTCTATGCTGCGCTTCGCCGTGCCGC